>NZ_CP117781.1:2400000-3002736 GCF_028657905.1 Burkholderia sp. FERM BP-3421 | reverse complement strand
AATGGAATTGCGCGCGCCCGGGCGCATGACCGAAGCTGACGCCGAACGGCGGCGCGGCCTGGATGCGGCGATATTTGACGCCCGACAGACGCATGCCGAGCAGCAGTTCGCTCACGAGGTCGCGATGGTCGACAGAGGGCAGGGTAGCGGGCATCGGCATGGAATCCGGACGATTGATCAAGTAATGCGGATTTTATGTCATAGACCGTCCGCTGCCGATCGGTACGCTGACGACCTTGTCCATCACCGATTGCAGACGGAATCCCGCATGAGTACCAGCATCCAGTCCGCCGACTTCGTCCGGCCGAGGCGCGCGTCCAGCCCGCGTGGGGCGCCGTGTTCGCGATGGCGTTCGGCGTGTTCAGCCTCGTCACGGCGGAATTCCTGCCCGCGAGCCTGCTGACGCCGATGGCGTCGAACCTGCGCGTGACGGAGGGCGTGGCGGGCAGGCGGTGACGGCCACCGCGACGGTCGCGCTGGTGACGAGCCTGCTGACCGCCGCGGCGACCCGCCATATCGACCGCCGGCGCGTGCTGCTCGCGTTCATGACGCTGCTGCTCGCCTCGAACCAGGCGTCGCGTTCGCGCCGACGCTGCCGCTCGTCCTGCTGGGCCGGGTGCTGCTCGGCGTCGCGCTCGGCGGCTTCTGGACCATGGCGGCCGCCACCGCGATGCGGCTCGTGCCGCCCGCGATGGTGCCGCGCGCGCTGTCGATCATCTTCAGCGGCGTGTCGGTCGCGACCATCGCGGCCGCGCCGCTCGGCAGCTACTTCGGTCAACTGATCGGCTGGCGCGACGTGTTCCTGATCGCGGCGGGCTCGGCGTGCCTGGCTTGCCTGGCTCGCGCCACGCTGCCCGCGATGGCGCCCAGCGGCGCGACCCGGCTGCGCACGCTGTTCGACGTGCTGCGCCGGCCGGGGGTTGCGCTCGGGATGCTCGCGACGATCCTCGTGTTCGTCGGGCACTTCGCGTTCTTCACGTATCTGCGGCCGTTCCTTGAAATCGTCACGGGCGTCGGCGTGAGCGGCCTGTCGGCGATCCTGCTCGGCTACGGCGTGGCGAACTTCATCGGCACGCTCGCTCGCGGGCCGGCTGATCGAGCGCAGCCTGCGGCCGGTGCTGATCGCGATGCCGGCGCTGATGATCGTGCTCGGCGCGGCGCTGCTCCTGCTCGGCCGCGCGCCGTTCGCGGATGCGCTGCTGGTCGCGCTGTGGGGCATGGCGTTCGGCGGGATTCCGGTCGCCTGGTCGACCTGGATCACGCGCACCGTGCCCGATGAGGCCGAGAGCGCGGGCGGCCTGATGATCGCGGCGGTGCAGATGGCGATCGCGACGGAGGCGCGGCGGGCGGGCCGTGTTCGACGCGAGCGGCGTGAACGGCGTATTCGTCGGCGCGTCCTGGTGCTCGGCGTGTTGACGATCCTCTTCGGCGTGCCGGCACGCGGCGCGCAATGAACTGTTCCTGAAACTGAAATGATGATCGCGCGCGGTCCGGGCGTGCGATCGTTGACAGTATTACGGAATGGTTGCAATGCTGTTTGAGACGCTGAAACAGCATTCCTAAACGTATCGGCGTGAATGGGAGCGCGGCCCGAATTTCGAGTGCCGGAGTGATTCAGTTGTGCTGGCTGCGCTGGTAAAGTACGCGCAATTCGTTCGTACAATGACAATTGCATGCCACACGCGCCCATGTCCCCAACTCTGTCTTCATCACGCGCGAGGCGGCTGCCGGCCGCGGCGAGCGCTGCGCTGTTGCTGCCCGGCTGCACGTCGCGCGGCGCGCCCTCGTTCGAGATCTTCGGCGCGTACTTTCCCTTGTGGCTGGTGGGCGGCGTGCTCGGCCTCGTCGGCGCGCTGCTCGCGCACCGGCTGTTCGTCTCGACCGGCCTCGCGCAGGTGATGCCGTCGCAGCTGACGGTGTGCGTCGCGATCGGCATCGCGATCGCCGCGCTGGTCTGGCTCATCGGTACGGGGCAACTGCTATGAAAATGGCCGGCGTACGCAAGATCTCCGTCAAGGGCCGCGTGATCGCGATCGTCATCATCGCGCTCGGCGTGCTCATCGCCTGCTATGCGTATTACCGCTCGTCGCGCTTTCCATCGACCGACGACGCGACGATCGACGCCGACGTCGTGCACGTCGCGACGCCCGTCGGCGGGCGCATCGTGCGGCTCGCGGTCGAGGAGAACCAGCGCGTCAAGCAGGGCGACCTGCTGTTCGAGATCGATCCGCAGCCGTACCGCCTCACGTTGCAGCAGGCGCGCGCGGATCTCGAACTGGCGCGCGCGTCGCTCGATACGCGGCACAAGACCATCACGAGCGAGCGCGCGAACGCGGCGGTCGCCGACGACCAGACCAGCAAGGCCGCGCACAACTACGCGCTCGCGACCCGCAATGTCGACCGGATCGCGCCGCTCGCGGCGAAGGGCTACGTGCCGGCGCAGCAGCTGGATCAGGCGCAGGTCGCGCAGCGCGATGCGGAACTGTCGCTGCGCCAGGCGCAGCAGCAGAAGCAGGCGAGCGCGCAGGCGGTCGGCGACGACGCCGGCGCGATCGCGAGCGTGCACGCGCGAGGCCGCGGTCGCGCTCGCGCAGTACAACCTCGAACAGACCGTGGTGCGCGCGCCGCACAACGGCTACGTGACGGGCCTCACGGTGCTCGCGGGCGAGACGGTCGCGCCGAACCAGTCGCTGTTCACGCTGGTGCATGCGGACGAGTGGTTCGCGGTCGCGAACTTCCGCGAGGGCGCGCTCAAGCACATCGCGATCGGCGATTGCGCGACCGTTTATTCGATGATCGATCGCGGCCAGGCGATCAACGGCAAGGTCGTCGGCATCGGCGCGGGCGTCGCGGATTCCGATCGCATCAACCTGCCGCGCGCGCTGCCGATCGTCCAGCAATCGGTGAACTGGGTGCGGGTCGCGCAGCGCTTCCCGGTGCGGGTGCGGCTCGACGAACCGGCCGAGCGGCTGGTGCGGGTCGGCGCCAGCGCGATCGTCGAGGTCAGGCATGGCGCGGTTTGCCGCTGAACTGCGGCGGCCCGGTCTCGCCGATCTGCGCAAGCTGCTCGCGCCGTTCCCGGGGGCGCGCGGCGACGGCCTCGCGCGTCGCGCTGATCTGCGCACTGACGACGCTCGTGACGATGGTGTACGGCACGCCCGAGGCGGCGCTGTCCGCCTATGTCGTGTTCTTCCTGATCCGCGCTGACCGCGTGACGAGCGTGGTGCTGAGCACGGTGATGCTGCTGCTGATCACGGTCGTGATCGCGATCGTGCTGGGCGTCGCGCTCGTCGTGCTCGACGAGCCGGCGTTGCGCGTGGCGGGGATCGCGGTGTTGTCCGCGGGGCTGCTGTTCGTCACCTCGGCGAGCAAGCTGCGGCCGGTCGGCGCGATCATCGCGATGCTCATCGGCTATACGCTCGACAAGCTCGGCAGCGTGCCGTTCGGCGAGGCCGCGACGCGCGCGCTGCTGTATGCGTGGCTGATGGTCGCGATTCCGGTCGCGGTGGCGATCGTCGTGAACCTCGCATGCGCGCCCTCGCCGCGCAAGCTGATGGGCCGCGAAATCGCGAAGCGGCTGCGGCTCGCGGCGCACGCGCTGCGCGAGCCCGAGGCGGCGCGCGACGCGATCGACGCCGGCGTGCGGCTCGGCGACGCGCAGCTCGGCACCTGGCTCAAGCTGTCGGTGCTGGAAGGCTCGACGCAGCGTGCGGACGCGCCCGCGTTCAAGCAGGCGATGTCGTCGACGCTCGCGATTCTCGGCGTCGCGTCGCTCGTGAGCCGCGAGCCGGCGGCGCCTGCCGGCCGCGTTCGTCGCGCCGCTCGCCGAGACGCTCGACGAGATGGCGGCGATGCTGGAAGCGGGCGGCTATCCGGTCGAGATCACGCTGGCGCTGCCGCCGCGCGACGGCCTGACGCCGCTTGCCCGGCTGGCCGTCGACAAGCTGGACGACGCGCTCACCGGCTTCGCCACGCCGACGGCGGACGTGCCGCCGCCCGTCGAGAAGAAGCGCGGCGGCTTCTTCCTGCCCGATGCATTCAGCAATCCCGAGCACATCCGCTACGCGCTCAAGACCACCGTGGCCGCGATGATCTGCTACCTGACCTATTCGCAACTCGACTGGTCCGGCATCCATACCTGCTTCATCACGGTCTACGTCGTGTCGCTCGGCACCACCGCGGAAACCGTCGAGAAGCTCACGCTGCGGATCGTCGGTTGTCTGGTCAGCCGCGCTCGGCACGGCCGCGCTGGTGTTCGTGATGCCGGTGCTGAACTCGATCGCGCAACTGCTGCTGGTGGTGCTGATCGGTTCGTGGCTGTCCGCGTGGATCGCGTTCGGCTCGCCGCGCATCGCCTACGCGGGCTTTCAGGTGGCGTTCGCGTTCTTCCTGTGCGTGATCCAGGGCGCGGCGCCGGCCTTCGACCTGACGATCGCGCGCGACCGCACGATCGGGATCCTGCTCGGCAACGTGGTCGTCTACCTGATCTTCACGCGCGTCTGGCCGGTCAGCGTCAGCGGGCGCGTCGATGCGACACTGGCCGCGTTGCGCGAGCAGTGGGCCAGGCTGACCGCGCTCACGCACGTGGCGACGCGGCGCACCCAGGCGGCCGCGGCGCTGGCCACCGGCGAGGCGCTGCGGCAGGACATCGCGCTCATGCATTACGAGCCGTCGTGGGTGCGGCCCTCGCCCGAATGGATCGGCGCGCGGCGCGCCACGCTTGCGCGGTTCGATGCATTGGAAGGGCCGATGCTGCTGCTGGCCGAGCGCCACCCGGGCGATCCGGCGATCGGCGATTGGCTGCGGCGGCTCGCGGAGGATGGGGCGCGCGAGGACGCGGCGTTCGGCGAACCCGTGGCGTCGGCTCCCGCGACGGGGTTGAATGCGGCGGCCGACGATATGCCGGCGCGCGCGGCTGCGACCGATGGTTCCGCCAAGCCCGTTGCTGATGCAGCGACGACCGTGGCCGACCGCGACGCGGCCGGTCGGCGCGGTGCAGCCGCGATCCCGAAGCCGGCCGACGCAAGCGTATTGCCCGCCTCGAATCCCGATGCAGCCACCTCGGCCGACGGTGGCGCGGACGGTCGGCGCGACGCATTCGCGGTCCCGAAGCCGGCCGACGCAAGCGTGTCGCCCACCTCGAATCCCGATGCAGCGACCCCGGCCGACGGTGGTGCGGCCGGTCGGCGCGGTGCAGCCGCGATCCCGAAGCCGGCCGACGCAAGCGCATCGTCCACCTCGAATCCCGATGCAGCCACCTCGGCCGACGGCGACGCAGACGGTCGGCGCGGTACGTCCTCATCCGCATCCCCGAAGCCGACCGCCGCAAGCGCACCGCCTGCCCCGACCCCCGATGCGGCGTCCGACCCACTGCGCAACGCGTTGCGCGCGCTCGGCGACGCCCGCCTCATCCAACTCGAACGCGCGGCGTCGGACGACCCCGCGAAGGAGCACACGATTCATGCGCCGGCTTGACTTGCCTTTCGCGCTGGCGACCCTGGCCGCGCTGGCCGGATGCGCGACCTCGTCGCTCGACATGGCGCCCGACCGTCCCGACCGCCCCTGGCAGCCGGCCATCGACCCGACGGGCGCGATCGCGCCGGGCAAGCCGGCGACGGCCGCGGCCGCGCGCTACACGCTGCCGGCGAATCCCGCGCTCGCCGCGGTGCCGCCGCCGCCGGCCTCGCTCGATGCCGCGCACGCGTACAACCTGCCCGAGCTGATCGATCTCGCCGAGTCGGCCAATCCGCTCACGCGGATCGCGTGGAACGATGCGCGCAACGCCGCGCTCACGGCCGGCATCGCGAAGAGCGCGTACTTGCCGCAATTGTCGGCCACCGCGCTGGGCCGCTATGCGGGCGCGCACAGCAATTCGTCGAGCGCGCTCGGCGATTCGTCGATCAGCGGGACGACGCGCGGCGTGACCTCGGTGCTGTCGCTGCAATGGCTGCTGTTCGATTTCGGCGGCGCGCGCGTCGAGGCGGCGTCGCAGGCCTCGGTGATCGCGAACATCGGCTTCACCGCGACCCACCAGCAGGTGATCTACGACGTCAGCGTCGCCTACTACGCCTATCAGGCGGGCGCGCGCGCATCGACACCGCGCAGCAGGGGCTCGACAACGCGGAGGCGATTCTCAAGGCCGCACAGTCGCGCTATCGGCAGGGCATCGGCACCGTGATCGAAGTCGCGCAGGCGACCAGAACCGCGCGCAGGCGAAGCTCGCACTGGTCCAGGCGCAGGGCGCGGAGAGCAACGGCTATCTCGCGCTGGTGTCCGCGATGGGCATCTCGCCGCTGTCGAAGCCGAAGATCGCGCCGCTGCCGGCGCGCGCGTTGTCGCCGGCGATGGGCGACTCGGTCGAGCAGATCGTCTCGACCGCAATCGCGCGCCGTCCCGACGTGCTGAGCGCGTATGCGGCCGAACGCGCGAGCGCCGCGAAGGTGAAGGCGGCGCAGTCGGAATTCATGCCGAAGATTTTCCTGTCCGCCTCGGGCGCGTACAACACGAGCAGTTCGTCGGTGTCGGCGGTGCCGGCGGTCGGCCAGCAACTGCCGGCGCTGAACGTGAGCGGCGGCCGCTACGGCGGCAGCGTGATGGTGGGCGTGACGATCCCGATCTACGACGGCGGGTTGCGCTCGGCGGTGCTCGCGCAGGCGCGCAACGACGCGGACAGCGCCTCGACCCGGCTCGCGCGCAGCCGCGAGGAAGCGGTCCGGCAGATCGTCGCCGCGCAGAACACCTTGCAGACGAGCCTGAGCGCGCATTCCGCCGCGAAGGATCTGCTGGATGCCGCGCGGACCACCTACGACGCGGCGTTCGATGCGTACCGGCATGGCGTCGGTTCGGTCACCGACGCGCTGCTCGCGCAGAACCAGCTGCTCGCGGCGCACAACGCGTATGCGGACAGCTACAGCAATGCGCTCGCGGCGGCCGCCTCGGTCGCGCTCGCGACGGGCGCGGTCGATTCGATTCCGAATCAGGCGCAGTGGTGAGGCCGCGCGGCGGCTCGACGAGCCCGGCCTGAGGCCCGAGCGGACGTCGCGTTATGACGCGCTGCCCGCATGCGCGACGGCTTTCGGCGGCCGCGTCCGCGCGCGCTCGGCCAGCAGTGCATGAAAAGCCCGCCGGATTCGTTCCACCGCATCCGTCTTGTAGGGGAACTGCGGGTTGTTCCCATGCACGAGCATGCTCGCGTTGACCTCGAACACGACGAGCGCGCCGTCGCGCGCGAGCGCGCAGTCGATCCCGAAGTAGTCGAGACCGATCGTGTCGCGGATCGCGTGCAGCGCCGCGCGCTGCGACGCATCGAACACGCCCCACGGTGCGTCGAGGAACGCGGCTTCCTCGTGCTGCATCCACGCGTGGGCGGCCATCTGCGTCGTCGCGTGATGGACCTTCCAGTGCTCGCCGATCGCGAGGTGGTACGGCAGGATCGCAGCGCCGACGAACAGGAAGCGATACTTGCGGAACAGGCCGTCGTCCGAGCGGTAATCGACGTACGGCGTCAGGTAGTAGTCCTGGTCGACGCGCTGCGCCACGAAGGCCCGCAGTTGCGCGGCGTCGTCCATCTTCTCGAAATCGTCGCCGCCGTGCGTGCCCGCGGGTCTTGCCAGCAGCGGGAACGCCGGCGGGAAGTCGAGTGCGCGCAGGTCGGCCGCGTGGCGGCGGCGCGTTTGCGGAACCTCGCAGCCCGGCAGGTGCGCAAGACGCCGCGCGATCGTCTCGCGATCCGTTTGCGCGACGCGGTCCGCCGGATTCACGATCGGCAGCCCCAGTTGCTCCGCCAGCGCCTGGGCGGGCGCGAGCAGCGCCAGGCTGCGGTCGACGTCGGAGATGAGGTTGACGACCACGTCCGCCTCGGCGCGGCAGCGTGCGATGTCGTAATCGAGATCGGGCAGCAGCGTGAGGACCTTGCTTTCGAACGGTGCGTGCTCGACGAGGAACTGGAACGGCGTGTTGCCCGCGCCGGGCGCGAACAGGAACAGCGCGCGGAATGCCGGCGGCGATACGGTGGCCGGCACGACGACGAGCGGCTGAAGATCGAGCGCGCGGCGGTAGCTCGCGCGCGCCGCGTCGTCGAGCCCCAGCGCCTGCTGGAGATTGGCGACGAGATGCAGGATCGCCGGATCGTCCGGCGTTTGTTCGAGCACCCGGTTGAAGTGTTCGAGCGCGAGCGCATGGCGGCCGGCGCAGGCCTGGGCGAGCCCGGAGCTGCTGGTGGACGGCGACCGTGTCGGCGGTGTCGTGCAGCAGGAGTTGCAGATAACCGATCGCTTCGTCGAAGCGATTGGCGCGGATCAGCGTGGGCGAGGCCGAGGCAGGCGTCCCGATGACCGGGGGCGAGACCGAGCGCCTGGCGATAGTGGCGTTCCGCGAGGTCGAGCTGGCCTGCCTGCTGGTGCGAAGAGGCAAGCGCGAGAAAATGATCGATGGACATGATGGCTGGGCGCGCTGTATGCCCGCTGCAAGGGCGTGCGCGCAGACGACGATGACGGGTGGAGGCGCGTGGCACGCGACCCGACGAAACATAGCAGTGCGTGGCATGCCCGAGGACCGGGAAAGTTACCGGTGCTTACGACCATCGCGATGGGTAACGCCCGGTAATGCGGGGGCAAACAGGCAGCCTACGGGCGCTTTTGAATTGAAAGGCGCGTTTGACGCACACTGGGCGGGTTCGCGAGGAGACCACGCGAACCCACGAATCTTACGGCTACCTTCAAATCAGAACGCGAGGCGCATCATGTCCATTTCGGGGATTTCATCCGGCAGCACCTATCCGCTCCAGCAGAGTGGTTCGACCCAGCAGGCCGGCGGCGGCTCGGCCGTCCGGCGAGGCCGGCACGCGCACGGCCATCACGGTGGGGTCGAGGCGTCGTCGAGCACGACGGACGGCACGTCGAGTACGTCAAATACGTCGAGCGGCATCCTGTCCCTGCTCGGCACGCAGACGGGCACGACCAACGCATCGACCGCGGCGACCTATGCGCTCGACGGCTCGGCGTTGGGGAGCAACGTCAATACGACTGCGTAACACGCGGACAAGGCCGGCTGCGCGTGGTGCGCGCGACTGGCCTCTCGATCGCGCCGACGCGCGGCTCGTGAAGACCATGGTTCATGCGTTTCGCCCACGGCGCGACGAATGCAACAACGCTTGATCGGCCATGCCGGCCGCATCGCGATGAGCCAAGCGGGATCTCGTGATGGGGCGATCCCCGCGATATGACGCTGAAGCGCCTGACTTGGCCGGACGCGGTCCGTGCCGAAACCATTTCTTTCCTGCCGCCCGCCCACGGAATTCACTCGCGGCCCTTTTCCCTTCATGGGTCGACGGTCGGTATGGTTGCTGAAGCAACGATTGGTCCCAGGCCCGCGATGACCCGGCGTGACGCGCATCGATCGCCCGCGTCCGCGCGCGGGTTCACCTTCCGGGCGACGCGCCGGTTTTCCCTTCCTCCGCCTGATACAACGCCCGCAAGGCCTGCGCGAACAGCGTATCCACCTCGCGCGGCGGCCCGACGCGCGTAAACGCCGCGACGGGCGGCAGCGTCCAGTCGAGCGTATACGGCACGATCGCCACCCCCGCGATATGCACCAGTTCCTCGGCGATGTCGGCGGGTACGATCGACACCGCGTTCTCGTTCGCGACGATCATCTCGCCGATGAGCCGCGACGTATAGCTCTCGACGATCGGCACCGGCGAGGCGACGCCCGCATGCAGGAACAGGTCGGCGATCTGTTCGCGCATCGGCGTGTGTGGCGCGCCGAGGATCCAGTCCAGCTCGACCAGCTTGCGCCAGTCGGGCGCGTGGCGCGCGAGCCGCGCGGCGAGACGCCGGCTCGCGATCAGGCGCGGCTTCTGCCGGTGCAGCACCTCGAACTGCAACTGATCGAGATCGACGGTCGATGACGCGCGCCCGATCACGATGTCGAGCGTGTGATCGCGCAGCTGCGCGATCAGCGCGTCGCTGGTGCCTTCGTGGATCGTCATCGTGAGCCGTCGCGGCAGGCGTGCCTGGGTGTCGCGGATCGCCGCCGCGAGCGTGCGCCCCGAGATGAATGGGATCACGCCGATATGGAGCCGCGTCGCGTGTCCGGCCGCGAGCGCCTCGATGTCGCGGGTCAGGTGGTCGAGGTCGTGCAGCATGGCCTGCGCGCGCGCGAGCACCACCTGGCCGAGCGCGGTGGGCGTCATCCCGCGCGACGAGCGCTCGAACAGCGGCCCGCCGAACATGCCTTCCAGCTCGGCGAGCGCATTGGTGACGGCCGGCTGGCTGCTCGCCATGTGCTCGGCCACGCGCGTCAGCGAGCCGTGCTGGCGGATCTGCAGCAACAGCATCAGGTGCCGCATCTTCAGGCGCGTATTCAGGCGCCGCTTGACTTCATCCGGATCGATTCGCACGTCCGCGCCCCTGCGTCATCAGGTAAACATAATGGCCCCATACTAATTCAAAATAAAACACTTATGCCCGCTCCCTAGAATGGCCGCATCGATGGACGCCGGGACCCGCCCGGCGCACGGAGTAGAGGAGAGGAGCAGATGAACCAGACCGATCGCGCCGCGGCGCTCGAATACCACGCCTGGCCGACGCCGGGCAAGATTGCCGTGACCGCGAGCAAGCCGCTCGTCACCCAGCGCGATCTCGCGCTCGCCTATACGCCGGGCGTGGCGGCCGTGTGCGAGGAGATCGCGGCGGACGCGGGCGCGGCGTTCCGCTATACGGGGCGCGGCAATCTGGTCGGCGTGATCACGAACGGCACGGCGGTGCTCGGGCTCGGCAACATCGGGCCGCTCGCGTCGAAGCCGGTGATGGAAGGCAAGGCGGTGCTGTTCAAGAAGTTCGCGGGCATCGACGTGTTCGACATCGAGATCACCGAAACCGACCCGGACAAGCTGGTCGACATCATCGCGAGCCTCGAAGCGACGTTCGGCGGGATCAATCTGGAAGACATCAAGGCGCCGGAGTGCTTCACGGTCGAGCGCAAGCTGCGCGAGCGGATGAAGATCCCGGTGTTCCACGACGACCAGCACGGCACCGCGATCACGGTGTCGGCGGCGTTCCTGAACGGCCTGAAGGTGGTCGGCAAGGATCTTTCGCAGGTCAAGGTGGTGACCTCGGGCGCGGGCGCCGCGGCGCTCGCGTGTCTTGACCTGATGGTCGACCTCGGCCTGCCGCTCGAGAACATCTGGGTGACCGACATCGAGGGCGTGGTCTATCGCGGCCGCCAGGCGGCGATGGACCCGGACAAGGCCCGCTTCGCGCAGGACACCTCCGCGCGCACGCTGGCCGACGTGATCGAGGGCGCCGACGTGTTCCTCGGGCTGTCCGCGGGCGGGGTGCTGAAGCCGGAGATGCTGAAGGGCATGGCCGGGCGGCCGCTGATCCTCGCGCTCGCGAACCCGACGCCGGAGATCTTCCCGGAGGCCGCGCTCGCGGCGCGCGACGACGCGGTGATCGCAACCGGGCGCTCGGATTATCCGAACCAGGTCAACAACGTGCTGTGCTTCCCGTACATCTTCCGCGGCGCGCTCGACGTGGGCGCGACCACCATCACGCGCGGCATGGAGATCGCGGCGGTGCACGCGATCGCGGGGCTCGCGCAGGAGGAGCCGAACGATTCGGTCGCGGCCGCCTATGGCGCGTACGACCTGTCGTTCGGGCCGACCTACCTGATCCCGAAGCCGTTCGATTCGCGCCTGATCGTGCGCATCGCGCCCGCGGTCGCGCGCGCGGCGATGGAGGACGGCGTCGCGACCCGGCCGATCGACGATTTCGCCGCCTATGCGGACCAGTTGCAGCAGTTCGTCTATCACTCGGGCGCGTTCATGAAGCCGCTGTTCGCGGCCGCCAAGCAGTTCGTGCGCGAGGGCGGCAGCACGCGCATCGTGTTCGCCGAGGGCGAGGAGGAGCGCGTGCTGCGCGCGGTGCAGGTGATCGTCGACGAGAAGCTCGCGCGGCCGATTCTGATCGGCCGGCCCGAGGTGCTGCTCGCGCGCATCGAGAAGTTCGGCCTGCGGCTGCGGCTCGGCGAGGACGTCGAGGTGACCAATCCCGAGTACGACGAACGTTTCCACCAGTACTGGACCACCTACTGGGAGCTGCGCTGCCGCGACGGCATCACGAAGGAGATGGCGCGCGTCGAGATGCGCCGCCGGCTGACGCTGATCGGCGCGATGATGGTGCGGCTCGGCGACGCCGACGGGATGGTGTGCGGCACGGTGGGCGCGTATCACGACCACCTGCGTTTCGTCGACGAGGCGATCGGCAAGCGGCCGGGCGCGCAGACCTATGCGGCGATGAACATCCTGCTGCTCGACAAACGCACAGTGGCGCTCGTCGACACGCACATCAACGACAATCCGGATGCGGCGCAGATCGCGGAATTCACGCTCGCGGCGGCGGCGCAGATGAGCTGGCTGAACCTGTCGCCGAAGGTCGCGCTGCTGTCGCGCTCGAACTTCGGCTCGGGCTCGGCGTCGGGCGCGAAGATGCGCGAGGTGCTCGCGCGCGTCACGGCGCTGGCGCCGGACCTCGAGATCGACGGCGAGATGCACGGCGACTGCGCGCTCGACGAGGCGCTGCGGCTGCGTATCTTGCCGACCTCGCGGCTGAGTGGGGCGGCGAACCTGCTCGTGTGTCCGAACGTCGACTCGGGCAACATCGCGTACAACCTGCTGAAGACGGGGGCGGGCAGCAACGTCGCGGTCGGGCCGTTCCTGCTCGGCGTCGATGCGCCGGTCAATATCCTGACCTCCAGCTCGACGGTGCGGCGGATCGTCAACATGGCCGCGTTGACGGTATTGCAGGCGAATCGTGATTGAACGCACGCGGGCCGGCCGTGTGCGCGGCCGGCCCGGGCGCTGGATCGCCGGGGTCGGAAAAATGTGCCGACATGAGCGGGCCTGGCGAGTAAAGCGTACCCGTTCCGCGCGTCATGAAGGCCGATTGGCCGAGCTGCGATCGCACAACCGCCGCAGGCCGCGCGCGAGGCGGCCGCCGAAGCGCGAAAACACCCCCGCGAGCATGCGCGGACGGTGCCGGACCGCCCTTTCATCTTGGTAAAATGCCGCAACAACAAAGCCGATGAGAGGGCACCATGCAGGGCGGTAAAAGTCACGCAGCGCGCGGCGTCGCGTCGCCGTCGTACCCGATGACGGACGCGCGGGGGCGGTCATGAATATCCTGGGCTGGATTCGGGTCGGCGATCAGGCCGCATGCGGCGGCGTCGTGGTCGACGGCGATTCGACCTGCGCGAGCCACGGCCGGCAGCTCGCCAATGACGGCGCGAAGATCGCGTGCCGGAAGAATTGCCACGGGATCGCGAGCCATGCGCAATCGATGCTGCCGGGCGGCAAGTCGCAACTCGTCCACGGCGACAAGACCACGGGCGGCTGCCCGCTGATCTCGACGCTGAACGACGTCCACGGCATCGCCAACAGCAGCGGCGCGGGGCCGACCGCGTTCTACCAGACCGACGACGGCGCCTGGGTCGAGGGCAAGTACGACGATCGCTACGTGCTGCGCGGCGTCGACACCGGCGAGCCGCTGCCGAACCTGGCCTACGCGATCGAGCGCGCCGACGGCTCGGTCGAGCACGGCGTGACCGATGCGCAGGGGCAGACCCACCTCCTCAAGCAGACGCTCGATGCCGAGCATGTCCGCATCTACGTCGAGGACGCGTCATGAGCGGGATCCTGGGCCAGAACGGCAAGCCGATGCGGCTCGTCGCGGCGCTGCACACGACGCCGTTCGAAGACACCGACCTGAAGCTGGTCACGGTATGCGACCACCCGAACGATGCGGTGCCGGTCGCGGAGTTCATGGTCAGCGAGATGAAGAAGAATCCGTTCACGCCGGAAGGCAAGCAGATTCTCATGTTCAACAGTTTCGACCCGAAGCGCGGGCTGGATGAGTGGAGTGCATTGCCGTGGTACAAGCGGCTCGTGATCTCGCCGAGCGCGATGAGCGGCGGCAACGGCATGGCCGCGAGCCAGAAGACGGCCGCCTACACGTTGTGGACCAAGATGGTCGCGCCCGGCCGTCCGTGGGATCACAAGCCGATCCTGCGACAGAAATTCCGTCCGGGCGGCAAGTTCACGCCCTGGCACAAGTACGGCCAGTACGACTACTACTACGACATCTGGTCGAACATCCACTACGGGTATGTCGGCGTCGCGGTCGGGTTCACCGGGGAAGAGCTGATCAACGGCGCGGCGCTCGCGCAGATCGCCGATGACAAGTGGCACGGCCGGCCCGTTCAAGACCATCCGGAAAACGGCGCATGGCCCGCGACCGGCGACGACATCCAGGATCACACCTCGATCCAGCTCGGCATCGATCTCTACGCGGCGGTCAAGCCGGCCGCGCTGACCGTCGGCCAGCTGCTCGACCGGATCGCCGCCGTGCCGGTGCCCTGGGGCGACGCGCACGAGGGCGCGAAGCGCATCCATCTCTGCGGACATCATGAGTAAAGCCACCCAACGAACCGGCGCCGCGCTCGGCGCCACCCTGCTCGTCTGCGCGGCCGCCTATGCATGGGCGACGGCGGCCGGCGACCCGGCGGCCGGCGCGGTCGCGCCGAAGCTCGACGCGCTCGTGACGGTCTTGAAGGCCCACCACGTCAGCGCCTACCGGGACCAGGACTGGTGCCGCAATCTGGCCACGCCGGAAGGCAACTACAGCACCAACAACGAGACCCGCACCTGCAACCTGTTCGAGGGCGCGGCGAAGCCGTTCGACGCGCAGGGCGAGCGGCTCTTCACGCGCGTGCGCGATGCGGTCCGGCGGACCGGCCTCGACGTGGAGCGGATCAACGTCGACTATCGCGGCACCCGGGTCGAGCATGTCGAGGTCGGCGTGGCTTGCACGACCTGTCATGCGTCTTACATCTACGCGGTGGAAACTGCGTCATTGCCCGAGCGCGCGGACGTGAAGCGCATCGCCCCCGACTGGTACTACGTGGTCGAGCGCGATTGAGCCCTTGAGCCCGTGGGCTGCCGGGTCCGGCCGGCGCAGCGTCGCGCCATGCCGGTTTTGCTTCGGACACAAAAACATAATAAGAATATATGCGCGGGGTAATTTCTTGCTGCACCGCACGAGAAACTTTTTTTGTTTTCATCTAAAAAAGTTTGACACGGTTATTTCATCAAGATAACGTTGTGCAAGCTCCTGGAAAGCAGTGCGAGCACAAGAAGTGAGCCAATGAGGGCCGCTTGATCCGGATGGTTCAGGCGGTTGGCGGGCTTCGGCGCGGTGCGATCCCGATAGCATTTATTTAGAAATACTAATAGTGAGAACTGGATTGGCTGCGCGTCGTCGCGCGGCCGGCGATATCACGAGGGCCTCGAGAATCGCGGCGACGCCGCAGCTGAACCGCGCGGACGTGACGAACCCATGGCCGACCGGGCATATTGCGCCTGGCCTGCCCGTCGCGTCCGCGCACGGAAGTGCCAGCAGAACCTGAGAGAGCAAGTCAGACCGGGCGGCTTTCATGCCGATTCACCCCGGCTTATATGATCCGACGGAAGACGGGGTGTCCTGCGCACGTGGCGGGACGCCCCGATCCTCCGCATTCGTTTCCCGGCGGCGCAGTCATGCTCCGGTCCCGGCCGTCAGGTCGCGGCCCGCGGCAATGCACGCCGGTTGCAACAGGGCGACGGCCACGCGCCGCGATCCCGATTCATTTTGTCGATGTCTTTACTGAGGGGTATTGATATGCACTCATTGTTTCGGACTACTTCATACATGTCGATTGGTGTTGCGCTTGCCTGCGCAATGACGACGTCCGTCGCACACGCGGACGTGGGAGATCGGCCGGCCGCGACGAGCAGCGGCGCAGGCCCGGTCAACCAGCTGATCGTGAAGCTGCGGCCCGCCGCGCAGGCTGCGCGCGGCGCCGCGTCCGCAACGGGCGGAGCGCAAGCGGGCACACCTCAGGCGGCGGGCATCGATGCGGTGATCGATCGCGTGCTGGCGGCGCGGCGTACGCGGGCGGCGAGTCGCGCGTTCGGCGCGGCGGCCGCGGCGGCGCCCGGCAATGCGGCGGATCCGGCCGCCGGCGTGCGCGTGAAGCGCGACATGTCGGGCGGCGCGACCGTGCTGGCCTTGCAGCGACAGGTGACGGCGGCCGAGGCCGAGGCGCTCGCGCGCGATTTCGCGGCCGACGGCGCCGTCGAGTATGCGGAGCCGGACGTGCGGCTGCGCGCGCTGCTCACGCCGAACGACACGCGCTACAGCGAGCAGTGGGGTTACTTCAACCCGGTCGGCGGCGCGAACCTGCCGGCCGCCTGGGACCGGACCACGGGCTCCGACAAGATCGTGGTGGCGGTGGTCGATACCGGCTATCGCCCGCATGCGGATCTCGCCGCGAATCTGCTGCCGGGCTATGACTTCGTCAGCGACACGGCGGGCGCGAACGATGGCGGCGGCCGCGACGCCGATGCATCGGATCCGGGCGACTGGTTGACGCAGCAGGAGGTCGACGATCCCTCCGGGCCGTTCTACCGGTGCAACGTCGATCAATCGGGCAACACCTATCCGACCGCATCGTGGCATGGCACCCACGTGGCCGGCACGACGGTCAGCAACAACGGCGCGGGCGTCGCGGGGATCTCGTGGAAGGGCAAGGTGCTGCCGGTGCGCGTGCTCGGCAAGTGCGGCGGCACGCTGAGCGACATCGTGGACGGCATGCGCTGGGCGGCCGGCCTCTCGGTGCCGGGCGCGCCCGTCAACCGCAATCCGGCGCGGGTGCTGAACTTCAGCCTGGGCGGCCGGGCGAACAGTTGCAGCCGCAGCTATCAGAGCGCGATCAACGAAGTGACCGCGAAGGGCTCGGTGGTCGTGGTGGCGGCGGGTAACGAGAACGCGCAGGCTGCCAGTTCGCAACCGGCCAACTGCCAGGGCGTGATCACCGTGGGCGCGACCGACAGCAACGGCCGGCGCGCGAGCTTCAGCAACTACGGCTCGATCGTGAAGATCTCCGCGCCGGGCGTCGGCATCCTGTCGACGTTGAACAGCGGGCGCAAGGGTCCGGCGGAGGACAGCTACGCGAGCTACAACGGCACCAGCATGTCCACGCCGCACGTGGCGGGCACGGTGGCGCTGATGCTCGCGGCGAACCCGTCGCTGACGCCCGCGCAGGTGCTGCAGAAGCTGCAGGCGAGCGCGCGGCGCTTCCCGAGCGGCTCGGGCTGCACGACCAGCACGTGCGGCGCTGGGCTGCTCGACGCGGGCGCGGCGGTTTCGTCGGCCGCGCAATAAGCGGGGCGGCGACGGTGGTGTGTCGCCGCGGCCCGCCGCGCCGGGTGCTCCGGTGCGGCGGGCGGCAGGCGGGACGATCGAGGCGTCGGAACGACCGGACACGATCCGGCGTTCATATCAACGAGAACCAAGGGGGATTCAATGAAACATCAAGCAAGACAAGCGGCGCGGCCCTGGCTCGCCGCGCTGGGCGCCGCCGCGTTGCTGGCCGCGTGCGGCGGCGATGACGGCGGCGTGGGCGGGGCGGCGTCGTCGCTCGCGCAGAACCGGGCGGCCGATGCGCCGTCCGCTGCCGCTGCCGCCGAGCGCGGCAGTCCGCATGTATCGCCGTCCGGCGTGCCGTATGCGGCGCAGCCCGACAGCAAATACCCGCCCGTGATCCGCGACGGGCAGGTGCAGCCGTCGCTGTCGGGCGCGACCATCACCGAGCAGGCCTGGGTCGAGACGCCGGTGGATTCCGACGGCGACGGCGTCAAGGACCGGATCCACGTCCGCGTCGTGCGGCCGGCCGAAACCGATCGCGGCGCGCTCACGCCGGTCATCGTGCTCGCGAGCCCGTACTACAACAATCTGGCGGACAGCCCCAACCACGACGTCGACGTCGAGCTGGACGGCAGCGCGCATCCGCCGTCGGTCAACGCGCGGATCGCGAGCGCCGCGCCGTTGTCGCGCCTGCGGCAGCAGGCCGAGGTCGCGGCCGCCGCGCGCTCGTGGATCGAAGGGTACTTCGTGCCGCGCGGTTTCACGATCGTCTATGCGGATTCGCTGGGCACCGCCGGCTCGGACGGCTGCCCGACCATCGTGACGCGCGAGGAGTCGGTCGCGATGGCGTCGGTGATCCGCTGGCTCGGTCGCGACGCGGCCGCGAAGGACGCGGCGGGCAAGCCGATCGTGGCGAGCTGGTCGACCGGGCACGTGGGGATGTATGGCGTGTCCTACGACGGCACTTTGCCGAAGATGGTCGCCAGCCTGCGCACGCGCGGGCTCGATGCGATCGTGCCGATCGCGGGCCTGTCCAACATGTACGGCTATTACCGCGCGGGCGGCCTGGTGCGCGCGCCGGAGGGCTATCAGGGCGAGGACGTCGACGTCTACGTGAAGGCGCTGCTGACCAATGCGCATCCGGAGCGCTGCACGAAGGTGGTCGACGAAGCGGCGCGGCGCGAGGATCGCGCGACGGGCGACTATTCGGCGTTCTGGCTCGCGCGGGAGATTCCGACCGAGCGTGCCGTCGCGCCCGCGCTGATCGCGCAGGGGCTGGCCGACGACAACGTCCGCACCGAACAGTCGACCTCGTGGTATCTGGCGATGCGCCGCCAGGGCGTGCCGACGCAGCAGTGGCTGCACCGTGCGAAGCATATCGATCCGCGCAGCCGGCCCGCGTTCGCCGAGGCGTGGCCGGCGCAGGTCAACCGCTGGTTCACGCGCTACCTGCTCGGCAATGCGAACGGGGTCGAGCGCGATCCGGGCGCGGTGATCGAGCAGACCGACGGCAGCGTGCTGAAGGAGGCCGCATGGCCCGCGCGCGGTGCGCGGCAGGTGACCTACTTCGCGGGCGGCGACGGCAGCCGGGAAGGGGTGCTGCTGCGCTATCCGACGGGCGGGCCGCTTGCCGTGTTCAGCGACGACGCGCGCATTCCGGCGCTGACGCTCGCGAACACCGACAGCGGCGCGCATCGCAGCCGTTTCGAGACCGCACCGCTCGCGACGGCAAGCCGCATTTCCGGCACGCCGACGGCGCGGGTGCGCGTGACGCTGTCGGCCGCGGCGAACCTGACCGCGCTGATCGTCGATCGCGCGCCGGACGGCACCGCGACGATCGTCACGCGGGCCTGGACGGATGCGCGCAATCCGGTGTCGATGTGGTGGTCGCAGCCGGTGCTCGCAGGCATGCCGTACGATCTGCAACTGACCTTCATGCCGCGCGACTACACGCTCGAGCCCGGCCATCGCCTCGGTCTCGTCGTGCTGTCGAGCGACAATGAAGCGACCCTGCGGCCGACGCCGGGCACGGAGCTGCGGCTCGATCCGGTCGGCACCTCGCTGACGGTGCCGCTCGCGGGCGCCTGACGGGGCGGTGCGCGGTGGTCCACGGGCGCGGTCGGGCGCGTGGGCTGCCGTTTTCTTATTCGGATCCGCCGTCGCTGATCCGAGGGGGGCCGCCGGTCGTTGCGCCGGCGGCCCCGATCCCGGCCGCCCGCAATGGGCCGGCGCGTTGCGCGGAGCCGGCTTCGGCAGGGCTTCGGCACGCTCGGGAAAATCTTCGGCTATATCTTTTGTCCCGCGTGGCCTTCGGGCAGTGGCGTTTCGTACTTGCGAGATCGGTTGGCGCTTCGCGCCTTGATTTGCATGGCCCGATTCGCGGTGCGTTGGAGGCGGTCCGTATTTCAATACGGGACGTCATCATGGAGGAGCAGGCGGGTTTCGACTCAGGCTGGGGGCGCGACTGGATCGACGTCGCCGGCTGACCAAGCCGGGTGAGCGGCAAGACCGTGTTCGACTGCCGATGCAGCGCGGAAGAACGGCGCGCGTTCATCGCATTCGAGCGGGAAGACACCTGATTCGAACCAGTGCATTTCGCGCATCCCGCGTCTCGATCGAGCCGGACGCGCGTTCACGGGGCCGCGCCGATCTTCCTGCTGTCGGGCGTTTTTCCCTGCGCTGGCGTTCATGCCGGTTGTCGCATCCACGGCGGTTTCATCCGGCCGGCATACATCAGGCGTGGGACGCGCGCTGTCCCGATGCGTCGTGTCGCGCCGTCGCATATTCGCATGCATGCCGACAATCAGTCGTAATCCGAATGAATGATCGAAACCAGCAAGCCATGGCGACGCCGGAAGCGGCGTGTCGCCGTGGATGTCCTATCGAGGTGGCCGTATACCAGAGCCCCCGAGCCCCCGCATCGCCCGCCGTCACGCATCGAGCGCGGTCGGGCGGCCATGTTCGAGCAGATGGGTTTCCCACAGCCCCGCGATTTCCGCGATATGTTCCCAGCCGGCGATGTGCGCGGCACCGCGGATCCGATGGATCGCATAGCGCGCGCCTTCCGGATCGTTGTCATCGAGCGCGTGCTTGAGCAGCGCGATATCGCCTTCCAGCGCCCGGATGTTGAACTGCCCCGGCGCATCGACGGAAGGCGCGGGTGCGGCCGGCGATTCGACCGGTGCGCCGATCGCGGCATCCGGACACCACATCGCGATCAGCTCGCGCAGCGCGCCGAGCCGCAGCGGTTTCGCCAGGATGCCGTCCATTCCGCTCGTCACGCAGCGCATCCGATGCTCGTCGTCGGTGGCGGCCGAGATCGCGATCAGCGGTGTGTGGCGGCCAGTCGCCGCTTCCCATTCGCGCATGCGTTCAGCGACCGTGTACCCGCTGATGTCAGGCAGGTTGCAATCGAGCAGCACCATGTCGTAGGCGCCGTGCTCGAACGCGGCGAGCGCGGCAGAACCCGTTCCGGCGATGAACGACGCACAGCCGAGCGCATCGAGCTGGCTGCGGAGCGCGAGCTGGACGGCTTCATGGTCGTCGACCACGAGCAGTTGCGGTTTGCGCCGGGCGTCGGGGGTCTCGGCCGACGGCGACAGCGGCAGGGGCGCAGGCGACGCGGATGACTCCGGCGTCGACGCGTCGCCGGATGGCCGCGGCGGGCCCGCGAGCAGAGGGGGCGGCGCGCGCCGGGCCGTGGGCGGCGCATGGCCCGGTTCCTCGATCAGGGCGGGAATCCGCACCGTGAAGCTCGTGTTGCCGCCCAGCGTGCTCTGCACGTCGATGCTGCCGCCCATCAGCACGCACAGCTCCTTGCAGATCGCGAGGCCCAGGCCCGCGCCGCTGTTGCTGCGCCGCGAGGACTGCTCCGCCTGCCAGTACGCATCGAACAGATGCGGCAGCTGCTCGGGCAGGATGCCGATGCCGGTATCGAATACTTCGAGCGTGAGCGTGCCGGTCCAGTCGGAGCGGGTCGTCTGCGCGTAGCCGATGCGCAGGCCCACCCAACCCTGGTCGGTGAACTTGATCGCGTTGATGAGCAGGTTCGATACGATCTGGCGCAGCCGCATCGGGTCGATCAACAAGGTCAGCTGCGGATTGCATTCGATCTCGAGCGACAGCGAGAGCCCCTTCTTCTCGGCCCGGCAACGCACCATGTCGAGCGTGTCATCGGCCCATGCGCCGATCGGCGTGGCGATGCGTTCGAGCCGCGCGCCGCGCGAGCCCACCCGCGAGTATTCGAGCACCTCGTCGAGCAGCGCGAGCAGCGTCTCGGAGGCCACGATCGCGGCGCTGGTCCGCTCGGCGAGCGCCGGATCCAGCCGCGATCCCTGCAGCAACTCGAGCGACGACAGCACGGTGTGCATGGGCGTGCGCACCTCGTGGCTCATGAACGCGAGGAACGCGCTCTTGTCGCGCTCGCTGCGCACCGCGCGGGCGCGCGCCTTCATCGAGATCAGCGCGAGGATCGCGAACCCGAGCATCGCGACCGCGACCGCGAGCAGCTGCTTCCAGCGATAGCGGAGAATCGACTCGAAGGTGGGCTGCCCGTAGTTCGCCTGCCCGAGCCATTGGTCGAGAATGGCTTCCGTCTGGCGCGAGGACATCGCCGCCAGCGACTTGTCGATGATCGAGGCGAGGATCGGCATGTCCTTGCGCGTCACCATCGATACCGAGACCGGATGGCTCGCGGCCATCCCCGACACGAACAGGCGATTGGTGAAGCGACGCCGGACGGTCGGCAGCATCGAGGCGTCGACGCCGATCGCCGCGTCGGCGAGACCGTCGCGCACGGCTTCGAGCGCCTGTTCCTCGTCCTTGAAGCGCAGGATCTCGATGCCCGGGTATTTGCTGCGCAGGAAGTATTCGATGCCGCCGTCGCGCTTGATGGCGACGCGCTTGCCGGTCAGCTTGCCGAGGTCGAAGACCATCGTGTGGTCGTTCGCGGTGACGATCGCGATGCGGCAGACGAGATAGGGCGTGGTGCTGACCGCGTTATCGCCGAACCGCGCGTGTATCGACTCGTTCCAGATGTCGGGCAGCAGATCGAGCTGGCCTTCCTGCAGCATCCTGAGCGAGTGTCCCCATTGCGCTTGCTGCACCGGCTCGAAATGCAGGCCCGAGATGAGCGAGATGGCGTCGAGGTAGGACGGGATGATGCCGACGCGGCGGCCGCGGTCGACGTATTCGAATGGGCGCCAGCTCGGCTCCGAGGCGACGCGTACGACCGGATGCGCACGGATCCAGTCGCGCTCCTCGTCGGTGAACGCGGGCGCGGGCCCCGCAGCGAATGCCGTGGGCAGCCAGAACGCCAGCAGGCACGCGACCAGCCGCCGTCGCCACGTCGCGCCGGCGGGCCGGGCCTTCGGATGAAGACCCGGCCCGCCGGCGCGATGCGACGCGGAAGACGGCCTGGCGAGGAAGCGGAACGAAACGAAATGCACGATGTGATGCGCTGACGGCGGGAGCATGGGTCGAGGCGAGCCATGGTATCGCCGTCTGTCGGAGGGATTTGGCGGTTGTCCTATGTTTAAGACAAAAACTGTAGGTTGTTTCTTAAAATCGAACGAGTACTAATATGGCGGGCGTTTCGGACGCTTTCCAGTACGCGGGATGCGTGTCGTTTTCGGCGGCGGAAGGGCCGCCTATTGCTTGGTTCGCCCTTGTCATGCGGGCCGCGCCGCGGCATGGGCGTGCGTTGTGCCGGGGGTGAGGCGACGCAGCGGGCCCGTGTGGCCGCATGCATTGGCGTGGGTTGCGGCAAGGCGCGGGAGCGCGCGCGTCGGCGCGAAGCCTGGTCTCACAGGAGCCGGCATCCGGATTCACGCGGGAATGCGGTGCACGAACGGGACGGCTCAGTGCCGTCGGGTCCGCGCGCGGGCCGGCGCGGGGCGGGAGCAGGGCCGCTCAGGCGGCGTCGTGGAAGATGAGGCCCAGCGTGGTGCGCTGGCCGTCGTGCACGCGGCTGACGCCGTGGCGCATGCTCGCGCGCGCGAAGCCGCGCGCGCTGCGCACGGGCCGGTGGTTGACCGCGAATACGACGCCGTCGCCTTGCCGCAGCGGCACGATTTCAGCACGCGGCGCTCCGCGCGCGGCCTGCTCGGTCAGCATCAGCTCGCCGCCGCCGAAGTCGCGACCGGGTTCGTCGAGCAGGAACACGGCCTGCAGCGGGAACACGTGCTCGCCGTACAGGTCCTGGTGCAGACAGCAATAGTCGCCCGCGCGATAGCGCAGCATCAGCGGCGTCGGGCGTCGCTGCCCCGCGGCGTGACAGCGGGCGAGCAAGGCCGCGTGCTCGGCGGGAAAGCGCGCGTCGATCCGCAGCGCCGCATGCCAGCGGTTCGCGATCGGCGCGAGCAAGGGATACAGCGCGGCGCGCAAGTCGGCCACGGGTTCCGGAAGCGGATAGCTGAAGTAACGGTATTCACCTTGTCCGAAATGATGGCGCGACATCACGACGCGACTGCGAAAGCGCGTCGCGGCGTCGTCATACAGCGCCGCGGCCGCGCGGCACAGGTCGGGCGTCAGCACCGACGGCAGGATCGCATAGCCGCGCGTCGCGAGGTCGGCCTCCAGCGTTGGCCAGTCGAGCGCACCCAGGCGCGCGGCGGGCGAGGTCTCGGCCTCGGGCGCGAGCGTGGGGCCGGACGTGAAATCGAGCGGCAAGGTCGTCATCGGCAAGCTCATCGTTCCTCGGTGGTGCCCGTATTCTACGTAATGCCCGGCGCGGCGACCATGATGTCGGCGCGGTGTGGCCGGGGATGCTCGACCGGATCCGCGGCGGGCTGGCGCTGGCCGTGCTCAACGCATTGCTCGCCATCGCGACGCTGGTGCCCGCGCGGGTTGTCCATCCGACGGCCGCGTTCCCGCGACGTGCTGTTCGGCGCGACGTTCCTGTCGGCCATCGCGTCGACCACGGCGTTCGCTGCGGCACGACCTGCCGTGGGCGAAGGGCACCCGCGCGTTTGCGACGATCTTCATGTTCGGCCAGACCGAGCGGCCGTTCGCGATCGGCTGAGTGTCGAACCGCGCGGGGCCGGCGCGCAGGTTCGCGCATTCGGCGCTGACGCTGTTCGTGGGCGCGGCCCTCGCGGCCGGGCCGCGCGCGCCGCGCGCGGCGGCGTAGTCAGCCTCGGGCCGCGCGGCGCGGCGTCACCGCACGGATGCCGTGCGCGCGACGCGATGAAACGCGCGGTTGAAGTAGATGAGGCTGTCGCCGTCGTCGCGCACGCGAATCGACGTTGTCTCGATGAACATCACCGAATGCGACCCGACCTCCTTCATCTCGGCGATCGTACCCTGCACGCTCGCGAGCGCGTCGCGCAGCACGGGCACGTCCCGCTCGCCGCGATCCCAGACGGGCAAGTCGAAGCGACGTTCCATCGGCAACTCGGTGAGTCCCGCGAAATGCCGCGCGAGGAGTTCGTGCTCGGCCGGCAGCACGTTGATGCAGACGTGGCGATTGCGCTCGAAGATCGCATGCAGCGCGCTCGACCGGTTGAGGCAGACCAGCACGGTCGGCGGAGTGTCGGTGACGGAGCACACGGCGCTCGCCGTGATGCCGCCGCGGCCGTGCGGTCCGGCCGTGGTGATCACGTTGACGGCCGCGCCGAGGTGGGCCATCGCCTGGCGGAAGGCCTTCAGCGTATCGGTCGGCTCGACGCGCGTCGTGCGCTGGCGGTCGGATGCGAAGGGCGAAGCGGACGCGGCGGACGCGGCGGGAGTAGGGGGCATGGGGTGCTCCTGAGTGAACGAAAGCGGCGATGGCGCGTGCGCGAGCAGCGCGGCGGATCGTTAACGATGACGCGAGCGTACGTCGCGAAAAAGCGGAAGAACATTCGAACGATTGACGCCGGAGCTGGCATTTCCGCCAACACGTCTAAAGGTTCTACCTATCGTTGGATCGCGCCCCGAGGAAAAAACGCGATCGCGCGTTCATGCGAGGCATGCAGGGGTTTTCAGTGGGTTTCCGGCTCGTTATGATGTGCCGTATCCCCCGCGAGCGCGAGCGCAACGGGCCGGTCGCCGGCTTCGCGCGCGATGCGTCCGATACCCATACCGATATTTTCGAGACAACCCGATGACGCCATCCGCTCCGATCGTATACATCGTCGACGACGACGGCGGCATGCGGACCTCGCTCGCGTGGTTGCTCGAATCGGTCGGGATTGCTTCGGAAGGGTTCGCGAACGCGGCGGATTTTCTCGCGCGCTTCGACGTGAACCTGCCCGCGTGCCTGGTGCTCGACGTGCGCATGCCGGAGAAGGGCGGGTTCGACGTGCAGGCGGAACTGAATGCGCGCGGCGCGACGCTGCCGGTGATCTTCGTCAGCGGGCACGGCGACATCCCGATGTCCGTGCGCGCACTGCAGAACGGCGCGATTGATTTCGTCGAGAAGCCGTACAACTCGCAGCAGATGCTCGAATGCGTGCAGCGCGCGCTGCGGCTCGCGCGGCAGCGGCATGCATCGGGCAGGCGTCACCGCGAATTGCGTCAGCGGCTCGATGCGCTGACCGCGCGCGAGAAAGAGGTGCTGCGCGGCGTCATCGATGGCAAGGGCAGCAAGCAGATCGCGTCGGACCTGTCGATCAGCGTGAAGACTGTCGACGTGCATCGCGCGAGCATCAAGGAGAAACTCGGCGCGACGTCGATCGCGGCACTGGTGCGCGACGTGATGGCGGTGTGGGGCGACGAAGGCGACGCGTCGCGCTAGCGTTGCGGGCGGTGGCGCGGCGCGCACGCGCCGGCTCACCGCATATACAACCCGCCGTTGATATCCCAGCACGCGCCGTTCGCGAAATGCGCGTCGCCGGACGCAAGCAGCACGGCCGCGTCCGCGACGAACCCGGCCGAGCCGAGGCGCCCGCCCGGCAGGCTGGCGAGCACGCGCCGGAGGCTCTCCGGCGCGACGCTTTCATAAACGATCGGCAAATCGAGCGGCCCCGGCGAGATCGCGTTGACCGTCACGCCTTGTGCGGCGAGATCGCGCGCGAACACCTTGGTCAGCGTCAGCGTGCCGCCCTTCGCGGCCGCGTAGTGAGCGCCCGTCGCCGAGCCGCCGTTCTGTCCAGCGAGCGATGCGATGTTGACGATGCGGCCCGCGCCGCGCGACGAAAAATACTGGCCGAATACCTGGCATCCGAACAGCACGCTGCGCAGATTGACGTCGATCACCCGATCGAACTGCTCGGCCGTGATCTCCATCGCGGGCACGACTTTCGACGCGCCCGCGTTGTTGACGAGCACGTCGATCGCGCCCCAGCGCGCGACGAGCGCATCGCGCGCGGCTTCGAAATCGCGTTTGGACGTGACGTCGAGCGGCAGCGCGACGACGCGCGCGCCGTCGGGGTCGAGCACGCGGGTGTGCGCCTCGATGGCGTCGACGGCGATGTCGGCAAGCGCGACGCGATAGCCGGCCGCATGAAAGCGTTCGGCGATGACGGCGCCGAGCCCGCGCGCGGCGCCGGTGACAAGTACGACTCGATCGGACATGGTTCATGGATTCCGGGTAGGCGTACGCGCCGGCGCGTACGCATGATGGATCAGGCGGCCAGCGCCGCCTCGAAGTGCGCGGCGATCGCGCATACCTGTTCGTCCGCGCCCTTGCGCCCGACGATCTGCAGCCCGCTCTTCAGCGGCGAGCCGGCGAGCGGCAGCGGCAGGCTGAGCGCGGGATGGCCGCTCAGGTTGAACGGGCGGATCAGCGACGACATCGCGATCACCGACACGCCGCTGCGCGCCTCGTCGAGCGTGATCGGCAACGCAGGGAGCGTCGGCAGCACGAGCACATCCGCGTTGCGCAGCGCGAAGTCCACCTGCGCGGCGAACCGCGCGCGCACGACTTCGGCGGCGGCCTGCGTGGCGGGCGTGGTCGTCGCGGCGGTGCGCAGCCGCGCATCGAGATCGGCGCCGAGCCGGCCGGTCGCGACGAGGTGGCCGAACGCGCGCGAGGTCTCCGCGTTGATCACCGTGAGGCCGGCATCGAAGGCGGCGCGCAGGTCGTCGAGCACGATGCGCCGCGAACGATAGCCGGCCGCGCGGATGGCCGCGTCGAGCGCGGCGGCGATGGCCGGATCGGCGTCGACGACGACTTGCGCGACGGTGCAATCCGTTACCGGCGTCGTCGCGAGCGTGCGATCGAAGCCGGGTGCGATTGCGGCCATCGCTGCGGCGAGCATGCGGATGTCGCGCGCGAACGGCCCCACGCAGTCGAGCGTCGATTCGGCCGGTGCGACGCCGCGCCGCGATACGCGGCCGAAGGTCGGCTTCAGGCCGGTGACGCCGCAGCAGGCGGCCGGCCCGCGAATCGAGCCGCCGGTGTCGGTGCCGAGCGCCGCGTCGACCGCACCGAGGCCGACCAGCGACGCGGAGCCGCTCGACGAGCCGCCCGGAATGCGCGTCGCATCCTGCGGATTGACCGGCGTGCCGGTGTAGTCGTTGATGCCCGTCATGCCGAACGCCAGCTCATGCATGTTCGCCTTGCCGGCGATCTGCCAGCCGGCATCGAGCAGCAGGCGCACGACGTCCGCGTGTTGCGCGGCGGGCGGCGCGTCGGCCAGCGCTCGGCTGGCCGCGCGGGTCGGACGGCCCGCGATGTCGATGGTGTCCTTGATCGCGATCGTCGGGCCCGGCCCGCCGAAGGTGACGGTGTCGATGAAGCCTGTCATGGTGTGGGGCGTGCGAAAGGGTCAGGGCCGGGGCGCAGTGGCGAGCGGCCATGGGCCGTCGAGCACGCGTTCGGTGCGGAAATGGCGGATCAGCCAGGTCGAGCCGTCGCCGGCCGGCGCGAAATCGACGCTCAGCCGCGCAGCGATCAGCTCTGCCGTGCCGTCGGCGTAACGTGAAGCCTGCAGCATGATCCAGCGGCCGCGCGCGATGGCGTGGCCGGCGTCGACGTCGATCGATTCCGACGTCAGGAAGTGCAGGTTCGCCGAGAAATGCGGGTCGGGCGGCAGATAGCGGCGCAGCATCGCGATGATCGCATCGATGCCTGCGAGGCGGCCGAACCTGCTTGCGTACTGTGGGCCGATGCCCTCCCACACCGCGTCGGCCGCGAACAGGCCGGCGAGGGCCGGGCCGTCGCCGGCCGCCCCGGGCACGTCGCACAGCGCCATGTAGCGCGTCATCGCCGCGCGCACCGCGCGTTCGGCGTCGAGCGTCGCCACGCGGCGGATCAGGACGTCGAGCGCATCGAGCCGGGCGTGCGCACCGTCAAGACTCGACCGAGGGATCGCGGGCGTCGTCATCGCTGGAATCACGACGTGGGCCGCGCGGTCGGCGGTACGGTCAACGCACGGCCGACCCGCGCCTCGATCTTGCCGTAGCGCCACAGGTTGTATTCGCCGACCGGCGTCGTGCGATACAGGTTGCACACCGCGACCGTGGTGTCGAAGTCGGCGACGTCGGCCATGATGTAGAAGGTCCACGGCGCGCCGTCGGCCTGGCCGACGACGAGCCGGTCGTCATCCATCACGCCGAGCACGCGCACGCCCGGCATCGCCTCGACGGCCGCGAGCATCGCGCCGTGCGCCTGCCAGACTTCGCCGATCTTCTCGCGCGGCAGGTCGAAGAAGTTTTGCGAGACGCCGCAGCAGAACAGCACGCGCAGCGGCAGCGGATTCGAATCGGACATGACAGGATGCTCCTGAGGAATCGGGGTTGCCCGGCCGGCCGGCACGGGCATCGTCGAGGATGACATCGCGAAGCGACGCGGGTTACAAGTAGCCGGGAAACGGCGCGACGCCGGTGAACACCGCGCCGGCGCCGTCGAAGTTGCCCTCGGCGAGAAATGCGTGCTGCGTGACGATCATCGCGTCGCGCAGCAGGCGCTGCAGCGGATGCGAGCGGTAGATCGCGGGCGTGCCGCCGAGACGGTACGCCCGTTCGACGACGCTCGCGCCTTCGCGCGCGATGTGCGTGGCCGCGAGCCGCAGCATGCTGACCTGGTCGGGCGTTACCGGGTTGCCGGCGAGGATCGATTGCCAGACGGTGTCGGTCGCATCGTAGAAGAACGCGCGCGCCGAGCGCAACTGTGCTTCGGCCTTCGCAAGCTCGATGCGGAAGTACGCGCGATCGGCGAGGCGCGGCGCGCCGGTGGTCGTCTGTCGCCCGCCCGACATGCGGTTCACGACATCGAGCGCCGCGCGCGCCAGGCCGAGGTTGACGACGGCGAGCACCTGAGCGGCATACGCGACGGTCGGGTAGCGGTACAGCGGTTCGTCGACGGTCGGTTCGCCGCCGCGCACGAAGGTCCAGGCGTCGGCCACGAAGCGGTCGTCGACGCGCAGGTCGTGGCTGCCGGTGCCCTGCATGCCGACCACGCTCCAGTTCTCGACGATCTCGACTTCGGCGGCGCGGAACACGGCCGTGCGCGGCTTGTTCGGTGCGGCATCCCGCCCGCCGGGCACCGCGATGCCGACGCCGAGCCAGTCGGCGCCCTTGCAGCCGCTGGCGAATTTCCACGTGCCGTTGACGCGCCAGCCGCCGGGCGCAGGCTTTGCCGGCTGTACCGGGAACAGGCCGCCCGCGAATACCTGGTCGGGGCCGTTCGCGTACAGCTCCGCCTGCGTGTCGAGCGGCAGCGCGGCGAGATACACGTTGGCCGAACCGAAGCTCGCGACCCACGCAGCCGAGCCGTCGGCGAGCGCGATCCGCTCGATCATGTCGAGGAATGCGGTGGGCGCGAGCGCATCGCCACCGAAACGGCGCGGCGTGCCCGCCCGGTAGATGCCAGCCTGCTTGAACAACGCGATCATGTCGCGCGGCACGTGCGACAGACGGTCGAACTCGTCGCGGCGTGCGGCGACGGCGTCGATCACGGCGTCGAGCGGCGACAGCCGCGCGGCCGGTTCGCCGGCGGCGTGCGGTGAGGGCGACGCGGTGTCGAGGGCGAGTTCGGCATGGGGCATGGCTGTCTCCTGATGCGAATGAGCGTTCGGGTGCGGGCGGCGCCGGCGTCCCGCGGCAAGCGGCGCGACACACGATGCCACCAGTCTAGAAACGCCGGAAACGCGCGGCAATTGGTGCGATCGGTCGCGCGACAGGGGGCGTTCCGTGCCGAACTAAAGAAATCTTCAGATGCGATCCGCGCGCGCCGGTGCTATGTTGAGATGCCGGCCGCGCGACGTCGCGCGTCCTCATCCGACGCCGATCATGAGCTTTCCCGACGAAGACGATTTCCACCGCCTGCTCGATGCACTGACGATCTGCGTGCTGCTGCACGATGCCCGGACGAAGGCGATCGTATGGGCGAACCGCGCCGCGTGCATCGCGCTCGGCTTTTCCGTCGAGGAGCTGTTGCCGCTGAAGGCGCCGGACATGACGCGCCCCGGACCGAAGTACCGCCGCGAGATCGGCGTGGGCGCGATGGATCGGGCGATCGTCGACGGGCCGCAGGTGTACGAGTGGTGCTACCGGTCGCGCGCGGGCGTCGACATGTTGTCGGAGGCGATCGCGACCTATGTGCCGCTGCACGGGCGCGACGTCGTGATGGTGCAGTTTCGCGACATCAGCGCGGAGGAGGCGATCCGCCAGCAGTTGCGCCGCTACGAGGCGCGGTTGCGCGAGTTCATGCAGGACCTCGACGAAGGCATCGCGGTCGCGACGCCGCATGGTGGCGTGCAGTTCATCAGCGAGTCGGGGCGGCGCGTGCTCGGGCTTGCGCCGGACGACGCGCCCGGCGCGCTGCTCGACTACTGCGCCGGGGCCGACCGCGACCGGCTCGCCATGCAGCTTCGCGCCGCGCCGTCGGCGTGCCCCTCCGATCCGCAGCGCTACCGGATCGCGCGGCGCGACGGCGCGTTGTGCTGGCTGCGCATTCTGTGCCGGCAGGTCGAGATCGAAGGCGATCTGGGCGGCCTGCTCGTGCAGTTTCGCGACGTGAGCGCCGAAGTCGCGATCGAGGATGCGCGGCGCGCCGAAGCGCGGATGCTCGAATACGCGGGCCGCTACAACGCGATGGGCGAGATGGCGACGGTGATCGCGCACGAGCTGAGCCAGCCGCTCGCGGCGGTGCGCAACTTCATCGGGGGCGCGGTGCGGCGGCTGAACGCGCGCGGCGCGGTGGACGACGCAATCTGGGGGCTGCGCAGCGCTGACCGGCAGGCGGAACACGCGGCGCTCATCATCAAGAGCGTGCGCGAATTCATCGTGAAGCGCGAGCCCGTCGTCGTGGTCGCGGACCTGCGCGACATCGTCGCCGACGCTGCGTACTTCATCGAGCTGCGCGCGAAGGAAGCCGGCGTGACGGTCGCGATCGCGCAGGCGGACGCGCCGCTGCCGATCCGCTGCGAGCGCGTGCTGATCGGGCAGGTGATCCTGAATCTCGCGTTCAACGCGATCGAGGCGTTCGCCGGCTGCGAGCGCACGTCGCGCGCGCTGATGCTCGGCACGGCAGCCGTCGGGGGGCAGGCCGAGCTGCGTGCGATCGACAACGGTCCGGGCATTGCCGACGGCGCGCACGGCCGGCTGTTCGATGGCTTCTCGTCGTCGAAGGCCGGCGGCAACGGGATCGGGCTGTCGCTGTGCAAGAGCATCGTCACGCGCCACGGCGGGCGGATCGGCGCGAGTCCTGCCGGCGGCGGCGGGCTCGACTGCCGCGTGACGTTGCCGCTCGCCGAAGCAACCCCCGACGCGCACCGGCCTTAGCGAGCGTCGCGGCGCAGGCGAACGTGGGATCGCCCGGCCGTCCGGCGGCCGGCGCGTATCGGTGGGCGGGCACGCACGGGGCGCACGATCAGCGTCCGAGCGCCCGCGCGGTCTGGCCGCCGATGCCGAAATCGGTGTTCGGAATGTCCTTGATCATCACGCGCGTCGCGTGCAGCGGCGCATCGAGCACGCCGGCGGCGACGTCGGACAGCGCGGCGATCAGTGCGCATTTCTGCGCGTCGGTGCGGCCGGCGATCAGGATCGCGACGATCACGGGCGGCGGCGGCGCGCCGTCCGCCGCGCCGCGGCCGCCGAGCCCGATGTGGGCCGCTGGCAATTCGCTGAGCAGGATGCGGATCGATTCGGCCGGCGCGCCGATCGCGTCGACCGTCGCGCCGGTGAGGCCGGCGATCAGCGCGGCCTTGCGGGCATCGCCGTGGCCGGCCGGCAGGAAAACTTCGAGTGTGGGCATGGTCGTCGGGAAAGGATAGCGGGCGCGGCCGCGGTTTCGCCGCCGTCGTCAAGCCGCGGCGATCGCGCCGGCGGACCGGCGGCGAAACCGCGTGCGCTTACAGCAGGAAGCCGATCGCGCTGAGCGCTTCGGTCGAGTCGATCAGGCGTACGACTTTCGCTGCGATCCGCATCTCGCCGTCCGCGTCGACGCGCAGCCGGTGCGTGACGTCGGCCGCGAACAGCGTCGCGGCGCCGCGCTTGTACGCGACGACGACCTGCGCCGATTTGAGTTCGACGGCGTCGATGGTGCTGCTTTCCAGCGTGAAGCGCGACACGGTGCGCACCGTGCGCGCCGCGTCGGACGCCGACGCCGAATAGCCGGACAGCATCCGCTGCACGCGCTTCTCGCGCATGTCGCGATCGTCGAACACGTAGTTGAGCGTCGCCGCGAAGTCGGTTGCGTCGGGATCGATCGGCACCACGTAATGGCCGGCCGGTTCCCACAGGTCGAGCCACGCGCGGTAGTCGCGGCGGTCGAGCAGTTCGGCTTCGCGCCACACGAATTCGACCGCGCGGGCGAAGGTCTGCTGAGAGAAAAGGATGTTGCGGTCGTCCATCATTGTTGCTCCATCAGCTTGCGCCATTGCCGGTAAGCCTCGCGCATGCCGGTTTCGTCGGTCGCATGCGCGGTCTTTTCGCCGTTCGCGGCGGTCGTTTCGCGGTTCAGCCCGCGGTTCACGAGGATCGCCACGTCGGGGCCGGCATGCGCGCCGCGCTGCACGCGCTCCCACGCTTCCGCGTCGTCGGGGCTGCCGAAGCCGAACGGGCCCTGGAAGTGCTCGTGGATGCGCAGCCGCTCGCGGTTCGCTTCGTCAGGGCCGCCGTCCATTGCGAGCGCGACGTGGCGAATCTCGGTCTCGTTCGCGGAGATCGGCCGCAGCACGCGGAAGAACGCCATCGACAGCGCGAGGTTCGGGAACAGGTTCAGGTTGAAGCCAACGCCCATCAACGAGCGCACGATGCGACGCACTGCGTCCGGCGCGTGGCGCTCGGCGAGCGTCGCCGCGAGCGGCGCGAAACGCTCGGGCAGCGGCGCACCGTCGTCCTCGTCGAGGTCGATCAGACCGGGCATCAGCACAGCCAGGCTGTGGCCGTTGCCGAGCCCGCGGCAGAACGCGTCCTCGCTGGTCATGAAGCGGGTGATCGCGGCGGCCGTCTCGTCGTCGATCGACTTCATCCACGACTTGTGCACGACCGGGAAGTGGTAGAGATCCGTCGTGTTCTCGAGCTGGATCTTCCAGTTGCCCTTGAATTTGAACTTGTGCTCGCCGTTCGCCTTGACCGGATAGCCGGCGCCCTGCTTCATGAACAGGTCGATCCACGGCTTCGCGCCGCCGAGGAAATCGTCGAGCGGTTCGACGTCGTCGTCGAAGCTCGCGAAGATCAGCCCCTGGTACATGCCGACCCGCAGCTTCACGAGCGGCAGGTCGCCTTTCTCGCACACGCCTTCGTAGCCGTCGCCGTAAGGCAGCGCGCGCAGCGTGCCGTCGAGCGCGTACGACCAGCTGTGGTACGGGCACGTGAAGCTCTTCGTGTTGCCCTTGTGCGCTTCGCAGACGGTCGCGCCGCGATGGCGGCAGCGGTTCTGCAGCACGTTGATCCCGCCGGTCCTGTCGCGCACGACGATCACCGGCTGGCGGCCGATCGTCGTCGTGACGAAGTCGCCCGGGTTCGGCAACTCGCTCTCGTGTGCGACCCAGATCCAGGTGCGGTAGAAGATGCGTTCGAGCTCCGTCTCGAACAGCGTGGGATCGTGATACATCGCGGGCGCGATGCGGTCGGACTGCGCGAGACCGTGCAGCGCGCGGGTGTCGATCGTCTGGTAGGGAAGGTCGCTCATCGTCGTCGTGGGGAAAGAGTCGTGGAATCGGGCCGTGCCGTGCGCGGCGTCCGGGTTCGGGAAGCAGTCTCGCCTCCGGTGATATATCCGTCAAATTGATCTAAAATTGACTACTAAATAAATTTGGCAAATGAAGGAGCCGGCGATGACATCGATCGATCATCTCGATCTGAACCTGCTGCGGGTGTTCCAGGCGATCGTCGAGGAGCGCAGCCTGACCAGGGCCGGCGAGCGGCTCGCGCTGTCGCAGCCGGCCGTCAGCTATTCGCTTGGCCGGCTGCGCACGCTGTTCGACGATCCGCTGTTCGTGCGCACGCGCGCGGGCATGCAGCCGACGCCGGTCGCGCTCGAACTCGCGGGCATCGTCGGCAAGGCGCTCGACATGGTGCGCGTCGCGCTGCGCTACGCGGAGCGCTTCGATCCGGCGGTCAGCACGCGCACGTTCCGGCTGTCGCTGTCGGATGCCGGCGAGATGGCGTATCTGCCCGCGATCTGCCAGGCGCTGCGCGCGCACGCGCCGCGCGTGACGCTGAGCGTGCAGCCGCTGCCGGTCGAGGAGATCGAGGAGGCGTTGCGCGCGAGCCGGCTCGATTTCGCCATCGGCAACCTGCCGGAGCTGATGCCGCGCACGTGTCATCAGGTGCTGTTCGAGGAAACCTACGCATGCATGACGGGCCGCCGGCGCGGCCTGCCGGCGGGCGGCGCGCTGAGCCTCGAGCAGTTCGTGCGCGCGGCGCACGTCAACGTGAAGTCGGTCGAGCACAGCCACCACGCACTCGACGATGCGCTGCGCGTGCAGGGCGTGGGGCGCAATATCGCGCTCGAGGTGCCGCACTTCGTCGCACTGCCGAGCGTGCTGTCGGTCACGGATCTCTACGCGACGCTGCCGAAGCGGCTCGCGCGCATCCTGAACCGCGACAACGGGTTCCGGCTCTACGACCTGCCCGTGACGCTGCCGCCCGCGCCGGTGACGATGCACTGGCACGCGCATTTTCACGAGGATGAAGGCATCGCGTGGATGCGGGAACTGCTGGCCGGGATCGTCGCGCGTTTCGACGGTGCGTGAGCGTGCGACTGCGCGGTACGACGCCGTGCGTCGCGGCGCATCAGAGATCGAGGACGAGCACCGGCGAGCGCGCGCGCGACACGCAGCAGCAGATCACCGTGTTGCTCGCCCGTTCCGCCTTGCTGAGGCAATGGTCGCGATGGTCGGGCTCGCCGTCGACGACGGATACCATGCAGGTGCCGCACACGCCTTCGCCGCACGACGTATCGACTTCGATGCCGATCTGCGCGAGCGCGTCGACGATCGACGTGTCGGGCGCGACGCGCACCGTCCGGCCGCTGCGTTGCAGGCGCACTTCGAAGCCGTCGGCCGCGTCGGCTCCGGACGCCGCCGGTTCGGCGGCGAAGCGCTCGAGGTGGATCGAGTCTTCCGGTAAGCGCGTCGCGGCCGCCGCGACGACCGCATCCATGAACGGCCCCGGGCCGCACGTGTAGACGTGCGCCTCCGCATCGATCGCGTCGACGCAGCGGCCGAGCCGGGCCGCGAGCGCGTCGGGCTCTACGGCGTAGTGGAACGTCACGTGCGACGCAAATGGTTCGGCCGACAGCGCGTCGACGAAGGCCGCATGCTCGCGGCTGCGCGCGAAATAGTGCAACCGGTGGCGAGCGCCGCGCCGGTGCAGTGCGTACGCCATCGACAGCAGCGGCGTGATGCCGATGCCGGCCGCGATCAGCACGTGCTCGCTGGCGCTTGCCGCGAGCCGGAACAGGTTGCGCGGCGCACTGATCGACAACTCGGCGCCGATCGTTGCGTCGTCGTGCAGCGACCGCGAGCCGCCGCGCGACCGCGCTTCCTTCTTGACCGCGAACAGATAGCTGCCGCGCTCGTCCGGGTCGCCGCACAGCGAATATTGGCGCGTGACGCCCGACGGCGCGGTGACGTCGATATGGGCGCCTGGTTCGTACGCGTCGAACGGCCGGCCGTCTACGCGCGAAACCCGGAAACAGCGGATGTCCTGTGCCGCGTCGATCAGCGCGTCGATCCGGACTTGGTGGCGGTTCGCTTGCATGGATGATTCCGTGGGGTACGAGGAAAACCGGCGCGGCGAGTGCCGCCGCGCCGTGATGCGATCGAGAATAGGGATCGACTCAGCATAAATCAAATCGATAAAAAATCCATGATGAAATCAGCCTGGTGGATGATGGTCGGGCAAGATCGAGTCAGCGCAAGGCGGAGCCGGATGCGGCGATCGCCTCGCCGTGGCCGGCCGCCGGTTGTCCGGCCGCGGCTGCGTGGCCGTGTTCGCGATCGAGGCTGAGCCGGTACCGGCGGCATCCGATGGCCAGCAGCAGCGCGGCGAGCGTGGCCGCCGCGAGGTTGACGATCGTCATTGAGTGACCGACCGCCGCGGGCGTGCCGAACACGCGATCGGTGAACAGCGCGACGACCGTCGTGCCGATCCCGAGTGCGATCAGGTTCGAGACGAGCAGGAACAGTGCGGAGATTTGCGCGCGCATCTGGTTCGGCGCGAGCGTCTGCATCGCGGCGGTCGAGGTCGGCATCGGGAACGACGCGAAGAACATCGCGACGACGAGCATCGCGAGCGACGACGGTAGATGGTCGAACTGCGTGAACAGCGCGGCGGGAACCGTCATGCAGACGGCGCCGATCGCGCCGGCGCGCATCGGCGCATCCGTGCGGCCGCGACGCAGCAGCCAGTCGTTGAGCCAGCCGCCGCAGAACACGCCGGCGGTGTTCGCGACGAGCAGCACGCTGCCGAGCGCGTAGCCGGCCTCCACCGCCGTCATTCCGAAGCGGCGGATATAGAACGCGGGCGTCCAGCTCAGCAGGCAGTACAGCGTCATCGCATAGAACGAGAAGCCGAGGTAGTGGCACGCGAAGGTCGCGCGGTGCGCGCCGACGAAGCGCAGCGAATCGCCCATCGACACGCGTCGCACCGTGCCCGAGCGATCCTGCGCGAGCCCTTTGCGCCGTGGATCGCGCACGGTCGCGGTGAACAGCAGCGCGACGAGCAGGCCGGGCAAGCCGACGATCAGGAAGGTGACCTGCCACGCGTGAATCTGTCCGACCACCGGCAGCGTGAACGCGCTCGCATGCTTGAGCAGCGCGATCACGTAGCCGCCGATCAGGAACGCGATGCCGCCGCCGATGAACGAGCCGAGCGAATATACGGCGATCGCGCGCCCGAGCTTCTCCTTCGGGAAGTAGTCGGCGAGCATCGAATACGCGCCGGGCGACAGCGCCGCCTCGCCGATGCCCACCCCCATCCGCGCGACGAACATCTGCACGAAATGCTGGCTGAGCCCGCATGCGGCGGTCGCGACGCTCCACAGCGCGATGCCGATCGAGATGATGCGCGGGCGCGCGTAGCGGTCGGCGAGATACGCGACGGGCAGCCCCATCACCGCGTAGAACAGTGAGAACGCGAAACCGTTGAGCAGGCTGAACTGCGTGTCGGACAGGGATAGGTCGCGCTTGATCGGCTCGATCATCAGCACGAGCACCTGGCGGTCGACGAACGAGAAGACGTACGCGAGCATGCAGATGACGACGACATACCATTCATACGTATAGCGCTTGCCGTCGGCAGCGCGGGCCGTGGGTGCGGACATGCGGATTCTCCAGGAGCGGGCGGTGGACGCCGCGACGGCGGCCTCGCGGGCTGCGCCGTCGCGGCGCGAACGCGTGCGTGCGGCACGATCGGAGACGCAGCGTAGTCGGCCAAATCCGGCCGCCATATCCGGAGTGACAGCCGCGCCACACGGACATTTACCGACCCAGGTAAAGAAAACACCGAGGCCGTGCGCGCGGGCCGCCGCGGAGCGCGCGTGCGGCGGCCCGCGCGCGCATCATGCGGTGCATCTATAAGTGTTATAGAGCGGATTGCGTCGACTTCCGAAATTGTCGTTCCTAGACTCGGCCCGGTTTTCATTGGCGATGTTGGCCCTTCGAGGCGAACGCGCTTCAAGTCAGGCGGCGCGATGCTGACAGCTGCCGGCATTTCCACGGGACGACGAAGATGAACCATCCGAACAGGCGGGCCGACCGGCTTGCCGCACCGCTTGCCGCGCTCCTTGCCTGCGCCGCGCTGCCCGCCGCCGCGCAATCGAGCGTGACGCTTTACGGCCGCATCGACACCGCTGTCGAATACGCGAACGCCGGACCGAACCATGTGGCGCGTATGGGCAGCGGCAACCTGTTCGCGTCGCAATGGGGGCTGAAGGGCGTCGAGGATCTCGGCGGCGGCTACGCGACGATCTTCAAGCTCGAGGGCGGCTTCAACGCCGCGAGCGGGGCGCTCTCCAGCAGCAGCGCGTTGTTCGGGCGCGAGGCGTGGGTCGGCGTCACGGGGCCGTTCGGCGGCGTGCAGGTCGGCGAGCTCTACACGATCCTGCATACGACGCTCGTCACGTACAGCCTGCCTGGGCTCGGCGCGGGGCTCGCGTGGGGCAACGCGACCGACAATTTCGTCGGGCCGGCGTTCCTGCGTGTGCGCAACTCGATGCGCTACACGTCGCCGCGCCACGCAGGCTTCATGCTGCGCGCGATGGCTGCGCGCGGCGCCAACGGCGCGGCCGGGCAGCCTTCGACGCTGGGCGATACCTACGGCGCGGGACTCAACTACGTGCGCGGCGGCCTGTCGGTCGATCTCGATTACATGACGCAGAAGTTCAGCCCGGTCGCCGCCGCGACGCTCGGCGACGCAAGTCCGGCCGCGAACGGCAATTACACGCTCGGCGCGGTGTCCTACGATTTCGAAGTCGTGAAGGTTTCCGCGCTGTACATGCGCCATCGCGGCGGCCCCGACGTCGCGACGGTGATCGACAGCCGGAGCGCGTATCCGCACAGCGACATCATGGAACTCAGCGCGACGGTGCCGATCGGGCGCGCGTCGCTGTTGCTGAGCGTCGGCCATTACCGGAAAGTCGCCGACAGCGAAGGCGACGCCGATTCGTACGGCGTGCGCTTCGACTATCCGCTGTCGAAGCGCACGGTGCTGTACACGGGCGCGGCGATGGTGCGCAACGGCGCGCATGCGCGCTTCGTCGTCAACGGCGCGGCGGGCGGCGGCGTCGCGCTCGCGAAGCCAGGCGCGACGGCCAGCTCGATCGTCGCCGGCATCCTGATGTCGTTCTGATCGTTCTGATCGCGCGGGCCGGCCCGCGCGGCTAGGCACGGGCGGGCAGTTGCGGCGCGAGCCATGCATCGAATGGCGCCCGCCGGCCGATGCTGAACAGTTCGAGCAGCAGCGCGCGCAGCCAACGATGGCCGGGATCCGCGTCGAAGCGCCGGTGCCAGTACGCGTTGACGGCCCATTCGCCGGCGTCGGCGATCTCGTACAGCGCGCACGGTTGCCGCGCCGCGAACGTGATCGCGACGGTCTCCGGCAGGATCAGCGCGTAGTCGCCGTCGCGCAGCAGCGCGGGCACCACCATGAAATCTGGCAGCGCCGCGCGCACGCGCGGCATCAGCCCGTGCCGTTCCAGCAACTGCATCGATTGCGGATGCGACGTGATCGCGAGAAAGCGCAGCGCGTCGGGCACCGCGCCGTCGAGCACGAAATCGTCGGACAGCGCGGCGCGCCGCGCGGTACGGCGCGGCATCAACAGCACGCAGCGCTCGTGCAGCAGCGCGGCGCGCTGGAAGTGGCTCGATGCGTCGGCGAAGTGCCCGAGCGCGAAATCGATGCGCCCCGATTCGAGCGCGACATTGAGTTGGCATTCGTCGACATGCAGCGTCTCGATCACCGCGCCCGGCGCGCGGCGGTCGAATTCGGCGAGCATCGTCGGCAGGAACGCGCTCGCCGCGAAATCGCTCATGTGCAGGCGGAACACGCGTTGCGTGCTGTCGGGCACGAAGCGCGAGCCCTCGTCGAGCACGTCCTGCAGGATCGCGAGCGCCTTGTCGACCGACAGCGCGAGCCGCTGCGCGCGAGGCGTCGGCTCGACGCCGGTGCCGGTGCGCACGAACAGCGCGTCGCGAAACATCAGCCGCAGCCGGCCGAGCGCGTGGCTGACCGACGGCTGCGTGACGCCGAGCCGCTGCGCCGCGCGGCCGACATGCCGTTCCTCGTACACCGCGCGAAACGTTTTCAGCAGATTGAGATCGAGATCCTGCACGCGCAGGCCATCGGGCGCGTCGCCGTCGTGCGGCGCGGGGTCGGCGCGGGCCGGGGCCGCGTGACGGCCGGTCGAGGGATGCGTCATCGTGGTGTCCTCGCGGTGACGGAAGGCGCGTGGCCGTAACGCCGCGCATACGCCTTCGCGAAATGACCGAAGCCGTGGATGCCGTGCGCGATCAGCACATCGGTCACGCTGCGCGCGTCGCCGCGTTGCAGAGCCGCGTGCGCGGCGGCGAGCCGGCGTTCGCGCACGTAGGCGGCCGGCGTGGTGTGCAGGAACGCGCGGAACGCGTGCTGCAGCGTGCGCGGCGCGACGCCCGCGACGGCCGCCAGCGCGGCGAGCGCGAGCGGTTCGCCGAGATGCGCGTCGACGTGGTCGCACGCGCGGCGCACGTGCGTCGGCAGCGGCGGCGTGCCGCGCGCGAGCGCGTCGCTGTACGAATGCGGCAGGTGCGTGAGCAACAGCGACATCAGCCACGTGCTCAGATCGGCGCCGGAGGCGGTTGCGCCGATGCCCGGCTGCGCGCCCAGCCGGCACAGATACTCGAATGTCGGCGGCACGAGCGCGGCGCCGGCGCCGCCGGCCGTGAGTTCGAACGTCAGCGGCCGGGCGAGCGTCGCGTGCAGCATGTCCTGGAGCTTGCGCTCGAGCGCGCCGCGCTCGAGCCGCAGCACGAGGTTGCGGCAATCGGGGCTCGTGCTCAGGCGGCTCGCGAGCGCGGGCGACGACACGGTCAGCTCGCCGGGGCCGGCGCGCGCGACGACGGCGCCGGCCTGCAATTCGTACGTGCCCGCGAGCGTCAGCCTGAACAGGAAATGCGCGGCGTCGTCGCCGAAGTCGATACGCGTTTCGCGGCCGTAGCAGAGTTCGAGCAGCGTACCGTGATGCAGCGGCACTTCGTACAGTTCAGCGCGAAACGGATCGCAGCCGCGCGCGGCCATCCGGTGCGGCCCGAGCCGGTGCGCGACCGCGCGTTCGACTTCGTCGGGCGCCCGCAGCGCGCCGAGCCGGTTCGGCGCATGGCGGGAAAGGGCGATATCCATTCGTGGACCTCGGGTCGGATGCGTGGGGGCGACGGCATGCGCGGGCGGCGCACGTGCCGGGCTGCGATTGCGTTGCGCGAACGGGCGCGTCGTTGCGCGTTTTGAAGCGACGCGGTGCACGCCGCCGCGTAGTCTCGGAAGCACTCATTCACCGGGAGACGACGATGAAGGTATGTGTACTGGGCGGAGGCCACGGCTGCCATGCGGCGGCCATCGATCTGTTCGAGAAGGGGCACGACGTGACGTGGTGGCGGCGCGATCGCGAGCCGCATGCGCGGCTGCGCGAACTCGGCGTATTGAACGTGACCGACTATCGCGGCAAGTGGGCGGTTCCGCTCGGCGAAGCGCCCGGCGCGATTCGCCTGACCGGCGATCTCGCGGCGGCGCTGCACGGTGCGCGGCTCGTCGTGGCGCCGCTGCCGGCCACCTCGCACGACGCGCTCGCCGCGCAGGTCGCGCCGCTGCTGGAGGACGATCAGGTCGTGTTCCTGCCGCCCGGCACATTCGGCAGCTTCGTGTTCGCGCGTGCGGCGGCCGACGCCGGCAATCGCTCGCGCATCGCGTTCGCCGAGACGGGTACGCTGCCGTATCTGGTGCGCAGGCATGGCGACAATGAAGTCGTGATCAGCGCGTATGCGACGCGCCTGCCGACCGGCGTGTTTCCGGCACACGCGGCCGGCTGGGCATTCGACGTGCTGCGCGCGGGCTATCCGTCGGTCGAGCCGGTCGAGGACGCATTGTCCGCCGCGTTGATGAACGCGGGGCCGGTGATCCACCCGCCGCTGATCCTGATGAACGCCGGGCCGCTCGAACACTTCGACGCGTGGGACATCCACAACGAAGGCACGCAACCGGCGATCCGCCGCGTGACGAACGCGCTCGACGCCGAACGCATCGCGGTGCGCGAGGCGCTCGGCTACCGCTCGCCGCATTTCCCGCTCGCGGATCACTACGCGGCCGACGGTGACGAATGGATGTACGGGCGCGGCGCGCACGGCAGGCTGACCGATAGCGGCGACTGGCGCGAGAAGATCGATTTGCGCACGCATCGCTACATGCTCGAGGACACCCGGCTCGGGCTGTCGTTCGTCGTGTCGTGCGGGCGCTGGGCTGGCGTGCCGACGCCGGTTGCGCAGGGGCTGCTGAGCATCGCGAGCGCGGTCGTAGCGCGCGGCCTGTATGCGGAAGGCCGCACGCTGGAGCGGCTCGGGCTGGCGGCGCTGTCGCGCGACGCGCTGCGCGCGCTGCTCGACGCGGGGTGCGCGGCATGATCGCGGCCACCGAGGTGACGCGCGTGCACGTGCTCGGCGCGGGGCGCATGGGGCAGGGGATCGCGCTGGTGTTCGCGTTCGCGGGGCTCGACGTGACGCTGGTCGACTTCAAGCCGCGCGACGCGGCCGGATGGCGCGCATTCGCGGCGCGCACGCACGACGAGATCGCGCGGCCGCTGCACGCGCAGATCGTGCTCGGCCGCATCGACGCCGCGCAGGCCGACGCCGTCGTCGCGCGCATTGCGCTCATCGCGCGGGACGGCGCGGCGGATGCGGTGCGCGATGCCGACATCGTATTCGAGGCCCTGCCCGAAGTGCTCGACGCGAAAGCCGACGCGCTGCGTTGGCTCGGCGTGACTGTCGATGCGAGCGCAACGATTGCATCGACGACGTCGACCTTCGTCGTCACCGAGTTGCAGCGCCATGTCGCGCATCCCGAACGGATGCTGAACGCGCACTGGCTGAATCCCGCGCTGTTGATGCCGCTCGTTGAGATCAGCCGCGGCGCTGCGACGGATCGAGCCATCGTCGACGCGCTCGCCGCGCTGCTGGCGCGCGTCGGCAAGCAGCCGGTGATCTGCGGGCCGGCGCCTGGCTATATCGTGCCGCGCATCCAGGCGCTCGCGATGAACGAGGCCGCGCGGATGGTCGAGGAGGGCGTCGCGAGCGCAGCGGACATCGACACGGCGATCCGCACCGGCTTCGGCCCGCGCTTCGCGGTGCTCGGGCTGCTGGAATTCATCGACTGGGGCGGCTGCGACATCCTGTATTACGCGTCGATGTATCTGGCCGGCGAGATCGGCCCGCGCTTCGCGCCGGCCGACAGCGTCGTGCGCAACATGGAAGCCGGGCGTGATGGCGTGCGCACGGGCGCTGGTTTCCACGATTATGCGGAGGTCGACGTGCCCGCCTACATGCGGCAGCGGCTCGGCGAATTCGCGCGGCTGCTCGATCATCTCGGGCTTGCGCCGGTGTTCGACGGCGCGCGGCGGGGAAGCGGCGGCTAGGCGGCGCGTCGGCGCGGCGGGCGGGAACGGCCGCACGCGCCGGGAATGGCCCGCTCGCGCGAATCGAGGCGTCATGGTCACGCCGCGTCGGCAGCCGGGGCGGCGTGAGCCTCATCCACGATCCGCGTCTCGCGCATCGCGCACAGCGTCGCGACGGTGACGAGGCCGAGCGCGACGAGGAACAGCGACACGGGCCACGACGCCTGATGGCGCGCGAGCAGCGCGGTCGCGATCAGCGGCGACATGCCGCCCGCGAAGATCGACGCGACTTCATGGCCGAGCGCGACGCCCGAATAGCGCACCTCGGTGCTGAACAGCTCGCCGACGAGCGCGGGCAGCGTGCCGATCATTGCGCCGTGGCTGACGGCCGTGCCGACCGTGAGCGCGAGCCACACGAACGGCGTCGCGCGCGTGTCGAGCAGCCAGAAGAACGGAAACGCGCACGCGACGAGGCTGAGCGCGCCGATCAGGTACACCGGCTTGCGACCGATCCGGTCGGACAGCCGACCCCACGCGAGCATCGCACCCATCTCGACGATCATCGCGATCATCACGCCGGTCAGCATCACGTCGTTCTGGATTCCGACGTATTTGCCGTAGACGAGCGAAAACGCGAGGAAAATGTATGCGCCGCCGTTTTCGGCTACGCGCAGCCCCATCGCAATCAGGATTGCCTTCGGATGGCGGCGCAGGCACGCGACGATCGGCAGATGCGCGTGCGCGCCGTGCTTGCCGGCCTGCTCGAAGTCGCGGCTTTCCGGCAGATGGCGGCGGATGTAGATGCCGATCGCGAAGAGGGCGACGCTCGCGAGGAACGGCAGCCGCCAGCCCCACGCGCGGAAAGCGTCGTCCGGCAGCGCCTGCGCGGCGAGAAACGCGGCCGACGACAGCACGAAGCCGCCGCCCACGCCGAGCTGGCTCCACGCGGCGTAATAGCCGCGCTGTTCGGGCGGCGCGTTCTCGCTGATCATCAGCACGCCGCCGCCCCATTCGCCGCCGGACGCGATGCCTTGCAGCAGGCGCAGCGCGACGAGCGCCGCGGGCGCCCACAGGCCGACCTGCCCGTAGGTCGGCAGCAGGCCGATCGCGAAGGTCGACGCGCCCATGATCAGTAGCGTCCACACGAGCGACACCTTGCGCCCGTAGCGATCGCCGACATGGCCGAACACGACTCCGCCGAGCGGCCGCGCGACGAAGCCGAGCGCGAACGCCGCGAACGCGGCGAGGCTGCCGGCAAGCGGCGATGCGCCGGGCGGGAAGAACACGTGGCCGAACACGAGCGCCGCGGCCGTGCCGTACACGAAGAAGTCGTACCACTCCATCGCGTTGCCGGCGACAGAAGCGATGACGATCCGGCGAAGCTGCCGGTCGACGAGCGGCCGGGCGGCGCTCGGGGATTGCACGGTGTCGGTCGGGTACATGGCGGACTCTGAAGGGGGAGACGGCGCATGCCGTCTTCGCGGCAGTGCGGCCTTAGGTTGTCGCCGCCGCCGGCCCCGGTCAAATCCGCAGAAAAAGGCGGGTGTCATCACTCCGGCAAATGATGGTCGCGGCTGCGCGCCGCTGCTTCATGCGTGCTTGCCGCGGCGCGACGCTCAACCGCACCCGTGGCGGCAGATACGCGCCGGTCCGATGCCGCGCGGCGATGCGCCGCCCCGGGTCGAGTTCGCCGGGCAGCAGGTCGAGCGCGCGCAGCCCGCCGAGCTGATCGAGCGCCCCGGTTCCGCTGACGCACGGCAGTGGCGTGCCGCGCAGACCACGCGGCAGTGACGTGCTGCTGAAATCCGCTGCGGCGCGCAGGCGCGGGCCAGGCAGGCCGCGCGCACGGATCAGCGCCGCCCGTGAAGGTGCTGGGCCGCGGCGCGAGCGAATCGACGTCGGGCGTCACGCGGCTCGGCGGGATGGAGGTGCGCGTCGTCGATTCAATTGAAGAAGACCTCGTCATGTTCGATCTTCTGGACCAAGCCTGCTTATCGTTCCGACATGCGGATTGTGCTGGGGCGGTCTCCGGGAGGTTGCGGCCTCAGCCGCTGCGGGTCGAGCGCGGACAGGGGCGCAGCGGGAGAGGTCGCCGCCTCGGGCGCGAGCATAGAGCCGGACGTGAAATCGGGCGGCAGGGTCGTCATCGGCAAGCTCATCGTTCCTCTTTCCAGCGTGCGTATCGTTCCGGCATGCACACCGCGCATGGCCGGTATCCGGCGGCGCGCGCCGCGGCTTCGTCGAGGAAGAACACGCGCTGCTTCGCATAGCCGCCGCGCGCGAGGGCGCGCCGCGCGGAGCGGCAGTCGAGGCGACCGTAGATGCGGCCGCGCCGGTGTCCGCCCAGCGTGCCGGGGACCGCGCTGCGATACGGCCGGCCGTCCGGGCCGAGCAGCAGCCAGGTGCGGCTCATCGGTCCTGCGTCGCGGCGGCGTCGCGCGCGGCGTGGAATACGAGGTCGAGCGCGCATCGCTCGCCCGTCCGCACGACGCTGACGCCGTGCCGCAGATTGACCCGATAGGCGCCCTGCGCGCCGCGGAACGGCCGGGTGCCGCTCGCGAACAACACGAGGTCGCCCTGGTCGAGCAGGAACGCGGCCGGGCGCGATTGCATGCGCGGGCGCTGTTCCGTCATCACGAATTCGCCGCCCGTATAGTCGCGGCCCGCGCGCGACAGCATCACGCTGGCTTGCAGCGGGAACGCGAGCGCGTCGTCGGCGCGGTGTTGCAGTGCGGCTTCGTCGCCCGACCGGAGACGCGACAGCGACGACAGCGGCGCGCCCAGCCCGGCGTCGCGGCAACGCGCCTCGAAGCCCGCCAGCGTGGGCGGCAGCGTCGCGCCGGTCCCCAGCGCGTCGAGCCAGCGTTGTGCATGCGGCACGAGCCCCGTATAGAGCGCCTCGCGCAGCCGCGCGCCGGGTGTGAACTGCGCATCGCGCCAGTACTGTCCCGTCCGCTGATCGCCGCCCTCGGGCAGGAGGCGATCGGGGTCCATGACCGTTGCACGCAGCCTGTCGCAGGCCTCGGGCGTCAGCCAGCGGCGAATCACCGTGTAGCCGTCGCGATCGAGATCCGCGGCGAGCGCGGCGGCCTCGGGCAGCGGCGGCGCGTCCGTGCCGGCCCGCGCGGCAGGGCGCGTCATACCTGTTCTTCCCGTTCGAGCAACTGGCGCTTGCGCTCGATGCCCCAGCGATAGCCGGACAGGTTGCCGTCGCTGCGGATCACCCGGTGGCACGGGATCGCCACCGCGAGATGATTGGCGCCGCAGGCCTGCGCGACCGCGCGCACCGCCTTGGGCGCGCCGATCTTCGCGGCGATGTCCGCGTAGGTGGCGGTCGTGCCGACCGGGATCGTGCGCAGCGCCTGCCACACGCGCTGCTGAAATGCCGTGCCGCGCACGTCGAGCGGCAGGTCGAGGCCGATTCCGGGTTCCTCGATGAAGCCGACGACGCGGGCGACCAGCGTCTCGTAGCCGGGGTCGCCGCCAATCAGGTTCGCGTGCGGAAACTGGTCCTGCAGGTCGCGCAGCAGCGCGTCGGGATCGTCGCCGAGCAGGATCGAGCAGACCCCCCGTTCGCTTTGCGCGACGAGGATCGAGCCGAGCGAACATTCGCCGAGCGCGAAATGGATGTCGGTGTTCGCGCCGCCCGCGCGGAAATCGGACGGCGTCATGCCGAGCACGCCGTTCGACGCCTCGTAGAAGCGGCTGTTCGAATTGAAGCCGGCCTCGTAGATGGCGTCGGTCACCGACGCGTTTTGCGCGAGACGTTCGCGCAGCCGCTTCGCGCGATGGGCGAGCGCATACGCTTTCGGCGTGACGCCCGCCACCGACTTGAAGACCCGATGGAAGTGGTAGGGGCTCATGTCGGCGTGTCGCGCGAGCGCAGTGAGCCCCGGTTCGGCTTCGGCGGTCTCGATCTGCCGGCACGCGTCCGCGACGATCGCGGCATGGTGTTCGGCGATGCGGGTCTGGTCGGACGCGGCCCGCTTGCTCGGGCGGTAGCCCGCCGCCTCCGCGGCCTGCGGCGTGTCGAAGAACTCGACGTTCTCCGGGCGCGGAATCCGCGACGTGCTGCTTGCCCGGCAGTAGACGCCGGTGGTCCTGACCGCGTAGACGAACTGGTCGTCGGCGCGCGGATCCCGCGCGAGCACGGCGGCCCAGCGCGGATCGGCCACGACGCTGGCGGCGCTGCCCTTGGCCGGTGAAGGCGTTCTAAGCTTGATCATGCTGGTCTCATATCGTTCGAGTCGGTACTACTGTACGCAGCGGCGCGCCGGATCACACTCCGGCTCTTGCGGTTGAATTCCTCGAACGGGTCAGCGGGCGGGCAGCCGCCACAGATACCATGCCGCGATCGTGCGATACGGGCTCCAGGCGCGCCCGAGCGCGGCCAGTTCGCGCGGCGTCGGCGTCGCCGCCAGCCCCTTGAGGCGGCGATAGCCCTCGCGCACGCCGAAGTCGTCGACGGGCAGGATGTCCATCCGCTCCAGGGTGTAGATCAGGAACATCTCCACGGTCCATTTGCCGACGCCGCGCAGCGTGGTCAGCCGCGCGATCAGCGCGTCGTCGGGCAGCGCGAGCGCGGTTTCGCGCGAGGGCACGACGCCCGACAGCGCGGCGTGCGCGATGCCCTGGATCGTCGCGATCTTGGTCGCAGAGAAGCCGCAGGCGCGCAGGGCGTCGAATCCGGTCGCGGCCAGCTGCGCGGGCGTCGGGAACGGTTGATCCGGAAACAGCGCGAGCAGGCGCGCGAGAATCGCGTCGCCCGCGCGCGCGTGCAGCTGCTGGTACGCGATTGCGCGCACCAGCGCCTCATAAGGGTCGCGCGCCGGCTTGGGGGCATGCAGGCAAGGGCCGGTCGCCGCGATGTGGGCGGCCCAGTCGGCATCGAGCGCGGACAGGAAGCGGGCGGCTTTCCGGTAGAGCGTGGAAGGGTGAGCGGTCATGAATCGGCAGATGGGGGGGAATGGGAGACGGGAACGGCGTCGCGGGGCGTCGCGTGCCGCTGTTCGTGCGCAAGCAGCCACGCCTTGCGCTCGAGGCCCCAGGCATAACCCCTGAGCGAGCCGTCCTGGCCGACCAGCCGATGACAGGGCACCAGGATCGCGATCGGATTCGCGGCGTTGGCCGCGCCGACGCCGCGCGCGCCGTTCGGTCGGCCGAGCGCGCGGGCGAGCATGCCGTACGTGCGGGTCGCGCCTGCCGGAATCGCGCGCACGGCAGCCCAGACGGCCTGTTGGCCCGGGGTGCCGGCCGGCGCGACGGCGATTTCGTGCAAGGCGTCGAGCGCGCCGTCGAAGTAGCGCTCGAACGCCGCGCCGGCCGCGCCGGGACCGGCGCCCGGCAGCAGCATGAGGTCGGGCGCGTCGTGCAGCAGGCGCGTGCGCAGTCGGTCCACGTGCTCGGCGAACGCGGCGGCATGCACGCGGTCCGCCGCGTCGGCCGCGATCACGAGCGTGCCGATGGGCGTGGGCTGGTCGTACAGGAACAGCTTCATCGTATGGATTCATTCGAGACGCGTGATCGTATCCGCGTCGATCAGAAAACGCGCGCCGTCCGGCAAGTGCAACGCCAGCCGTCCGTCCGCGCGGACCCGCCAGCCCGCCGCGTCGCGGCGCGCGAGGCAGGCGGCCAGGCCGGCCTCGTGCGCGTCGTCGCGCGGGGCGGGCGGATTCGGCGCGTCGCGGGCCGGCGCGCGCACGCTCAGATCAGCGCCCGCGGCGCATATTGCTCGGCTTCGCGCCGGAGCAGCTCGCGCTTGCGCTGAAAGCCCCAACGATAACCCGACAGCGTGCCGTCGCGCTTGATCACGCGATGGCACGGCACGGCGATCGCGAGTATGTTGGCCGCGCATGCCTCGGCGACGTCCCGCGCCGCGCGCGGATCGCCGAGCGTGCGCGCGATCTCGCCGTAGGTCGTGGTGACGCCCGGCGCGATGCCGCGCAGCGCGTCCCAGACGCGTCGCTCGAAGGCGCTGCCGTGAGGATCGAGCGGGAACCTCGGCGCATCGCCCGGATGATCGACGAGCTGGGCGGCGCGCGCGAGCCGTTCCGCGAGCCCCGCGTCCGACGACGCGCCGGCGTGCGGAAAGCGGGTGCGCAACTCGGCGCTCAGCGCGGCGTCGCCGGCGCCGAGCAGGATCGCGCAGACGCCGCGATCGGTTTCGGCCACCAGCACGCGCCCGAGCGAGCACGGACCGATCGCGTAGCGTACCGGGTCCGGAGGGGAAACAGCGGGTTCGTGTGTCATGGCTTGGGTCTCGTGAAGTGGAACGTCCTGATGATCCGCACTGTAGGACGTCGGGTCGCCGGCCGCACTCCGGGGCTTGCGGTCGAATTCCCGTGGGCTACAGCGCGTCGTGAAAGATCAGGCCGAGCGTATGGCGCACGCCCGCCGTCAGGCGGCTCACGCCGTGCCGCATGTTGACCCGGTATGGGCCGCGCGCGCCCTCGACCGGCCGGTGATTGACGGTGAACACGACGGCATCGCCGCGCGCGAGCGGCACCACCTCGACGCGCGACTGCATGCGCGGCCGCTGCTCCGTCATCACGAATTCGCCGCCGCTGAAATCCCGGCCCGGCTCCGACAGCAGGATCGCGACCTGCAACGGGAACACATGCTCGCCGTACAGGTCCTGGTGCAGGCAGTTGTAGTCGCCCGCCTCGTAGCGCAGGATCAGCGGCGTGGGGCGCAGTTGCCCCGCGTCGTGGCAGCGGGCGAGGAATTCGGCGTGCCGCGCCGGATAGCGGATCGTGCTGCGCAGCGCGGTCTGCCAGCGGTTCGCGATCGGCACGAGATGCGGATAAAGCGCGTCGCGCAGCGCGCCGATCGGCTCGGGCAGCGGATAGGCGAAGTATTTGTATTCGCCGCGCCCGAAGTTGTGGCGGGCCATCACGATGCGGGCGCGATAGGGCGCGTCGAGCGGATACAGCGCGGCGAGCGCCGCGCATTCCGCCGGCGTGACGAGTTGCGGCAAGCGCGCGCAGCCATAGCGGTCGAGCGACTGCTCGATGTCCGCCCAATCGTGTTGATCGACGCGCTGCGCGAGCGGCGCGGCGCGGCGCGCGGAAGCGACCGCGCTCATTAGCCGCGACGCGCGGCGGCGCGGGATGGATGGGTGACCGGCATCATCGTGGCGCTCCTGGGTTCGACGCGATGAGGCGAATGTAGTGCGGGCCGGCCCGGGCCGCACTCCGGGTCTTGCGGTGGAATTTGCCGACGTCGCGGCGTGCGTTCAGTCGAGCGGGAACAGCGAATCCTGGCGCGCTTCGAGCGACAGCAGCAGGTGCTTGTTGCGCAGGCCGCCGCCGAAACCCGTCAGCTCGCCCGATGCGCCGATCACGCGATGACAGGGTGCGATGATCGGGATCGGGTTCGCGCCGTTCGCCGCGCCGACCGCGCGCACGGCCTTCTTGTTGCCGATCTGTTCGGCGATCTCGAGGTAGCTGCGGGTCTCGCCGAAGGGGATCGTCAGCAGCGCTTCCCAGACCTTCTTCTGGAACGGCGTGCCGGCGAAGTCGAGCGGAAGATCGAACGAGGTTCTTTGGCCTGCGAAGTATTCGACGAGTTGGCGCTCGGTTTCGAGGAGCACGGGATGGTCGGGCATCTCGATCATCCCGCCGGACGGCGCGCGCGCATCTCGTTCGTGCTCCCAGCGCACGGCGGCGAGCCGCTCGCCGTTCGCCACGAGTTTCAATCGGCCGACCGGGGATTCGATCGTCTTGTACGCGTACATTCGGCTGCTCCGCTGATGAAGATGCCGCCGGAGCCCGGCGGCGCAGCGGACATTATGCCGGGGCCGGCGCGCGCGCGCCATGCGTCGGCGCGCCGTGCCGGGGGCTCTCAGGCGGCGCGCTGCAGCCCGAGGCGACGCGCCAGCGTCGCGAACAGGCCATGCTGCGCGATCCACTCCGCGTAGGCGCGATAGTCGGGGTCGCGCATCAGGTGGCGCTCCTCGGTCTTCGCGCGCAGGAAGTACAGCAGGTTCACCGCGATCAGCGCGACCGTGTGCATCACCGCGATGCGCCAGCCGAGCGGTTCGATGAACGGCACCGACACCATCCAGTACGACAGGTTCTTCGAGACATAGGCCGGATGCTTCGTGAAGCGGTAAGGCCCGGACGTGATGATGCCGCGGTTGGTCAGGTTCGAGAAACGCAGGCCGAACGAGATCGTCGACAACGCGTAGATCAGGAGCAGCGCGACGATCGTCACGCCCCACAGCACGCGGATCGCCGGGACGCCGAGCAGCCAGTTGTCCCAGAACATCGAGCCTTCGTAGTGGATGTACTGGTTCGAGATCAGCGACCAGAACGGCTGGTAGCAGATCAGCGCGGCGAGCCAGCCGAGGGTGGTCGGCTCGACGGTGCGCACGTGGCTGTCGAGGATCCGGAACGTGCACAGATAGCCGACCGTGCCGAACATCAGGTCCATCGTGAACGACAGGTCGTACATGAAGCGGAACGTCGCGAGCGACATCGGCGCGCCGAGCGCGGTGTCGAGCGACGCGCCGAGATGATCGGCGTCGGTCGACAGATAGGTGACCATCAGCGGCAGGAAGAACGCCTTCACCATCCAGCCCGCGAGCATCTCGCGGATCGGCTGCCAGCTGGCCGGGCGTTCGCCGCGCAGCAGCAGCCGGCCCCAGGCCAGGTAGGCGTCGTCGACGTCGCGCTGGCGCGTATCCATCCACGCGAAGTAGAACGGCGCGCCGATCGCGAGATACGGGGCGAGCGTGCCGGCGAGCGACCAGAACGGCGTATAGAACGCGCCGTGGTATTCGGGCAGCAGCCAGTAGAGCAGCGCGATGCCGGCGTAGACCGAGCCGAGCGCGACGAGCCGCACGGCGACGCGCGCGAGGTCGAGCGGGCGCACCGCGCGTTGGGCGAGGCCCGCGCTCGGGCGCAGGTGGACGCGCGCGACGAACAGCTCGTAGGCGCCGATCGTCGCGATGATCGCGATGCAGGCGGCGGTGGCGCGCGCAGCGCCGTCGAGCGTCGTGCCGCGCAGGATCCAGAGCGTGAACAGACCGGCGGCGATTCCCGCCAGGCCGACCGTGAATGGCGTGGCGGAGCGCGGCGGGCGAGCGGGCGTTGCCGCCGCGCCGGGGAAGGTCGAATTCATGTCAGCCTCGTATCGTGACATTGGAGAGCGCGGCCGGGCGTGGTGATTGGTCAGTGCCCGACCGTGTGCTGCCGACTTGCGTTACTTGCCGGGCGTGCCGCCGCCGAGCAGCCCTCCGAGCAGGTTCGTGAGCGGTGCGAGCGGGCCGGCGTTGGCCGCGCCGCCGTTCGAGCCGCTGCCTGTCGCGCCGCCGGTCAGGCCGGTGATCAGGCCGGGGACGGGCGAGGTGGGCGTGCATGCGGGGCCGCCGGGCGCGCCGCCGCCGACGAGCGCGCCGACCAGCGCGCCGACGGGGGCCAGCGGGCCGCCTATCGCGCCGCCGGGTGCGGCGGGTTTGCCGAGCAGGTTGGTCAGCGGCGACAGCAGGCCGCCCGCGGCCGGCGGGCCGCCGGCTCCGCCGAGGTTGCCGACGACGCCCGTCAGCGGTTGCAGGATGCCGCCGAGTCCGCCGGCAGTGCCGCCAGCACCTCCAGCGCCGACACCGACACCGACCGCGCCGCCCAGTCCACCGAGGATACCGCCGAGCACGCCGGCACCGCCAGGGCCGCCGCTGCCTCCGGTACTACCGACGCCGCCCAGGCCGCCGAGGATGCCGCCGGCACCGCCAGGGCCGCCGGCACTACCGACGCCGCTCGGGCCGCCGAGGATGCCGCCGAGTCCGCCGGCACCGCCAGGGCCACCGCTGCCTCCGGCACCACCGATGCCGCCTAGGCCACCGAGGATGCCGCCGAGCCCGCCGGCACCGCCAGGGCCACCGGGGCCTCCGGCACCACCGACGCCGCCCAGTCCACCGAGGATGCCGCCGAGTCCGCCGGCACCGCCAGGGCCACCACTGCCTCCGGCACCACCGATGCCGCCTAGGCCACCGAGGATGCCGCCGAGCCCGCCGCCGCTACCCCATCCACCCATGCCGAGGTTGATGCCGAGGGACCCGGTCAGCGAACCGGTGATCGTGATCGGCAGGCCCGTGATCGGCCCGATCGGGTTGGTGGTGGCGCCGGTGAAGAGTCCGCCCGTCGCGGTGACGGTCCGGCCCAGTTGCGTGACGACCCCGCCCAGGTCCTTGCCGACCTGATCGTTGGTCGAGCCTGTCACTTTCGCGCCGAGCGCACCGATTCCGTTGCCAAGCGTGGTGAGCACATCGTTCAGCGGCACGCCGAGGCCGGTGACGTTGCCGACGGTCCGGGTCGTGTCCGACACGGCGAGCGTGATCGGGTTGATGACCGTGCTGACCTGGGTTTCGATCTGTTGGACGGGGGCATTGGTCAGCACCTGATTCAGGCCGCCTGCAACCTTGATGACCAGGTCGCCGGCGCCGCCGACGACCGTCGTGCCCAGCGCTGCCGTGACGGGCGCGAGCGGTGCGAGAGGGCCGCTGCCGAGGCTCGTCACGACGCCGCCTAGCTTGGTGACCGACGCGCCGACGTCATGGACCACGCCGCTGCTGGAGGTCAGCGTCGGTCCGAGCGGGTTGGCCGCGCTGCCGAGCGTGCCGAGACCGTTCGCCGTGCCGTAGCCGAGTGTCCGGACGCCGTTGCCGACATCGGTGATGGCGTTGCCGAGGTCCGTGGTGGTCGCGCCGTTGACGCCGGGCGCTGCCGTGCCGGAGACCTTCACGCCTGTGTCGGCGACGACCGTTCCAACGGCCGTGATCAAGTTGCCGCCCTGAGTGAGGACGTTGCCGAGCGGGGTGGAGGAGGTGCCCGAGGTGCCGGAAGTGCCTGAGGTACCCGAAGTACCCGAAGTACCCGAAGTACCCGAAGTACCCGAAGTACCCGAAGTACCCGAAGTACCCGAAGTACCCGAAGTACCCGAAGTACCCGAAGTACCCGAAGTACCCGAAGTACCCGAAGTACCCGAAGTACCCGAAGTACCCGAAGTACCCGAAGTACCCGAAGTGCCCGAAGTGCCCGAAGTGCCCGAAGTGCCCGAAGTGCCCGAAGTGCCCGAAGTGCCCGAAGTGCCCGAAGTGCCCGAAGTGCCCGAAGTGCCCGAAGTGCCCGAAGTGCCCGAAGTGCCCGAAGTGCCCGAAGTGCCCGAAGTACCCGAAGTACCCGAAGTACCCGAGCTACCGGAAGTCCCCGACGTCCCGCCGCCGCCCGAGGATCCCGAAGTGCCCGACGTCCCCGAAGTGCCCGACGTCGTGGGCTTGACCGTTCCGCCGGCGCTGGTGAGCGGCGGAATGCTGTCCGTGGATCCGCAGCCATGCAGCGCGAGCAGGGTTGAGACGCCAATGGCGATAGTTGTCCTGGTGAGTATCGTACGCATGGAAGGCCCCCGAAGTTATTCACCGCGAACCTTCACAGCAAATTCCGGACCATTGCATAAATGACAACGCGCATCCGGATCAGGTCTGGAAACCCGTCGTATCCCTTTTCCTCATCCAAATAAAATGCATTGATGCAAACCCTGATGCCGCCCTCGATATTCGATGTTCCCGCGACGCTACGTAACGCCGCAGCGGATGTTACGGCACACGACGTACGCGCCCCGTGCACGACATCCGCGCCCGCGAAACTAGAGCTTCTTTGCGCCGCGCCGCGTGCTCTTTACACGCTCTTTTCACCGCGCTCGTTACCATCGAGACGTGTTCAACAGCCAGGAGCGGACGTTCGGCGCCCGCTCCGCCCGTCTATATGACATTCCGCAAGCTCGCTCCCGTTCCGACTGCCGGCCGGTCCGGCACGATTCACCTGAACCGCCCGGTCGCGAGGCGGCGCGTCGCGCAGGCGGACCACGGGCGGGCGCGGCTCGTCACCGTGCTCATCGACAGCCGGCATCTGCGCACCGCGCGGCAGACCCTGCATCGCGCGCTGGGGAGCGAGATGAATCTCTATGTCGCGACGATCGACAACCGGGACGGCCAGGCGTCGCTGCAGATCGAACTGGAGGCGGGGCGGGTGATGGAAATCATGTCCCTGCTGATGCAGACCCTGCCGGAGGCGGAATTCGGCGCGATCCGCCCGTCCCGGCGCAGCCGCGCGCACTAACCTGTGAGCATGCCGGGCGCGGGATGCGCGTCCGGCAATCGAAAGGATTCCGGAGGATGATCGCGGCCTCGCGCGCCTGATGGAGCCGGACCGCGCCGGGCCGCCCGACAGCGCCCGGAACAGGACTGCCCGGCCCTAGACGGAAAGCGCGCCGCTGCTCGCCGGCGCCACGGCGATGTCCTCGAGCGCGCCAAGAAAGCTTGCGCTCCACCAATGCACATCCTGCGAGCGGATCACGGCAAGCAGCGCCGCATGGCGGCGGACCCGCTCGTCGAGCGGCATCGTGAGCGCGCGCTCGATCGCGCGGGCCGTGCCCTGCACATCGTAAGGATTGACCAGCAGCGCATCGGTCAGCTGCTCGGCCGCGCCGGCGAAGCGCGACAACACGAGCACGCCCGGATCCTCCGGGTCCTGCGCGGCGACGAACTCCTTCGCGACCAGGTTCATCCCGTCGCGCAACGGCGTGACGAGCGCCACCCGCGACGCGCGATAGAGCCCCGGCAGGTCGGTCCGCTCGACGTTGCGATGGATGTAGCGCACCGGCATCCAGTCGAATTCGCCATAGTCGCCGTTGAGCGCGCCGCACAGGCTGTCCATCTGTTGCCGCAGGTCGTCATAGGCGTCGACGTCCTCGCGGCTCGGCGCGGCGATCTGGATCAGCGTCGCGCTCTTGCGGCTCGCCGGATGCTGTTCGAGCCACTCGCGGAACGCCTGCACGCGCTGTGGCAGGCCCTTCGAGTAATCGAGCCGGTCGACGCCGACGAGCAGCTTGCGGCGCGCATACTCGTCGCGCATCTGCGTGTACATGTCGAGCCCGTCCGGGGCGTTCGCGAGCGTCGTGAATTCATCGGCGTCGATCCCGATCGGAAAGGCGCCGACCCGCAACGTGCGATCGAACGCGCGCAGCCGTTCCCCGTCGAGCGCCTGCGCGCCGGCCTCGGCTTCCGCGTAGCGGGTGAAATGCGTGACGTCGGCGCGGGTCTGGAAGCCGACGAGATCGTAGTCGAACAGCGAGCGCATCAGCCATTCATGCTCGGGTATCGCGGCCATCATGAGCGGCGGCGGCACCGGGATGTGCAGGAAGAAGCCGATCCGGTTGCGGCAGCCCAGCGCGCGCAGCTCGGTGGCGAGCGGGATCAGATGGTAGTCGTGCACCCAGATGAGATCGTCCGGCTGCAGCAGCGGCAGCAGCGCGCGCGCGAACAGCCGGTTGACGCGCCGGTAGCCGGCCGCGAAACGCGTATCGAAGTTCGCGAGGTCGAGCCGGTAGTGGAACACCGGCCACAGGACGTTGTTCGAATAGCCGAGGTAGTACGCGTCGTGGTCGTCCTGGCTCAGGTCGATGGTCGCGAGCTGAACCGGCCCGGCCTGGCTGTGCTGCACGTCGACGTCGTAGTGGGTTCCGGGCGGCGCGTCGAGCAGCTTGCCGCTCCAGCCGAACCACAGGCCGCCGCGTCGCTGCAGGCTGTCCCGCAGCGCCACGGCGAGTCCGCCGGCGGAGGCGCTCGACGGATCGGCGGTGCGGTTGGAAACAACGACGAGACGGCTCATGATGGACCTCCATGTGATTCCACGCGGGCCTGCGCGGCGGCGGTGCGATTGCATCAGGAAGGGGTGCTCGCCGCATGGCGGTCCTTGCGAGCGCCCCTTCCTGATGCAATCCGTGCGACGCGTGGATGATGGGTGGCAAGGATGACGCGCCGGCACGCGGCCGGCGCGGCCTGGCGGCTAGTGCACGGTGCGGACGAATTCCGCGCGCACGTCCTGCAGATGCTCGCGTGCCTTGCGGAGCCGCTCGATCAGTTCCGACGATGCGCTGCTGATCGGCATGCGGGTTTCAAGGGAAACCGGATGGTCGAATGACAGCATGGCCTTGATCGCGGCGGGGTTCGGTGCGGAAAACAGTAACCTCAGTAGCGGAATCAGGCAAGCAAACAATTTGCGCGCGTCCGCGCGCGCCCCGGCGGCGACCAACTGCCGCGCATCGTCGAGCAGGTCCGCGCAGAGATGCGCGCTCGCCAGCACGCCGCCCGTGCCGCCCGCGCTCAGGCAGTCGACGAACGCCTCGTCGGTGCCGCACAGTACGCTGATCGGCAGTTCGCCGAGCGGCGCGAAATGGTCCTTCACGCACTCCTTGATCGCGAGCACGTTGCGCAACTCGACGAGCCGCGCGACCGTATCGGGTTCGATCGTGACGCCCGTTCGATGCGGGACGTCGTACAGCATGATCGGCCGTTCGGTTGCGCACGCAACCTGTTCGAAGTGCCAGCGGATGCCGGCCTGGTCCGGGCAGATGTAGGACGGCGGCGAGACCAGGTAGCCCGCGCTGTCCCAGCGCTCCCAGCGCACGATCTCGCGCAGCACGGCGCGCGTATCCGCGCCGCCGACGCCGATCACGATCGGCGTGCGCGCGCCGACGACGTCGAAGAGCGCGCGGACGACCGCCTCGCGCTCGGCGTCGGACAGCAGGGCGGCTTCCGCCGTGGTGCCGAGCGCGACGAAGCCGTCGATGCCCGCGCGCTGATAGTGCGTGGCGAGATACTGCAATGCGTCGATGTCGACGACGCCGCGCCGGAACGGCGTGACGAGCGGCAGCCAGAGACCTGTGAACATGCTCAGTATCCCTCCCGATCGGCGGCGAGCACGCGCCCGAGCGTGGCTTCCGGCAGCGTCGCGAGCAGCGTGTGCAGCGCGAAGCCGAGATCGTTGCGCGCGAGACGGCAGGCGACGCGGATCGTTTCGTCGCCGGCCTCGACGTTCACGACGTAGGCGCCGAGCGGTGAATGCAACAGCGTGTGCAGCAAGGACGACGCCTGCGCTTGAGTGCGCACCGGCAGGGTGACCGGCAGCAGCACGCGCCGGGCGGGGAACGGAATGACGTTCTGGCGGGTCAGCGGGCGCGGCGTAAGCGGCGGCAGGTCGGGAACAGGAATTGCGTGGAGGAGCGCCATGTTGAGCGGACGAACCGCGATGCGTGGACAAGACCCCTCCACGCTACAGGCCCGCGCATAAAAACGATGTGAAAAAAACGGTGTTGCCGCGATAAAAAGTATCGATGCGGTTTTTTTTGCATCCCACCCCAAACGCGGCGCGCGCAAAAAAGCCCCGCTTGAGCGGTAATGCCGTTCAGTTAAGACCTGAACGGTATTTTCTTCTGGAGTTGGAGTTGTAAACGGCGGGCCGGGCTGTTCGCGTTTGGCGCGATGCTGACCGATCACCTGATCTTCATGCTGGATCGCAGCCGAACTGTCGACGGCATCTACCAGGAAATCTGGGGAGCGTTGATCGCCTACAACCTGATTCGTCGCGAAATGGCTTGCGCTGCCTTCGAGGCCAAGTGCGAACCGAGCGAACTCAGCTTCGTTCGCTCGCGCCATCTCATCCAGCACGAAAGGATGTGGGCCGCACGCACGCCTGCCTTCGCCAGGTTGCCCGCCGTCCTCAAGCGGCTCCGCGCACACCTCAAGCTGCTCATCGACGTAAAACGGCCCGATCGCGAATGCGATCGGGCCGTCAAGTCCCGTCCTGCTCCTGATCCCGTCCGCTTCCTAAGAAAGATCCTTAACTGAACGGCATGACCTTCGGGGAGGGGCCTGCAATCGCGTGGAGGACTGTTGCGCCGGCGCGCCGCGATGAGCGCGCCGGCGTACCGCGCTTACTTCACGGAGCTGGCGCTGACCTTCGCGAAGTCGAGGCTGCCGAAGCCCGTGTCGTAATCCCAGCCGGACGCGGCGTTGTAGCCGTGGCCGCTGTAGCCGTTGTTGCCCGACGAGATGTCGTGGATCAACGCCGTGTTGCTCGGGATGCCCTGGTAGAACGCCTGGGTCGGCAGGCCGAGGCTGTTGCTGTTCGCCGACTCGACGCGCGCCCAGCCGCCGACGAAGATCGGCGAGGCGAGGCTCGTGCCGCCGACCAGCTGGTTGGTCTGGCCGTTGATCACGATGTACGCGCCGGTCGATTGCGCGGCGTCGAACGCGACGTCGGGCAGCACGCGCTTGGTCACGCTGCTGCCGAGCGCCGCCGTCTGCCAGCTCGGCGCCGTCTCGTACTTGCTGACGCCGCCGCCCGTGGCCCAGATCCGCACGGCGTTGTCGACCGGGTTGCCGTTGCTGTCGACGTCCGCGTACGCGACGCCTTCGTTCCACACCGTCTCGCCGGCCCAGGTCGTGGTGCCCGTGGTCGACAGCGTGGTGCCGCCGACGGCCACCACGTACGGCGAGCTGGCCGGCGACGATACGCTGTACTTCGTCAGGGTGATGGTCGTCTTCACGCTGCTGCCGTTGTAGGTGCCGATGTAGCCGGGCGCGCCTTGCGGCGAGGTCGACCACTGGTACACGCCGGCATCGCCCGCCGACACCGAGAACACCTGGCCTTGCGCGACCGCCTGCTTGAACACCGCGTCGTCGGCCGACAGCGAGCCGTCGGAGTTCGCCGCCGTTTCGTCGAGGCCGAGCGACACGTTGATGACCTTCGCCTTGTTGTCGGTCACCGCCTTGTTGTAGGCGGCGGTCAGCGTGGCGTCGGTCAGGCCGCTGTCGCTGCTGTCGCCGTTGACGGCCGCGTAGAAGATCAGCTGCTTGACCGCGCCCGCCGTGCCGATGATGTCCTGGCTGTCGAGATCCCACTCGCTCGGATCGCCGTCGTCGGCGAGCGTGCCCGAGCCGCCCGCGACCACCGCGGTGTTGACGGTCGGCAGGCCCGCGTTCTTGGTGAAGGTGTTCAGGTCGGAGATCGTCTGGGTCATGTCGCCCCAGGTGATGATGCCGACGGTGGTGTTGGTCGCGGTGGGCAGGCCGCTCGCGTCGTAGATCTTCGCGAAGTCGGTCGGCTGGTGGCCGACCTGCGAGCCGGCCGCCGCGTTCCTGCCGGCTGCGTTCGACGCGATGCGCGCGTTCGGCGAGATGCGCTGGATCAGGCGGTGCGGCACGACCGCGTTCTGCAGGCCGAGCACCGATTCGACGACGGTGCCGAGCGACGACGGCACCAGCGCGGCGGAGTCGTTCGCGTAGACGGGCTTGCCGCGATAGTTGAAGCGCTTGACGCTCGCATGGAAGCCGTTCTGCGCGCTCGTCGCGTTGCCGTCCGCGGAGATCAGCTTGTTGTTCTCGGTGATCTGGATGTTCGAGAAGCCGTTTGCCTTCAGGTGGGCGACGACCGCCTGCACCTGCGCGTCGGTCGGCGCGAAGCGCGCCTTGAACTGGTCGGGCGTGAGGTACTTGTGATAGCTCGCGCTGCCCGGCTGGTTGACGTCGTGCAGGAACGCGTCGAGCTGATCCTCATTGCGGTTCTTCAGCACGATCGTCACGTGCAGCGGCTGGCTCAATTCGAGCGGCGTGACCACGGTGTCGGTCACCGCCGGCGAACCCACGCTGTTCAGCGTGTAGGTCGGCGCGACCGCGGCGGAGGCGCCTTGCGCCTGCGACTGCGCGACGGCCGCCGCCGGGGTGCTGGCCTGCAGGAAGGCATCGGTGCGGGTCGCCACCCAGCTGGTGGCGGCATGCGCGGACAGCGGCGCGAGCGTTGCCGCGACGGCGAGCGGCAGCAGCGCGAGGGCGAAGCGGTTGGACGATTGACGATTGACTTGCTGAGTTCTCTGCATTGTGTGCTCCAGGATGATGACGAAGAACTGCTGCGGCGGCCGCGCCCTCGTGGCGGCGGCGTCGCGTGATGCAAACCGACGCATAACAAAGGCAACGAACCAGATTCACGGCGACATGGAGGCCCTCCCCCTTCCTGCAAGATGTCGGGATGTCCCGACGATGCGCCCGCGACGGCGGACATGGCGCCGAAGCATGGCTCCCGATGCTAAGCGCAAATTGACGAAGTTTTTAGGATTCCGATCTATATGGCTGGCATAAGTGCTTCCATCAGTTTCTGCTCGATGTGGTGCTGCCGGGTTGGTGGGGTCGATACGACGCCCTCGCGCGGAGGCCGGACCAGGCCGTGCGCGATGCCGTGCGGATCGTCCAGTTCATCGGCCCGGACCCGGCGTGCCGGGGGGCCGTCAAGCGATTGCATGCGCAGTGCCGTCGCGCGGAGATGGTTCGCCGGCCGTCGCTGCGGCATCGTTTTTCACGTCCGCCGATTCATCCGTCCGGAATCCATCTTTAATCGATTGAATCCGGGGAGGAGAATATATGGGCAATGAAAATCGATTGCCGATAAATCGGGAATTAATTGGTAAACGGGAATGTGTTGCGGCTTTTTAAAAGCGGATTGGCCCTCGATACGGCGTAATTAATTTGGAAGTATTTCGTCAGTTTCGTGTATTTTGATGCTTGTGTCAGGCTTTTTTGTGCATTTCCTGCCGGAAACAATATCAAGGAAAAAAACCATGAGTCAAACTTTTTTTGATTATGTCTAAAACTTTTAGAGATATATCGATGGAATATGTAAGTAAAAATAATATTCCCGTAAGTGCATGGTGCGGCGCGCCTTTGCCGGTTCGCGGGGTCCGGCTTGCTGGCGCTGCAATGCGTCAAAGATCGGCGTCGCCGGATTTACGCGCGTGAAAGGCCGCGATCAATTGCATGGCTTGCCGGCATTGCGCCGCGTCGAACGAATGGATCGTATTGGCGCCGGGATCGATGCCGAGTTGGCCCGCGAGCCAGCGCACGCCCTTGGCGCGCGCTTCGAACGCGTTGCAGCCGTCGCGGCGCATCTTGGCCGCGACCAGCGGCTCGAGCGCTTCATGCAACTCGGACTTCGCCTGGCGCAGGTCGGCATTGGCCAGCCGGCCGAGCGGCACGTTGCGCCGGCTGCGCGGATACACGCCGATCCACGCGTCGCACGGCGGGCAGATCCACAGCGGGCCATGCTCGTCGCGGTAGGGATACGCGTCGTCGCCGTGGCGCGCGAGCAGCGCCTTGGCGCCGCAGTAGTCGCACACAGGTTGGGGTAGGGCAGGAACAGGACGGCCGACACGCATGATGGAAGAGTACAGACAGAGAAAAGACAAGGGCCCGATGGCCGGTACACGCCGCCAGTTTACCAAGTCGGCGGCCCGGGCCCGCATTCGGCGCCGGTCGCGCCGCTGATACGCATTCCTGAATGATGCGCGACGAAGGCCCGCGGCGGGGCGAATCCGTCGCTCCGGCCGCCCTGATCGCGCCATTTCTTTTAACGCAATACTTTTTTTCATCGAGATGACGCCTGTCGCACGCGAGGGAGGCTTCTTGGCGCAAATTTGCATTGAAAATCGCATGAAGCGAGAATGTCGTTTTCATGCATTGCATATAAAGCATGTATATGCGATGAATTATTTCTCGGCGCGTGAGTTTTTCGTCGCGTCGCGGCGATCTTGGGTGGGCTGGCGGGCTGTGCGGGCGTCGGGTGTCCCTCTAGAATCCACGCGTACCCCGGTCCGACAAGCCGTCGGACGGGGGGGCGATGGCAGGGCGCCGGCCCGCATCCCGGAACACGAGGACATGAGCCGATTATGCAAAACATGCAGGACAACGCGTTGATCGCGAGCCGCGTCGCGCAGTTGATGGAACGGCACGGCGTGCCGAAGCAGAAGCAGACCCGCGCGCTTTCCGACATCTTGTTGCTGAGCTTCGCCCAGGCGCACCGCAAGATGCGCGGCCAGAGCACCTGGACCTTCAGCGAAATCCGCGGCGTGGCCGACGCTTACGGCGAGCCGGTGTTTGCGCTCGTCGATCCGCGCGAGGAGACGCGCGGCGAGCCGAGCGTCGCGCTGCTCGACGTCGGCACGCGGCTGCTCACCTGTCTCGCGTGGATCGGCGACGAACTGAAGGGCGGCAAGCCGCCCGAGTATGTCGCGCTGCGGGTGGGCGAGCTGTGGCGCATCTATCCGCACGACGCCGCGCCGATCGGTCAGCGCTTCGCGGTCGACCTGATCGAGATCCGGCCGAAGCACGCCGACAGCGGCAAGCCGTCGGTCGCGATCGTCGACGACGACCTGGGCGACGGCGGCGGCGAGCTGAAGACCGCCGACACGATCTGCCTGTACCTGAACGAGCGCGGCTTCGACGCGACGGCCTACTATGACGCGGGCAGCTTGCGCCATGCGATGCGTCACACGGTGTTCGACGCCTACGTGCTCGACTGGCTGCTCGGCAGCGAGACCGCGGAGGCCGCGATCAAGGACATCCGCGCCTCCGACAAGCCGCGCGCGCCGATCTTCCTGCTGACGGGCCAGCTCGACAGCGGCAATGTCGACGAATCGGACATCGCGCGCGTGATGACGGTGTTCGACGTCAACGTGCTCGAAAAGCCCGCGCGTCTGCCGCTCCTCGCCGCCGAACTGAACAAGCGCCTCAACACGCTGTAGCGCGCGGCGTCAGGGCGCGCCGCGCGAGAACACCGCGTCGAGCACGCGCTTCAGGTCGTCGGTGCGGATCGGCTTCATCAGGTAGTGCTCGAACAGGTCGCGGTCCGGCTCGGACAGCGTCTCGGGGCCGGCCGCGCTCAGCGCGACGATCGGCGTGCGCCGGTTCGGCCCGTCGCTCGCCGTCACCGAGCGCGCGACCGAGAGCCCGTCCTTGTCGGGCATGTTGATGTCGAGCAGCAGCGCGTCGAAGCGGCCGCGCGCGAGCAACTGCAGCGCCTCGTCCGCGCTCGCGGCCAGCTCGAAGCGCACGCCGGTCGCGGCGAGCATCGCGCGCAGCGATTCGCGCATCGCCTCCTGGTCGTCCACCGCGAGCACGATCTTGTCGGCGAGCCGATACGGCGCGCGCGCGCCGCGCTGCGCCGGGTCGTCCTGCTCGGCGGCGCGCTCGAGCGGCAGCACGACCTGGAAGGTCGTGCCGCGTCCGACCGTGCTGTTGACCGCGATCGATCCGCCCAGCAGGTTCAGCAGGCCACGCACGATCGCGAGGCCCATGCCGACGCCGTCGTGGCGGCGCGTGCTCGACGCGTCGAGCTGGGTGAACGGCTGGAAGATGCGGGCGGCCTGCTCCTGCGGGAAGCCGGGCCCGGTGTCCTCGATCTCGATCGACAACTGGTCGCGCTGCTCGCCGCGCAGCAGCGCCGCGTGCAGTGCGACGCCGCCGCGCTCGGTGTACTTGATCGCATTGGTCAGCAGATTGGTGACGACCTGCTGGATCCGGTAGGGATCCGACACGTAGACCGCCTCGTCGTCGGGAACCGTCTTGTCGAACCACAGCGCCTTGTGCCGCGCCCGGTCCGCGACGCTCTCGATCGCCGCGAGCAGCACGTCGCGCGGCACGAACGACTGGCGGCGCAGCGCGAGCTTGCCGGCGTTCATCCGCGACAGGTCGGTGAGATCCTTCATCTGCGCGTCGAGCTGGTCGGCCGCGCGCGCGAGCCGGTTGATGATCATCTGGTCGGCGGGCGGGAAGCTGCGGTCGGCCAGCACGTCGATGGCTGCGGTGATGCTCTGCAGCGGGGTGCGCAGCTCGTGGCCGACCATGCCGAGGAACGCGTTGCGCGCATTGACCGCTTCCGCCGCCGCGTGCGTGGCCTCCTGCTCGCGCACCAGCACCGCGCGCTGCCGCAGCATCAGCGCGCGCATGCGCCGCGCGTTCAGCACCAGGCCGCTGATGAGGCCGACGAACACCAGCAGCACGCCGATGCTCACGCTCATCAGCGCACGGCGGCGGTGCGTGTAGTCGGTGTACATGCGGTCGCGCAGCAGGCCCTCCGCGTTGCCGACGTTCATCTCGAGATCGGCGAACGGTTCGTCCATCAGGCGGAACCGGCCGGCGAGCGGGATGGCCGCCGCGCGATCGCGGCGCGCGGCTTCGAGGCCGCGTTCCAGGTCCGAGGCGATGTCGCCGAGCCGCTCGACCGAGGCCGTGTAGCCGCGCGTCTGCAACAGCAGGTAGGTGGAATCCGAGGGCTCGCTCAGGCGCGCGAGCTTCGCCTTGAGGATCTGGAATTTCACGTCGACGGTGTCGAAGTCCTCCTGCCCCGCGCCGTAGCGCAGCAGGGCCGCCTCGGCCTTGAGCGCGGCCTGCTCGAACTGCGAGACGGGGACGTAGTAGTTCTCCTGCTGTTCGAGCCGCCCCGTGAGACTGGGCGGCGCGAGGCTGACGAGCGCGTAGCCGAAATACAGCCACAGGACCGTGACGGCCGCGAGCACGATGCCGACGAATGCGAGCATCCGGTCGCCGGCGGGCTGCGTGAACCATTTCATGGCTTGACGTCGATGCGGCGCACGTGGAACACGAAGCGGCGCTGGCTGGTCACGCCGCTCAGCTCGCCGGGATACTGGTCGCGCGGGAACACGATGAAGAGCGGACCGAAGTCGCTCAGCGCCAGACGCTTGCCGTCGCCGCTGTACGCGAGGATCGGGTGGTAGCGCGTGATCAGCGCCATCGGGATCTCCTCGCGGTAGTCGTCGTACGCGTAGACCTTGATCGCGCTGCCGTGCGCGCCGGCGCGCGCGCGAGCACGTCCTCGAGGCGGGGCCCTTGCCAGGTGCGCCGCGGCGTCCAGTTGGTCGAGGTCTCGATGCGCGCGGCGGGCAGCGCGAGCAGCGCGGCTTCGTCGAAGTGGTAGACGGGATTGCGCGGATCGGCGGGGGTGGCCGAGGTTGCCGCCGATCTCGAGCGTCAGCGGACCGGCGTGCGCGCCCGCGCAGGCGAGCAGCGTGGCGCCGGCGAGGCGGCGCGCGGTGCGCGCGAATCGCGCGGCGCGGGTGGGCGGGACGGGATGCGGCTCGGGCATGGTGGTCGTCGACGGGCTGGCGGCGCTGCGCCGGTCCGCCTATTGTGCCCTACGGGCCGCGTTCAGCCGCTGAAGGTGTCGCAGACCCGGTTGCGGCCCATCGACTTGGCCTGGTACAGCGCGGCGTCGGCGAGCCTGACGAGCGCGACGTCGCTCGGCGCGCTGTCCTGGCGCGACGTCACCACGCCGATGCTGACCGTGAGCCGGCCGTAAGGGCTGCCGACATGTTCGATCTCGAGATCGTAGACGGTGCGCCGGACGTTTTCCGCGATCAGCGTCGCGCCCTGCTCGTCGGTGTCGGGCAGCGTGACGACGAATTCCTCGCCGCCGTAGCGCGCGACGTCGTCGGAGGCGCGGCGCACGCATTCGCGCAGGCACTGGCCGACCGCCCGGAGCACGTCGTCGCCCGACTGGTGCCCGTAGTAATCGTTGTACGGCTTGAACTGGTCGATGTCGACGAACAGCAGCGACAGCGGCCGGCCGGTGCGATGGGCCCGGTTCCATTCGCTGTGCAGCGTCTCGTCGAACGCGCCGCGGTTGCTGAGGCCCGTGAGCGCATCGGTGCGCGCGAGCCGCCGCAGCTGCGACTCGGCGAGCTGCCGCCAGCCCAGCTCGCGCGCGAGCAGCAGCGCACCACATACGATCACGGCGCTGAAGACCACCAGCAGCAGCGTGATGCGCCCGAGCCGCTTGTGCCATTCCGCATAGATGTAGCTTTCCGCCGGCGCCACGTCGACGATGATCGGCAGTCCCGGCAGGTGCTTGTAGACGAACAGGCGCTTCGTGCCGTCGATCGACGCGATGCCGCTGAACGCGCCTTCGCTCTCGACCATCGCGCGCTGGAACAGCGGCGAATCCGCGACATTGCGGCCGACGATCGCGCGGTCGTAGGGCAGGCGGTTGATCATCAGGCCGTTCGTCTCGATGATCGCGGCGGTGCCGCCCGGGCCGACCGACAGGCCGTCGAGCAGCGCGCGGAAATAGTCGATGCTGAGCGTGCCGACCACCACGCCGCCGAACGAGCCGTCGGCGCGCGTCACGCGCCGGCTGAGCGCGATCGTCAGCGCGCCGTTGCGCATGCGTGACGCATAGGGCGCGCTGATGAACAGCTCGCGGCCGGGGTGGGTGCGGTGATACCTGAAGTAGTCGCGATCGGCGAAATTACCGGCGCGGGCGGGAATCTGGTGCGCGTCGAGCACGATGTCGCCGAACTCGTTCATCACGTAGATGGTGCCGAGATACTTGCCGGACGCGGCGCGATCGAACAGCACCTTGGCGCGCATCGGCGCGGGCAGCGCCATTACCTCGGGGTCGCCGACCCCCTCGACCACCGCCTGCAGCGACAGGTCGTACAGCTCGATGTTGCGGGCGATGTCGCGCTCGAGCACGAGCACCAGGTTGCGGGCGTTCTCGCGCGCGCGCTGGTACGCGTCGTGGCGCGACTCGTACAGCACCCGCGCGCACAGCGCCCAGACGAACACCAGCAGCAGCATGCCGTAGATGACGACGCCCATCGGAGTCAGCAGGCGTGTCGCGGACGCGTTCAGGCAGCGGCTGGCTGAGGCAGAGGGCATACGCATGATCCCGGGGTGTCCTGTCTGCGGGTGGGCACGACGGCCGCCGGCGCGCAGGGTCGGGCGGCCGGCGGTGCTTGTGTATAAAGCGGTTGATTGTTCATTTCACTATAGCGCGAAAAGGTTGACGATCCGCATGACAAGCGGCTGACGAACGCTCGTGCGCAAGTGCTCGACGGGCGCCGGCCGCTCGTGGCGGGCCGCGCGGCAGGCCCGTCGGAATGGGCGTCGGCGGCGCAGTCGGTCGATTTGACCGATGCCTGCCGCGACGTATCCCGGTCGACGGGCTTGATCTGAATCAAGGCGTGGCGCACGCCGATTTAACAAGCAGAAAACGTGCCGTACCGGCCCGGCGACACATGTTTTCAATCGGCATGCAGGACGCGCGATGGTTGCGCGCGCATGGGTCCGGCGCGCTCAGGCGCGCAGTTCCGCGAGGATCTGGTCGGCGAGGAAATCGCACGGCGGCCGGTTCGATCGCGCGCTGCGCGCGAGCACGATGTCGAGGTCCGGCAGCGGCGGCAGCCCGTGCGCGGCCCCGTGCTGGGAGAAGTGCGCGGGCACCGCGCAGCGCGCGAGCGGCGCGACCGCGAGGCCGGCCTCGACCATGCTGCACAGGCCCATCAGGCTCGGGCTTTCGTAGGACGTGCGATAGGGGATCCGCGCGCGTTCCAGCGCACGGATCGCGTTCGCGCGCGCGACGCTGCCCGTGCCGAACAGCGCGACGGGCAGCGGACGCTCGCGCCAGATCTCCTTGCCGCCCGCGGGCGGCCCGGCCCAGACCATCGGCTCCGCGCGGATCGGGACGCCGCGCAGGCCGCGCATGCGGGTCGCGCAGGCGAGGTCGATCTTGTTGTCCTTGAGCAGCGGCACGAGCGTGCTGCTCGGCAGCCCGATCACCTGGATCTCGACGCGTGGATAGCTGGCAGAGAACTTGCGCAGCACGGGCGGCAGCAGCGACGACGCATAGTCGTCCGGCACGCCGATCGTCACGCGCCCCTTCACCTCGGGATGCACGAGCGAGGCCCAGGCCTCGTCGCGCAGCGCGAGCATGCGGCGCGCGTAGGCGAGCAGCGTGTGGCCGTCGGGCGTCGGCGTGACGCTGCGCGGGCCGCGCACGAACAGCGTTTTGCCGAGCGCGCTTTCGAGGGTCTTGATCTGCATGCTCAGCGCGGACTGCGAGCGATGCACGAGCGCCGCGCCGCGCACGAAGCTGCCCGCATCGGCGACGGCAACCACCATCGCCAGCACATCGAGGTCGAGGGCTTTCATGGCTATCAGAAAAACTGATTGAAAGGATCAATATAACGCGTTTGTCTGAATGCAAGGGCGCGCGCATACTGGGCCGATCGAAACCAGACGCCGCGCGCGGCCGGAGAGCTAGGGAATGACGATGACGTATGAAGCCTTCATGCAGTCGGGGATGCGCCTGGACATGTCGCGGGGCAAGCCCTCGCCCGAGCAGCTCGATCTCGCGACCGCGTGCTTCGACGCGGCGGGTGCGCCGGGCCATCTGTCGCGCGACGGCATCGATTGTCGGAACTACGGGCTGCCGCTCGGCTTGCCGGAGGCGCGCGCGTTCGGCGCCGCGCTGCTCGACGTCGCGCCGGCGCAGGTCGCGGCGATGGGCAATTCGAGCCTCGAACTGATGCACGACGCGCTGGTATTCGCGACCTTGTTCGGCGTGCCGGGCGGCGCGCCGTGGCGCGACATCGCGTTCCTGTGCCCGGTGCCGGGCTACGATCGCCACTTCTCGATCTGCGCGTCGCTCGGGATCCGCATGATCAACGTGCCGATGCGCGACGACGGTCCGGATCTCGACTTCATCGAGGCCCAGGTGCGCGACGATCCCGCGATCAAGGGCATCTGGTGCGTGCCCTTGTACGGCAATCCGACCGGCGCGATCTATTCGGCCGAGACCGTGCGGCGGCTCGCATCGATGCCGACGGCCGCGCCCGACTTCCGGCTGTTTTGGGACGACGCCTATCGCTTCCACCACCTGACGCCGACCGCGCACGCGACGCCCGACGTGCTCGCCGCGTGCGCGGCCGCGGGCCATCCGGATCGCGCGCTGGTGTTCGCCTCGCTGTCGAAGGTCACGTACGGCGGCGGCGGCGTTGCTTTCCTGGCCGCGTCGAAGGACAACCTCGACTGGTGGGCGCGCCATGTGTCGGTGCGCACGATCGGCCCCGACAAGCTGAACCAGCTGCGCCACGTGCGCGCGCTGCGCGACCGCGCCGGCGTCGATGCGCTGATGGCCGGCCATCGCGCCTTGCTGCGTCCGAAGTTCGATGCGGTGCACGCGGCGTTCGGCGAGCTGCTGGAGGGGGTGCCGGACGTCTCGTGGACACGGCCGGCGGGCGGCTACTTCATCAGCCTGTATGGGCCGCGCGGCAGCGCGCGGCGCACGGTCGAGCTGGCCGCGCAGGCGGGGCTCGTGCTCACGCCCGCGGGCGCGGCCTATCCGCACGGCCGGGATCCGGACGACCGGCACCTGCGGATCGCACCGTCGTTCCCGTCGCTCGACGAAGTCACGCTGGCCGCGCGCGGCATCGCGCTGGCGCTGCGCCGCGCGATTCAGGCGGACTGACGCGCGCGGTCAGCCGGGCTGGCCGGCCGGCTGGATTTCCGCCTGCGCGCGCGGCGCGGCCGCGACGTCGCGCAGCCATTCCGTGGTCGCGTTCGGTTGCGTGACGGGCAGCATGTGGCCGCCGTCGACCACCTTCAGGTTCACGCTGTCGAGCTTGCGCTTGAGCGCCTCGCCGTGGCGCTGCCAGTTGAGGATCACATCGCCGCGGCCGAACAGCATGTCCACCGGCACCTCGAGCGACGGGTAGCGGCGCTCCATGTCGGGCAGGTCGTCCGGCGCGGCGACGAGGTCGGACGAGGCGGCATAGAACGCGTCGGGCCGCAGGCCCATCAGCCCGCCGCCCTTGACCGCGAAGTCCTTCGGCACGGGCTCCGGCGCGAAGATCATGTCGATCGCCTTGCGCGATTGCAGGATCGACACCGGGATGCCGAGCGTGTACGACACCAGCCGGCGCACCAGCGCGAAGCGCAGCGCGAGCCCGCGGAACGGGCCGGGCGGCTCGGTCTCGACGTGCGTGAGCGGCGCGATCAGCGCGAGCCGGCTGACCTGGCGCGGATGGTTGAGGCCGACCGCGAGCGCGATCGCGCCGCCCAGCGAGTGGCCGACCACGACCGGGCGGTCGAGCCCGAGCGCGTCGATGAACATCGCGATCGTGCGCGCCTGCGCATACACGTTCGCGCCCGAACGCGCGCCGCGCGTCGCGCGGCCGGAACCGGGCCGGTCGACCACGATCACGCGGTGCGACTGCGCGAGCCGCCGCAGGTCGAGGTAGGCGAAATTGCGCAGCTGGCCGCACAGGCCGTGCACGAGCACGATCGGCGGCCCGCTGCCGTAGTCGACGTAGTGCAGGCGGTCCGCGCCGATGTCGATGAACTTGCCCTCGGGCGGGAACAGCCGCGTGATGCGCCCTGCGGTGTAAAAGGTGAACGCGACGAGCGCCGCGAGCACGATGACAAAAGCGGAGAGAAGCGTCGTTATCACGGGGTCACCTTGCGTCGTAGGCGGGTTGCGGGGTGTCGTCGCGGGCGGCGAGCGGCGCGCGGCGGCGCTCGAAATGCATCGCGTCGTCGATCAGCGAGCCGAAGCGCAGCGTCGCGAGATCGCGCGCGTAGTTCTGGTGGGAGCGCCACGGATTGCGCGCGCCCTGCTTCGGCAGCACGGCGGCGGCGCGCTGGATGTAGCCGGAGGTCAGGTCGACCGCGGGCGCGAGTGTCATGCCGGCGGCGTCGGCGCGCGGCACGCAGCTGTCGTAGCCGTGCGCCTGCATGTGGTTGAGCAGCCGGCAGACGTAGAGCGCGATCAGCTCGGCCTTCAAGGTCCACGACGCGTTCGTGTAGCCGAACGACGACGCGAGGTTCGGCACGCCGCTGTACATCATGCCCTTGTACGACACGCTGTCCGACAACTGCACGGGCCGTCCGTCGACGCTGATCGCCGCGCCGCCCAGCAGTTTCAGCTTGAGTCCGGTCGCGGACACGATCACGTCGGCGTCGAGGCGCTGGCCGCTTTTCAGGCGCAGCCCGGTGGGCGTGAAGCGTTCGATCTCGTCGGTGACGATCGATGCGTTGCCCGCGCGGATCGCCTTGAACAGGTCGCCGTTCGGCACGAGGCAGAGGCGCTGGTCCCAGGGCTGGTAGCGCGGCGCGAGGTGCTTGTTGACGTCGAACTGCGGGCCGAGCTGGCGGCCCGCCGCGCGGAGGATGAATTTCCGGGTCGCGTCCGGGCGGCGGCGCGCGAGATTGTAGAAATACATCGTCAGCAGCACGTTCTTCGTGCGCACCAGCTTGTGCGCGAAGCCGGCCGGCAGCCAGCGGCGCAGCGCGTCGGCGATCCTGTCGCGCGCGGGCAGCGACACGATGTAGGTCGGCGAGCGCTGCAGCATCGTCACGTGCCGCGCGGCGCCCGCCATCGACGGCACCAGCGTCACCGCGGTCGCGCCGCTGCCGATCACGACGACGCGCTTGCCCGCGTAATCGAGGTCGGTGGGCCAGTGCTGCGGATGCACGACGCGGCCCGCGTACTGCTCCATGTCCGGCCAGCGCGGCGCGTGGCCTTCCTCGTAGTCGTAGTAGCCGCTGCACATGTAGAGGAAGCGGCAGGTGTAGCGGATTTCCGCGGTCTGGCCCGCGCCGTCGTCGCGCTGCACGTGCACCGTCCAGCGCGCGCTCGCGGAATCCCAGTTGGCGGCCGTCACCTTGTGGTGATAGCGGATCGCGCGGTCGATGCCGAAGTGTCGCGCGGTGTCCTTGATGTAGTCGAGGATCGTGCCGCCGTCGGAGATCGCCAGCGCGCTGTGCCACGGATGGAAGCTGTAGCCGAGCGTGAACATGTCGGAGTCGGAGCGCACGCCCGGATAGCGGAACAGGTCCCAGGTGCCGCCCATCGCGCCGCGTCCTTCCAGGATCGCGACGCGCGCGGACGGGCAGCGTTCGCGCAGGTGATAGGCGGCGCCGATGCCGGACAGGCCGGCGCCGACGATCAGGACATCGAAATCCGTGGCGGCGTCGTCGCGCGCGGCGGGCCGATCGGCGGTGGGGCTCATGCGGGGTCCTTGCGGATGGAGGAATCGAGATCGCGCGACGAGGCGTCCGCGCCGCGCCGCAGGTGGCGCGCGCGCGATTGGCGGACGAAGCGCAGCACCAGCACCTGATAGGCGGACCCGAGCAGGCGTGCGAGCCGGTCGAGGCGGCGCGCGTCCGCGCCGACCAGCACGCGCCGCGCATTGCGTTCGACGCCCGCCAGGATCTGGCGCGCCGCCGCATCGGCGCTCGTCACGTTGATGAGCCGGTTGGCCGAGCGGCGGTGCGCGTCGCTGTCCTGGCCGGTCAGCGCATGGATGCTCGTGTCGATGCGCGATGCGGTCGCGATGTTGGTCGCGACGCCGCCCGGATGGATGCTGGTCGCGCTGACGGGCGCGCCTTCGAGTTCGAGTTCCATGCGCAGCGCTTCGGTGAAGCCGCGCACCGCGAACTTGCTGGCGTTGTAGGCGCTCTGGGTCGGCATCGCGATCAGGCCGAACAGGCTCGACGTGTTGATCACGTGGCCGTCGCCCGACGCGCGCAGATAAGGCAGGAACGCCTGGGTGCCATGCACGACGCCCCAGAAGTTGATGCCCATGATCCACTCGAAGTCTTCGATGGACGCCTCCGAGGCGCTCGCCGCGAGCGACACGCCCGCGTTGTTGAAGACCAGGTTGATCCGGCCGTGCGCGTCGTGGGCGGCGCGCGCCCAGGCGAACACGGCTTCGCGCGAGGCGACGTCCACGCGCTGCGACGTCACCCGCACGCCGTAGGGCGTGCAGGCGGCGACCGTCTGCGCCAGCCCTTCCGGATTGACGTCGCTGAGCGCGAGATGGCAGCCGCGCCGCGCGAGTTCCACGGCGAGACTGCGCCCCATGCCCGATCCGGCGCCGGTGATCGCGGCGACCTTGTCCGAAAAACTCCTCATCCGACGTCCCTCCCTGGGGATTTGTCTGTCCGGCTTCGATGGCCTTAAATGTGGTGTATCGTGTCACCACTTTAGTTTTGGCGCTGGCTGTTGTCAAATCACGGAAATGGAGAAAACACTCGAAACACCCCGCAAGGGGCGGCCCTATGGCGGCGTGTCGTCGGAGGCGCGGGCGGCGGAGCGGCGCGCGGCGCTGATTCAGGCGGGCACCCGGCTGTTCGGCACGACCGGCTTTCGCAAGACCACCGTGCGCGCGCTGTGCAAGGAGGCGAGGCTGAACGACCGCTATTTCTATGCCGAGTTCGAGAGCGCCGAGGCGCTGCTGCGCGCGACCTACCAGCACCACGCCGAGGGCTTGAGGGCGCAGGTGCGGCAGGCGGTCGAGGCGGGCGGGCACGAACGGCTCGACGCGCGCATCGACGCCGGCCTGCGCGCGTTCTTCGCGTTCCTGCGCGATACGTGCGCGGCGCGCGTGTTGCTGTTCGAGGTGATGGGCGTGAGCGCCGAGACCGATCTGACCTACCAGCGCAATCTGCTGGAGTTCGGCTGGATGATCATGTCGTTCGCGCAGCCGCTCGAAACCGAGGATGCCGCGCGGCGCGCGGACCAGCGGCTGATCGGGCTGGGGCTGGTCGGCGCGATGACCAACCTCGCCGCGGCGTGGCTGCTGACCGGCTATCGCGATTCGGAGGAGACGATGGTGCGCAACTGCCGGCAGGTGCTGTTGGGGACTTTGCAGTATCGGGGGGCGTGAGGGGGCGGGGCGTGTATGCCGTGCGCGCTGCGAGGCTGATCAGCCGCCGGTCTGCAGGGTGGTGGGCGCGGTGGTCAATTGCTGCTGGGGCGCTCGCACATCGATCACGTCTCGCCCTACCTGGAGGTGTCAGCACGAGAGCGGCGTGACGCTGCTGCGGCATTTGACTACCTACCCTGGGAGTGAAGATTTCGAGCCCGAGGCTGATATACCGATGGCGCGCGGTCGCGCGCCGGTGATCACCGTGATGTATGATACTCATTGAGTAGATTAAACGTGAGGCGACCGCGCATGCGCACCCTGGCTGAACACCCTATCGACGCCGATACCAAGCAGACGGCATTCGCCTTTCTGGACAGGGCCGCCAAGGCCTTTCCGGTCAAAGGAGCCATCCTCTTTGGTAGTCGTGCGAAAGGCGGATTCCGCCCGGACAGTGACGCCGATATCGCGGTTGTCCTGCCGGGGCCACGCGGCCAATTCATGGCGGCCAAACTGATGATGGCCGACATGGCGTTTGATGTCTTGCTGGAAACGGGAATCCGGGTGCAGCCCCTTCCCGTCTGGGAAGACGAATGGGAACACCCTGAGTCGTATTCCAACCCCGCGCTATTGCGCAATATCGAAAGTGACGGAGTTCGACTGTGGTAAGCGTCCACGACCTTCTGACGAAGGCCCTTAGGGCATCGTCCTCGGCGGCTTTGCTGCTCGATGATGGTGACATTAACGGAGCGTGCAATCGCGCCTATTACGCCATGTTCGACGCGGCGCGCGCCGCGTTGCTCGCCTCCGGTGCGCCGGTCGATCCGAGCGTCGTGCGAACGCACAACGGTGTGATCGCGGCCTTCGGCCTGCACCTGGTTAAGACCGGTCAGGTGCAGCCTGAGTGGGGCCGCACACTGAACCGGGCTCAGGAAATCCGCCAGGTGGCCGACTATACCGGCGACAGGGTGGACATGGAGCTGGCAACTTGGGTCGTCGAGCAGTCAGGCTTGTTCATTCAGGCGATTCGGGCCGCGTACCAGATTGATGCGCCGGGACCGGCTGACGAAGGTCCGCGACAGCCCCGCCCGTGAACCGCATGAACACGGTCATATGTCGAAATTTGGTGAGAGGATGGTGCGGTGAGAAAGAGTACACCGATGACGCAGCAGGACTTTCTGCGGGAGGCAATGGGCACGATGGGCATGACGCGCGAGCAGTTTGCGGAACGCATAGGTGCAAAGAAGCGCGGGTTGGATAACTGGCTTCTGCCCAGCGATTCCAAGGAGTTTCGCGCCATGCCCGAGATGGCGTGGAAGTTCATTCGCGAAATTTTGCAGAATCATCACGAAAAGGCTTGATGATACTCATTGAGTATATTTCATGAAAATATACTCAATGAGGCGGATGGATGAGAAGCGACGCGTATCGACTGTCTCTCATGCGTCGCGCCCTTGCGCGTAGCATCCAGTATTCACCTTCTACAAGCGACAGAGAAGCGGCGATATCGTCCTGTCATCGAAACAGGGAGGTGTCATGGACAAAGTCATTCTCATCACGGGCGCATCGAGTGGAATCGGCGAGGGCATTGCACGCGCGCTGGCTGTACCGGGCGCGAAGCTCATGCTGGGCGCGCGCCGCACGGACCGGCTCGACGCCATCGCGCGCGATCTCCGCGCGGCGGGTGCCGCAGTCGAAACCCGCGCGCTCGGCGTGACTGATCGCCGATCGGCGCAAGCGTTCGCGGATGCGGCGCTGGAGACGTGGGGACGGATCGACGTACTGGTGAACAACGCGGGCGTCATGCCGCCTGTCGCCGCTCGTCGCCGGCCATCACGACGAATGGGACCGCATGGTGGACGTCAACCTCAAGGGGGTCCTGTGGAACATCGCGGCCGTGCTGCCGCACATGGATTCGCGCGGCGCCGGGCAGATCATCAACATCGCGTCGATCGGTGCGCTCTCGGTGTCGCCGACCGCCGCCATCTACTGCGCGACGAAGTTCGCGGTGCGCGCGTTGTCGGACGGCCTGCGCCAAGAGCATCCCACACTGCGGATCACTTGCATCAATCCCGGTGTCGTCGAAAGCGAGCTGGCCGACACGATCACGCACGCGCCGACCCAGGCGTACATGCGCGAGTACCGCGCGATTGCGCTGCAACCGATGGATATCGGGCGCGCGGTGCGCCACGTGATCGAGTCGCCTATGAGCGTCAGCGTGAACGAACTCACGATCCGGCCTACGGGCCAGACCAGCTGACCCCCCGTTTCCTCAAGGAGCAACCGATGAACGATCAATCGCCCGTGTGGTTCATTTCCGGTGCATCGTCCGGCCTCGGCCGTGCGCTCGCCGAAGCCGTGCTCGAACGCGGCTGGCGCGCGGTGGTGACCGCACGCCGGCCCGACAGCCTGTCGGATCTCGCCTGCCGGTACAGCGAACGTGTGTTGCCGCTGCAGCTCGACGTCACCGATCCGGCGTCGATCGCAAGCGCCGTCGAGCAGGCGCGATCTCATTTCGGCGCAATCGACGTGCTCGTCAACAGCGCCGGCTTCGGGTATCTCGCCGCGATCGAGGAAGGCGAGGACCGCGAGATCCGCGCGCAGTTCGAGGTCAACGTGTTCGGCCTTAACGCACTGACGCAGCGGATTCTTCCCGGCATGCGGCAGCAGCGCCGAGGGCACATCTTCAATATGTCGTCGCTCGGCGGGCTCGTCGCGTTTGCCGCGACGGGCTACTACCACGCGACGAAATTCGCGGTCGAGGCCCTGTCCGAATCGCTGCCCCATGAAGTCGCGCCGCTGGGCATTCGCGTGACGATCGTCGAGCCGGGCGCGTTTCGCACCGACTGGGCGGGGTGTTCGATGCTTGAATCCGCGACTCGGATCGACGACTACGCGGACACGGCGGGAAAGCGCCGCGCGGCGACACGCGCGGTGTCGGGCAAGCAGCCCGGCGACCCGGCGCGCGGCTCTCGCGATCATCGCCGCGTACGAAGCCGACGAGCCGCCGCTGCGCCTGCTCCTCGGCGGTGCCGCGCTGAAGGTCGCGCTGGCGCGGCTCGATGCGCTGCGCGACAACTTCGATGCGTGGGCAGAAACAACGAAGCGCGCAGACTTTCCGGACCAGGAGTGATTTGCCGTAGCCGGCGCGATGTGTTCGGCACGATGCGCGCGGCGCGGGATCCGGATCGACCGCGAAGAATTCACGTTAGCGCAGCCAAAGACCGGCAAGCGGTACGTATCCGAGAGTCATATCTTTCGCGCCACCCACATGTGCTCCGACACGTACATGGGAAATCGTATGTGAAATCGGTATCGTCCAGCCCTCATTGACAAACTGCTTGTCCAGCTCCTTATAACGTTCCATCCGCGTTGGAGCATCCGGGCATTCTCTGATCGCCAGCAATTTTTTATCGATGGACAGCCGGTGCTCCTTCGCTATCCATCGACGGAAGACTGGCTCCTCTGAAAACTGCCAATGGCAGCACATTTCTTCGTTTGAATTGCTATAGCCGCCGCACACAACGAGATCGGCGGACTCCACCCAATCGCATCGAAGGTACTCTTCGTGCGACAGCACTGCAACGGCAACGTCCACATCTGCGGCCTGAAGCCTATTCAGAATCAAATTAAATATCTCCTCGTCTTTGCTGGTCAAGATCGCCACCATCTTCAACTTGGCTGTCTTCGGAATACGTGGTCGACGAGTCCCAAGCGTAGCGACACGATGCCGCCACGCAGGCAAATATCCGAACGCGGGGCGCCGGGAGATACCTTGCGTCGAGATCAACTCGGTCCGCGCAAGCCAGTCTGCCAATGCAAGCCGCTGTGATGCGCTCGAGAAGAACGGCCGGCACGGATTACACACAACCTGCACGCTGGTGGACAGCTCTTGCACAACCTGGCTCTGTCCTGTGGGCGAATCGGAAATTGGGCCAAAGTGAAGATCGAACTTCGATGCTTCATCTGCCTCCGACATCACCCACAAGTCGATTTCCTCGAGCAGTGCGCGTTCTTTGTAGTAGTTTTCGAATGCTGACAGGGAGAGACGATAATCGCTACGCCGCGTGAGCCTGAACGGGCCGCTGCCGATCGGCATGAACGAGAAATCACTGCTCCTCTTTCTAGGGACGATCGATGCACTTTCGGTTGCAAGGTAGTGCAGCCAAAAGTAGTCCCCGGTCTTCAAGCGACACGTCACTTTCCAGCTGCCGCTAACGTCCACGGAGTCTAGATTCCTGAAATGTGACTCATCGTCGCCCATCGCATCGCGTAAACGGAGTAGCGTGTGCTGAACATCCACAGCCTCCAGCGGACTTCCATCGTGGAAGGTCAATCCACGCCTGAGCCAGAAATTCCAGATTTTTCCATTCTCCTCATCCTCCCAATGGTGAGACAATGCGGGAATCAATTGATTTGTAGTCCGATCAAATTCCAAAAGCCGCGCGAAAATATGATGGATTAAATACGCCTCTGTTAAGAATTTAGCCTCTAACGGATCAAGCGCCCTCACGGTACGCGCCAACGGTATTCGGAGCCGGGCGAATGCACCGTCAACCTCCGACACCCCCATGAAATCCGGCAGTCGCGTCATCAGTTGCTTTCGCTGATCGCTGTCGAGGCTGGCAAAGGCCTCCTCCAACTCGCCTTTGGCGAGCAGCGTTGACAGATGATCCAACCACACCTGTTTCGGTGTGGTGAGCAAGGCTAGACGAGAGAAGTGCCCGCGCCCGCGAGCCGCATCCCAGCTGAGCCAACCTCGCGCCTCCATCTTGCGCAGCAAGAGCCGCGCGTTGCGTTCGGTGCAATGCAATGCCTCTGCTAGTGCCGGGAGACCAGGCTGGGCGGCCTTCGCCTCCAGCAGCTCGTGAATTTTCTGAAATTGATCGATGAGTCGCATAAAAGAGGAAATCGCGCCACTGAAATCGTCCGTTTTTATTTTCCGCTATGCCCTTCATCATGTCTACATCCGACGGCATATGGGTCAGACGGCCAATATTCTCGATGGACGTCCGCCAAGCTGGCAGTTTTGTCCGATCAATTACGCTGTGCGTGCGATCCGGCAATCGGGCAGGGCAGTGGCGCGACGGGGGCGCAGCGCGATGCCGGGTCGTTGATTCAAATTATGATTTAGGAATCCTCTATTACCATGAATAAAAACAGCCTGCACGCTAATCTGGAGTCTGGCGCTACTCATAACGGACAGGGGTGCGCGTATGGTGCACTCAGTGGCGTGGGCATCTCGCGCTTCGGCACATGGTTCGTCGAGCGTTTGCACGATGTGCGCAGACGGCCTGTGATCTGGCTGATCGCGATCCTGGTCAGCGCTGATCTCGCAACCATGCTTGAGTTGCTGTCACCTGGCCTGATATTGTTGCCGTTGCTTCTGGGTGTCATGGTAGGCGCGACTGTGCTCAATCTGGCAAATAGGAGCAAGGTGCAGTTGCAGAAAGGGGGCCATCACACGATCGGGTATTGCCTGTCTGCACTATCGGCCGCCGCCATCGGTGGCTATCTGATGATTCAGATAGAGGATTTCCTGCATTTTTCAGTAGCCCATATCTCGATGGCGACCTCAGCGATGCCAAGCGGCCTTCACGCTTCCTCTGTCGTACTTGGCGAATTCAATGGTGAGTCATGGTTCATGGGATCCGTTCTATACGGAATGACGTTTGCCATTGCGATGATGGCGGCGCGGTTTGTACCGAGGTGGATCGTACGTCGGGGAATGGCTGCTCGACAGGCGATGGCCACCGGCACGACAACCGTATCCCATATCATCCGAGCCGCCGTATTTTATGCAGCGCTGTTTGCGGCCGATGCGGCGCTCTCGCATCTCGTTCCTATCTTCGTGCGCGGTCTGGTCCTGACACCAATCGTGAGTGCATTGCTGCTGCTTTCCATGCACGGCACCTCACTCGACAAGGTCTAGAAATTTCGAACATGTGGTCTGTGCTCTGGGCAGTCCATTTGGCGCACAGCACCGCTTAACCTCCACGGGTGACAGGTTGTCAGCGACACCGCTGGGGTTGGCTCAATCGAAGGACTGACGTATAGCGTCATGCTGTTGGCGTTCTTTATTGATGCCGGCGTTGATCCGTAGCCCTGCTGACAGCAATTGAGCGGTAAGCCGTTCGCTTCAGGGCTTCCGGCGGATTTGCTGCAATGTCGTTCTCGTCGCTTTTTTCGACAATGCGAGGTGGCCCTCTCCACTAACTTTGCCAGCACGGGTTTCGTGTCCTTTAATTCCGCCAGCGTGCCGGTCTTGCATATCGCAGAAGTGAATCGGCTGCGTGTGAAAATCGATTCTCACGAAGGGCGTCGTGAAGATCAGGCTTCCAGCGATGCATGATGCGATGGAAAACGGAGCAGCTATGGCCCTCGCCGAGAAGGCGCAGGCGTTGCGTGATTCTGTCGCTTTGCCCTTCGCCGGAGACTGGAGCTTGTTGGATGGCCTCAAGATTCACTGAACAGGAATGGCATGATGACCTCAACCTGCGAGATTGCATTGGGCATAGGCCCACATGCAAATCGTGACATTGCAAACAGCAGCCAGTCGCGGATCGCTTTCGGTGGCGTCGTGCGCGAATCATGGCCGTAAGAGTGGCGATCGAATGCGGAGTCCCCTGTTAGCGAGGTCTTTTCACCAAGTCTCTGCGGTGCATGGTGCCGATGCATGCGTCGCACTACAGTTCATGTCCGAGGTGCTGGCGCCCGTTCCGGATTGATTGCTGCGCTCAGAATATCGCTCGACCGTAGTATCGCAGTCCGCCGGACCAGCCCAGGACGACCCAACGCAGGCCCCCCCGGGAGCAATACCACTCAGCGCGCCAACCGCGCCTTGAGCACCTCGATCAGCGCGCGCACCTTGGCCGACGGATGGCGCGTCGACGGGAACACCGCATGGATCTCGCCCGCCGGCAGCGACCACCCCGGCAGCAGCCGGACCAGGCGGCCGGTCGCGAGATCCTCGTCCGACGCGAAGCTGGTCGCAACCGTGAAGCCGCCGCCCGCGAGCACCGCCGCGTGACAGGCGGTGGCCGTGTTCGACGCGAACGCGCGCCGGCAGCGCAGCGTCGCCCGCCCGCCCGACACGTGCGTGAGTTCCAGCGTGGCGCGCGGCACGCTGGACAGCTGGATGTAGGGCAGGGCGTCGAACGCGGCCGGCGTGTCGAGCGCCGCATGGCGCGCGACGAACCCGGGGCTCGCGACGAGCCAGCGCTCGAAATCGCCGATCCGCACCGCGCGGTAGTTGGAATCCGCGAGCCGGCCGAGCCGGATCGCGACGTCGAGATTGCCCGCGATCAGGTCGACCTGCCGGTCGTCGCATTGCAGGTCGACCTCCAGCTCCGGATGCGCATCGCGCAGCGCGACCAGCGCCGGGGCGACCACGAGCGAACCGTAATCGACCGCCGCGCTCACCCGCAGCGTGCCGCGCAGCGGGCCCGCCCCGCCGGACACCGCGGCGAGCGCCGCCTCGGTGGCGCGCAGGATCTCGCGGCTCGCGTCGTAGAACGCGCGGCCGGCCTCGGTGACGTTGAGCCGCCGTGTGGTCCGCACCAGCAGGCTCGCGCCGACCTCCGCTTCGAGCCGCTGCATGTGCGTGCTCACCATGGTCTTGGCGAGCCCGAGCCGCGCGGCCGCCGCGGTCAGCGAGCCCGCCTCGACCACCGCGACGAAGATGGTCAGCCGGTTCAGATTGACGTCGCGCAGGTCCGCCATCGGATTGTCCATTCATGAAGGATTGTGTTTCGTCGATTATCCACCTTCCGAGGAGAGTTGGCGCGCGTTAGGCTGCGCATGTCCGTCGTCGTGCGGCGGCGGATGCATCGTCCCTTCCAACCTGATCTCCCGGAGCCCCGCTCATGTCCCAATCCGTTCCGTCCAAGCCGATCCGCCTGCATACGACCGCGCTGTCCGGACATGGTCATCGCGTCCAGCTGTTCCTGTCGCTGCTCGGCCTGCCGGTCGAGATCGTGCCGGTCGACCTGTTCGCGGGCGAGCAGCGCACGCCGGCGTTTCTCGCGCTCAATCCGTTCGGCCAGGTGCCCGTGATCGAGGACGACGGCGTCGTGCTGTCCGACTCGAACGCGATTCTCGTGTATCTGGCGAAGCGCTACGGCGATGCGTCGTGGCTGCCCGGCGATCCGGCCGGCGCGGCCGAGGTGCAGCGCTGGCTGTCGCTGGCGGCCGGTCCGATCATGTACGGGCCGTGCCGCGCGCGGCTCGTGACGCGTTTCGGCGCGCCCTACGATCTCGCCGACGCGCAGGCGACGGCGGTGCGCCTGTTCGAACTGCTCGACCCGCAGCTGGCCGGCAAGACCTTCGCCGTGGGCGCGACGCCGACGATCGCGGACGTCGCGGGCTATTCGTACATCGCGCATGCGCCCGAGGGCGGGGTATCGCTCGAACCGTATCCGAACCTGCGCGCGTGGCTCGCGCGGATCGAGGCGCTGCCGGGGTTCGTCGCGTTGCCGGCGCAAGCCTGACGCGGCCGGGCCCGGCCGCGCGCAGACAGGAGTTCACCATGCATGCCGATGTTTCGTCGCCCGAGGCGCTGCCGTTCCACGCGGGCGAGCTGGCCGCGCAGGCGCGCGCGGGCGTGAGCGAGTTCGCGGTCGCGGCGAGCCGCGGCATCCGGACCTGGATGCCGGAGCAGCATCGTGCGTTCTATGCGCAGCTGCCGTTCATCCTGGTGGGCGGGCTGGACCCGTCGGGACAACCGTGGGCGACGGTGCGCGCCGGCGCGCCGGGTTTCGTCGCGGCGCCGGCCGAGGACACGCTGGTGCTGTCGGGTGGCGCGCTGCGCGACGATCCGCTGGCGGGGGCATGGCGCGTCGGCGCGCCGGTCGGGCTGCTCGGGCTGCAGCCGCAGACGCGGCGCCGGAATCGCGTCAACGGAGTGATCCGCGCGCTCGACGGCGATGCGATGACGCTCGCGGTCAGCCAGAGCTTCGGCAATTGCCCGCGCTACATCCAGAGCCGCGCGCCGAGTTTCGTCGCGCGCGCGGCCGGCGCGCCGCAGCGTCGCGCGCGCGAACTGGACGAGGTGGATCGCGCGCTGCTGGCGCGCGCGGATACGTTCTTCATCGCGAGCGCGAACGTGTCGGAGGAGGCGGGCGGCGCGCGCGGCGTCGATGTCTCGCATCGCGGCGGCGAGCCGGGCTTCGCGCGGGTCGACGACGCGCGCACCTTGACGACGCCCGATTTCAGCGGCAACAACTTCTTCAACACGATCGGCAATCTGTTGCATGAGCCGCGCGCGGGGCTGCTGTTCATCGACTTCGACAGCGGCGACCTGCTGTATATCAGCGCCCGCGCGGCACTGATCTGGGACGGTCCGGAACTGGCCGCGTTCAGCGGCGCGCGGCGTCTGGTGCGCTTCCACATCGACGAAGTGCGACGCAGCGCGGCGCGCATGCCGTTCACGTGGTCGGCGGCGATCTTCGCGCCCCAGTTCGCCCGCGAGGCGGGGCCGGAGGCGCAGGCAGGGGCGTGACCGGGGCGTGCGGCAAGGCCTGGCCGCGGAGCGGGCGGTGGACGGCCTGGCGGCGCAACTGACCGAGCCCTCTTTGTTGCTCCGGTTCGCCGGAGGCGGCTTCCGGGGCGGGATTGGTGTGCCAAAGTGGCGATTATTGGTCGATCGATGCAAACCTGTGGGCAGAATCGCCTACAATCTGGGCCCGATGAATACGTCGCCGGAGACCAGCGGCGCGTATGGGTTCATTTGCCACCAGCTGCCGATATGCCGAGATGGAACACAAAAACGACGCGCCACATGAATGGTTAAAGCCGGCGCCAGATCATTCGATGCTGCCCGGGGATCCCGCGATTGCCGTACTCGTGCCCTGCTATAACGAAGCGGTCACGATCAGTTCGGTCGTCGAGGATTTCAAGCGGGCGTTGCCCAACGCGCGCATCTACGTATTCGACAACAACTCGGTCGATGACACGGCGCGCATCGCGCGCGCCGCGGGCGCGACGGTGCGCTCGGTGCCCGACCGGGGCAAGGGCAACGTGATCCGACGGATGTTCGCGGACATCGAGGCCGACGTCTACGTGCTGGTCGACGGAGACGGCACCTACGACGCGGCCGCAGCGCCGACGCTCGTTCAGGCGCTCGTCGACGACGGGCTCGACATGGTGGTCGGCACGCGCGTCTCCGCGGAGCGCGCGGCGTACCGGCCGGGGCATCGTTTCGGCAACCAACTGCTGACGCGTTGCGTCTCGACGCTGTTTGGCCGCACGTTCAGCGACATGCTGTCCGGCTATCGGGTGTTTTCGCGGCGCTTCGTCAAGTCGTTCCCCGCGCATGCGGTCGGCTTCGAAACCGAGACGGAGCTGACGGTGCACGCGCTGGAGCTGCGCATGCCGGTGGCGGAGATCGCGACCGAATACGGCAGCCGTCCGGACGGCTCGGAAAGCAAGCTCAACACCTGGCGGGACGGCATGCGCATCCTGCTCACCATCGTCAAGCTGATGAAGACCGAGAAGCCTTTGCTGTTCTTCTCGTGCATCGCGCTGCTGTGCGCGCTGCTGTCGATGGTGCTGGCGGTCCCGGTGCTCGACGACTATCTGCTGACGGGTCTCGTGCCGCGTCTGCCCACCGCGCTGCTGTGCTCGGCGCTGATGCTGTTGAGCGCCATCCTGTTCGTCTGCGGGCTCGTGCTCGATACGGTGTCGCGCGGCCGCGCCGAGGTGAAGCGCCTCGCCTATCTGTCGTTCGGCCAGCAGACGCGACGGGAGCCGCGCTGACGTGCGCGCGCAATTGCTGCGCTTCCTCGTGGCCGGGACGATCGGCTTCCTGGTCGATGCGGCCGTGCTGTCGCTGCTGGTATGGTGTGGCGCCGGTTATTTCGCCGGCCGCGCGTTGTCCTTCCTGACGGCGGTCTGGGTCACCTGGCGGCTGAATCGCCGCTTCACGTTTGCCGCGTCCGGCGATGCCTCGCCGTGGCGCGAATGGTGGCGCTACTTGGCCGCGATGTCGGTCGGCGGCGTGATCAACTATGCGGTCTACAGCGGCGCGGTCCTGTTGTTGCCGCACAATGCGTGGCTGCCGCTCTGGAGCGTCGCGCTCGGCTCGGTGGGCGGACTGGGCGCGAACTTCGCATCGGCGCGGTGGTGGGTGTTCCGGCGCCGTTCAACCTGATCAACATGAATCATTCCTATTCTGCCGCGCCGACGACGCGCGGCGCGCGCCTCGATACGCCGCGCGCGTTCCTGATCGCTTGTCTGGTCGTGCCGCTTTGCTTCGGGCTGTATTCCGTGCTGCTCGGTGTCGACACGAACTGGGACATGCTCAACTACCACGTGTACAACCCGTTTGCGTGGCTGCACGACAAGCTGCTCGTCGACGTGGCGCCGGCGGGCATGCAGACGTACTTCAACCCGTTGCTCGACGTGCCGTTCTACTGGGCGAGCACGCATCTGCCGGCGCGGCTCGTCGCGTTCGCCTACGGCTGGCTGCACGGGCTGAGCTTCGTGCTGCTGGCGGCGATCGGCCGATGCGCGCTGCCCGGGCTGCGCGACGGCGATCGGCTGCGGATTCCGCTGCTGCTTGCGCTGGCCGGTTGCCTGACCGGCAACTTCCTGTCGTGTCTGGGCAATTCGATGGGCGACGACACCACGGCGCTGTTCGTGCTCGCCGGCTTGCTCGTCCTGCTGGCCAACTGGTCGACGCTGGCCGGCGGGACGGCGCGCGCGGTCGCGGTGACGGCGGCGGCCGGCGCGCTCGTCGGCATGAGCGCGGGCCTCAAGCTGACCAATGCGGTCTACGCGGTGGCGATGTGCGCGGCGTTGCTCGTCTACCCGGGCCGCGCCTTGGTGCGCTTGCGCGTGAGCGTGCTGTTCGGCATCGGCGTACTCGTGGGGTTCGCGGTCACGGGCGGATACTGGATCGCGCACATGTGGACGCTGTTCGGCAATCCGCTGTATCCGCAGTTCGGCTCGCTGTTCCCGAATCCGCACACGCTGCCGAACGCGGTCGTCGATACGCGCTGGCGGCCGGTCGATCTGTGGGAAACGGTCGTGTGGCCGTTCATCATGGCGTGGCATCCGAAGCGGGTCAGCGAGACCCAGGTGCGCCAGATCATCTGGCCGATCGTCTACGTCCTGCTGCTGCTGTGGGCCGCGACGGGCGGCGCGCGCCTGCTGGCGCGGCGGCAGGGGGCATCCGTCGACGCGCGCGCGCGCTTCGTCGTGGTGTTCGTCGCGATCGGCTTCGTCGTGTGGATGAAGCTCTTCAGCATCTATCGCTACATCGTCCCGATCGAGCTGCTCGCGCCGTTCGTGGTGTGGGTCGCGTGTCACGCGCTGCTGCCGCGCGCCCGCGCGCGCCGCGCGGCCGGCTGGCTGCTGGCGGTCGCGACGGCCGTCGTGCTCGCGGGCGGCGCGCCGACCTGGGGGCATGCGGGCTGGGAAGAGCCCGTCTATCACGCGGACCTGCCGACGATCGAGCGGCCGCAGGACACCACGGTCGTGATCTCGGCCGTGCAGGGGCACGCATGGGGCTGGGTCGCGACGCAGGCGTCGCCGGCGGTGAAGTTCATCCAGGTCGGCAGCGGGTTCCCCGGCACCGAGGCGTTCCGCCTGCATCTGCGCGACGCGGCGCGCATGCGCGGCGGCCCGATCTACGCGATCGTCGACGCCGAGACGAACTGGCGCAGCGAGTCGGTCGGCCGCGCCAATCGGGTGGTCGAGCGGCTCGGCCTGAACCGCACCGCCGAGCGCTGCGCGATGCTGGCGCGGTTCGTGACGCGTCTGCGGCTGCATGCCTCGGTGGCGCCGTCCCGTCAGCCGGAGCGGCAATGCGAACTGGATCTGCGCGCGGACGACGTGCGCGACATCGCGGGCGAGAACCGCGCGAACCTGAAGCTGGCCGCGCAATCGCTGGCCGGGGGTCGGCCTCGCGCTCGACGCCGCCTCGTGCAGCGTGCGCGCCGCGCGGGTCGGCGACAGCGCGCTGCCGTACCAGTGGTGCCGGCTGTCGCCGCTCGGCGATTGAGCGGGCCGGCGCCCGCGAGGGCGTCCCTGCGGCGGCCGCTTCGCGCAAGGCGGCTGCCGCGTGCGTTCCCGCGGCGCGGGCGCGTCGCGACGCCTGTCGATTCCCGCCACTGGCGAAACCGCCGCCGCGCGCGCCGCGCTCGATCTATAATGCGCGCCGCCGCGCGTCCGGGCGCGGCCGGGGGCCCGTCGGGCCGCCCGTGAATCGGCGAGCAAGACAGATGCACGTATACATATCAAGGGACAGTGTGGCGATGGGCGGCGACGTCGACGCGCCGCACGGCCAACGCCTGGCCTGCGCCGACGACGCGGCGCTCGGCGATCTCCTGCGCGACATCGTCGGGTCCGGCTATCCGCCCGGCATCGCGGACGGGCCGGCAAGCGGGTCGGCCCGCTCGGGCGCGCCGCTCGCGGTGATGGCGCAGGGCGGGGGCATGGCCATGCTGCCCGCCGCCGCGCGCGGGACGCGGCGGCTCGACGTGCGCCACCTGCATTTCAGCTATCACGCGCAGGTGCCGACCGACACGGTTCGCACGGTGCCGGAGCGGTTGCCCCTGCACGCGCGGACCTGATTTCAGCCCCCACGCGCATCGGCCGGTTTCATCCGACGATGCGCGACGCCGGCGCGCGACGTTTCGCGCTCCTGACTGCCGACCACAAGCCATTCGTAAGATATCGATGTTTGCTCGCCACGCCGTCTTCCGGGACGCGCCTCAGGAACCTGACCGCATGGTCAATTTCAGCGCATGTGTTCCCATTTGTGTCGCAAACCGGCACAGATTCCGTGCAATTTACTTCCGCGAAATGGTTGTTTTCCCTGAGTTTCGGGATGGCACCGCTTTTGCTAATGTTATTTAAATAACGTGATGTGTGATTCATTGCGCACGACAACGGGGCATCAGAGACAGCCGGCGTGACCGGCGCAACAGGGGGCGAGGGAACCGTGCCGATCCGGCGGCGCGGGCCGGAGCCATATCGCTTGATTTCAGCAGGTCCGGCCCGCCGCGCGGTCCCTCGGGGCGCGCGGCATCGATCGTCACTTACCCAAGAAGGAAACCACCGAACGTGGATCAACACACGAGCTTGCGCCGCGCGTCCGCACGCGCCTTACCGCTGTCCCGCCCCTGGCGGGCCGCCACCGTGGGGATCGCGACGGTCGTCGCGCTGAGTGCCGCGCCGGCCCGCGCGGACACGCTCGCCGAAAGCGGCGGCGGCGCGCCGACGCCGCCGGCCAAGACCGGCGACACGCTGCCGGCGTCGCCGTACCTGTCGGACTGGTTCCACCAGAGCATCGGCGTGATCGGCTCGAAGAACATCCGCTTCGGCCCGTACCGCACCAACGACGTCTACCTCGAATACGAGTACTTCGGCCGCAAGGGGCCGTTCGACCTGTACGGCTACGTCGACATGCCGCGCGCGTTCGGCGTCGGCAACGGCTACGACACCGGCATCTCGAACAAGGGGTCGCCGCTGTTCAGCGAGCAGGAGCCGCGTGTGTCGATCGACGATCTGGTCGGGCGCAAGCTCGGCTTCGGCCCGTTCAAGGAGTGGTACGTCGCGTTCGACTGGATCTACGACCAGGGCCACAACGTGTCGGGCCGCCAGAACACGCTGTACGCGGGCATCGGCACCGACATCAAGACGCCGCTGCCGGTGTTCCTGTCGGCCAACCTGTACGTGCGCCGCCAGTGGGAGAACTATGGCGCGCCCAACCAGAATTCGTGGGACGGCTATCGCGCGCAGATGAAGTACGTGTATCCGATCGGCGTGTACGCGGGCGGCCACCTGACCTTCGTCGGCTTCTTCAACTACGACTTCGGCTCGCGCCTCGCCGAGCAGACGGGTGGCGACACCCGCACCGACACCGCGTTCGTCGCGACCAACGTGCTGATCTATGAATTCCAGCACTGGCGCTTCTGGACCGCGGCCCGTTACTTCCATAACGGCGGGCAGTGGGGCGGCACCGAGCTGAACTTCGGCAACGGGCCGTTCCAAAACCGGTCGACCGGCTGGGGCTACTACGCCAGCGTCGGCTACAAGTTCTGATTCCTCTTCAAGGATTGACCGTGGATATCCTGCGCAGTCTGTGTGGCATTCTGGTGTTGCTCGTGGTCGGCTACTGCCTGTCGATGAATCGCCGCGCGGTGCGCGGGCGCACCGTGGTCGCGGCGCTCGCGCTGCAGCTCGCGATCGGCGCGCTGGTGCTGTTCGTGCCGATCGGCCGGGCGGTGCTCGCGGCCGTCGCGCGCGGCGTGAACGACGTGCTCGAGATGGGCCAGCACGGGCTCACGTTCCTGTTCGGCGGGCTGGTCGGCGACAAGATGTTCGAGCTGTTCGGCGCGGGCGGCTTCGCGTTCGGCCTGCGCGTGCTGCCGATGATCATCTTCGTGACCGCGCTGATCGCGGTGCTGTACTACATCGGCGTGATGAAGTGGGTGATCCAGGCCGTCGGCAGCGGCCTCGCGAAGCTGCTCGGCGTGAGCCGGGTCGAGGCCTGCTCGGCGGTCGCGACGATCTTCCTCGGCCAGAGCGAGATGCCCGCGTTCGTGAAGCCGTTCGTGCGGCGCCTGAGCGGGCCCGAGATCTTCGCGGTGATGTCGAGCGGGATGGCGTCGGTGGCGGGCTCGGTGCTGGCCGGCTACGCGGGGCTCGGCGTCAAGATGGAGTACCTGCTCGCCGCGTCGTTCATGGCGATCCCGGGCGGCCTGCTGTTCGGCAAGATGCTGTGCCCGTCGGTCGCGCCGAGCGAGGTCGTGATCGATTCGCTCGAATTCGACGAGAAGCGGCCGGCCAACGTGATCGAGGCGGCCGCGTCGGGCGCGAGCGTCGGCATGAAGATCGCCGTCAACGTCGGCACCATGCTGGTCGCGTTCATCGGCCTGATCGCGCTGCTCAACGCCACCGTCGGCGTGGTCGCGGGCTGGCTCGGCTTCGCGCACGTGACGCTGCAGTCGCTGCTCGGCGTGCTGTTCTCGCCGCTCGCGTGGCTGATCGGCGTGCCCTGGCAGGATGCCGCCGTGGCCGGCAACTTCATCGGCCAGAAGCTGATCCTCAACGAATTCGTCGCGTACAGCGGGCTGTCGCCGTACCTGCAGAACAGCGCGCAGGTGGCCGCGGCCGGCTTGCAGGCGCTGACGCCGAAGACGATCGCGATCGTGTCGTTCGCGCTGTGCGGCTTCGCGAACTTCTCGTCGATCGCGATCCTGACGGGCGGCTTCACCGCCGTCGCCCCCGAGCTGCGCTCGGACGTCGCGCGCTACGGCATGCGCGCGCTCGCGGCCGCCACGCTGTCGAACCTGATGAGCGCGACGATCGCCGGGCTGTTCTTCTCCCTGACCTGACAAGGCGCGTTGCCATGCAACTCTCTCGCAACCAGCTGACCGAAGCGGCGCTCAAGGCGCTGCATCTGGTCGATCTCACGTCGCTCAACGACGACGACACCGACGCCGCGATCGCGGCGCTCGCCGCCGCGGCGGACACGCCGGTCGGCACGCCCGCCGCGCTGTGCGTGTATCCGCGCTTCGTCGGCGCGGCGCGCGCGGCGCTGGCCGCGCGCGGCCTCGCGCTGCCGATCGCGACCGTCACCAACTTCCCGCACGGCGCGGCGGACCCGGAGGCGGCCGCGCGCGAGACCGCCGAGGCCGTCGCGCTGGGCGCTGACGAAATCGACGTGGTGTTCCCGTACCGCGCGCTGCTCGCGGGCGATGCGCAGGTCGGCCGCGAGCTGGTCGCGCAGGCGCGCGCGGCGTCGGCGGGCCGCTGCCTCAAGGTGATTCTCGAAACCGGCGAACTGCGCGAGGCGGCGTTGATCCGCCGCGCGAGCGAGATCGCGATCGAGGCCGGCGCGGATTTCATCAAGACCTCGACGGGCAAGGTCGCCGTCAACGCGACGCTCGACGCGGCCGCCGCGATGCTCGCGGCGATCCGCGACGCGGGGCGGCCGGTCGGCTTCAAGGCGGCGGGCGGCGTGCGCTCGGCGCAGGAGGCGGCGGCCTATCTCGCGCTCGCGGAGCGCGAACTGGGCGCGGGCTACACCGCGCCCGCGACGTTCCGGTTCGGCGCGTCGAGCCTGTTGGCCAGCCTGCTCGCGACCCTCGGCCACGGCGTCGGCGCGGCGCGCGGCGGCGCGTATTGACGGTAGCAAAGGAGCCCTCATGTTTTTGCCCCAGGAAGTGATCCGCCGCGTGCGCGACCGTCTGCCGCTCGAAGCGGGCGAGATCGCGCGCTTCATCGGCGGCGTGAGCGCCGGCCAGGTCGGCGAAGGCCAGATCGCGGCGTTCGCGATGGCGGTCTATTTCAACGAGCTGCCGATCGAGGCGCGCGTCGAGATGACGCTCGCGCAACGCGATTCGGGCGACGTGCTCGACTGGCGCGGGCTCGACCTGCCCGGGCCGGTGGTCGACAAGCATTCGACGGGCGGCGTCGGCGACCTGACCTCGCTGCTGCTCGGGCCGATGGTCGCCGCGTGCGGCGGCTACGTGCCGATGATTTCCGGACGCGGGCTGGGCCACACGGGCGGGACGCTCGACAAGCTCGAAGCGATTCCCGGCTACGACGTCGCGCCGGACACCGCGCGCTTCAGGCGCGTCGTGAAGGAGGCGGGCATCGCGATCATCGGCCAGACCGGCCGGCTCGCGCCCGCCGACAAGGCGATCTACGCGGTGCGCGACGTGACCGCGACGGTCGAGTCGATCTCGATGATCACCGCGTCGATCCTGTCGAAGAAGCTCGCGGCGGGCCTCGACGCGCTCGCGATGGACGTGAAGGTTGGCTCGGGCGCGTTCATGCCCACCTATGAGAAATCGGTCGAGCTGGCGCGCAGCATCGTCGACGTCGGCAACGGCGCGGGCATGCGCACCACGGCGACGCTGACCGACATGAGCCAGGCGCTCGCGCCGTGCGCCGGCAACGCGGTGGAGATCCGCTGCGCGCTCGACTACCTGACCGGCGCGGCGCGTCCGGCGCGCCTGCATGCGGTGACGCTCGCGCTCGCGGGCCAGATGCTGCGGCTGGGCGGGCTCGCGCGCGACGCCGCCGAGGCGCAGGCGCGGCTCGAAGCCGTGCTCGCATCGGGAGCCGCGGCCGAGCGCTTCGCGCGGATGGTGGCGGGGCTCGGCGGCCCGGCCGACCTGCTCGATGCGCCGGCGCGCCATCTCGCGACGGCGCCCGTCGGCATCGAGGTGCCCGCGCCGCGGGCCGGCTGGATCGGCGCGGTCGACGCGCGCGCGCTCGGGCTCGCGGTGGTCGGGCTCGGCGGCGGCCGCAGCCGTCCCGACGACGTGCTGGACCCGGCCGTCGGCCTGACCGGGCTCGCGGAACTCGGCGCGCGCGTCGACGCCGGGCAGCCGCTCGGCGTCGTGCACGCGCGCGACCGCGACGCCGCGCAGCGCGCGCTCGCCGAGGTGCAGCGCGCGTACCGGATCGACGCGGCGGCGGCCGAGCTGCCGCCCGTGATCCACGCCTTGATCGATTAAACGGAGGAGTTGTCATGCGCGCCATCGTTCTGGTTCTCGATTCGCTCGGCATCGGCGCGACGCCGGACGCCGGGCGTTTCGGCGACGCGGGCTCGGACACGCTCGGCCATATCGCGGCGCGTTGCGCGCAAGGCGCGTGCGACGGCGACGGTCGCGCCGGCCCGCTGCGCGTGCCGCAGCTCGAACGCCTCGGGCTCGGTCTCGCGAACCGGCTCGCGACCGGCATGCTGCCGGCGGGCTTCTCCGCGACGCCCGACCTGATCGGCGCGTACGCCGCCGCGCGCGAGCTGTCGTCGGGCAAGGACACGCCGTCGGGCCACTGGGAGCTGGCCGGCGTGCCGGTGCGCTTCGATTGGGGCTACTTCCCGCAGGCGCGCGATTCGTTCCCGCCCGAGCTGCTGGACGCGCTCGTGCGGCGCGCGGGCCTGCCCGGCTATCTCGGCAACTGCCACGCGTCGGGCACCGAGATCCTTGCGACGCACGGCGCGGCGCACATCGCGACGGGCAAGCCGATCTTCTATACGTCCGCCGATTCGGTGTTCCAGATCGCCTGCCACGAGACCGTTTTCGGGCTCGACCGGCTGTACCGGCTGTGCGAGATCGCGCGCGAGGAAGTCGACCGCTACGATATCTGCCGGGTGATCGCGCGGCCGTTCGTCGGCGCGACGCCCGCCGACTTCCGCCGCACCGGCAACCGGCGCGACCTCGCGGTGCCGCCGCCCGAGCCGACCCTGCTCGACAAGCTCGCGACCGCGGGCGGCCAGGTGATCGCCATCGGCAAGATCTCGGACATCTACGCGGGCGCGGGCGTCACGCGCAAGATCAAGGCGGACGGGCTCGACGGCCTGTGGGCGGCGACCTTCGACGCGCTGCGCGATGCGCCTGACTTCAGCCTCGTGATGACGAACTTCGTCGATTTCGACCAGCAGTACGGCCATCGCCGCAACATCGCCGGCTATGCGGCGGAGCTGGAGCGCTTCGATGCGCGCCTGGCGGCGCTGTATCCACTGCTGCGCGACGACGACGTGCTGGTCCTCACGGCCGACCACGGCTGCGATCCGACCTGGCCGGGCTCCGACCACACGCGCGAGCATGTGCCGCTGCTCGTTCACGGGCCGCGCATCGCGCCGGGCAGCCTCGGCGTGCGCGCATCGTTCGCGGATCTCGGGCAGAGTCTTGCCGGCTGGTTCGGGCTCGACGCATTTGCCGACGGCGTCGCGTTTCTCGACGCGAAGGGGACGCGCGCGGGCGCGCACTGACCGACCGACACGACATGACATGACACGAGGGAAACACGACATGGATCAGACCACATTGATCGACGCCGCGAAGGCCGCGCGCGACAAGGCGTATGCGCCGTATTCGCGCTTCCGGGTCGGCGCGGCGCTGCTGACGAAGGACGGCAAGGTATTCCACGGCTGCAACGTCGAGAACGCGTCCTACGGGCTGTGCAACTGCGCGGAACGCACCGCGCTGTTCGCCGCGATCGCGTCGGGCTATGCGCCCGGCGACTTCGCGACGCTGGCCGTGATCGGCGATACCGACGGCCCGATCGCGCCGTGCGGCGCCTGCCGGCAGGTGATGATCGAACTGGGCAAGCCGACGCTCGAAGTGGTGCTCGCGAACCTGAAGGGCGACGTCAGCGTGACGAGCGCCGAGGCGCTGTTGCCGGGGGCGTTCTACCTGGAGTGACGCGCGTGGGGCGGCGTGGCCGTGCGTCGCGCGGGCTCCCGTAAAAGCTCACCCGGCCCGCTTGAACGCGGCGGCGCGCGGCGGATGATCCGCCCGCGCCGCCGCGTTTTCGTTTGGGTTGTTCCGGTGTCCAGAACGCCGGCGCGCCCGGGGCCGCTACGCGCGGCCCGCTTCGTCCGTGCGGTGCAGCAGGCGCTGCAGCACGGCGGGCGAACACGCTTCCACCATCAGGTAGCGCGGCAGGTTCATGCCGGGCGCATCGCGGCGGAGCTTGCACGCATCGAACGTGAAACCCGCGCGGTATCCGGCTTCGCCGGCCAGCGTGGCGAGCGCCGCGTCATGCGTGCCGAAGGGCCAGGCCAGCATGTCGACGGGGCCGCCGCAACGGTCTTCCAGGTCGGCGCGCGCCTGTTGCAGCTGCGCGAGCGTGACCGCATGCGGCGGCGCCGCGACGCCGAAGCCCGGCTGCCACCAGGTATGGGTCTGCACGTCGAACTGTCCGGTCGCATGCAGTTGCCGCAGGTGGCTCCAGGACAGCGTATCGACGGCCGCGTCGATCGCCGAGGGCTGCACGAACAGCGTCACGGGCAGGCGCTCGGCGCGCGCGAGCGGGCCCAGCCATTCGCGGATCGAGCGATGGCCTTCGTCGACCGTGAGCGCGACGGCCTTGGGCGGCAGCGGCGCATCGCCGTCGTGCCGCCACGCGACGATGTCGCGCAAGGGCACGATCTGGTAGCCGCTGTCGCGCAGCTGGCGCAGTTGCGCGTCGAGCGCGGCGATGCTGATGGTCATCGGGTCGGTGCCCGGCTCGGCCGCGAAGCGGTGATAGACCAGCACCGCGACATCGTGTCGCGACGCGGGGGCGGTGACGGCGGAAGGGGCCGGGCGCGCCGCGCGGGTGGAAGCGCGGGATGGGGTCGGGCGATCGTGTGGCGACATGATGTAAGGGGGATTGAGCGGCGCGTGATGCGTGTTGCGCAAGCATGCGATGGTTGGCCGTTTGCGCGTTGCGCCACGTCAAGCCGGCCGCAACGCGGGCGGTTTCGCGCGCGCGGCGCGGGCCGGGTGCGCGGGATCTGAGCCCGATCAGAAAGCGGCCGGTGGCTCGTTGATGCAGGTCAATCGACGTGGCGGATATTTCCCGATGATGAGACGACGGTCGCACGAGGCGATCGTCTGTCGTGCTGCTCCGATGAGGCGACTGACGGATGGGCGGGGTCGCTTGAGGGGGAATGCATGGGAATCGGAATGCAGATCGTTTATGCGGGGTTTGGCGGCTCGGCGCGCGTGGAGGCGGAGGCGTGCGTGCAGCTGCTGCGTCTCGAACGGATGGGCGCGCGGCTCGCCGGATGCGGATTGACGATCGAGGCGCGCGAGGGCGGCGCGGGCTATCGGGTCGGGCTGGAACTGACGTTCGAGGATGGCGCGACGCGGCGGCTCGCGCCGGTCGTGGACGAGGATGCCGGCGCGGCGCTGCGCGGCGTGTTCGATGCGGCGACGGAGGCGATGCGGGAGGCGGTGCGGTGAGGGGCCGCCGGTCCCGGCATGGGGCCGCTCACAGCGCCGCGAGCGTGCCGTATGCGCCGTTTGCGTAGAGCAGCGGGGCCGCGTCCGGACCGTTCGTGATGGTTTCGCACTGGCCGACGAAGATGCGGTGCGTGCCATGCTCGAAGACCGAGGCGATGCGGCAGACCAGGTTCGACTGCGCATCGGCGAGATAGGGCAGGCCGTCCGCCGTGAGCCGCCAGTCGCCGACGGCGAACTTCGCGGCGGGATCGTCGGCCTTGCGGCCGAACGTGGCCGAGACCTGCTGATGCCGGGCCCCCGGCACATTCATGCAGAAGCGGTCGCACCGGCTCAACGCGGCATGGCACGTGGTGTCGCGATGGATGCAGACGAGCAGCGAGGGCGGCTCCACGCACAGCGAGGTCACGGCGGTCGCGGTCATGCCGTACCACGTGTCGTCGCGGCGGCAGGTCACCACGCATACCGAGGCGGCGAGCCGGCGCATCGCGTGGCGGAAGGTGTCCGGGAGCAGCGGATCCACGGCCGTTTCCGGATGCGCGCGCCGCGCGTCCACGGATGCGCCGTCTCGCATCATTGCGGGTCGCGCGTCGCGACGTCGAGCGCCGCGGGCGTCGCGATGCACAGGAACGGCACGATCAGCAGCAGCGTGGCGACGCCGAATCCCACGAACGCGGCGCGCATGCCGAAGTATTCGGCGACCAGCCCGCCGAGCCCCGCGCCGATCGGCATCGCGCCCCAGCCGAACAGGCGCGCGGCGGCGTTGTAGCGGCCGAGCAGCGAGCCGGGCACGAGCGCCTGGCTGAGGGTGCGCGCGTTGATGGTCCACAGCGTGCCGCCCAGGCCGCCCGCGAATGCGCTGGCCGCGACCGCCCACAGGTTGAGGGTCGCGGCGGGCACGGCCATCATCGCGAGGGTGCCCAGCAGGTCGACGAACATCACCGCGCGCCGCCCGAACCAGCGGTTCAGGGTGGTGACGCTGAGCGCGCCGACGAAGCCGCCGACGCCGAGCGCGCTGAGCGCGACGCCGTAGCCGCGCGCGTCGAGGCCCATCACCTTGGTCGCGAACAGCGGCATGAGCGCGAGCCAGGCGCCCCAGCAGGCGCACAGCACGGTCAGCGTGATGGCCATCAGGCGCAGCACCGGCTCGCGCCACAGATGATGCAGCCCCTCGACGATCTGCTGGTGCACGGGCTCGCGCCCGGCGTTCGGCGCGCGCTCGACGCGAAAGCGGCCGGTCAGGAGGAACAGCACCAGGATGCCGATCAGGTAGGCGCCCGACACGGTGCCGAGCGCGAGCGCCGTGCCGGCCGCGACGAGCAGGCCGCCCACCAGCGGACCGCAGAACTCGTTGCAGACCGTCTCCGCGCCAGCGACCCAGGCATTCGCGCGCTCGCGGCCGGCGGGCGCGACGGCGTCGGGGATCAGCGCGGCCGCCGAGGTCAGCGCGATCACCTCGGCGATGCCGAGCGTGAGGCCGCCCACGTACAGCGCCGGCAGCGTGATGCCTTGCGACAGCGACAACAGCACGAGCGTCACGATCGCGGCGAGCCGCATGCCGTTGGCGAGCCATAGCAGCTGGCGGCGATCGGCGCGGTCGACCAGCACGCCGACGTGCAGCGCGACCAGCAGCCACGGCAGGGTGAGGGTGAGCGAGACGCCGGAGACCTGCATCGGCGACTGCGTCAGGGTGGTCGCCATCAGGGGCAGCGCGACCTTGGTCACGCCGTCCGCGAGATTCGTCAACGCGGTGAAGGCGACGAGCACGAAGGTGTTGCGTCCACTGGCGGCGTCCAGTGCGAGATCCGATCGGGTTACCGTGTTCAAGCCTGTCTCCGGTGCGGAAGGGTCGGTCATCGGGTGTCGTGATCGTCCAGGCGGCGGGCGTCGGGCCGCAACTCGGCGAGCGCGACGTCGCAGCGGTATTCGACGCCGCCGTGCAGCAGATGGCGGGTGGTCTTGGCCGGATACGGGCGGCGTCGCAGGCCGCGCGAGATGACTTCGTCGGGGGTGAGGACGAGGTCCGGGCGGCGCGACCCAATATTACTCGCGAATAGGCGAGCATCAAACACGGTATCCATGCATGGCCGCGACGGAATATCAGGCGGGCAATGAAACAGCGGTATGGCCGACGAATCGGGATTGATCGGCGTACCGGAGGCGAGGACGTGAGCTTGATAACGCCCGCGGCGGTTGCGTCACCCCAAGAGTCATGGAGAAATATGGCTGCGCGAGCGGTCGAACCTGCTGCGCTGTCCGTTCCGGCGGATCGCGCGGAAGCGTGAAAATTTCGCTCAACGAAAAATATCGGGCGAATGACCGGCGCACGCCGTGCCCGGATCAAGGCGCATGGACCTTGATCGGCCTCGATCCGGCGCGTCAAAAAGAGCAGTGCGGTTCATGACCGCACTGCCGAGACGACACCTCGATGGAACGATTCAGCCCGCGCGCGTCAAACCCGCGCGAGTCCCTGCGGATCGGTGATGCGGATCTGCTTGCCGCGCGGATCGATGAGCTTCTCGCGCTGGAATTTCGACAGCATCCGGCTCACGGTCTCGAGCTTCATTCCCAGATAGCAGCCGATCTCCGCGCGCGTCATCCGCAGGTTGAACTCCGCCGCCGAGTAGCCGCGCGCCTTGAAACGCGCCGACAGGTTCAACAGGAACGCGGCCACGCGCTGCTCGGCCGACATCGTGCCCAGCAGCATCATCTGGCTCGACTCGCGCACGATCTCGCCGCTCATCATCTGGTGCAGGTGATGCTGCATCGGTCGCAGGTCGCGGCACACCGCTTCCAGTTGGGAGAACGGAATGATGCACACGGTGCTGTCCTCGAGCGCAACGGCGTCGCTGTTGTGGCGGCCGCTGCACACACCGTCGAGGCCGAGCGTCTCGCCGGCGATCTGGAAGCCGGTCACGTGCTCGCGGCCGTCGCGATGCATGACGACCGTCTTGAACGAGCCGGTGCGCACCGCATAGATGCTCTGGAATGGATCGCTGTTGCGAAACAAGGCTTCGCCGCGCTTCACGTGACGCGTGGTGCCGATCATCGCGTCGACGCGCGCCAGATCGCTCGCGGTCAGATCGGCGGGCAGGCACACGGCGCGCATCGCGCAGGTCGAGCAGCGCGCGGCGGCTGCTTTCGGCGCATCGTGATGAGGGGGCGGCATCGCGTGCGGCGCGACGACGGACGGGGTGTGAGCGGGAGCAGCGGCTGGGGCGATCGACATGTTCGACTCCTGTTTATTGGGCGACGGGCACATCGCGCAGGCGCGCCATCGCGGCGATGGCGCGGCATGCTGTACCGAATTCGGCGGTTTTGTCGAAGAAGAAATCCGCGCCTGCCAGGTCGCTCGCCGTGCGAAACGCCGGCCCGGACTGATTCGTCAGCACGACGATCGCCACCTTGGGCGCGACGCGCGTGAGCGTTGCAATCAGTTCGAGCCCGCTGCTGTCGGTGAGCCGCAGCTCGATCACGGCAACGTCGGCCTGGGACGCGAGAATGCCTGCCAGCGCCGCCTGCGCGTCCTCCGCCTCGCCCACGACCGCGACCTCGGGCGGTGCGTCGAGCAGGGCCGCGAGCCGACGCCGCAGGGCGGCGGCCGGATCGACCAGGAAGACCTTCAATGCAGCGGTGGCGTGATTCGCATTCATGGCGGCAAGTATGCGGGGGCCGCCGCGTCGGCGAAATCGGCGCGGGTTGAAGATCCGGTAAGGATTTACGTACTTCGTGTAGGGAATTTCCTACAGTGTGTGAAGGTACGGCGGGGTGATTGTTGCGCGCACCGTCTCGACGACGGGCAATCTTTCATTGTGCGCGAGCCCGCGTGGCGGGGCCTAGCGCGGTTTGTCACGCGCTTGACATGTGTCAAGCGCCGCCGCACCCCGGTGCCTACAGTGCAGCGCATGGGCGGGCCGGCTGTCGACGCGAGATGTCGCGGCGGCCGGCCCGCATCGTTTCTCAATCGATGCCCGCCGCGCGACGAAGGCGCGAGGCGGGCGGACCCCGGGAGAACAGAATGCAGACGAAACGCGTGGCCTTGGTGACGGGCGGTATGGGCGGTCTGGGCTCGGCGATCAGCCGCCGGCTTTACGACGCTGGGTTCGCGGTGGCGGTGACGCACTCGGCCCACAACGATCACGTGGCGACCTGGCTCATGCACGAGCGCGATGCGGGGCGCCAGTTCCGCACGTATGCGGTCGACGTCGGTGATTTCAGCGCGTGCGAGCGTTGCGCGGAACAGGTCCTGAAGGATTTCGGGCAAGTCGATGTGCTGATCAACAACGCGGGCATCACCCGCGACGTCACGTTCGCAAAGATGACGAAGGGCGATTGGGACACCGTCCTGCGCACCGATCTCGATGCGTTGTTCAACATGACGAAACCGTTCATCGCGGGGATGGTCGAGCGCCAGTTCGGCCGGGTGATCAACATCGGCTCGGTGAACGGCTCGCGCGGCGCGTTCGGCCAGACCAACTACGCGGCCGCGAAGGCGGGCCTGCATGGGTTCACGAAGGCGCTGGCGCTCGAGACGGCGCGCCACGGCGTGACCGTCAACACGGTGTCGCCGGGCTACCTCGCCACCGCGATGGTCGAGTCGGTGCCGCGCGACGTGCTCGAGCAGCGCATCCTGCCGCAGATTCCGGTGGGCCGGCTCGGGCGTCCGGAGGAGATCGCGTCGTTCATCGCCTATCTGTGCTCGGACGACGCGGGCTTCATGACGGGCGCGGACGTCGCGCTCAACGGCGGCATGCACATGCGTTGAGGAGCACGGGCGCATACGGCCGATGCGGAATGTCCGATGCGGGTCGCCACCGGGGATGCGACCCGCATCGGATGCACGACGGGAATTGCCACACTTTCTGAACTTGTCGAACACGGTAATTCAACGAACAGTGAGGACTCCGGCCCTACCGTATTAATTCGGGTTATTTCAAAAAACGAAGGGGTGGCCCGTGAGATACGATTGGCGCCGGGTGTGGACCTGGCTGGCTGTGCTTGGTTGTGCTTTGTTCCTGTCCACGGGCGCGCGAGCGGCCGGCGGACCGTCTTATACCGATATCGTGTCCGCGAGCAGCGGGCTCTGCCTGTCGAGCGTGGGCAACGCGTCGACCGCCGGGGCCGCCATCGTCCAGACTTCCTGCTCGGGGAACGCCAATACGACCTGGGCGTTCGTGCCGGTCGGCAATCGCTATCACATCGTGTTGCAGGGAACGGGCCTGTGCCTCAACGTGCCGGGCGGTACGGGTGCGAGCGGGATGCAGCTGATCCAGTACGGCTGCCAGAGCAGCAGCGCACTCAATGATCAATGGACCGTCGTCGCGGTCGGCGCCAGCTATCGGATCGTCTCCGCGCAGAACGGCCTGTGCGTGAATGTGAGCGGCGCCTCGACCGCCGACGGCGCAGCCTTGATCCAGTACGCTTGCCAGGGCGCCTCGACGACCAACGACCAGTTCAACCTCTATCTGCCCGTGCAGGCGGCCACCAACATCGTCGGAGCCGGCAGCGGTCTTTGCATGATCGCGAACGGCAGCGCCGTCACGCAGGGCGCGTGCGACAACCAGGGCGGCACGGCCTGGAACCTCGTGCCGGCGGGCAGCGGCTATCACGTCGTGTCCAGCACCGGCCAATGCCTGAACGTGTACGGCGGCAAGGGCTCGAGCGGCACGCCGTTGATTCCGTATGCCTGCCAGGGCGATAACGCGACCAACGACCAATGGACGGTCCTGCCGGTGGGCGGGCGCTACCGGCTGGTGTCGGTGGCGAGCGGGATGTGCGCGAACGTCAGCGGCGGCTCGAATGCCGCCGGCGCACCACTGATCCAGTATCCCTGCCAGGGCGCGACCACGCTGAACGACCAGTTCCAGCTTGCGTTGCCGCAGACGTTCCCGGCCACGCTGCCGTCCGCGTGGAGCCCGGTGATTCCGTTGCCGGTGAATCCGATCGGCGTCGCCAATACGCCGGCGGGTAAGCTCGTGATGTGGTCGGCCTATCAACCCTTCAGTTACCAGGGCGACGACGGCGGCAACGTAACTCAAACGTACACGGCGGTGTTCGATCCGGCGACCAATACGGCCACGCAGTATCTCGAAACCTCGGCCGGTTCCGACATGTTCTGCCCGGGCACCGCGATGCTCCCGGACGGGCGCCTGCTCGTGAACGGCGGCAGCAGCAGCGCCAAGACGACGCTCTACGACGCATCGACCAACGCCTGGAGTACCGCCGCGGCGATGAACATTCCGCGCGGCTACCAGGGCGACACGCTGCTGTCGACGGGCGCGGTGCTGACGCTGGGCGGCTCGTGGAGCGGCGGCCAGGGCGGCAAGAGCGCCGATCTCTGGACCGTCGGCGGTCGCTGGACGGTGCTGTCGGGCGTGCCGGAGGCCAACGTGGTCGGCCCCGATCCGCAGGGCATCTATCGCGGCGACAACCACCTGTGGCTGTTCGCGCAGGCGAACGGCAGCGTGTTCCACGCGGGGCCCAGCTCACAGATGAACTGGATCTCGACGAACGGCAGCGGTTCGATCCAGTCGGCCGGCAAGCGCGGCGTCGATCCGTTCTCGGTCAACGGCAACGCGTTGCTGTACGACGTCGGCCAGATCCTGAAGGTAGGCGGCGCGAAGTCGTATCAGCAGAACGGCGCGACGCCGACCTATGCGTCGAACGCGGCCTATCTGATCGACATCACGCGCGGCCCGAACCAGACGGTCGGCGTGAAACGCATCAACGGCATGACTTATCAGCGCGCGTTCGCGAGCAGCGTGGTCCTGCCGAACGGCAATATCGTGGTCGTCGGCGGCCAGAGCGTGCCGCAGCCGTTCACCGATACGAGCGCCGTACTGGTGCCGGAGATCTGGGATCCGGTCACGCAGCGCTTCAACCTGCTCAAGCCGATGCAGACGCCGCGCACCTATCACAGCACGGCGATCCTGATGGCGGACGGGCGCGTGTTCGTCGGCGGCGGCGGCCAATGCGGCACCGGTTGCGCGAACAATCACCTGAACGCGGAGATCCTGACGCCGCCCTATCTGCTCAATGCGGACGGCACGCCGGCCACGCGTCCGGCGATCGTGTCGGTCCCCGCGAGCGCCGCGCGCGGCACGACGATCGCGGTGTCGACGCAGGGGGCAGTCTCGTCGTTCGTCTTGATGCGGATGTCGTCGATCACGCACACCACGAACAACGATCAGCGCCGGATTCCGCTCGCGATCGCGGCGTCGAGCGGCACGGCCTACCAGCTGACGATCCCGACCGATGCCGGTGTCGCGCTGCCCGGCTATTACATGCTGTTCGCACTCGACGCAAACGGCGTGCCGAGCGTGTCGAAAGCGATTCAGATCAGCTGATGCGGCGGCGAATCACGAAGCGCGCGGGCGTCGCGCTGTGCGCGGCGCTGGTGGCGGCGGTTGCCGCGATTGCCGTGCGGGCGGCGCCCGAGCCGTCGCCGAGCGGCGACGCCGCGCGCGGACGGGCGCTGTTCACCGGGGCCGCGCCGCTGCAGGCCCGGCTCGCCTCGCATCCGTCCGATCTGCCGGCGGCGGTCGTGCGGTGCGCGAATTGTCATGCGGCGGGGGGCGGGGCAGCGGTGGCGAATTCGATCGCGCCGCGCCTGTCGCGCGGCTGGCTCGTCGATTGGCAGAGCCGGCGCGGCGGTCCGCCGAGCCGCTACGACCGCGACGCGTTCTGCGCATTGCTGCGCGACGGCGTCGACCCTTCCTATGTACTGATCAACGTCCAGATGCCCCGCTACCGCGTCGATGCGCGCGACTGCGCGGCGCTCTGGCATTTCCTGACCGAGGGATCCGATGGACGCTCCTGATTCGCGCGCGCGCCGTCGCGCGCTGTGCGCTGCCGCGCTCGCGGCGGCGGCCTGGCCCGTGCTCGGCCGCGCGCAGGATGCGCCGCTCAGCTATCACGGCGGCCGCATCGCGCCGCCCGTGCCGGTGCCGGACTGGCCGGTGCGCACGGCGGACGGACGCGAGACGCGTCTTCAGGCGCTGCTGGCCGGACGCGTGACGGCGTTGCAGTTGTTCTTCACGGGATGTTCGGCGACCTGTCCGATCCAGGGCGCGGTGTTTCAGCGCGTGCAGGCGCTGCTGGGTTCGCGGCGGCGCGCCGACGTGCAGTTGCTATCGCTGAGCATCGATCCGCTCTCGGACACGCCGCAGCGCATGAAAGCGTGGCTCGCGCGCTTCGATGCGCGGCCCGGCTGGGTGGCGGCCGCGCCGTCGCTGAGCAACGTCGATGCGGTCCAGCGGCTGTTCGGCGGAGGCACGACGGGGCTCGACAATCACAGCACGCAGGTGCAGGTGATCGATCGCGACGGGCGGCTGATCTGGCGGACCTATGAGCTGCCGTCGGCCGAATCGATCGTGTCGATGCTCGGGCGATAGCGCGACCACGGCGGATCCGGCCGACTCATCGTTAATTCAGTACATACCGGAAACGACGTTGCGTCGAGCCGCATCACGGACGGTCATGTAACGAACAGTAAGGACTCCGGGCTTACCGTATTAATGCTGGTCATTCCAATAAGCTACGGGGTGGCTCATGAGATACGATTGGCGCCGGGTGTGGGCCTGGCTGGTTGCGTTTGGCTGTGCATTGTTGTTCCTGTCCACGGGCGCGCGCGCGGCCGGCGGACCGTCTTATACCGATATCGTGTCCGCGAGCAGCGGGCTCTGCCTGTCGAGCGCGGGCAACGCGTCGACCGCGGGGGCCGGCATCATCCAGACTTCCTGCTCGGGGAATGCCAATACGACCTGGGCGTTCGTGCCGGTCGGCAATCGCTACCACATCGTCCTGCAAGGCACGGGGCAGTGCCTGAACGTGCCGGGCAGCTCGCGCGCGAACGGGACGCAACTGATCCAGTACGGCTGCCAGGGCAGCAGCGTGCTCAACGATCAATGGACGCTCGTCGCGGTCGGCGCCAGCTACCGGATCGTTTCCGCGGTGAACGGCCTGTGCGTGAACCTGAACGGCGGCTCGACCGCCAGCGGCGCGCCCGTGATCCAGTCCAGCTGCCAGGATGCCTCGTCGACCAGCGACCAGTTCAACCTCTACCTGCCCGTGCAGGCGGCCACCAACGTCGTGGGGGCCGGCAGCAGCCGCTGCATGGTCGTGAACGGCAACGCCGTCACGCAGGGCGCGTGCGACAACCAGGGCAGCACGGCCTGGAGCTTCGTGCCGGCGGGCAGCGGCTACCACGTCGTGTCGCAGCGCACCGGCCAGTGCCTGAACGTGTCCGGCGGCAGCCGCACGAGCGGCACGCCGTTGATTCCGTATGCCTGCCAGGGCGATACCGTGACCAACGACCAATGGACGGTCCTGCCGGTGGGCGGCCGCTACCGGCTGGTGTCGGTGGCGAGCGGGATGTGCGCGAACGTCAGCGGCGGCTCGAATGCCGACGGCGCACCGCTGATCCAGTATCCCTGCCAGGGCGCAGGCGTCCTGAACGACCAGTTCACGCTTGCGTTGCCGCAGACGTTCCCGGTCACGCTGCCGTCCGCGTGGAGCCCGGTGCTGCCGTTGCCGGTGAATCCGATCGGCCTCGCCAACACGCCGGCGGGCAAGCTCGTGATGTGGTCGGCCGCCGACAGCTTCGGTATCCAGAACGACGTCGGCACCAAGGCGACCCAGACGCAGACGGCGGTGTTCGATCCGGCCACCAATACGGCCACGCAGTACCTCGAAACCTCGGCCGGTTCCGACATGTTCTGCCCGGGCACCTCGATGCTCCCGGACGGGCGCCTGCTCGTGAACGGCGGCGACAGCAGCCCGAAGACGACGCTCTACGACTGGTCGACCAATACCTGGAGTGCCGCCGCGATGATGAACATTCCGCGCGGCTACCAGGGCGATACGCTGCTGTCGACGGGCGCGGTGCTGACGCTGGGCGGCTCGTGGAGCGGCGGCCAGGGCGGCAAGAGCGCCGAGCTCTGGACCGACGGCGGACGCTGGACAGTGCTGCCGGGCGTGCCGGAGGCCAACGTGGTCGGCCCCGATCCGCAGGGCATCTATCGCGGCGACAACCACCTGTGGCTGTTCGCGCAGGCGAACGGCAGCGTGTTCCATGCGGGGCCGAGCGCCCAGATGAACTGGATCTCGACGGGCGGCAGCGGCGCGATCCAGTCGGCCGGCAAGCGCGGCGTCGATCCGTACGCGATCAACGGCACCGCGTCGCTGTACGACGTCGGCCTGATCCTGAAGGCGGGCGGCGCGAAGTCGTATCAGCAGAACGGCGCGACGCCGACCTATGCGTCGAACGCGGTCTACCTGATCGACATCACGCGCGGCCCGAACCAGACGGTCGGCGTGAAACGCATCAACGGCATGACCTACCAGCGCGCGTTCGCGAACAGCGTGGTCCTGCCGAACGGCAACATCGTGTTCGTTGGCGGCCAGAGCGTGCCGCAGCCGTTCACCGACACGAGCGCCGTGATGGTGCCGGAGATCTGGGATCCGGTCACGCAGCGCTTCAACCTGCTCAAGCCGATGCAGACGCCGCGCACCTATCACAGCACGGCGATCCTGATGGCGGACGGGCGCGTGTTCGTCGGCGGCGGCGGCCAATGCGGCGCCGGTTGCGCGGCCAACCACCTGAACGCGGAGATCCTGACGCCGCCTTACCTGCTCAATGCGGACGGCACGCCGGCCGCGCGCCCGGCGATCGTGTCGGTTCCCGCGAGCGCCGCGCGCGGCGCGACGATCGCGGTGTCGACGCAGAGTGCGGTCGCGTCGTTCACTCTGATGCGGATGGCCTCGGTCACGCATTCGACGAACAACGACCAGCGCCGGATTCCGCTCGCGATCGCGGCGTCGAGCGGCACGGCCTACCAGCTGACGATCCCGACCGATGCCGGTGTCGTGCTGCCCGGCTATTACATGCTGTTCGCGCTCGACGCAAACGGCGTGCCGAGCGTGTCGAAAGCAATCCGGATCAACTGATGCGGCGATCTACCGTGAAGCGCGCGGGCGTCGCGCTGTGCGCGGCGCTGGCGCTGACGGCGGCGGTTGCCGCGATTGCCGTGCGGGCGGCGCCCGAGCCGTCGCCGAGCGGCGACGCCGCGCGCGGACGGGCGCTGTTCACCGGGGCCGCGCCGCTGCAGGCCCGGCTCGCCTCGCATCCGTCCGATCTGCCGGCGGCGGTCGTGCGGTGCGCGAATTGTCATGCGGCGGGGGGCGGGGCAGCGGTGGCGAATTCGATCGCGCCGCGCCTGTCGCGCGGCTGGCTCGTCGATTGGCAGAGCCGGCGCGGCGGTCCGCCGAGCCGCTATGACCGCGACGCGTTCTGCGCATTGCTGCGCGACGGCGTCGACCCTTCCTATGTACTGATCAACGTCCAGATGCCCCGCTACCACGTCGATGCGCGCGACTGCGCGGCGCTCTGGCATTTCCTGACCGAGGGATCCGATGGACGCTCCTGATTCGCGCGCGCGCCGTCGCGCGCTGTGCGCGGCCGCGCTCGCGGCGGCGGCCTGGCCCGTGCTCGGCCGCGCGCAGGATGCGCCGCTCAGCTATCACGGCGGCCGCATCGCGCCGCCCGTGCCGGTGCCGGACTGGCCGGTGCGCACGGCGGACGGACGCGAGACGCGTCTTCAGGCGCTGCTGGCCGGACGCGTGACGGCGTTGCAGTTGTTCTTCACGGGATGTTCGGCGACCTGTCCGATCCAGGGCGCGGTGTTTCAGCGTGTGCAGGCGCTGCTGGGTTCGCGGCGGCGCGCCGAGGTGCAGTTGCTGTCGCTGAGCATCGATCCGCTCTCGGACACGCCGCAGCGCATGAAAGCGTGGCTCGGGCGCTTCGATGCGCGGCCCGGCTGGGTGGCGGCCGCGCCGTCGCTGAGCAACGTCGATGCGGTCCAGCGGCTGTTCGGCGGAGGCACGACGGGGCTCGACAATCACAGCACGCAGGTGCAGGTGATCGATCGCGACGGGCGGCTGGTCTGGCGGACCTATGAACTGCCGTCGGCCGAATCGATCGTGTCGATGCTCGGGTAGCGGGCGGGTTCTTCGCCGCGGCGCGCCCTGTTCAAGCGCGCACGGCCTCCACCACGCGCGCGGCGAGCGGATGATGCTGGCCGCGCCGCGAACGGATCGCGTGGATTTCCTCGCTCACGCCCTCGGCGCGCCCGAGCGGGCGCAGGTCGCGCAGCAGCGTGGCGTCGCCCGCGCCGAGCTGGCTGAGCGGAAACACGCCGAGCCCGCGCGCGGCGAACACGGCCATCAGCGCGCTGTCCTCGAATTCGCCGGCGATGCGCGGCCGCACGCCGACGCTTTCGAGCCAGCGGTCGAGCCGCGCGCGCAGCGGCGAGTGCGTGGTCGGCAGCAGGACCGGCAGCGCGGCGAGGCTGCCGGGGAAGCCGGCGCGCGCGGCGCGCGTGACCAGCGCGGCCGGCCCGTACCAGTCGACCGGCGATTCGGCGAGCCGCTCGCTCGTCACGCGCAGGTTCGCGTTGTACGGCGCGGGCTGCCCCGCCAGCACCAGGTCGAGGTGATGCAGCGCCAGTTCGCCGAGCAGTTCCTCGTGCTCGCCCTCGTGACACAGCAGCCGCAGCGCGGGCGTATCCAGCACGGGCGCGAGCAGGGCATGCGCGGCCAGCTTGGAGATCCCGTCCGACAGCCCGACCGCGAGCCGCGCGACCGCGCCGCTCGATGCCTCGCGGACCTCGTCCGGGATCAGCCGCCCGAGCTGGAAGATCTCTTCCGCCCGTGCGAACGCCGCCTGGCCGGCGTCGGTCATCGTCACGCCGCGTCCGGCGGGCTTGAGCAAGGGGTGCCCGAGCGCTTTTTCCAGCTCGCGCACCTGCGCGCTGATGGTCTGCACGGCCATATCCAGCCGCTCGGCCGCGCGGGCGAAGCCGCCTTCCTTCACGACCACCCAGAAGTAATACAAATGGCGAAAGTTCAGCATGGCGGTTAACTTCGGAAAAACCGAATCAAAGATCTGATTATCGCTGATTTTTTCGAAACGAAAATGCGTGCATCATCGGGTCTTTCGACCTGAACCCCGCGCATCCTCATGGACTACCTGCTCGCACTCGCTGTCGACCCCGCCGTCTGGGCGGCCTTGCTCACGCTCGTCGTGATGGAGGTCGTGCTGGGCATCGACAACCTGATCTTCATCTCGATCCTGAGCAACAAGCTGCCCGAGGCGCAGCGCGCCCGCACCCAGCGGATCGGCATCGCGCTCGCGCTGGTGATGCGGCTCGCGCTGCTCGGCATGGTGGCGTGGATCGCGCGCCTGACCGAACCGGTGTTCTCGCTGTTCGACCATGCGTTTTCCTGGCGCGACGTGATCCTGATCTCGGGCGGCCTGTTCCTCGTCTGGAAGGCGACCCGCGAAATGCATCACCACGTGTCGCGCGACGGCGACGCGGCGGGCGGCGCGAGCGGCGCGGTCGGCCTGGGCATGTGGGCGGCGATCAGCCAGATCATCATGCTCGACCTGGTGTTCTCGATCGACAGCATCGTGACGGCGATCGGCATGACGGAACACGTCCCGATCATGTTCGTCGCGGTGATCGCCGCCGTGATGGTGATGCTGTTCGCGGCCCAGCCGCTCGCGCGCTTCATCGACCGCAACCCGACCATCGTGATGCTCGCGCTCAGCTTCCTCGTCGTGATCGGCATGACGCTGATCGCGGAAGGCTTCGGGACGCACGTGCCGAAGGGCTATATCTACGCGGCGATGGCGTTCTCGGCTTTCGTCGAAGGGATGAACATGCTGGCGCGGCGCGCGAAGCGCCGCCGCTCCGGCGCGGAGTAAGCGCGTGCCGCCGCCCGCGACGGGCGGCGGCTTTTTCCTCGCACGATCGAAGGCAACCCGCTGTCGCAAGGAGCGTCACGATGAAATGTCCGGCCTGCAAGACCCCCGACCTGTTGATGACCGAGCGCCAGGCCATCGAGATCGACTACTGTCCCGCCTGCCGAGGCGTGTGGCTCGACCGCGGCGAACTGGACAAGCTGATCGCCCGCGCCGATGACGCGCGGCCCGCCGGGCGCGACGCGGCGCGCGCGCCCTCGCCCTCGCCCTCGGCCGCGCGCCACGACGACTGGGGCCAGCGCGGAAGCGCGCCGCGCGACGGCGGCCATGCGCATTCCGGTTACCGCAAGAAGAAATCGCTGTTCGACCTGTTCGACTTCGATTGAGCGCGGCGCGTCAGCCGAGCGCGCCGGCGACGATGCGGGCCGCGTCCGCGAGGATCGCGTCGCCGCCCTTGCCGCCCGTGTAGAAGAGCGCGAGCAGCACCGGCTGCCGCTCGGGCGGCCACAGCGCGCCGATGTCGTTGACGGTGCCGCGCGCGCCGGTCCCGGTCTTGTCGGCCACGCGCCAGCCGGCCGGCACGCCCGCGCGGATGCGCTTGTCGCCCGTCGTGTTGCCGAGCAGCCAATCCCGCAGCTGCGTGCGCTGCGCGGGCGGCAGTGCATCGTCGACCAGCAGCGCGCGCAGGCTGCGCGCCATCGCGCTCGGCGTGCTGGTGTCGCGCGGGTCGCCCGGCAGCGCGCTGTTCAGCTCCGGTTCCCAGCGGTCGAGCCGGAACGTCGCGTCGCCGATCGAGCGCGCGAACGCGGTGACGGCGGCCGGCCCGCCGAGCACTTTCAGCAGCAGGTTCGCCGCGGCGTTGTCGCTGTACTGCAGCGTCGCCGCGCACAGTGCCGCGACCGTCATGCCCGCGCCCACGTGCTGTTCCGTGATCGGCGAGTAATCGAGGAGGTCGCGCTTGTCGTAGCGGATCACCCGCTCCAGCAGGCCGGCCTCGTGCTGCGCGCGGGCCAGCACCGCCGCGGACAGCATCAGCTTGAAGGTGCTGCACAGGGGGAAGCGCTCGTCGGCGCGGTGGCCCAGGAGCGCGCCGTTCGCGGTATCGAGCGCGCAGACGCCGAGCCGGCCGCCCGCCTTGCGCTCGAGGGCGGCGAGGCGCGCGACGGCGGGGGCGGACGAGGCGGCGGTGTCGGCCGCATGGGCGCGCAGGGCGAACGCGAGCGGCGCGGCGCTGCCGGCCAGCAGCAGCGTACGGCGGAGCGGGGAGTGAGTCATGAGCAGGCTCTCTTTCGATCGGGTGGATGGGGTGCGACGGCGCCGGCGCATCAGGACTATCGGTCCTTTTCGAAATGCTTGCAAACGACGATAATTACCGGCAAGCAAAAGAAAATCTAATGGACCGATATGCGACCCCATCTTCCTCTGAATGCGCTTCGGGCGTTCGAATCGTCGGCGCGGCACCTGAGCTTCACGCGTGCGGCGCTGGAGCTGCGCGTGACCCAGGCGGCCGTCAGCCAGCAGGTGCGGCAGCTCGAGGAGCGGCTCGGCTGCACGCTGTTCAAGCGCCTGCCGCGCGGTCTCGGGATCACCGACGAGGGCCGCGCGCTGCTGCCCGTGCTCAGCGACGCGTTCAGCCGGATCGAGACGGTGCTCAAGCAGTTCGACGGCGGGCATTTCCACGAGGTGCTGACGATCGGCGTGGTCGGCACCTTTGCCATAGGTTGGCTGATGCCTCGCCTGCGTCGGTTTCGCCAGACGCATCCGTTCGTCGAGCTGCGGCTGCTGACCCACAACAATCTCGTCGACCTTGCCGCGGAAGGGCTCGATTTCGCGATCCGCTTCGGGGAGGGCACCTGGCACGGCACGCACGGCACCTTCCTGCTCGACGCGCCGCTCACGGCGCTGTGCGCGCCGGAGATCGCCGAACGGCTCGACACGCCGGCCGCGCTGGAGCGCGAGACGCTGCTGCGCTCGTATCGCGCGGACGAATGGCTGAACTGGTTCGCGGCGGCGGAGCTTGCGCCGTGGCCGCTCAACGGCCCCGTGTTCGATTCGTCGCGCCTGATGGTGGAGGCGGCGATCCAGGGCGCGGGCGTCGCGCTGGCGCCGCCCGCGATGTTCGTGCGCGAGTTGCAGGCGGGCGTGCTGATGCGGCCGTTCGAGGTCGAGATCCGCACGGGCGGCTACTGGCTCGTGTGGCTGCGTTCGCGCGCGATGTCGCCCGCGATGCAGCTGTTTCATGACTGGATCGTCGCCGAGGCGGAGGAAGGGACGCGGGCGGTGGCGTGACGGCGCGGGCACCGGGCGCGGCGAAGCCGCCGGCCGCGAACGCGGGACGCGCGCGCGGCGTCGCGCTCCGCGTTCGCGGCGGGGCTTACTGGAACATGCGATTCAGGTCGGCGTGCGGCGCGCCGTCGGCGAAGGCGTCGAAGCGGCCCTCGACGAGCCCTTGCGCCGCGCGCATGAAGCCGCCCCATGCGGTGCGGGCGAGCGCGCCGCCCACGCTGACGCGTCGCACGCCGAGCGCGGCGACGTCCTGCAGCGTGAATTCGGACGGCGAGCCGATCAGCAGGTTCACCGGCTTCGGCGCGACCGCGGCGACCACGGCCTCGATCTGTTCGCGGGTGCGGATGCCGGGCGCGTAGAGCACGTCGGCGCCCGCCTCGGCGTAGGCCGCGAGACGCTTGATCGTGTCGTCGAGGTCCGGCGCGCCGACCAGGAAGTTCTCCGCGCGGCCGACCAGCAGCACGTCGCCGCCCGCCGCGTCGATCGCGTGCCGCGCGGCCCTGATGCGTTCGACCGCGACGTCGAGCGCGAACAGCGGCGCGGTGGGCGCGCCCGTCGAATCCTCGATCGACAGGCCCGCGACACCGGTATCGACCGCGAGCCGCACGCTGTCGGCGAGCGCATCGGGATCGGCGCCGAAGCCGTTCTCGAAATCGGCGTTGACGGGCAGGTCGGTCGCGGCGACGAGCGCGCGCAGGTGCGCGAGCACGGTGTCGCGGGTGAGGTGGTTGTCGGCATGGCCCAGCGACCACGCGAGGCCGGAACTGGTGGAGGCGAGCGCCTTGAAACCCAGGCTTTCCAGGTAGCGGGCGCTGCCGATGTGCCAGGGGTTCGGCAACATGAAGCAACCGGAGGCGTGCAGCGCGCGGAACGCGGCGCGTTTTTCGGCGATGGTGCGGGTCATGCGTGTCTCCTTGGGGTGAAGGGCGAGGCGATGAGGCGGCGCGCGACGCGCCGGTGTTTCAAGACGGGGCGCGCGGCCGGCGCGGCGATTTCATTCGAGATTGCCCGTGCGCTTGAGATCTTGCCGTGCGTCCGCGGCGATTTTCCAGGCGGCTTCCTGGTTGTCGCGCAGGTCGTTGTTCTCGAAGGTGCCGCCGCTGTCCTTGCGGATGTCGATGCCGATCTGGGCGTTGCCGGTGATGCGGTTGGTGTGGAGCGTGGGGTTGCCGCCGCTGAGCACCACGACCCCCGAGTGGGCGTTGTCGACGATCTGGTTTTTCTCGATGATCCCTTGCCCGTCCTTATGGACATACAGACCATTCGTTTTCCCTTTGCTGATGAGGTTCTTGCGCAGGATCGGGTTGCTGCCTTCCCGGATCTCGACACCCGATAGCGTATTGCCGATGATCTCGTTGCCTTCCAGCACGCCTCCGCCGTGTTCGTGGACGAACACGCCGCTGCCCTTGCCATCGCGGATGTGGTTGCGTCTCAGCGTGGGATTCGCGCCCTTCTTGATTTCCACGCCTGCGAGCGCATTGCCGTAAATCTCGTTGTTCTCGATCGTGCCCAGGCCGTCGGTGTTGAAGAATACGCCGCTCGCGTGATTGTCGTGGATGCGATTGAGGTAGAGCGCGGGCTGGGCGCCGTTCTTGATTTCCACGCCTGTCATCTGATTATTGAAGATGTCGTTGTTTTCCAGCGTGCCCTTGCTGTTGTCGCAGATGAAGACACCCGAAGCCTTGCCGCTATGAATGCGATTGCGGCGTAACGTGGGGTTGCCGCCGTCCTGGATGATGACGTTGCTGCCGACGTTGTCGAATATCTCGTTGTCTTCGAGCAGCCCGCGACCGGTGTCGGCGACAACGACGCCGAATGAGCGTCCGCCGTGGATGCGGTTTCGGTGGAGGGCGACATGCGCGCCTTCCGAGATCGCCACGCCAAGCTGGGCGTGGCCGACGATTTCATTGTCTTCCAAGGTGCCGAGGCCGTTCTCGTAAGCGATGACGCCGTCCGATGCGCCGTCGTGTATCCGGTTCCGGCGGATTCTCGGGTCGGCGCCGTCGTGGATGGCGATGCCGGCGAGACTCTGGCTGGAGATGGCGCAGTCTTCCAGGTCGAGGCGGCCCTGGGTGATGTCGACGCCATACCATTTGTCTCCTCCTGCCTGTCGAAGCGTCAGGTTCGCGATGCGCCCCATGCTGCTCCTGAAGAGCACGACGTCCTGATCCTGCGCCTCGATCACGATGTCGCCGCGATTGCCGTCGCCGATGATCTCGACCGGCTTGTCGATGACGAGCCCTTCCCGGTAGAGGCCGGGACGCACCAGGATGCGCGCGCCCGGCGCGGCGGCGGCGAGCGCCGCGTTGATCGTCAAGTGATCGCCGCGATGGAAGGCGTCCACGATCAGCGTGGGCACTTCGGTGCGCGCCTCGGGGCCGCGCGCCTGCTCCGTCGCCTTGGTGGCGCTCGCCTGCGTGCCGGCCGGATTGCCGTCGGATTCCGTTGCGCTGTCCGCCTCGCGCGTCTCGACTTCCGGCGCGACTTCCGGCAGCGCGGCCACGCGCACCTCCAGCGCCTCCACGATCTGCCGCGCGATGCCCGCGAGCCGCTTGCCGACTTCCGCCGAGGTGAGCGCATCGAAGCGCAGCGCGCGCCAGTCCGCGTACTGGCGCGTCGCGAGCAGCGCCGCGAGCGGATCCTTGTCGCGCTTCTGCGCGTCGTTCATCGACGGCGCATCGAGGTAGTAGACCGGCATGATCAGGTCGTTGCGCCCGAGCTTCTGCTCCCGTTCGAGGAAGCGCTCGAGTTCGCCGCGGCACGCCTGGCTCTTGAAGAACGCGGGCGTGACGATCGGAATCAGGAACGTGACCGCGTCGATCGCGCCGTCGAGGCGCGCTTTCCACTGCTCGCCCCAGCGCAGATCCTTGCGGTCCTGGAAAATATCGAAACGCTCGCCCAACTGCATGCCAATCTCGCCGCTCAGGCGTTCGCGAAACTGGGTCAGCCGCCCGTTCTCATGCTCGTCGTCCACGTGCACGTAGCTCATGAACGCAATCGGATTGTTTGCCACGCGAAATCTCCTTGTTATTCCCTGCGTATTCGTCCCGGCGCGGATGCGTCATCCGCCGGGGAAAGCGCGGCCGGCGCTTTCCCGTTTCTCTCGTCCCGCAGCGTATCAGAGCGCGCCGCGCCCCCGCGCGCTCACCCCCGCTTCCTGCCCCGACCAGCGCCCGACGAACGGCAGGACCGCCCGCACGAACGCGGCGTTGTCCTCGACGTGCGGGATATGCCCGAGCCCCGACAGCACCGTCAACGACGCATTCGGCAACAGCCGCGCGAGCCGCGCGCCGTCCGCGAGCGGCGTGACCGTGTCGGCGTTGCCCCAGATCACGTCGACCGGCATCGGCAGCGCGGCGAGCGCCGCGCTGCGCTCGCCGCGATCGCGGCCGGCATCGTTGAGGAACGCGTCGAGCCACTCGCCGTAGGCGGTGGTCGTGCCGGCGACCGACAGCGGCCGTTGATAGACGGCGACCACCTCGGGCGACAGCGCGCCGTGCCGCGTCGTGAAGCGTTCGAGGAACCAGCGCGTGAGGTGCGGATTGGTGGCCGTCGCGGCGATCAGCGGCCGGCGCAGCGCGGGTACGCCGAGCCCGCGCGCGACGAGGCCCGGCGCGGCGGGCGGTGGCGGATCGAGGCGCAGCGCGACGTCGACCAGCACCGCCGCGCTGAAGCGCCGCGGCTGCGCGAGCAGCGCCTCGACGGTCGCGCGTCCGCCGAATGAATGGCCGACCAGGATCGCGCGGCGCACGCCGAGCGTATCGAGCAGGCCGAGAATGCGCGCCGCCTGGTGCGATGTGTCGTAGGCGTCGGCGGCCGGGCGGCTGGTATAGCCGAACGGCGGCAGGTCGAGCGCGATGGTGCGGTAGCCGGCGCGCGCGAGCGCGTCCATGGTGGGCAGCCAGGTCGCGCTCCATGCGCCGAGCCCGGATACGAACACGATCGGCTCGCCCGTCGCCGGGCCGCGCTCCTGGATCAGCATCGACACGTCGGCCGCGCGCACGAAGCGGCTGCCCGGCGGGGCGGCGCTCGCCGCCGCGTCGCGCTCGCGCGCGCGGGCCGCGTAGTTCGCGATGCTCGCGGCACACACCGCAAGCAGGACCGGCGCGACGATCAGCGCCGCGAGCACTTTTTTGAAATTCATCGGGATTCGGATAATGCGGGATATTCGACGACTGATGCGGCGTGCCGATCAGCGGTTTTTTGCGTAATGGTGAAGCTTCTGAAGCAATGATGCAATGCCATCCATTACCGTGAAATTATCTTGGTATCGGCTAATTATAGAGAATACACTGCGCGTTTAGTGCCCGATAAACACTCAAACCGGGATACGGATTAAAAGATGTCCGCACTTTCACTGGCTTTCGCTTTCTTCAAGCGTCGCGGCCGCATCACGCGCAGCACCTGGCTGTCCCGGCTCGTCGTGGCGGGCCTGTTCTGCGCCGCGTTCGGCGAGTGGGCCGGCCGCTTCGCGGGCGAGGCGGGCGCCGGCGTGTTCGCGCTGCTGTTCATCTGGGCCGCGCTCGCGTTGTCGATCCAGCGCCTGCACGATATCGGCCGTTCGGGCGCCGCGCTGTGGGTCGCGCTCGTGCCGGTGCTCGGGCCGCTGTGGGTCGTCGTTCAACTGCTCAAGCGCGGCGCCGCGCACGAAAACCGCTTCGGCCCCGATCCGGCGAGCCGCGACGATTATCTGCAAGTCCCTATTTCCCGCTGATGCGCGACATGCCAACGGTCAACGACGTTACCTAGCTCAACCGGATTCCGGTTTTCTCGATCGCCACGCCCGCTTCCACGCAGGAGGTGGTCGACGCGCTGGTCCGGACCCAGCTTCCCGTGTCGATCGGCGGCGGCCATTTCAGCATGGGCGGCCACACCGCGAGCCCCGGCACGCTTCACCTCGATCTGCGCCGCATGAACCGCGTGCTGCGCTTCGATCCGCTTGTCGCCGTGATCCGCGTGCAGGCCGGGATCCGCTGGTGCGACATCCAGCGCTTCGTCGATCCGCACGGCCTCGCCGTCAAGATCATGCAGACCTATGCGAACTTCACGGTCGGCGGCGCGTTGTCGGTGAATGCGCACGGCCGCTACATGGGGCTCGGGCCGGTCGTGCTGTCGGTGCGCGCGATCACGCTGGTGCTGGCCGGCGGCGAGGTGGTCGAGGCGTCGCGCAGCGCGCATCCGCGCCTGTTCGACGCGGCGATCGGCGGTTACGGCGGGATCGGCGTCATCACCGAGGTGGAGCTGGACCTGGTGCCCAACACGCGCGTCGCGCGCAGCGACCGCAAGATGCGCACCGCCGACTACAAGCGCTGGTTCGACGCGAACATTCGCGGCCACGGCGACGTGGTGTTCCACAACTTCGATCTCTATCCGCCGCGCTATACGCGCGGCCGCGCGGTCAGCTGGACCGTGACCGACGCGCCCGCCACCGCGCCGCGCCTGCAGCCGCTCGCGCGCGGCTTCCTCGCGGCCAAGTATCTGCTGTGGGCGATCACCGAGACGCCGCTCGGCAAGTTCCGCCGCGAGTATCTGTACGACCCGCTGCTGCACCTCGGCACGAAGGTGCACTGGCGCAACTATGAAGCCGGCTACGACGTCGCCGAGCTGGAGCCCGTCGGGCGGCGCGACCGCACCTACGTGCTGCAGGAGTATTTCGTGCCGGCGGAGGCGGTCGGCGAGTTCGCGCAGACGATGGGCGCGGTGCTCGCGCGGCACCAGGTCAACGTCGTCAACATCTCGATCCGCCATGCGCTCGGCGACGACCGCACGCTGATGGCGTGGGCGCGCGGCGAGACCTTCGCGTTCGTGCTGTATTACAAGCAGCGCACGCGCGAGAACGCGCGCGAACGCGTCGCGGTCTGGACCCGCGCGTTGATCGACGCGGTGCTCGCGGTCGGCGGCACCTACTACCTGCCGTATCAGCTGCACGCGACGCACGAGCAGTTCCATCGCGCGTACCCGCGCGCGCGCGAGATGTTCGCGCTGAAGGCCGAACTCGATCCGCACTACCGGCTGCGCGGCGCGCTGTGGGACCGTTACTACGCGCCGTTGCTGCAGCCCGCGGCGAGCGCGCCGGCGCGGCCGAGCGCCTCGCTGTTCGCGGCGGTGTACGGCGGCGAGCGCGAGGCGGACCGCTTCTATACGTTCCTGCAGAACATCTTCAACGTGTTGCCGGCGGATCGCCTGCACGCGCTGATCAAGGACGAGACCGCGAAGCACGCCGACGACGAGACGATCTATCGCGGCGTCCAGGCGCGCCTGAAGTCGATCACGCCGCCGCTCGCGATGCTCACGCATGCGCTGCCGTCGCTCGCGACGCAGAAGGCCGAGATGGGACGGCAGGCGGCGCAGCTGCTCGGCGACGCGGCGCTGCGCGATTACGTCGAGATCGGCACGACGGGCCGCTATGTGAAGGCGATGCGCAAGCACCTGAAGCTCGGCGGCCGCGTGACGCTCGTGCACGAGGTCGCGCCGGGCAACTCGCCCGTCGACATCGTCGAGCGCGGGCAGATCGGGCGGATCGGCGACTTCACGCCGCTGCACGACTACGCGCCGATCGCGCTGCCGTCGGCCAGCGCCGATCTCGTCAGCTGCTTCGTCGGCCTGCATCACATGGCGCCCGACAAGCTCGCGCCGTTCCTCGACTCGATCGCGCAGATCGTGCGGCCCGGCGGCTACTTCATCGTGCGCGATCACGACGTCACGAGCGAGGCGATGGATGCGTTCGTGTCGCTCGCGCATACCGTGTTCAACGCCGGCCTCGGCGAGAGCTGGGAGACCAATCGCCGCGAGCTGCGGCACTTCGCGAGCGTCGATGCCTGGATCGCCCGGATCGAGGCGGCCGGCTTCCGGCACACGGGCGCGCGGCTGCGGCAGGACGGCGACCCGTCCGACAACCTCCTGATGGCGTTCCAGCGCACGGGGGCCGCGGCATGACGCGCTGGTTCAGGCAGGCCATCGCGGCGTTGTGCCTCGCGAGCGCGGGCGCGGGCGTGCCGGCCGCACCCGGCGCGGCTTCCGGCGACAGCCTGGTGCCGCCCGAGGCGCGGCGCGGCGCCGAGCAGACGCTGCTGACGTTTCCGGAGTGGTATCTCGTGCACAGCCCGGCCGAGTACGCGCGGATCGTGCGGCGCGCGCCGTCGCACGCGTTCCCGTTCCTCGCTCAGGTCGCGCAGCTGTGGTCCGGCTATGCGGACGTGACGGCCGAGCAGATGCGCGACCGCTATCCGCTGAATGGCGGCTATCACGTGATGATCTGGGTGATCGCGACGAGCACCACGGTCGAGTATGCGCTGCGTTCGCTGTACGAGAACACGGTCGGCCGCGCGAGCTGGCTGCTCGGCGGCGAGCGGTTGACCGATGAGGATCGCTACGGCGCGCAGGCCGCGCAGGAATACGTCGATTTCATCCGCCAGGAGCCCTGGTACCTGTTCGACTTCACGGCGCGCCTGCGTCACTTGTGGACCGACGTGCCGCTGTGGGGGCCGGGGATCGTGCGCAAGTGGGAGCGGCGCTATGCGCTGACGTCCGAGTACGCGGTGAAGGCCGTATACGGCAAGCTGATCGAGAAGGCGACGCGCGCCGCATATACGCCCGCGCTGATGACGACCGACGTCGTGGTCGACCGGCTGCCGCCCGAGGGCGCGCTGCCGCCGCGGGTCGAGGTGCTGAAGCGCTGGCCGGACGGCCGCGCGCTGCTGTCGCTGCCGCGCTATTTCGATTTCCGGCTCGCGGCCACCACGCTCGCGCGGCGGGGCGTCCGGTTCGTCGACATCGCGGGCAACGACTCGATCATCCTCGTCACCGTGTGGGCGCCGCGCGACGCGGCGCTGCCGGCCGGCCAGGGGCGGGTGCTGTTCGAGCAGCCGCTGACGGACCCCGCCGGCATGCGGCGGCTCGGCGTGCTGGTGCCGGTCCGCGACCTGTCGGCATTCCTGGCCGGCGCGCCCGCGCTCGGGCTCGTCGCCGAGCACGTGTACGACTACTAGCGGCTCGGCGCGCGGGCCGCACGCATGTCATGCGGGCCGCCGCCGGCGTCGTGCGCGAGCGTGAAGCCCGCCTGCTCGTGCAGGCGGCGCGTGGCGGTGTCCGGTTTCGCGCCGAACGCGAGCCGGGCCGGACCTTGCGCGCGGGCGTCGGCGGCGAACCGTTCCGGCATTCACCGGCCGATACCCGGGCCGCGCCGCTCGGGCCGGACATGGATCGACGCGAGCAGCGCCGCGCCGTCGTGGATTGCCCGGAGGCAGTCGCCGATCGCCGCATCACCGGCTTCGGTCATCACCATCCGTTCGAGATCCTGCGTTCCTTGCTGCAGAGGCGCGTGCGTGCCGTCCTTCCAGCGGTTTTCGCGTGGCGATTCAATCCGGCGGAGGTGGTCGAGTTCGCCCGGATGGATCGGCGGCGCGGGCGGGGCGGAGAGGGCCGCCGCCGGTCATGCCGGGGGCGGCCGCGTGGTCGGTGAGCGGGTTTCGCGCGGCGGGACGCCGCGCGAAACCCGGCGCGATGCGCGCAAGCCGCCGCCGCCGCGCTACGGTTGCGACGGCAGCGCCGCGGCCGTGCGCGCGCGGTGCGCGTCGTCGAGCGCGCGGCCGATCGTGTGCTGCACGGCCGCCGCCTGGTCGAACAGGTAGAAGTGGCCGCCGTCGAAATCATGGAAGGTGACCGGGTGTTGCGAGCCGCGGGTCCAGTCGTGCAGGCCCGCCGCGCTCACCACCGGGTCGTGGCGGCCCGAGAACACCGCGACCGGGAACGGCTGCGGCGTCGCCGACGGCAGCGGGAAGCCCGCCTCCACGATGCGGAAATCGGCTTTCGCGAGCGTCAGCAGCATCTCCTTCAGCTCCCGGTGCTCGGCCAGTTCGCGCGGCGTGCCGCCGAGCGTGACCAGGTAATCGATGATCTCCGGATCGCTGCGCAGGTGGACCGGCGCATTCGCGCGGCGGCGGCCGCGTTCCGGGTAGAACGGCGCGTCCGCGCCGGAGGCGCCGAGCCACAGCGGCGGCCGGCCGAGCTGCGTCATGTCGTGTGCGAAGCAGTACGCGACGAGCGCGCCCATGCTGTGACCGAACACGGCATAGTCGCGCGGCAGGAACGGCGCCAGCGAACGCAGGTGGGCGATCATGGCCGGCACCGTGTCGACGGGCCGCTGGCGCATGGTCTTGCCGCGGCCGGGCAGGTCGATGAGCCAGACTTCGGTATCGGCGGGGAAACCCATCGCCCAGCGATGGTAGTTAGTCGCCGCGCCGCAGGCGTGATGAAACACCAGCAGCCGGTGGCGGGCCGCGTCGCGGCGGGAGGGAATCGTGATCGTGTCGGGTAGCGAGGCCATGCGCGGCGGCTCCGGGTCAGCGGAGGCAGGTCAGTGTGTTGTCATGTGTTCAAATGGCGGGCCGCGCTGCGCGCGAAGGTCCCGCCAGATGCGCCGAGGTGCTTTCTGGAATGCGCAGCAGATTATGCGGCACGCGCGCGCGGAATTCACGCATCGCTTTGTTCGGTCCGCCACACCGAGCGGAATCGGACCGTAAAAAAACGGAGACCCGCCGACATGACGCTTCACGTACGCGGCGCAACCGCCGCCGATTTGCCTGCCTTGCGCGACCTGTTCCTGCGTTCGCGCCGCGCCGCATTCTCCTGGGAACCGCCCGAGATCTTCGCGCTCGCGGACTTCGAGGCGCAGACGCGCGGCGAGGCGCAGTGGGTGGCGGTCGGCGCGAGCGGCCAACTGGTCGGTTTCGCGTCGGTGTGGATGCCCGAGCATTTCCTGCACCACCTCTATGTCGATCCGGCGCGCCTGCGCGACGGCGTCGGCCGCGCGCTGCTGCAGGCGCTGCCGGGCTGGCCGGCGACGCGCTATCGCCTCAAGTGCCTGACCCGCAATCTGCGTGCGCTGGCGTTCTATCGCGCATGCGGCTTCGTGGAGGTCGGCGCGGGCACGGCCGATGACGGCGACTACCTGTTGCTGGCGTCTCCCGACGGCGGCGGCTGAACCGATCCTTGCATCCTGGACGTTCCGGTTCTATCATGACATCGATCAATGTAACTGTTTATGATGACTTGATTGCCCGGGTGACCGTTCCCCATTTTCGCGCCGCCGTGACGCAGTCCGGCGCGCCGTGGGCGGCACCCCGGGACGACCGGGAGACATCCAATGACTTCGATCGTACGCCGTGACGTCCGTTTTGCCCTGCCGCCGGATCGCGCCTGCGACTGGCATGGGGAGGGCGTCGCCACCACGCATCTGTACAACGCGCTGTCGCTGCTGTTCCCGGCGGGCGAGCGCTTCTTCATGGATTCGGTGCGCAATTACCGCGACCGGATCGACGATCCGGAACTGAAGCAGGAAATCGTCGGCTTCATCGGCCAGGAGGCGATGCATACCCGCGAGCACGTCGAGTACAACGACCTGCTGCAGGCGGCGGGCCTGCCCGCGCACAAGATCGACGCGCGGCTGTGGGCGGTGCTCGGCTGGATGAAGAAGGTGTTGCCGCACTCGATGCAACTCGCGATCACGATCGCGCTCGAGCACTACACGGCGATGTTCGCGGACCTGCTGCTCGCGAAGCGGGTGACGCTCGCCGAGGGCTCGGTCGACGGCTACGTGCAGATGTGGCAATGGCACGCGCTCGAGGAAACCGAGCACAAGTCCGTCGCGTACGACGTGTGGCTTGCCGTGATGAAGCCGGGGCTCAAGCGCTACCTGATCCGCACCGGCGCGATGTTGTTCACGAGCGTGCTGTTCTGGGGCACGGTGTTCGAGTTCCACCTGCATCTGTTGAGCGCGCATCGCCGGCGGATCGGCAAGGTCACCGGCTTTGGCCGGCTGGTCGGCTATCTGTTCGGGCCGCGCAAGGGCGTGTTCGCGCTGATCGGGCGTGAATGGCTCAGCTACTTCCGGCCGGGCTTCCATCCGTGGGACCACGACAACCGCGCGCATCTGGCGCGTCTCGACGGCTTGCTGGCCGCGATTGACGCGACCAACCGGCGCTATGCGTCCGAGGCCGCGCCGCGCCGCGTGCCGCTCCATCCGATGCCGCAAGCAGGCGCCTGAGCGCCGCATCCGCCGTCACGGGGCCTGCCGCGCCCTCGTCCCGAGGTCGATTCCGGGCCCGCCGATGTCAGGCGGGCCCGGGCGCTTTTCGGGGGCCGGCACCGGCCGTCGGCACGATACGCCCACTATGCACGGATGATTGTATAATCGACCGACCGGCGGTCAATGCAGCGGCGCCCCGTCGGACGAATCGGGTAGAATCCGCGCTGCGCAAAAAAATGCAATCGGCGCGGCCGCCCGTACCATTTCCGGCTGACGTGCCGCCATCCATTCCGGGGACACATCGAATCCCGGAGCGACCCGAAGCGATGCATTCATGCGTCGCCCGCTCCTTGCACGCCAGTTATGCCAGCACACCCGAATTCCGACAGTCCTACTTCATCCTCGACTCAACCCAAGCTCCACCGCAGTCTGAAAGCCCGTCACCTGACGATGATCGCGATCGGCGGCTCGATCGGCACCGGCCTGTTCGTCGCGTCCGGCGCGTCGATCTCGCAGGCCGGCCCGGGCGGGGCGATGCTCGCCTACCTGCTGATCGGGCTGATGGTTTATTGCCTGATGATGAGCCTCGGCGAGATGGCCGCGCTGATGCCCGTGTCCGGCTCGTTCTCGACCTACGGCGCGAAATACGTCGAAGAGGGCTTTGGTTTCGCGCTCGGCTGGAACTATTGGTACAACTGGGCCGTGACGATCGCGGTCGAGCTGGTGGCCGCGCAGCTCGTGATGCACTACTGGTTTCCCGATGTGCCGGGGGTGTGGTGGAGCGCGCTGTTCCTCGCCGTGATGTTCCTGCTCAACGTGCTGACGGTGCGCGGTTTCGGCGAGGCCGAGTACTGGTTCGCGCTGATCAAGGTCGTCACGGTGGTCGCGTTCATCGGCATCGGCTTGCTGATGATCGTCGGCATCCTGAAGGGCGGGGCCAACACGGGCTGGCATAACTTCACGATCGGCGACGCGCCGTTCGCGGGCGGCCTGCCCGCGATGATGGGCGTCGCGATGATCGCGGGCTTTTCGTTCCAGGGCACCGAGCTGATCGGGGTCGCGGCGGGCGAATCGGAGAATCCGCGCACGACGATTCCGCGCGCGGTGCGCCAGGTGTTCTGGCGGATCCTGCTGTTCTACGTGCTGGCGATCTTCGTGATCGGCATGCTGATTCCCTATACCGATCCCAATCTGCTCAAGAGCGACGTGACCGATATCGGCGTGAGCCCGTTCACGCTGGTGTTCCGTCACGCGGGCCTCGCGTTCGCGGCGGGCGTGATGAATGCGGTGATCCTGACCGCCGTGCTGTCGGCCGGCAACTCGGGCATGTATGCGTCGACGCGGATGCTGTACAACCTCGCGACCGAGGGCCGCGCGCCGAAGCTGTTCGCGAAGCTGTCGCCGGGCGGCGTGCCGCGCAATGCGCTGTATGCGACCACCGCGGTCGGGGCGCTGTGCTTCCTGTCGTCGCTGTATGGCGACAAGACTGTTTATCTGTGGCTGCTCAATACCTCGGGCATGACCGGCTTCATCGCGTGGCTCGGCATCGCGGTCAGCCATTATCGGTTCCGCAAGGGCTTCATCCGGCAGGGGTACTCGGTCGATCAGCTGCCGTACCAGTCGAAGCTGTTCCCGTATGGGCCGATCTTCGCGTTCGTGCTGTGCATCGTGATCGCGTTCGGCCAGGACTATCAGGCGTTCCTGTCGAACAAGATCGACTGGATCGGCGTGACGGCGACTTATATCGGCATCCCGCTGTTCCTGGTCGTGTGGCTCGGTTATCGGCTCGTCAACAAGAGCCGCTTCGTGAAGTACGAGGACATGGAGATCGCGCCGTGGCTTGAAGGCAACGGCGTGGACGGCGTGCGGCGCACGCGCGTGCCGGCGAATACCGAGACCGTGGCGTAACGCGGGCGGGTGAAGCGGATGACGGGGAGCCGGGAGGCTCCCCGTTTTTTTTGTTTCGTGGATTTCCGGCGGATGTCGCCGGTCGATCTCATCCCGGCGATCTCGTCGCGCGGATGCGGCGTCGTGACGATCGTCTGGAGAATCGGTATCGCACGAGGTCGAGCGCCGATCGTCGGCACTCGCCTCTATCGAATTTATACGCAGACAAAATCGGTCTTTCGATGATGCAGCTGTGCGTGGATAGCGAAGCGCGGTCGCATCGCTCGGGTTGTATGACGTAATGATCTTGCATAAGCCCGACCTGATCTGTCGACCTGCGCGCTCCGCAATGACCTTGACTTTCCGCAACCGGCAGCGAAAAGATTAAGAGTCCTTGCAGTCGCGCCATGCAGCGTCAAGTTGGTGGTGTTCGCCTGCCTTCAATGGAGGTTCGTATGAGTTATCACCTGGAAGGTCGTCTCCTCGAAGTTTGCAACTGCAATGTGCTTTGCCCCTGCTGGATCGGCGAGGACCCCGACAACGGCACCTGCGACACCATCGTCGCGTGGCATATCGACAAGGGCACGGTCGACGGCGTCGATGTGGCCGGCAATACCATCGCGGCCGTCGCCCATGTGCCCGGCAACATCCTGCAAGGCAACTGGACGGCCGCGATCTATGTCGACGATCGGGCTTCGAAGGCGCAGGAAGAAGCGCTGCTGAAGGTCTACACCGGCCAGGCCGGCGGGCCGGTCGCCGATCTCGCCAAGCTCATCGGCCAGGTCGTGTCCGTGGAGCGCGCGCCGATCCGTTTCACCGTGGTTGCGGGCAAGGGCGAACTCGAGATCGGTGCGAACTACTACGCCGAACTCGAACCCTATCTCGGCGCAACCGGTGGCCAGACCACGCTGTCCGACACCGTGTTCTCGACCGTGCCCGGCGCGCCCGTGTTTGTCGGCAAGGCCCCGACCTATCGATCGAAGAACCCGGCGTTAGGCATCGACCTCGATCTCAAGAATCACAACGCCCTGCAGAGCACCTTCGTCTTCGACGCATGAACCCGATGGCCGGCCCGCCGCCGGCCCGCGCCTCGCGCCATGCTCATGTGTTCCTGCCGGTCTTGACGGCGTTGATCGCGCTCGCGTGGGTGGTGTTGTGGGCATGGGCGCGCAGTCCATACGGGCGCTACATCGAACACGGCGACTGGACAGCGTCCGGACCGGCGGCGTTTCTGTGCCGCGTCATTCCCGCGGGTGACGTGGTCGTGCCCGTGGTGCTCTACGCTGTCGCGTGGATTCTCATGACGGTAGCCATGATGCTGCCGACCACGTTGCCGTTGTTCAATGCATTCGACCGGCTGACGGCGGGGCGCCCTGATCATGGTGGGCTGCTCGTGTTGCTCGGTTCGGGCTATGTGGCGGTGTGGGGAATCTTCGGACTTTTGGCGCATGCGCTTCACAGTGCGGTGCTGTTCATGGTCGGCAGCGTCCCCGCTCTTGTCTGGCATGGGTGGCTGATCGGCGTCGCGGTCATTGCGTTGGCCGGCGCATTTCAGTTCAGCCGGCTCAAGTATCGATGCCTTGAAAAGTGTCGCACGCCCTTGAGCTTCGTCATCGAGCACTGGCGCGGGCATGCGCAGGCGTGGAACGCGTTCGCGCTGGGCGCGCGGCATGGCCTGTTCTGTGTCGGCTGTTGTTGGGCGTTGATGTTGCTGATGTTCGCGTTAGGCACCGGCAGTCTTGGCTGGATGCTCCTGCTTGCCGCCGTGATGGCGATCGAGAAGAACGTTTCCTGGGGCAAGCGTCTCAGCGCACCTCTCGGCGTGGCGCTATTGTCGTGGTCATTCGTCATGGTCCTGACTCATGCATGAAGCGCGCGGGGGATTGTTGATCTTGCGGACGACCATCCTCACTGTGGCGGCGATGTTTGCCTTCGCGGCGAATTCGTTGCTGTGCCGGCTCGCGTTGCTGCGGGGGGAAATCGATCCGGCCAGCTTCGCCGGCATCAGACTGGTTTCGGGGGCGATCGTGCTTGCCGTCATCGTCCGGTTCAGGTCCGGGCCGTACGCGTCTGGTCGCGTTGATTGGCTCGCGGCTGTCATGCTGTTTGTTTATGTCGTGTTCTTCTCTTTCGCGTATTCAACCTTGTCCGCCGGCACGGGTGCGCTGGTTCTCTTCGGCGCGGTTCAATTGACGATGTTCAGCGTGGGTTTGCGCTGTGGGGAGAAGTTTGGATCGGTCGCGTGGGTCGGTCTCGCGCTGGCGGTCGCAGGGTTGGTTTCTCTGGTATCGCCGGGGATCGCGGCACCTCCGCTCGTCGGCGCGGCGTTGATGGCGATCGCAGGGGGCGCTTGGGGGGTGTATTCGCTGCGCGGCCGCGGCGTGGCCGATCCGATCGCAGCGACGGCGGGTAATTTCGCGCGAGCGGCTCCGCTTGTTTTCTCGTTAAGCGTGTTTTTCATTATCAGCGGCCGTGCTCATGCGAGTGGGGCGGGGGTTGGTCTGGCGATTGCGTCCGGCGCGCTCACGTCCGGCATCGGGTATTGCATCTGGTATGCGGCGCTGGGCAGGCTTACGGCCTTGCGGGCAGCGACGGTGCAGTTGGCGGTGCCGTTGATCGCTGCGTTTGGCGGGGTGGTGTTCCTGTCGGAAGCGATTACGCCGCGTCTGGCTGTGGCTTCGGTTGCGATTCTTGGCGGCATCGCGATCGTGCTTGCGGGGAGGTCGCGTAGCTAGCGGTCATCGTATTCCGGATCGTAGATGGCCGAGCCTGCCGATAGACGGCACGCTATTCAGGGTGGTCGACAGACCGACTGCCTTGATCGATGCACGAAGGTCTGTTGCCGGCGTCCTTGCTGATGCGTGGATCAACACCCTTATGTAGCCAGCCTTGGCCTGAGGCGTGAGACCGTGTTCGACCGAGGCTGTGTGAAAACGCGTTGATCGTCTAGACTGAATCAACGCATTCAGGATGGGCTGCCCATGAAGCGATTCGTTGAAGGCGATGACCGCAAGCAGGTAGCGCTATTGCCCGAATGCCTGGACGATTTCGTTGCCGAGGATAACCCGGTCAGGATCGTCGAGGCCTTTGTCGAAGAGCTTGATCTGCACAACTTGGCTTCACCAGTGTTACGCCTTCGACGACAGGCCGCCCCTCCTACCATCCGGCAGTGCTGCTGAAAATATACATCTACGGCTACCTAAACCGGATTCAATCAAGCCGACGCCTGGAGCGCGAATGTCAGCGCAATATCGAGCTTGATGTGGCTGACTGGCCGCCTGGTGCCAGACTTCAAAACGATAGCTGACTTTCGACGCAACAACGGCGCAGGTATTCGCAACGTCTGTAGTCGGTTTGTCGTGTTGTGCCGCGATCTCAAGCTGTTCTCCCAGGCCATGGTCGCCATCGATGGAAGTAAGTTCAAGGCCTCCAATACACGCGACCGAAACTTTACGACGGGCAAGATTGATAAGCGGCAGCAGCAGATCGAGGAAAGCATCCATCGTTACCTGAGCGCATTAGAAACGGCAGATCGAACGCAGCCGCCCGAGGTGGAAGCCAGAACGACTCGACTCAAAGAGAAGATTGCTCAATTGCAGGGGGCAAATGCGTCACCTTGAGCAGATCAAAGAGGAGTTGAAAACGCTGCCTGACGGACAGATCTCGCTGACGGATCCTGATGCACGCTCCATGGCGACCAGTGGCCGTGGTTCTGGGATGGTCGGCTACAACGTGCAGATCGCCGTAGATGCCAAGCACCATCTAATCGTTGCGCATGAAGTTACGAACGCGGGTAGTGACCGCGCGCAGCTAAGTCCAATGGCGCAAGCTGCTCGTGATGCCATGGGTAGAACCAAATTGAAGGCCATCGCTGATCGCGGGTATTACAGTGGCCCACAGATAAAGGCTTGCGAGGACGCAGGCATTGCCGCCATTCTGCCGAAGGTTACGACATCCAGCGCGAAGGCTGATGGCCGCTTTGATCGGGCCGACTTTATTTACATTGCCCGGGATGACGAATATCTATGCCCGGCCGGGCAACGTGCGATCTATCGCTTTACTGGCCTCGAACATGGCATGTATCTACGTCGTTACTGGAGTAGCGCCTGTATCGGCTGCGCCATGAAACCACAATGCACGCCAAGCAATTACCGGCGGATCACGCGCTGGGAGCACGAATCAGTGCTGGAAGCTGCGCAGCGAAGACTGGACCGAATGCCGAATGCGATGACGGTGCGAAGGCGGACAGTTGAGCATGTGTTCGGGACGTTCAAACACTGGATGGGCTACACGCACTTCCTGACTCGCCGGTTTGCCAACGTGAGCACCGAAATGAGTTTGCATGTACTGGCATACAACCTCAAACGCGTCATAGCGATACTCGGGTTCTCGAAAACCATGAAGGCGATGCGGCTGGTGGGTGCGTGAAGCACTCCAGGGTGCGCTTACATTGCCGAGGGACCACAGCAACTCAGCACTGAAGCTATGGCGACACTCCTCGTTCACCTGAAGGCTGCGAAAATGCGGCACGGGATCTGCTCCCGCCGACGCTGAGTTACGTGTTTCCACACAGCCTCGACCCGAAAGAGACGTCCAACTTTCGCGAAAGCGGCCATTCAATGAGTCCGCCCCCTAGAGCGTCCCACGAGCGGGCAGAGGGTGGCCCACAGCACGTCATTCCGCTTGACAATCAGCATCATTTTTGTCCATCGCAACGAATAGTTCTTCAGCGATTACGAACACGGTAAGGTAATCATATTTGGCACCCAGCTTCGGCTTCCAATATCGGCCGTGAGCTATCCAATGCCGAAAGCTGAAAGCCGAAACCGCATGTGACAGCAATACACTTGGGACAGTACTGTGCTCACGCCATTGTGGAATTAGATCGTCTTCCAGGGATGCCCTGTTTCCTTTTATGCGATGAACGCCGCGCATGGCCCGTGATAGAGGATCGCGCCCTCGGCTGTAGACCCTAGAAAAATAGTCCATGCGCACGGCGGCCTCGATTGCCGAAATTACAGACATTGAACTCGTGTAGTCCAATTCGGCGAGGCTACTTTTCAACGCTTCGCGCACCTCATCAGGGGTTGACTGCGCGAAGCGATTCAGAAATGCCTCGGAATGGCCAGAAAAAAATTCAAGGAGGGCCGACTCGACGTTGGTGTGATGAAATGCTATTTCATCGAGGGTAAGCTCTTCTCCTGAAAAGCTCACCCTATTAGCCATTCACTACTCCCATAAGGGTCGAACGGAAAGAATCTTCATTCAGATCGATATACGTGATGCGGGGCGGCGGTGTGGCGATCTTCCAAACCCATGTCTCAGGGGGAGGCACGGCTGGGACCGTTGGCGCATCGCCTACTTCGTCCAGACGTACCGCGTTGATTATTACCCGCAGACCTTTGGAGTCCGGCGGGACGATCATGAATCGCGCAACACCGCGCGGCCCGGTCATATCGACGCGCCCTCGCGCTCCAACCAGGAAAGTGCCGACGGGATCCAGCCTCACCAAATTGTTCCCGATGACAATGCGGGCCGCTTTGGCTCTATACGTGCCTAGCTGCTCCTCGCACAAGTCCACGTCTTCAATGTGAACCGCAATATTTCCCTTGTCGGTGTATTGGCGCAAACTGGACGAGACCAGCGCGTACAGTTCGTCTAGTCTCGTGAGCCAGAACGCCTTTTCTGTTTCGAGATCAAGCTTTTCGTTAGATGCAGCCTCTACATGGCTGCGGACGAATTCGTCGAAATTGTCACTCATATCGTTCCTTCCTCGATTCACCTGCGCCCACGCGGACGATACGAACATTGTCTCACTGGTGTCGAGGCAGCGATTGGCTATTCGCGAAATGGACTGGCATCGACAGCAGACATAAGCTCTTCACGGGAAGTCTTCCTGGGCAACCTGAGCCGCCAGGACCTTGTCTGCTGAGGCTTTCCACGTCTCCAAAAGATTGAGTCACTTCAGGTTGAGAGTTTAACTGGGGTGCGATCGCGCGACGGATTGAAGGTCCCCCGGTAAGTGGGGTTCAGTTGATCGCCCCCGGATTGTTGCCAATTTAACTCGAGTTGTGGTCTGACCGCTCCTGGCCGAGTCCAGACAGATCTTTCCCCGATATCCGTACCGCTGGCGGCGCAACTCGGGCGCTACGCATCGCGCGCCGCCGAAGCGGCCGACGTATTCCACAGACCGACCACCCGCCCAGCCAACGGCGCAACAACCAACATGCACGCGCAACCAATCAACCCACCCAACCAGACATCGACCACCCGTTCCACCGCGATCGCGGCCGACTGCTGCGCGATCCACGCAGCGCACGCAATACACGCGCAGCGCGCGGCGAAGCCGCTCGCATAATGTCGAAACGAGACCAGCGTGAGGATCGATGCGAGCGCGGTGGCGGTATAGGCCAGCGGCGCGGCGGGCAGCAGATAACCGACGAGCAGTCCGAGCGGCGCGCCGACCAGCGCCCCGAGGCCGCGATCGCGCAGCTTCACGAGACTTTCGGCCACGCTGCCGGTGACGACGCTCGCCGCCGACCAGACTACCCATTGACCACCTTCAAGCTTCCGTGAAACGACCAGCGCCGCTGCCACGGCGACCGCGCAGGCGACAGCCAGCATCGCAGGCAACGCGACGTCGCGCGGCGCGCCGACCACCGGGCCGCGCGGTGCATGCCAGCGAACGAGTGCGCGCCAACGGTCCTGCAAGGCGGCGCGCCGCCACTGCGCGATACCCGCCGCGACAATCGGCGGCAACGCCCCCACCGCGAGATAAGGCAACAGACGTTTGACCGATCCATGCGCGATGGCGGTCTCATAGCTCAGATACAGCGCCGGAATAAAGATGTAGTTGCCGAGCGAGCGCAGCCGCGCACCGACGAGCGACAGCGCGACGCTCATCGCCGCGAGCGCTGCGCAGCCGGCGGCGAACGCAATAGGCACAGGCAACGCATACGACAGCACGCCGACCCCCGCGACGATCGCGAGCCCCTGTGCAACGAGCCCTACCGGCGCGAGGTCGACGCGCTCGTGCGCGACGAACAGTGCGATCGCGACGAGCGCCGCCTGCAGCCACCCGGCGTCGCGGCTCAGCGCATACAGCGCGACGAGCGGTGCGAGCACGGCCAGCGCGCGCAGGCCCGCGCCGGGGTCGAGGGCCTCGCGGACGGCGCGCATCGCGCGGGCCTCAGTGGGCGGCGAGTTCGTCGAGCGTGACGATCCGCGCGATGCCGCGCAGCATCTCGATCGAGCGCTGGTGTTCCTCGTCGGTCGCGGCGGCGCAGGCCTCTTCCAACACCAGGACTTCGTAGTCGCGATCGTGCGCGTCGCGGGCGGTTGCCTGCACGGCCCAGGTCGTGCTGACCCCGGCGACGACCACACGCTCGATCCGGTTCGCGCGCAGCGCGGGTTCGAGCGGGGTGCCGTGGAACGCGCTGACGCGCGGCTTGACGACGACGAGTTGCGCGGCGGCGGCGTCCAGGTCCGGATGGAACGCGGTGCCGGGGCCGGCGAGGTCGAGCGCGCCGAATTCGCGCGCGCGGCCGAACATCGGCGAGCGGCTCGGCAGGGCGGCGTAGCCGGGCTCGAAGCCGACCTTCACGAGGATCCGCAGCCATTCGCGCGAGCGGGCGAGCGCGAGGGCCTGGTTGAAGCGGCCGACCACGTCGCGCGCGGCCGCGTGGGCGGCGCTGCGGGCGATCTTGCCGGTGGGATGCATGATGTCGACGATGTAGTCGAGTCCGATCAGGGCGGTGGTCATCGAGGGCTCCGTTTGGTTGAGGGGCTGGGCGGGTCGTATTGGGCCAGACGTTCGAACAGCGGGCCGGCGGCTTCGAGCAGCGCGCGCTCCTCGGCGCTCAGGCACGCGCGCATCGCGGCCACGAGCCATTCCTCGCGCTTCGCGCGATTGCCGTAGAGCATGCGCCGGCCCGTCGCCGTCAGCGACAGGCGGATCTTGCGGCCGTCGTTCGGATCCGGGAGGCGGTCGATCAGCGCCTGCGCTTCCAGCTCGCGCAACAGCGCGGCGAGATTCGACGAGCGCAGCCGCTCGGTCGCGGCCAGCTCGGACGGCGTCACGCCGTCGCCGAGCCGGTCGATCGCGCCCAGCACGACGAGTTGCGCGAACTGAACGGGATCGGCCTGCGCTTCCTGGCGCAGGCGGCGGATCAGCGCGGTGACCTGGCTGCGCAGGTGGGCGGCGAACTGAAGGTCGGCATCGGGTTTCATGGTCGCTACTTTAATATAGTTATAAAAATATAGCAAAATGACAAAGATGAGCAGGCAAGGGATGGGGAGTAGGGGAATAGGTTCCCGAGTTCGCCGGTTTGCGTGGCAAGCGGACAAGACAGGCGAGCCGGACGAAGCAGGACATTCGCGATCTGGTTTGGGGGAGAAACCACATGAGTACGCGGCCGGGAATAACGCCAGTACCGGCACGCCGCCGCCCCACTTAACAATCCGATCATTGACCGCTCGGCGTTCGGCCTGCAAGATGCCGGGTCGCGCCGTGCTGCGGCGTCATTGCCTACCTCCGTCATCGACCGTGAATCACATCATCCTGCCGCGCCTCATATCCGTCGTCGTCCTCATGACTGCTTTGCCCGCGCAAGCGGCCTACACGGAAGAATGGCTGGGCGCCCGGCCCACCCGCCAGGCCGCCGAGGCGTCCACGCATCCGGCCGCTTCGCACAAGCCGGCGAAGCCGGTGGCGCACAAGGCCGCGCCGTCTGCCGAGGCGGCCGATCCGATTGCCGATCTCATCACGCGCCGGACGCATCCGGCCAAGCGCCCGGCGTCCGCGAAGCCGGCGGCGAGCGGGCGCGGCTGACGCAAAGGCCGCCCGCTGCGCATCGTCGGCATGCCGCGCCGGCAGGTCCGGCAGCGATGCCCGTCGTGCCTCGATACAAGTGTGGTGCGGCCTGAGCACGTGCCTTGCGCACGTGTTCACGAATCCCGCACTTCCCCGCGAGACGGCGCATGCCAGCGGCGCGCGAGCGCCAGGCACGCCGGCAGCAGGAACGCCCAGCCGAGGCCGATCGCGAGCAGCGCCTCGCCGACGTCGGCCATCTTCACGGCGCCCAGCGCCGCGCCGGCGCGAAACGACAGCGGCGCGACCAGCGCGCCGAGGCCGGCGGCCAGCCACGGGCGGCCCTGCAACCAGCGAAACGGCCCGTCCAGCTGGATCGCGAACAAGGCCCAGAGCGCCGCCATCCAGACCGGTGCGGCAACGATGGGCAGCGCACTGTCCACGTAGACGAGCAGGCCGGTGCGGGCGAGCAGGCTGTCCCACAACCAGCCGATGGCCGTGACGCTGACGACGAGCCCGGCCGCGCGCGCCGGCTGCGCATGCGACACGAGATGCCCGGCCGCCATGCCCGCTGCGAAGCCGATGCCGAGCAGCGCGGCATGACGCGCCGCACCCGCCACGCACAGGTACCAGCCGGCCTGGCAGAGCACGAACATCGCGCCCGCTCGCATCGCAGGCGATTCGTCCCGTACAGGGACGTCAGGCGCCGAGCGCGTCCCGGGGTTGTCCGGCAGCCGCTCGACGGACCGCACGCTCTCCCGCGCGTTCGACGCGGGACGCCGGATCGCGCGTCGGCAGGTCATGGCCCGCCCCATTCGTCTTGCGCCCCGCCGAGCAGATGCGTGCGCAGCGTCCGTGCGCGCGTGCGCGGATCGAGCCAGATGCCGAAGAACGCGCGAGCGAACGCGGGATCGTCGATTTCAGCGGTCAGCCGATCGTTGGCGTAAAAACGCGCGCCCTTGCCCGGCAGGTAAACCCCGCACAGCGTGTCGCCCGCCGCGACGTCGCCGAACGCGCGCGCCATGTCGTCGCGCCATGCGGCGCGCGTGGCGGCAGGCAGCGGCGCGGCGGCGAGCCGTTCGATCTCGTCGAGACCGACGGCGACGAGCCGTTCGCGACGGATCGCGCGCCGGTAGGTGAGGCGCAATGCGAACGGCGCGTCGAATCCGGAATCGGCCCGCGCGGCCCAGAGCTCGGCGTCGTACAGGCAGAAGCCGAGTACGCAGAATTCGCCCGCGCCGATCCGCTGCGCCGGCGCGACGTCGTCGCGCCAGCCGCCGTGCGCGAGCGGCGCGCCGAGCAGCGGCGCGGACGCCAGCGCGAGCAGCAGGCGTCGACGCGCATCAAGGCGCGCGCGAGACGACGAAGTGCCGGACATCGGTGCATCCCTCGATGAAACCTGCCTCGCAATACGCGAGATACATCCGCCACGTGCGCGCGAAGGGTTCGTCGAAGCCGAGCGCGCGCACGTCGTCGAGACGGCTTTCGAACGCGTCGCGCCAGCAGCGCAGCGTGCGGGCGTAGTCGGGGCCGAAGCTGAGCGTCGAGACGGCATGCAGGCCCGCATCGGCGGCCGAGCGGATGAAGCGCGCGGGGCTGGGCAGCATCCCGCCCGGAAAGATCGTTTCGCGGATGAAGTCGCTCGACGCGCGATACGCGGCGAAACGCGCATCGGCGATCGTGATCGACTGCACCAGCGCACGCGCGCCCGGCGCGAGCCGCTGTTTCAGTACCTCGAAATAAGTGGGCCAGTACGCCTCCCCGACCGCTTCGAACATCTCGATCGACACGATGGCGTCGTATTGGCCGTCGAGGTCGCGGTAGTCGCGCAGCTCGACGCTCGCGGGCGTCGCGATATCCGCCGCACGCAATCGCGCGGCGGCGATCTCGTGCTGGCGCGGCGAGAGCGTCACGCCGCGCACCTCGATGCCGAGGCGCGCCGCATGGAGCACGAAGCCGCCCCAGCCGCAGCCGATTTCGAGCACGCGCATGCCGGCGCGCAGGCCGAGCGTATCGATGATGCGCTGGTATTTCGCCGCCTGCGCCACTTCGAGCGATGGCCCGGTCGGACCGTCGAACAGCGCACTTGAATACGTCCAGCCGGGATCGAGCCAGAGCGCGTAGAAGTCGTTGCCGAGGTCGTAATGCGCGTGGATGTTGCGCCGGCTGCCCGCGTGCGTGTTGAGGCGCAGCCGATGGCGCAGCGCGTACCACAGGCGCGCCGCGGGTCCGCCCCACACCGTGCGCGACAGCGCCGCCTCGTTGCGGATCGCGAGCCGCAGCAGCGCGATGGGGTCGGGCGTGTCGAGCCATGCGTCGCGATAGGCCTGCGCGAAGCCGATGTCGCCCGCGCGCAGGATCGCGCGGCAGGCTCGCCAATCGTTCAGGCGCAGCGTCGCGGACGGCTGCGCATGAGGATCGCCGTAGAGGCGCTGCGCGCCGTCGGGCGTGACGAGCACCAGATGACCGTGGCGGATGCGGCGCAGCAGCGCGAGGAACAGCCGCGCCGACGGCGGCGGCGCGGCGGGCAGCGAGGACAGCCGGAGCAGCGTCATGAGCGCATCTCCTGATCGGGCAGCGCGGTCGCCGAGGGCGGCGTGCGACCGTGGAACGGCACGCGTTTCATCGCGAGACGCAACGCTTGCCAGTGGATGCGCGCGAGGACGCCGACGATCGAGAACGGCTGCGCGAGCAGCGCGCGCGCCGCGCGCCGGCCGGTCAGCGGCCCGGCGCGCATCGCGAGCGCGGTGCGCAGCAGCACGCCGTCCCGGTCGCGGTAGTCGATCGCGATGCGGGTCCGCGCGGCTTGCTCGCGGACCCGGAACAGGTATTCCCCGGCGACGTCGCAGAACGGCGAGACGTGGAAGTGCTTGCGGCAGACGAGCACGGTGTCCGGGCCGATCGGCGCATGGTTCGCGGCGCTCAGCAGGTAGCCGTGATGGCCGCCGAATGTGTTGCGCACGTCCGCATACAGCGCGCGCAGGCGTCCGTCGCGATCGTGGCAGAACCAGAAGCTCACGGGGTTGAACGCATGGCCGAACAGGCGCGGGATCGTTTGCAGCCAGATCGCGCCGTCTGCCGGGAGCGCGGCGGCGGCGAGCTGGTCGCGCATCCACGCGTCGAGCGGGCGGCCGTCGCGCGGCCCGTGGTCGAAGCGCGACAGTCCGAGCGGCGCCCAGCGATCGATGCCGAACCACCAGCGGTCCAGTTCCGCGAGCCGCGCCACGTCGCAGCGCACGCACAGCAACGGGTACGCGAAGCGATGCCGCACCGGCCGTTCCCGGACATGCAGCACCCGCCCGAGCAGCAACAGGCCGGCGGCGGGGGAGGCGGGCCGGTTCATGCGCGCGTCCAGGCTGGCCGGACGCCGAAATCGACGGACACGGCGAGCGCCGACTTGAGCCCGTCCTCGTGGAAGCCGTAGCCGGTCCAGGCGCCGGCGAACCAGGTGCGGCGGCGTCCCTGCAAGGACGGCAGATGCCGTTGCGCGTCGAGCGCGGCGAGATCGAGGAGCGGATGCTCGTACTGGTAGCGTCCCAGCGTGCGTTCGGGCGCGGGCTCGCTGACCGGATTCAGCGTGACGATCACCGGGGTGTCGAACGGCAGCGGCTGCAACTGGTTGATCAGATAGCTGACGCACACCGGCCGGGTCGCGTCGCGCGCGCCGAGGTAATTCCAGGCGGACCACACGCGACGACGCCTCGGCAGCAGTGCGGCGTCGGTGTGCAGCAGCGCGAGGTTGCGCTGATAGCGGATTGCGCCGAGCACGCGGCGTTCGTCCGGCTCCGCGTCGGCGAGCAGGGCGAGGCTCGTCGGTGCGTGGCTCGCGAGCACCACCGCGTCGAAGCGGGCCGGACCGGCGTCGGTGAACACGGTCGCGCCGTGCGCATCGCGTCGCACGGCGCGCACCGGCGTGCCGGTGCGCACGTCGTCGAGCGTGGCCGCGATCCGCTCGACGTAGGCGCGGCCGCCGCCGGCGACGGTCTGCCAGCTGGGGCGGCGCGCCACCTGGAGCAGCGCGTGGTTCAGGCAGAAGCGCAGGAAGGTCGCGGCCGGAAAGCGCAGGATCTCGTGCGCCGTGCTCGACCAGATCGCGGCCGCCATCGGCAGCAGATAGTGATGCTGGAACGGCGCGCCGTAGCCGCCGTCCGTCAGCAGGTCGCCGACCGAGCAGCGGGTCCGGCTCGCGGCCTCCAGATGTCGCTCGGCGTGCGCGTTGAAGCGCAGGATGTCGCGCAGCATGCCGATGAAGCTCGGCGAGAACAGGTTCGCGCGCTGCGCGAACACCGTGTTGAGGCTGGTGCCGGCCCATTCGAAGCGGCCGTCGTCGAGCGACACCGAGAACGACATCTCGCTGCGATGGGCGGTGACGCCGAGTTCGGCGAACAGCGCGACGAGGTTCGGGTAAGTCCGCTCGTTGAAGACCAGGAAGCCGGTGTCGACCGGATGGCGCCGGCCGTCCAGCTCGACATCGACGGTATGCGCATGGCCGCCCAGCGTGGGCTCCGCCTCGAACAGCGTGACGCGGTGGCGGCACGCCAGCAGGTACGCGCAGGCGAGCCCGGCGATGCCCGCGCCGATCACGGCGACGCTGCGGCCCGGTTGCAGGAACGCGTAATGATGATCCATCGCGTTGAGTCTCCCTGGTGGCGCGGCAACGTGCGGAACGGCCGCTAGCCCTGAATACGGACGGCGCGCGCGTGCGGATGCACGGCGTCGCGCCGCGCTGTGGTCAGCGGCGACGTTTGTCGAGCAGGTAGTGGGCGACGCCCCATTCGCTGCCGCGCGCGTAGCCGAACAACTCGGCCACGGCCATGTAGAACATGCGCCAGCGCTGGAACGCGCGCGCGGCCTGCCGGCCATGACAGTCGGCCAGGATCGGCAGCGCCCGGTCGCGCGCGGCATCGAGCGACGCGAGCCACTGGTTCGCGGTGCGCGCGTAGTGGGTGCCGTTCAGCCACCACTGGCGGCGCACCCGCAAGTCGTCCTGGAAGCGAAGCAACAGCGCGGCGGACGGCATTGTGCCGCCCGTGAAGAAGTGGCGCGACATCCAGTCGTTGCCGTCGCGCGCCGCGAAGTGATAGGCGAGCGTGCGATGCGCGAACAGGTGCACGAACAGCAGGCCGTCGTCGCGCATCCAGCGCGCGATCTTGCGCAGCAGCAGCCCGTAGTTCTTCATGTGCTCGAACATCTCGATCGACAGCACGCGATCGAAGCCGGCCTGATCCGGGTCGAAGTCGAAATCGACGATGTCGCCGGTGATCACGCGCAGGTTCGTGAGGCCGCGCGCATGCGCGGCCGCCTCGATGAAGGCGCGTTGGCCGTGCGAATTCGACAGCGCGACGATCTGCGCGCGCGGATAACGTTGCGCGAGCCATAGCGACAGCGCGCCCCAGCCGCATCCCAGGTCGAGGATGCGCTGCCCGTCCTCGAGGCCGGCGCGCGTCGCGTACAGCGCGAGCATCGCTTCCTCGGCTTCGGCGAGCGTTTCGCGGCCGTTCGGGTAATAGCCGCACGAATATTTGAGTTGCGGGCCCAGATGCGCGGCGAAGAACGCGTGCGGCAATTCGTAATGTTGTGAATTCGCGGCCGGGGTGTCGATGGCGATCGGGCTCGCGCGCAGTTCGCACAGCAACTGCTCGAAGGCGCGGGCGCATGCTTCGCCGTCGCCCGCCTGTTCGTCGCGCAGGCGCTGGCGCAGCAGTGCGCGCATGCCGGCCCGGACCAGCGCGTCGGGCAGCCAGCCCTGTTCGCAGGCGCGGATGGGCCAGCTGTCGTGGGCGGCGGGCGTCGGGCGGCCGGCGCGAGGGGTCGTGGTGTCGCTCATCGTGGCTCCTGTCGGGATCGGATCAGTCGGGATCGGGGGCGGGCCGTCGCGGCGGCCACGGGATCAGCGCGCTCGTCGTGCGCATGTAGCCGCGATAAGCGGGGCGGGTCGCGGCGAGATGCGCCTCGAGCACGGGAATGCCGGAAACCTTCAGCAGCAGCCAGGCCATCAGCAGCGGCGGCGCGAGTGTGAGCGCGCCCCAGTGCGGGTCCAGCGCGAGCACGGGATACGCGACCCAGTGAAGGCATTCGAAGAAGTAGTTCGGGTGGCGCGAGTAGCGCCACAGCCCCGCCTGGCATACGGCGCGCGAGCCGCCCGACACGGCGATGAAGCGACGCAGCTGGCGATCGGCCGCGCGCTCGCCGGCCAGCGCGACGAGCCACACGGCGGCCGCGCCCGCGAGGCGCAGGCCGCCGGCGGGCGTGGGCTGGTAGGCCGGGACCAGGAACGCGACCGACAACAGTGCGCAGACCACGGCCTGCAGCAGGAAGAACCCGAGCATGCGGCGCGAGGCGTGAGCGCCCCATGCGATGCGCAACTGTCGGTAGCGGGCGTCTTCGGGCTTGCCGTGCTGGCGTTGCCACAGGTGGGCGGCAAGGCGCGCGCCCCAGAGCCCGCCGGCGACGCCGACGAACGCGCGATTGACGGGCGCGCCCGTGCCGAGCGCCGCGGCGAGCACGGCGGTGACGCCGAGCGAGGCGGCCCAGACCGGATCGATCACGCCGGCGTTCAGGGTTTTCATCTGCCGCAGCCAGACGGCGAGGAAGGCGGCGAGGGTCCCGGCGCTGGCGAGCGCGGCGGTCGCGAGGACAGGCATGGGCGGCTCCGTGAGGCGTTCAGTGACGGATACGGATCAGCGGGCGTACCGGATGCAACGATGAGGGGGGAGCCGGGAGCGGGGCGATGGGTTGAGGCGGATGCGGCGAGGTGCGAGGTGCGAGGTGCGAGGTGCGAGGTGCGAGGTGCGAGGTGCGAGGTGCGAGAGGCGAGAGGCGAGGTGCGAGAGGCGAGAGGCGAGAGGCGAGAGGCGAGAGGCGAGAGGCGAGAGGCGAGAGGCGAGAGGCGAGAGGCGAGAGGCGAGAGGCGGCGCCGCATGGAGGCGCGGGCAACGAGGCCCACAGCTTGCGGATGCGACGCGCGTAACGAGCCGCATCGCGCCGGATCGGTGCGCGTGACCGGCCCACGAGCGGGGCGTCAGTCAGGCATGCGTCATCGCGCGGGCGCGTCGCCGCGGCTCAGGCGCCCTGCATGGGACCGGTTGCAAGCACGGGGCCGGTCGGCAGGCCGGTCGGCGATCCGCCGGGCGGTTCGAGCGAGACCGCGAGCGTGGCGCGCGCGCTCATGCGCGCGACGACCGCGGGCGGCAACGCGAGCGTCGCGGGGGCGTCGGCGGCGAATACGCCGAGCGGGATGGGCTGGGCGTTCGGCGGAATCAGCCAGAGTTCGGTCACGCGCTTCGCCGCGATGCGCGGCGGGACGGCCGGCACGACGACGAGGCTCGCGCGTTGCAGGTCGACCGTGGCGGTCCAGTGCGCGATGCCGTCCTGGCGCGCGATCGTCGCGACCAGATAGCGGTTCGCGACGCCGCCGGCGGCGGGCGGCGCGGCCTCGTGCAGCCAGACGAGGTTGACCGCGAGCAGCGCGAGCGCGGCGACGCTCGCGCCGATCGCGAGCCAGCGCCACAGCCGCAGGTTGTCCAGCCAGCCGCTGCGCGGCGCGGAGCCGGGCGCGGGCGCGAAGCCGAGGTCGTGACGGATGCGCGTCCAGACCCGCGCCGGCGGTTCGATCGGCGCAACCGCCTCGGCGAGCGGCGCGAGGCGTTCATTCCAGTGCGCCAGCGTCGCCTGCAAGGCGGGATCGTCGGGCAACGCGTGTTCCAGCGCGCGGCGCTCGCCGGCGTCCAGCACACCGAGCGCGTATTCGGCGCAACGCAGTTCGCGTTCGGGATCGAGGGGCGTGCTCATCGTTCGAGACAGGTTTTCAACTGGATCAGGCTGCGCCGGATCCAGCTTTTCATGGTGCCGAGCGGAACCCGCACGCGTTCCGCCAGTTCGCTGTAGGTCGCACCCGTGAAGAACGCTTCGCGCACCGCGTCGCGCTGCGGCGCATCCAGCGCGCCCAGGCATTGTTCGAGCCGGCGCCGTTCCTCGCTGGCCTCGGCTTGCGCGGCGGGTGTCGGGCCCGCGTCGGGGAGATCGAGTGCCGTGTCTTCGTCGAGCGCCTCCTCGCGATGCTGCCGCAGCCGGTCGATCGCGCGATGGCGGGCGAGCGTGACGAGCCACGTCATCGCGCTGCCGCGCGCCGGATCGAACTGGTCGGCGCGTCGCCAGGCGGACGTGTACACCTCTTGCAGGATGTCCTCGGCTTCGCCGCGATCGCGCAGCATCCGGACGATCACGCCGAACAGGCCTGCCGAGGTTTGCCGATAGAGTGCCGCGAAGGCCGGCTGGTCGCCCGACGCGACCTGCAGCAGCAGGGCGTTCAGACGGGTGCGCCGCGCGCGGTCCGGATCGGACGCGTCGTGGTCGAGGGGCTCTGCGTGTCCTGCGTCTTCGTTCATGCGTGGCATGAGGCTGACGTCGCCCGGGCGGATGGAGGAGTGCCGGGTCGAATATAGCATCGACGGGCGCAGCGAGGGCGTGGCATTCAGCATGAGGCGGGGCGACTCGTGAGTGAACGGGCGGCGGCGCGGGCCGGGTGGCGCGCGCCTGTCGACGATTACGTCCCGGCGCGGGGCGCGGATGCGGCCGAGTGCGTTTTTTTCACGGCGCTTACGCCTGGATCGCATGAGCCGCCTCGGTCAAGTCAACGGAATCCCGTCTCCAGATGTGAATAAATGTACCTTATTAGTCTTTTTTGACGGGTAATATGAGGTACGTTTGAGAACAATTTGAGCGAGAATGGAAGCCTCCTATTACACCGTCGCACAGACCGCCGCGCATCTCGGCCTGCATCCGAAGACCGTGCTGCGCTTCATCCACGACGGCCGTTTGCCTGCGACGCGCATCGGCAAGTCCTATCGGCTGCTGCGGGACGAAGTCGCGCGGTTTGCCGGCGGCGCGGCCGCCGTCGCGCCGGCCGCGCCGACGCCGAGCGCGCGCGTGACCAGCATTGTCGAGATCGACGCGCTGTCGGCCGCGCAGGCCGAGCGGCTGGCGACGGCCCTGCAGGCGACATTGCTGGGCCGCGACGCCGGCGCGATGCCGATTCGCCTGCAGAGCGCGTACGACCCGTCGCAGTCGCGCCTGAAGTGCGTGCTGATCGCCGCGCCGGCCGATGCGGCCGAGTGGCTGGGGCTCGTGCAGATGTTGACGGATGCGCTGCGTTGATGCCGCGCGACACGATCCAGCGATAAGCCGCACGCGGCGCAAAAGACCAGAAACCAAAGACCAAAGACCGGCGACGCCGGCCGGAACATCCAGGGGAATTCGATGACGACATCCGATGAAGTGGTGCAGATCGGCAGCGTGCCGGTGCTGATGTGCGCGGAGCGGGGTTCCGCGATCGCGAACGAACGCGATGCGGGCGACCTGATCGCCGCCGCATGGGGATGCGGCGCGGTGTGGGTGGTGATCCCGGCCGCACGGCTCACGCCCGCGTTTTTCCAGCTGCGCACGAGGGTGGCGGGCATGCTGCTGCAGAAGCTCGTCAACTACCGGCTGTGCGTCGCGATCGTCGGGGATCTCACGGGCCGGGTTGCGGAGAGTACGGCATGGCGCGATTTTGTCCTAGAGTCGAATCAGGGTCGCACGGTCTGGTTCGTCGCGGATCACGATGCGCTGCGCGTTCGGCTCTTGGGGACGGCGTCCGGTCATGGGCGCGACGTGTCCGGCATGGCCCGGATCGTCTAGCGCGCAGGTGGCCCACGTGACGCCCGGCTTGTGCAGGTGACGGAAATGATGCTCACAGGCGTGTTGCTGTTCGGATCGGTGCTGGCGTTCGGCGTCGTGGCGGGCTGGCGGCCGGCCGCGGTGCTGAACGTGGTGGCGGGCCGCTCGTCGTTCGTCGGCCGCTACGATCTCGCCTATGGCGACGGGCCGCGTCACGCCCTCGACGTCTATGCGCCCGCGCGCCGGCCCGGCGGCGCACCCGTGCCGCTCGTCGTGTTCTTCTACGGCGGCAGCTGGCAGAGCGGCAGGCGCAGCGACTACAAGTTCGTCGGCGAGGCGCTGGCGTCGCGCGGTTGCGTCGCGGTGATTCCCGACTACCGGCTGTATCCGGACGCGGTGTTCCCGGCGTTCGTCGAGGATGCGGCGGCCGCGGTGCGCTGGGCGCGCGATCATGCGGTGGAGCTGGGCGCGGACCCGTCGCGGCTGTTCCTGATGGGCCATTCCGCGGGCGCGCAGATCGCGGCGATGCTCGCGACCGACGCGCGCTTCCTGGCCGAGCACGAGATCAGCAAGCGCGACATCGCGGGCGTGATCGGCCTGGCCGGGCCTTACGATTTCCTGCCGTTGCGCGACGAGACGCTGATGCGGATCTTTCCCGAACCGGCGCGCGCCGCGAGCCAGCCGATCAATTTCGTCGACGGCGGCGAGCCGCCGATGCTGCTCGCGTCGGGCGCGAACGACACGACGGTCCGGCCCGCCAACACCGACCGCTTCGCCGCGCGCCTGCAGGAGGCGGGCAGCGTGGTGCGGGTCAAGCATTACGCGGGCGTCGGGCATGCGGTGCTGGTCGGGGCGTTCGGCTTGCCGGTGCGCCCGTTCGTGCCGCTGCTCGACGACGTGACGGCGTTCATCGCGAGCGCGGAGCCGCGCAGATAAGCGCGCGCATCAAGTGGTTTTCCCTGGTTTTCCCTTGAAAGGAGGCGGCATGCGCACGGCGCATCGGATCAGGCTGGGCCTTGCGGTCGTGCTGGGCGCGACCTGGGTCGCGGCTCAGGCCGCGGTCGCGGCGGTGGTGCTGCCCTTGTCGATCGTCGACAACCGGCCGTTCGTCGACGTGACGATCGACGGCCAGGGGCCGTTCGCGTTCATCGTCGATACCGGTTCGTCGGAAACCACGGTCAGCGCGGCGACGGCCGCGCGGCTGCGGCTGCCGCGCGTGAGCACGGGAACGGGCACCGGGGCGGGCGAACAGGCGCTGGCGTTTCCGGTCGTGCACGTGCGCGCGCTGCGCGTCGGGACGGTGTCGCTCGGCGCGCTCGATGCGCCCGCGTTCGACGTCGGCGTGCTGAGCCGCGCGATGGGCTTCGCGCGATTCGATGGCGTGCTGGGCGTCGAGCTGTTCCGGGATCGCGTGGTGACGCTCGATACGGGCGCGCGAACCTTGACCGTCGAGGCGCCGGACGCATTCCACCCGCCCGAGGGCGCCGTGGCGGTGCCGTTCCGGCTGGACCAGAACGGCATGCCGCTCGTCGACGCGACGGTGCAGGGCGAGGCGGGCGTGTTCCAGGTCGACACCGGCGACCGCTTCAGCCTGACGCTGTTCGGCGCGTTCTGGCGTGAGCGCGGGCTCGATGCGCGGCTCGGCCCGCTCGTCGAGGCGATGACGGGCTATGGCGGCGGCGGGCCGATCCGCGCGCGCGTGGGACGGGCGGCGGCCTGCTCGATCGGCGACGTGGCGCTGGCGCCGCCCGTGACCCGCCTGTCGTTGCAGAAGGCGGGCGGGTTCGCGCGGACCGATCGCGCGGGCAGCGTCGGCATGGGCGTGCTTGGGCGCTACCGCGTGTCGTTCGACTATCCGCATCAGGTGATGTGGCTCGCGCGGCGCGCGGATTCCGATGCGCCCGAGCACTACGACCGCAGCGGCATGTGGCTCGGGCTCGGGGAGGCGGCCGGGCTGCGCGTGATGGACGTGGTCGCGGGCGGCCCGGCCGCGCAGGCGGGCATTCGCGTGGGCGATCGGGTCGAGCGCGTCGGCGCGCTGCCGGGCGACGCGGCGACGCTGGCCGCGATCCGCGCGCTGCTGCGCACGCCGGACCTGGCCGACGTGCCGGTGGTGATCCGGCGCGCGGATGCGCTCAGGCAGGTGCGGATTGCGCTGCGGGACCTGATCGCGCCGTGAGCGCGTGGCGGACATAGTGGATGTCCCACGCCGATTCGGCCTCCTGCCGGAAACCATGCCGCTGGTAGAAGCGCTGGGACGCGCTGCCGCGCAGCGCGTCGAGCCGCAGGTCGAGCGCCTGCGCGTCGGCTTCCGCGAGCAACGCGCGCAGCACGGCGGAACCGATTCCCCGGCCCTGCCACGCGGGCGTGATATAGCAGTGATCGAGCTTCAGGCCCGCATCGTCGGGCCGTAGCTGCACGAAGCCCGCGCGCGCGCCGTCGACGATCACCCAGCGGCCGTGCGCCGGCGCGTACGTGGCCAGGAAGCGGTCGCGGGCCCGGCCGGGATCGAAGCGCCCCAGCTGTTCGAGGCTGTCGCGCATCGCGGCGATGCGCAGCGCGACGAGCGCCTCGGCGTCGTCGGCCGCGGCCGGTTCGAAGCGGAACCCGGGCGCGGGGGGCGTCGAAGGCGGGACGTCGTTCATTCAGGTTCCGGTGGTCTGGAGTGCGGCGGCGATCGCGGCGAGCAGCGCCTGCCGCTCGCCGGGCCCATCGAGGCGGAAGCGCTCGAAGTCGTCATGGCGGCGCAGGTCCGCGTAGAGATCGGCCGCCTCCTCGTGAAAATGCAGGAACGGCCGGGATTTCCAGTAGAACACCCCGCGCGATTTCTCGCGCAGGCCGGGCAGCGCGCGCACGTCGGCGAGCAAGGGTTCCAGCCGGTCGAGCGCGGCCGCGCCGGCATGTTTCATGAAAGCTCCCGAAAGGAACGGCGCCGCAATGGTTGCGCGCGCAAGCACTGGCGGGATCGGTGCGCGCGCATCGTCACGCCATGGTAGGACAAAATCCCTGCGCCGTGGGCCGGATCAGCCGCGCGGCAATGCGCGCGCGGCGGGGGTGTCCGATGCGGCGGCGCGTGGTCCGCGCCATGCGTATCCGCCGCCGAACCCCGCCAGCACCGCGCTCGCGGCGGCGGTCCACAGCACCGCATGCATGCCGCGCGTGAAATCGGCCGCGCCGGCGAGCAGCGCGCCGAATACCGCGACGCCGAGCGCCGCGCCCGCCTGGCGCGCGGTGTTGAGCACGGCCGCCGCGATGCCCGCGTGGTGCGCGTCGACCGTTTCCAGCGCGGGCGCGGTGGCGGCGGGCGAGATGAAACCCGACGCGCAGCCGATCGCCAGCAGCGAGGCGACGTCGAGCCACGCGGGCGCGCCCGGCCCGCCGGCAAGCAGCCCCAGCGCGCCCGCCGCGTAGCCGCCGAACGCCGCGCACAGCGCGCGCCGAGCGCCGAACCGTGCGGCGAGCCGCCCGGACCACAGGCTGCCGAGCGCGACCATCACCGTCATCGGCAGCAGCGCGAGCCCGGTTGCGAGGGGCGATGCGCCGCGCGCGCGCTGCCAGTCGATGCTGATCGCGAACAGCAGGCCGTAGAACACGAAGGCCGAGGCCATCGAGACCCCCGTCGACCCGTTGAAGACCCGTGCGCGAAACAGCGCGGGCGGCAGCATGGGGTGCGCGCCGCGCGTCTCGATGCGCAGCAGCGCGGCCCATGCGAGGACGCTGGCCGCGCCGCCCGCGATGACGGCAGGCGAGCGCCAGCCGAGCGCGGGCCCTTCGATCAGCACGCCGATCAGCGTGCCCAGCGCGACGATGCCGGTCAGCAGGCCGGCCCGGTCGAGGCGCGCGGCGACGGCGCGGATGCGGTCGTGGGGCAGGCGCCACGCGAGCACGGCGGCGGCGAGGCCGAGCGGCAGGTTGACGAAGAAGATCGCACGCCAGTCGGCGAGCCGGATCAGCACGCCGCCGAGAAGCGGGCCGGCCGCCATCGCGACGCCGCCGCAGCCGACCCACAGGCCGATCGCGCGCGCCCGCGCGCGCGGATCGACGACATGCTGGTTGATCAGCTTCAGCGCGCACGGCACGAGCAGCGCCGCTCCGAGGCCCTGGCCCGCGCGCGCCGCGACGAGCGCGGGCAGGGACGGCGCGAGGCCGCACAGCGCGGAGGCGAGCGTAAACGCGAGGAGCCCGGCGACGTACAGCCGCCGCGCGCCCCAGCGATCGCCGAGCATGCCGCCCGTCAGCAGCAGGCTCGCGAACGCGAGCGTGTACGCGTTCATCACCCACTGGAGCCCGGCGATGTGCGCGCCGAAGGCCGCGCCGATGCGGCCGAGCGCGAGGTTGACGATCGAAGTGTCGAGCAGCACCAGCACGTAGCTGACGCAGACGGCCGGGAGGACGCGGGCCGCAACGCGCGGCGGCGCGCAGGCCGTGGCGACGGTGGGGTTCACGCCGCGTCTCCGCGCCGCATCGCGCTCAGCGCGAGAAAGCCGGTCCAGCCCCAGTAGACGCGATGGTGCGCGATCCGCTCGCCGTCGAGATCCATCACTTCGACGAGGTCGGTCTGATCGCCGTCGGGCGTCGCGCGCGGGTATTCCCAGACAAGGCGGTTGCCGTGCGTGAGGAACACGTCGCTCCGATGCCAGCGGGTCGGCGCGGCGGAGGCGGCCGCGCGCAGGCCGGTCGCGAAGAACGCGCGCAGCGCGTCCTTGCCGCGCAGCACGCCGTCGCGCCGGTCGGGCAGCGCGACCAGGATCAGCGGCGATTCGAGCACGGCGTCGTCGGTGTACAGCGCGAGCAGCGCGTCGAGATCGCGCGCGACCACGGCGGCGTGCCAGGCGTGGTGGATGTGACGCAGGCGGGCGTCGGAGGTGTCGGTCATGATCGGCTCACGAAGGGGAGGGAATGGCCGAAGCGTAGCCGCGCCGCGCGCGCCGATGCTTCGATGCGTATCGAAGCGACGGCCGGGGCGGAGGTGCTATCGTCGACGTATTCCTGGGAGCCCGTGATGCAAGCCAACGCGAATATCGTTTCCTCGGCGTTCCTGATCGCCGATCCCGCGCGCCTCGCGATACTCGTGAGCCTGCTCGACGGCCGCGCGCGGCCGGCCGGGGAGCTGGCGCGCGCGGCCGGCGTCACCGCGCAGACGGCCAGCTCGCATCTCGGCAAGCTGCTCGACGGCGGGCTGCTGAGCGTCGAGACCGAGGGCCGCCATCGCTACTACCGGCTCGCGGACGCGCACGTCGCGTCCGCGCTCGAAAACCTCGCCTCGATCGGCCCGCGCGAACCCGCGCCGGCGCGCTCGACCGCGCCGCATGCGCGGGCGCTGCGCTTCGCGCGCTGCTGCTACGACCATCTGGCGGGGCGGCTCGGCGTGACGGTCACGCAGCGCCTGCAGGCGCGCGGCCTGATCGTCGCCGTCGCGGACAAGCGTTTCGAGATCACGCCCGACGGCCATGCGTGGTTCGCGGCGCTCGGGATGGATACCCGCGCGCTCGCGGCGGGCCGGCGCGGCGTGGCGCGCCAGTGCCTCGATTCGACCGAGCGCCGGCATCATCTCGCGGGGCCGCTCGGCACCGGGCTCCTGGCATGCCTGTGCGAGCAGGGCTGGCTGCGCCGCACGCCGTCGTCGCGTGCGCTCGACCTGACGCCGCGCGGCTGGGCCGGCCTGCACGAATGGCTCGGGATCGATGCGGATGCGCTGACGGAGGCGGAGGCGCCGCCCGACAGCGGGGCCGGCGCGCACGCGCGGCCGTGACGGCGCACGGGGGCGCGCCGCGGCGCGCTGATGCACGCGGCCGGCCCGCCCCTCGGGCGCGGCCGATGCGCGCCCCGGCCCTCAGCGCTCGCGCGGCTCGGCCGCCAACGCCCCGAGCACGCTTTCCAGCAACACGCGCGCCTTGTCGCGCCGCCGCCGGGCCAGACGCGCCGCGCCGACCGGCCGCTCGGCCTCGCCGGCGATGAACGCATGGATGTCCGGCAGCGGACGGATCACGCCGCGGCTGCCCCAGCCGCCTTCCGGGACTTCGGTCGGGAACACCCAGACGCGCGACGCCACGTCGCCGAACGCACGGCCTTCCGCCCGCGCGACCGCCGCGGTGACGTCCGTGACGAGCCGCCGCCGCGCATCGTCGTCGTACTGGCCTTCCGGCACCGACGCCACGATCCGGTAGCGCGGCTCGGGCGCGGGCGCGCCGCCGACGAAGATCGCGGCGGGCCGGTGCAGATATGCGACCGACACGCTTTGCGCGACCGGATTCGCGGGATCGAAGCCTTCCGCGCGCAGCAGGATGTCGGTGAGGTCTTTCAGCAGCGCGGCTTCGGTGGCGGGCGCGAGCGCGCCCTCGGGAATGCAGACGTCGATCATCGGCATGGCGTTGCTCCTTCGTGGTGGGGAAGTGTGCTTATCGTCATGCTTCACGGCGCGGCGGCGAAGTGGCAGTATCGCCATTCCTCAAGGCAAATCGGACAGCGCGGCGATGATACGGATCTGGGTCTACGACGGCATCCTGGCGTCGGGCGTGGCGGGGACGGTCGACGTGCTGCACGCGGCCAACCAGTTGGGCGCGCGCCGCGCCGAGGCGGACGGCACGCGGTTCCGGGCGTTGCGCTGGCGGGTGGAGTCGCTCGACGGCGCGCCGGTGCGCGCGGCGTCCGGGCAGACGATCGCCGTGGACGGCGCGCTCGATCCGCGTCGGCGCACCGGCGCGATCCTGTTGACCGCGCCGTTCGTCGACGACATGGAGGCGTTCATCGCACGCCGCGCCGCCTGGTGCGGGCTGCTGCCCGCGCTCAGGCGCCAGCATGGCGCGGGCGCGCTGCTCGCGTCCTATTGCACCGGCAGCTATCTGCTCGCGGAGGCGGGCCTGCTCGACGGCCGGATCGCGACGACCCACTGGGCGAAGGCCGCCGATTTCGCGCGGCGCTATCCGCGGGTCGAACTGCGGGCCAGCGAAGTCCTGACCGAGCAGGACGGCATCCTGTGCAGCGGCGCGGTGACCTCGAGCCTCATGCTCGCGGTGCGGCTGGTGGAGAAATGCACGGACGCGGCGCTCGCGGCGGCGACGGCGAAACTGATGCTGATCGACATGCACCGCATCGAGCAGGCTTCCTATGCGTCGCTGCTCGTCGATCACGGGCACGCGGACCGGCTCGTCGCGCGCGCGCAGCGCCGGATGGAGGCGACGCTGCGGGAGCGCTTCCGCCTGCCGGAGCTGGCGGCCCGGCTCGCCGTCAGCGAGCGGACGCTGAACCGGCGCTTCAAGCAGGCGGTGGGGCAGGCCCCGCTCGCGTATCTCCAGACCCTGCGGGTCGAGGTCGCGAAGCGGCTGCTGGAGGCGGGCGAGGTGGGCTTCGAGACGGTCAGCGAGCGGGTCGGCTATGAAGATCCGGCGACCTTCCGGCAGCTGTTCCGCCGCCTGACCGGATTGTCGCCGCGCGCGTATCAGCAGCGGTTCGGCGGGTGAGGCGCGACCGGGCCGCGGCGGCCCGCCGCGCGGCGGGATCGACCGCGCCGCGCCACGCCCGCCCTCAGCGCGCCCCCTCCCGCGCGGCCGCGAGCCGGTACGCGCTCGGCGTCTGCCCCGCCCATTTGCGAAACGCGCGCGTGAAGTTCGCGGGATCGCTGAAATCCAGCCGCTCGGCGATCGTCTTCAGATCGAGGTCGGACGCGCGCAGCAATTCGCGCGCGTCGCGAAAGCGCGCTTCGTCGAGCAGCGTTCGATAGCTCGACCCCGCGTCGAGCAGGCGTCGCCGCAGCGTGCGGGTCGACAGCAGCAGGCGCTGCGCCAGCCACTCCGGGCCCGGATAGCCGCCCGCGTATCCGGCCAGTTCCGCCCGCACCCGTTCGACCAGATCGCCTTCCTCCTGCCGCACCGCCGCGTATTCGCGCTCGACCTGCACGAGCGCCTGCCGGTGCGCGACCTCGTCGGCCAGCGCGAGCGGCCAGTCGAGCACGGCGCGCGGAATCCACAGCGCATGCGCGTCGCACGAGAAACGCACGCGCGGCAGCCGCTCGCGATAGCGCGCGTAGTAATCGGGCTCGGGCCACGTGAAGCGCAGCTCGACCCCGGGCGCGGCGCGTCCCGCGAGCGTCGCGATGCCATGCGCGAGCCCGGTCAGCACCATCTCGAACATCATGTGGTGCTGGAGCACGGGGCTCGCCTGCACACCCGACAGGACGACCCGCGCGCCCGCGTCGTCCTCGGTGAACTGCAATTGGTACTGGCGGTTGCGCATCCGGAAGTAGCGCGCGTGCACCTGCAGCGCCGTGCGCAGGTCGGGCGCCGTCATCGCCGCGTAGCCGAGGAAGCCGTGCGCCGACAGCTTGAGCCGCAGCCCCATCTCGAAGCCGAGCCCTTCGTCGCCGCTGAGCCGGAGCGCGTTGAGCACGAGCCGCGCCCATTGCGCCGGCGGCACGCGCGCGTCCGGCTCGGCCAGCACGTCGTCGCGCAGGCCGGTGCCGGCGCGCGCCTGCCGCGCGTCGATGCCGCGCTCCTCGAACACTTGCAGCAGCAGCCGCAGGTAGGCGACGGGAATGGTCGGCCGCCGCAGCCCCAGATTGTCTTTGGCGGATCGTCGTGTCATCGTTTTGGCCGGAAATGACAAGCATTATGGCTGTTTGCCCCCTCACGCTCAAGCGGCGGCGCGCCCTACGATGGCGGACACAATCATTCCCCGCACCGCCGCCATGACCACGCCCTTCCCGCACCTGCTGGCCCCGCTCGACCTGGGCTTCACCACCTTGAAGAACCGCGCGCTGATGGGCTCGATGCATACCGGCCTCGAAGACAGCCGCAAGACCCTGCCGCGCCTCGCGGACTATTTCGCGGAGCGCGCGCGCGGCGGCGTCGGGCTGATCGTGACGGGCGGCTTCGCGCCGAACGTCGCCGGCTGGACCAAGCCGTTCGGCGGCACGCTGTCGACGCACGGCGCGGCGCGCCGGCACCGGGTGATCCCGGACGCGGTGCACGCGGAGGGCGGCAAGATCGCGTTGCAGATCCTCCATACCGGCCGCTACGGCTACCATCCGCTCGCCGTCGCGCCGTCGAGGATCAAGTCGCCGATCTCGCCGTTCACCCCGCGCGCGCTCACGGCGGGCGGCGTCGAACGGCAGATCCGCGCGTTCGTGCGCTGCGCGCAGCTTGCGCGCGAGGCCGGTTACGACGGCATCGAGATCATGGGCTCCGAAGGCTACCTGATCAACCAGTTCATCTCGCAGCACACCAACAAGCGCACCGACGCCTGGGGCGGCTCGTATGCGAACCGGATGCGCCTGCCGGTCGAGATCGTGCAGCGCACGCGCGAGGCGGTCGGGCGCGACTTCATCATCATCTACCGGCTGTCGATGCTCGACCTAATTCCCGACGGCAGCAACTGGGAGGAAGTCGTGCAGCTCGCGAAGGCGATCGAGCGCGCGGGCGCGACGATCATCAACACAGGCATCGGCTGGCACGAGGCGCGCGTGCCGACGATCGCGACCTCGGTGCCGCGCGGCGCGTTCGCGTGGGTCACGCAGAAGATGAAGGGCGAAGTCGGGATTCCGCTCGTGACGACCAACCGGATCAATCGCCCGGAAGTCGCCGAGCAGATCCTCGCCGACGGCTGCGCGGACATGGTGTCGATGGCGCGGCCGTTCCTCGCCGACGCCGAATTCATGAACAAGGCGGCCGAGGGGCGCGCCGACGAGATCAACACCTGCATCGGCTGCAACCAGGCCTGCCTCGACCATGTGTTCAAGAACCAGGTCGCGTCGTGCCTGCTGAACCCGCGCGTGTGCCACGAGACCGAACTGAGCTACCGGCCGACGCCGCGCGCGAAACGCATCGCGGTGGTCGGCGCGGGGCCGGCGGGGCTCGCGTGCTCGACGCTGCTCGCGCAGCGCGGGCACGCGGTCGACCTGTTCGACGGCGCGGGCGAGATCGGCGGCCAGTTCAATCTCGCGAAGCAGATCCCCGGCAAGGAGGAATTCCACGAGGCGCTGCGCTACTTCGCGCGGCAGATCGAGGTGACCGGCGTGCGGCTGCATCTGAACCGGCGCGTCGACGCGGCGGCGCTGATCGCGGGCGGCTATGACGAAGTCGTGCTCGCGACCGGCGTGACGCCGCGCGATCCGCGCATCCCCGGCCAGGATCATCCGAAGGTGCTCAGCTACGTCGACGTGCTCGCGGGCAAGCGCCCGGTCGGCGCGCGGGTCGCGGTGGTGGGCGCGGGCGGGATCGGCTTCGACGTGTCCGAGTTCCTCGTGCAGGAAGGCGAATCGTCGACGCTCGACCTCGCGACGTGGAAGGCGGAGTGGGGCGTGACCGATCCGGGCGCGGTGCGCGGCGGCGTCACGCGTCCGGTCGCGACGCCGCCCGCGCGGCGCGTCACGCTGTTGCAACGTAAGGCGACGGGCGTCGGCAAGGGGCTCGGCAAGACCACCGGCTGGATCCATCGCGCGGCGCTCAAGATGAAGCAGGTCGAGATGCTCGCGGGCGTCAACTACGAGCGCATCGACGACCAGGGGCTGCACGTGAGCTTCGGCGAACAGCGGACGAAGCCGACCGTCATCGAGGTCGACACGATCGTGCTGTGCACGGGCCAGGAACCGCAGCGCGCGCTTTACGAACCGCTCAAGGCGGCGGGCGTGGCGGTGCATTTGATCGGCGGCGCGGAGCTGGCCGCCGAACTCGACGCGAAGCGCGCGATCGACCAGGGCGCGCGGCTCGCCGCCCGGCTCTGACGCGCGCGCGCCGGGCGGCGCGGCCGAATCGGGTATCATGCGGCCCGATCGAAGCCGGATCGGGCCGTGCCTGCCCGTACCGGCGCGACGGGGCGACCCGCGCACGGCTAAGGCCGCCTGCGCGGGCCGGCCGGCGGCGCGGCGTCATCACGCGGCGGGCCGGTCGATTCGGATTCAACCAGTTGAAAGCGTTGTCATCATCGTGTCGTATTCTTTAAGGTATCCAAAAGGAAAGGCCCGGACCGGGCGCGTCATCACGCGCGGCATTCGGTCCGGGCCCTTCGTCCATCCTCCGCTTCCGATCTAAGACGTCCCGGGTTCATCGTCTCATTTACTTGCTCGTCGCGAAAAATAATATTCAAGACGGCGATGCCCCGGGAAACGTCGACAGTCCAGTTCTTTACAGCTCAACGGCGCGGTCGTCCGACAGCGGGCCGCCGCGCGACATGATTTAGCGGATGGGGGTGAATCATGGCAACTCGCAGACAATTTCTGCTGGGCGCGGCGGCGGCCGGGGCCGCGCGCATGTTGTCCGGCTGCGGCGGGGGCGGCGACGGACAGGCGTCCGGCGCGACGTCCATCATCGACAGCAGCGCCAAGCAGCCGACGACCGGCGCGCAGCCGCCCACGGGCGGCGCGAAGAACGTCACCGGCACGCCGACCGTGACGCCGTCGCCGCCGTCGCCGCCGGTAGCGGCGGCGGCGCTGCCGTTCTTCGGCATCAACGCGCACCTGCTCGCGACCTACGCGCCGTTGCCGGCGTGGCTGTCGTCGACCTACGTCAACACGTTCGCCGACCTCGGCGCGCGGACGGTGCGCACCAACCTCAGCACGGCCGTCGACGCGGCGGCGCTCGTGCCGTACTGCCAGGCGTTCGCCGCGAGCAACGTCGTACCGTTCGTCGTGATCGACCAGGGCATCAGTCTGGTCGCCTCGTATACGGCGAACTACAGTGCGGGCTATGCGCTCGGCAAGTCGATCGCGCTGCCGCTGAACGGCCATTGCCGCTACTTCGAATGCGGCAACGAACTCGACTACGCGTGCCGCGTCGATTTCCTCACGCCGGGCGCGGTGAATCCGGTGGACGGCAAGCCCGTCGACGGATCGGTGCCGACCGACTATCTGCCGACCTCGATCGAGGCGCTGCGCGGCTGGACCGCCGGATTGCGCGACGGGATCAAGGCGGTGATTCCGGATGCGCAATGCGGCTATGCGTCGGGCGTCGCGTACAGCAATGTGGTGGCCGACATGCTGTGCAACGGCAAGGACACGACGGGCGCGGTCACCCGTCCGCCGATCGCGCTCGATTTCATCGGCGTGCACTGGTACAGCAGCGAGAACGACATCCTCGCGGCCGGCCCGTCGACGCACACCAACCAGTTCGTCAACGTGCTGCAGCAGTTGAACGCGGTGACCGGACGCAAGCCGATCGTCGTCTCCGAGTTCGGCGCCTGGGCCAGCGAGGCGGGCCAGGCGCAATACCTGAGCAGCCAGTTCGACGTGTGGCGCACCCAGCGCGCGCAGTACAACATCATCGGGGCGATCTATTACGCGTTGTTCCCGAACCCGACCGATCAGGGCGAGACCGCGGCGATGAACTGGGGGTTGATCCAGGACGACGGCGTGACGCGCAAGCCGGCTTATGCGGCGTATAAGCGGTATACGGCGGCGTATCCGCTTTAAGGCGCGGTGACGGGTTAAGCGTTATGTGCGGGAATGGCGAGGATCGACGCATTGCCGGCGATCCTCGTCTCCCTATCGAATGGCCCGTGACGACATCGTTGATTCATTGCGTCGCCGCTCGGCGCTTCTTTTTCAATAGACTGATAAAATCCCTGCCCTGAATAAAAGAACACGAGGGTTGGGCGGTGGCGGCGATCGCGCAGCGTGATTGCCGGGTGCGCATCACAAGTCCAATGGGTTTGATGATCCTGGGTACCGCTCGAACGGGGTTTCAACGAGGCTGAGGTGAACCGCGGCGTGCGTCACGCATGGCGGCGTAATCCTGCTCAAGCGCCGCGATGGGCGGCGTGTTTATCCCAAGCAGCGCGACTTGGCATTCGAAGCGATCGAATCAATTCGAATCAATCGATTCACGCCACGGCGACTCAACGGCTTCAGTCAAATCAACGCGTTCTTGTCAGTTATATCGGTTTCTTTCCAAGGAAGGTGTCAAAGATTTTGAACGCGTGGCGTTATTTCCCCTCGTAATTCTGTCAGGGATTTTTCGAGATCGAAATTGTGGTTAGTATGGCGTCCTTTCCGATCGGGTGAGGTTGTCCGGTTCGGGAATCGCGCCGTACCGAGCGCGTTCATGCATCAAGGTCCGACAGAGACCGGTGCACCTTGAAGTTGATAGTCGACGACCCCGTTGGAACACGCATGGCCTGGGCATCCGTGCGTGTGAATCGAGCGGATCGCGAGCAGACCAGAATCATGAATAAAAATTACTATCGATTGGTGTTCAGCCGCGTGCGCGGCATGTTGGTTGCCGTTCGGGAAACGGCCAATGCCGCGGGGAAAACCAACCGCGGCGAAACGCGGCGGGCAAGCCACGCAGGCGCATCGCGCGGGCGCGGGCACTTTGCGATGCGTCATGCCGCATTCGCGGCGCTGATTGCCGCCGGCGCGATGCCGAGGTGGGCGGACGCGCAGATCGTCGGCGCGGGGCCGAATGCGCCGTCGGTCGTCCAGACGCCCAACGGGCTACCGCAAGTCAACATCAACCGGCCCGGCGGCGCGGGCGTCTCGCTGAATACCTACAGCCAGTTCGACGTCCAGAAGGGCGGCGCGATCCTCAACAACGCCGCGGGCATCACGAGCACGCAACAGGCCGGCGTGATCAACGGCAATCCGAATTTCGGCGCGAACGACGCCGCGCGGATCATCGTCAATCAGGTCAACAGTGCGAATCCGTCGCAGCTGCGCGGTTTCGTCGAAGTCGCGGGCCAACGCGCCGAAGTCATCCTCTCGAATCCGTCGGGGATCTACGTCGACGGCGGCGGCTTCATCAACACATCGCGCGCGGTGTTGACGACGGGCGTCCCGTTCTACGACCGGGACGGAGCCGTCGCGGGCTTCAACGTGAACCGCGGGCTCGTCACCGTGGCGGGCGCCGGGCTGAATGCATCGAACGTCGATCAGGTCGACATCCTCGCGCGCGCGGTCCAGGCCAATGCCTCGATCTACGGCGACAAGCTGAACGTCATCGCGGGCGCGAACCAGATCGATCACGGCACGCTGGCCGCGAAGCCGATCCAGGGTGAAGGCGCGGCGCCGGCGGTGGCGATCGACGTCGCGCAGCTGGGCGGCATGTATGCGAACCGCGTGTACCTGGTCGGCAATTCGGCGGGCGTCGGCGTGGCCAATGCCGGGACCATCGCCGCCCAGGCGGGCGACCTCACCCTGCAATCGGACGGCCGCCTGGTCCTGACGGGCAAGACCACGGCGCACGGCAATCTGCTGCTGTCGGCGGCGGGCGGCGTCGACAACAGCGGCGCGATCGACAGCCGGCAGTCGGTGGACGTGAAGACCGCGGCGGATCTCACCAACAGCGGAACGCTCGCCGCGCAGCAGAACGTGACGGTGAGCGCCGGCAGCATCCATTCGACGGGCGCGCTCAGCGCGGGCGTCGACGACCAGGGCAAGGTCGTGCGGGCCGGCGACCTGAACCTCACCGCGTCCGGCCAGCTGACCGCGACGGGCCGCAATACCGCGGGCGGCAACGCAGCGTTGACGGGCGGCAGCGTGAACCTCGCCGGCAGCCAGACCGCCGCGAACGGCAGCCTGTCGCTGACCGCCAAGACCGGCGACGTGAACCTCGCGAACGCCACCACGAGCGCTCAGCGCGCGGTCACGGCCAATGCGGCGGGGGCGATCATCAACGATCACGGCCAACTGTCGAGCGACGGCAACGTGACGCTGACGGGCGGCAGCATGTCGAACCAGGGCGGCAAGGTGTCGGCGCAAGGTCCGCTGACGGTGCAGTCGTCGGGGCAGGTCGCCAACCAGTCCGGCACGTTGGTGTCGCAAGGCACGCTGGAGGTGCGCGGCGGGGGGATCGCCAACCAGTCCGGCACGATCCAGGGCGCGGGCCGGACCACGGTTGCCGGCGCGTCCATCGACAACTCGGCGGGGCGCATCACGTCGCTCAACGGCGACGGCCTGACGGTCACGGCGACCGGCCGGCTCCTGAACGCGGCGGGTGTCGCGGCGGACGGCGCGCAGGGCGGCGTCGTCGGCGGCAACGGCAAGGTGACGGTGCAGGGCGCGGATCTCGTGAACCGCGGCAAGATCACGGCCGGCGCCGACCTGCAGGTGACGGGACAGACCATCGACAACAGCGACGGGCTCCTCAAGGCCGCCCAGATCGCCACGATCGACGCGGGCGCGCGCTTGACCAACCGCGGCGGCACGATCGTCGGCCAGACGGCGAAGGTCGTCGGCACGACGCTCGACAACCGCGCGGGCACCGTGCAGGCCGACCAGGTGTCCTTGACGTCGACCGATCTCCTGAACCAGGGCGGGACGATCACGCAGACCGGCGCGGGCGCGATGCGCGTCGGAGCCACGGGCACGCTCGACAACTCCGGCGGCGGCTTGCTGGAGACGGAGAGCGCGGATCTCACGCTCGCGCCGACCACGCTCGTCAACGACGGCGGCACGATCACGCACGCGGGCACGGGCACGCTGACGCTGGGCGGTGGAACCGGGTCGGTTTCGAACGTGGGCGGCACGATCGCGGGCAACGGCCGCGTTCTCGCCGAAACCGGGGCGCTGAACAACACGGCGGGCTCGATCAACGGGCAAGGCGGGCTGACGGCGAACGTCGGCGGCCTGCTGAACAACGCGAAAGGCAAGCTGTCGTCGGATACGGCGCTCGACCTGACGAGCGGCGCGCTCGCCAACGACGGCGGCCGGATCGGCGCGAGCACGGCGGTGACGATTCACGGCGGCTCGCTGACGAACCGCGACGGCGCGATCGTCGCGCCGAACCTGACCGCGACCATCGATGCGACGCTCGACAACAGCGGCGGCAAGCTCGAAGCCAATCAGATGGCGTTGACGGCGAAGAACCTGACCAACCACGGCGGCACGATCACGCAGTACGGCGCGTCGGCGATGGGCATGGATGTCAGCGGCACGCTCGACAACGCGCAGGGCGGCGTCGTTCAAACCAACAGCACGGACCTGACGCTCAAGCCCGGCGAACTGAACAACGCGGGCGGCACGATCACGCACGCCGGCGCCGGGACGCTGACGATCGGGCCGGGCGGCGGCTCCGGCATGCTGAACAATGCGGGAGGCACCCTCGTCACGAAGGGGCGGGCCGTCGTCAACGCGGGCAAGCTGAACAATGCGAGCGGCATCCTGTCGGCGCGCGGCGCCATCCGCGCGAATATCGCGGGCGACGTAATCAATACGCAGGGCCTGATCCGCTCGGACGGCGCGCTGTCGCTGACCAACGGCGGTGCGCTCGTGAACCGGGCCGGGCATATCCAGGCAGGGCAGTCGAACCCCGGCGACGCCAGCACGCTCGACGTCCAGGCCGCCTCGATCGACAACGCCGACGGTGCGATCGCCGATCTCGGCGCGGGCAAGATGACCGTGCAAGGCGGCAGCCGCATCGACAACAGCCATGCGAACGGCGTTGCCGGCATGGGCGCGATCACCGGCAACGGCGACGTGACCATCCAGGCGTCGTCGATTGCCAATACGCAAGGCGGGCAACTGAGCGGCGTGGCGTTGACGGTTCGGGCCGACGTGCTGGACAACAGCGGCGGGCGGATCGGCAACGTCGTGAATTCACGCGGCGACGTGACCGTGGCGACGGCCGGCGCGGTCACGAACGCGAACGGGCAGATTGGTTCGACGCGCAGCCTCACGGTCACCGCGGCGACGCTGCAAGGCGGCGGCGAGTACAGCGCGACCTACGACGCCAGCATGAACCTGCAGGGCGATTTCACGGCGACGTCCGATTACCGGTTCGGCGTGGGACATGACTTCGGCTTCACCCTGCCCGGTACGTTCACCAACCGCGGCAATCTGGAATCGGTGCACAACCTGAGCATCCAGGCGGGCAATATCGTCAACGTGGGGGCGCTGTCGGCGGGCGGGCTGCTGCGCACGCAATCGGCCAATCTTGCCAACACCGGCGCGATCGTCGGCGGCAGCACGTCGATCAACGCCACGGATACGGTCTCGAACCTCGGGCGCACCGCCGTGATCGGTGGCTCGGACAGCAACGGCCTGCTCGAAATCCTCGCGCGTCACATCGAGAACCGCGACGATACGTCGTCAACCGACTCGATGGCGCAGACCGCCATCTTCGGCATGGGCCGGGTGGTGCTGGCGGGCGGCAAGGACGCGAACGGCAATTACACGAACGCCGCGCTGGTCAACAACTCGTCGGCGCTGATCCAGTCGGGCGGCGACATGGAACTGCATGCCGACCGGGTGACGAACACGCGCCGGGTGATGACGACCACGGGGTACACGAACAACGTCGATCCGGCCATGCTGGAGAAGTATGGGATCAGCATGTCGGGTTGCGCGGCCGTCTACATAGCTGCTTGCAGCGGTCACGACGTCCGTTGGGCGGATATCTTTGGCAGTCCGAGTTTCCCCGATTACGATCCTGCGCCCGTCATTGCGCAACTGAAGGAGCAGCCGGGCGGCATGTTTACCGTTCCCCCGAGCGAAGATCACTGGAACAGCGGCTATCAATACACGACCTACAAGGGCGTCGCGATCGCGAACATGATCAAGGACGTCAGCGCCGCCGGGCAAATCGTATCGGGCGGTGCGATCGATGCGTCGTCATCGGGCACGGTGCAAAACTACTGGAGCAATATCGCCTCGGTCGGCGCGCTGAAGCTGCCCGCCCGATATGAGTCGGACGCATGGGCGGCCACGGGGCAGCAGGCGCCGGGCGTTACGGTCACCTACTCGGGCCACTATCACTACAACAACTACAACAACGAGGAACACGGCTGGACGTTGCCGTTCGGCGATGCGCCGTTCATCGGCGGCCGTCCGGGGGGGTATGCTCAGGCCGCGCCGGCCGACGTCAAGAAATACGCGCTGCCGGGTTACGGGGCGACCCTGAGTTCCAACAAAACGATTTCCGGAACGGGCGTGAGCATCAACAACACGGCCGCCAATGCGTCGATTCCCTCGCTTGGGCTGGCGCCCGGCCAGGCGGTGCCGGGGGCTGACGGTCGGCGGGCCGAACGGCAGCGGGAGCGGCGCGAAAGCAGGTGCCGTGGCCGTGCGCGGCGGCCGCGCCACGGCGGTCGATCCGATCATCGCGAGCGCGACGGCGCTGAACGTGCTGAACAACCTGACGATTCCCCAGGGCGGCTTGTACAAGCCGACCGAGTTGCCGAACGCGAGCTACGTGATCGAGACGAACCCCGCGTTTACGAATCAGAAGACCTTTATTTCGAGCGACTACTTCTTCAAGCAGCTCGGCGTCGACCTGACGCATGTTCCGAAGCGCCTGGGAGATGGCTTCTACGAGCAGCAGCTCGTCCGGAACGAAATTACCGCGCTGACCGGCAAGGCCGTGTTGGGACCGTATACGGATCTCCAGACGATGTACCAGTCGCTGCTGACGGCGGGCGCGGCGTTGCAGAAGGATCTGGCGTTGCCGGTCGGCGCGAGCCTGTCGGCCGAGCAGGTGTCGAAGCTGACCAGCAACGTGGTCATGATGGAGACGCAGGTCGTCGACGGGCATTCGGTGCTGGTGCCGGTCGTGTATCTCGCGAAGGCAAGCCAGCAGAACATGGGCAACGGCCCGCTGATCGTCGCGACCGACATCGACATCAAGGACGCGCAGTCGTTCGTCAACAGCGGCACGATCAAGGCGGACAACACGCTGGCGATTCAGGGCAAGCAGATTGACAACGCGTTCGGCGCGTTGGAAAGCGGCGGGCTCATGTCGTTGACGACGGCGGGCAACGTCGATCTGACTTCGGCCAAGGTGAAGGCCGGCAGCCTCAGCGTCGCGGCGGGCGGCGACCTGATCCTCGATACGGCGACGAAGACCGACAAGCGCGTGAGCCGCGACGGCGCGACCGGCGTCTTCACGACGCTCGGGCCGACCGGGCAGGTGGATGTGGCCGGGGATGCGGCGATCGTGACGGGCGGCAACGTGCGGCAGAACGCGGGCAACCTGACCGTCGGCGGCAACCTCGGCGCGAACATCGGCGGAGATTGGACGCTTGGTGCGCAGCAGATCGGCGAGCACAAGGTCGTGCAGTTGGCGAACGGGGTGTCGGATACGAACGTCAACTCGGTGGTGGGCAGTACGGTCAAGGTCGGCGGCGCGTCCGTCATCGGCGTGGGCGGGGATTTCACGGCGAAAGGCGCGCAGATCGAACTGGGCGGTGGCGGGGCGATCGCCGCCAAGGGCAATGTGACGCTCGGGACGGCGAGCGCGACGTCGGTCATCAATTCCAACGGCTCGGGCGGAAGCAGCGGCCGCAGCTATGTCGAGCAGCATCACTCGTCGGACGAGACGCTGACCGGCACGGTGCTCAAGGGCGGGCAGACGGTCACGATCGCGGCGGGCAAGGACATTACGCTCAGCGGGAGTGCGATCAGTCTGGACAAGGGCAATGCGAACCTCGTGGCGGTGGGGGACGTGAATGTGGTGGCGGCGACGGAGACGCACGTCATCAATTCGCACGAGACGCATAGCCATAGCGTGGTGGTGAGCGGATCGAAGGTGGCGAGCGGAATCGATCAGACGTCGGTGCGGAGTCTGGGGAGTGTGATTTCGGCGGATGGAGTGAATGTTGCGAGCGGGAAGGATGTCAATGTGACCGGCAGTACGGTCGTCGGTACGAACGATGTGACACTGAAGGCGGCACGCGATGTCAACATCAAGACATCGCAGGACACGGTCGAATCGTCCAACTACTACCAGAAGAAGGAAACCGGGCTGATGTCGAACGGCGGGTTGTCGATGTCCGTCGGCTCGCGATCGATGACCGACCGCGAACAATCTTCCACGGTGACGAATAACGCGAGCACGATCGGTGCGCTCAACGGCAACCTGTCGATCCAGGCTGGCAACAATGTAAACGGCACCGCGGCCATCCTTCATGCGGGCAACGACGTAGAGGTATCCGGCAAGCGGGTCAAGCTGGATTCTGCCTATGACACGATGAGTCAGGCGGAACAGCAGCAGTATCGCCAAGCGGGTGTAACGGTCGGCGTGTCGAGTCCCGTGATTGCGCTGGCGCAGACCGGCAAGCAGATGCCGGAGGCCGCCGGGAAGACCAAGGGCGATGCGCGTCTGATTGCATTGGCCGCGGCCACGACCGGCCTTGCCGCGAAGAATTCCTACGATGCGACGGACGGCGGCGATCCGACATCCGTTGCGAAGTCGGTCGGCGTGAATATTTCGCTGGGGGCGAGCAAGAGCGATAACCAGTCACAAGCGCAATCGAGTACTGCCGTTGGCGGTACGGTGTCGGCCGGCCGAAACGTTTCGATCAAGGCGACGGGCGCAGGAGCCGACAGCCAGATCGACGTGATCGGCAACACGATTTCGGCTGGAGGGAATGCCAAGCTCGCCGCCGACGGCAAGGTGAATCTCCTGGCCGCTGAAAGCACCAGCAGCCAGCATTCGACCAACAGCGGAGGCAACTTCGGCGTTGGCGTGTCGATTGGCTTTGGCAAGCAAAGCGGCATTGCGTTCACGGCTGGCGTTGCGGGCAATCGAGGAAAGGCCGATGGCGATTCGGTCGGATGGACGAATACGCATGTCACCGCAGGGAATACCTTGACGATCGAGTCCGGCGGCGACACGAACCTCAAGGGGGCTGTCGCGTCGGGTAAGCAAGTCGTGACGAATGTCGGTGGGAATCTCAATGTCGAGAGCCTGCAGGATATCGATCATTACGACTCGAAGCAGCAGAGCGCGGGTGTATCGGTCCGTGTGTGTGTGCCGCCGTTGTGCACCGGCTCATCGAGCGTGGCGGCGAATGTCGCTCAGCAGAAGATGCGCAGCGACTACGCGGCAGTGGGCGAGCAGTCGGGCATCAAGGCCGGCGATGGCGGCTTCCAGGTCGACGTGAAGGGGAATACCGATCTCAAGGGAGGCGTGATCGCAAGCAGCGACAAGGCGGTGCAGAGCGGCGCAAACAGCCTGACGACGGGGACCCTGACGTATAGCGATGTCGAGAATCATGCTTCTTATGAAGCGTCGTCGGTCGGGCTTTCAGGGGGCTATGGCGGAACGATCGGCAAGAATCAGAAGGGCACGGCCGACAATACGAATCCGGTGGCGGGTACCGATTTGCCCAAGGAAGGCGGATTTTCGGCTACGCCTCCGGTGCTGTTGGGCGCATCGGGAGATGCGAGTTCGACCACGCGCAGCGGAGTGAGCGGCGGCGCGATCAAGATCACCGACGGTGCTAAACAAGAACAGCTGACAGGCAAGACGGCTGAGGAGACGGTCGCAAGCATCAATCGGGATACGTCGGATACCGGCGGTGCGCTGGCGCCGATTTTCGACAAGGACAAGATTCAGGCCGGGTTTGATATCACGAGCCAGTTCGTGAATCAGATGGGGACGTTTGTTGCGAATCGAGCAGCGGAAGCGGATGCGGCGAGGGATGCTGCCAAGAATCCGAATCTGTCGCCTGAGCAGCGGGCGGCGGCACAGGCCAAAGCGGAAGACCTGGCCAAGTGGGGGCCGGGTGGCACGTATCGTCAGGTGCTCACGGCGTTGACGGTGGCCGCCGGCGGCAATGTGACGGGTGGCATGGGCCAGTTCGCGCAGAGTGCGACGGTGGCATATCTGCAGGAACTCGGCGCGAATCAGGTCAAGCAGGTTGCCGATAACCTTGGTAGCGAAGAAGCGCGGACGGCACTTCATGCGATTGTCGGGTGTGTGGGGGCGGCGGCGAGTAGCAATAGTTGCGGTGCTGGTGCGATGGGTGCAGCAACCAGTTCGGTGCTTGGTAGCCTGCTTGCTCCGACAAACAATTTGTCGGCATCGGAACGCGAAGCGCGCGACAATCTTGTGACGGGTTTGGTGGCGAGCATTGCTGCGGTATCGGGGCAGAATATGGCGATGGCGGCCGGGGCAGGCAAGATCGAGGTCGAAAACAATCAGCTTGGACGTAATGGCGTGCCGAGTAACCCGTTCAAGGTTGATCTTGTTAAGCAATATTGCGGCATGGGCAACTGTTCGGATAAGAAAGTTGAGCAACTTATCCAGGTTCAGAACCAGTTGATGCAGGATAGCGGTGAGGTCGCGGTGAGGGTGGCTGGTGTGACTGGTGCTGCTGCGATTGTGGCAGCAGTACCGGTGTTGGCATCGCTGGCCCCCGAGGCGTTAGCGCTTGCGTTGGCGAATCCTGCGGCAGCAGTGAATGCGGGCATCATTACGGTAGAAACAGCTGCAGCGATTGCGACGAACTCTCTCACGCCGGGAGTGGTAATTGAGGGGGGCGGGGCGAAGGCTGTTGCGAGTGGTTCAAAATTTGTTGTGCAGTATGGACCACTCAATCGAGGTCCTCTCCCTCAAGCTATCGCAAACACATTTAGAGGAGGAAGTTATGCAGAAGTCCTTACAGAGACGCCAACGATTCTTTACCGAGTATACGGAGGGACAGCTAAGGAGCTTGGTGGGTATTGGTCGCGTACTCCGCCAGCGGGACCAGTTCAATCAATTATCGATAGTGCACTGAACCCACAGTGGGGCAACACGGCTGTCAATGTCGTGAAAATCGAAGTGCCTGTCGGAACGAAATTCTATGAAGGCGCTGCTGCTGCTCAAGGTGGATTGGTTGGGGGTGGTAGCCAAGTGCTGTTCCCAAAGGATGTCAAAATTGATTCATCGTGGATTAAGAAGCCATGAACTTGTGTAACTGGGAAACAATCGATGCATTCTCTTCGCCAGATGAATATCGTCGGTTCTGCATTTGGATATCTGAACAGATTGCTATTGGATTAGTTGAGCAAATCGATGTCCAAGACTCGTATGCAGGTGCGATGTTTGATGAAAGATGGTTTCGGTGCAAGCAGTGCGGAGAAGTATGGAGACTTGTAGCGCCAGATGATCCGTTCCATGGATATTGGGGTGCAGTTTAGTGGATCTCTCGCCTGATTGAATGGTCGGTTACCTGCCGGTAACGCTCGGTGTATCAGGTGGCGCGAGTTCGACCATGCGCAGCGGAGTGAGCGGCAGGATACTCACGATCACGGATAGTACGAGCAGCCGTTGACCGCTCAGACGGAGGCAAATGTCAATCGGGACACGTCGGACATGAGCAGTGCGCTTGCGTCGATCTTTGACAAGGAGAAGATTCAGGCCGCGTTTGATATCACGAGCCAGTTCGTGAATCAGATCGGGACGTTTGTGTCGAACAGGACGAAGGAGATCGATAGCCTCAAGCAGAAGGCGAATGACTCGAATGCGAAGGATGCGAATGGGAATCCGCTGACTGATGCGCAACGTCAGCAGATGTTGGCCCAGGCGAACGACATCGAGCAGACCTGGGGACCGGGTAAGCCGGGGCGTCAGATCATGACGGCGCTGACGGCAGCAGCGGGCGGGAATGTGACGGGAGGTGCGGGGCAGTTCGCGGCGAATGCGGCGATTGGGTATGTGCAGAGTCTAGGGGCGAACAAGGTCAAGGAATTGGCGCACTCGTTCGGTCAAGGGACGGCGGAGGCGGAATCGGCACGCGCGGCGTTGTATGCAATCGTAGGTTGCGCGGGCGCAGGGGCAGGCGGTCAAGGTGCGGATCTGGCGCGATGGGGGCGGCGGCGAGCTCCTTGATCGGATCGGCATTGGGATCGGCGGAGGGGCTGACGCAGGAGGAGCGGCAAGCGCGTGTCGATCTGGTGACGAGTATCGTGGCTGGTGTTGCGGCTGCGGGGGGGCTGGATTCGACAACAGCGGGGAATGCGGCGCGGATTGAAGTGGAGAATAATCAGCTTGGGCGTAACGACGCGATGAGCAACCCGTTCAAGGTCGATTTAGTCAAAAAATACTGCGCCACAGGCACCTGTTCGGATAAGCAAGTTGAGCTGCTAATTCAGGCACAGAATCAACTGATGCGGGATAGCGGCGATGTTGCGGTGAAGGTAGTCGGTGCGATTGGTGCGACTGCGGTAGTGGCGGCAGTGCCTGTGTTGGCATCGCTTGCTCCTGAAGCGCTAGCGCTTGCGTTGTCGAACCCGGCCGCAGCGGTGAATGCTGGCATCATCACGGTAGAGACGGCAGCGGCGATCGCAACCAACTCGGTTACGCCAGGAATGGCGATAGAAGGGGCTGGAAAGAAAGCAGGTACGGTATGGGACTCCATTGTTGCGACTCAACCTGTCTATCCTGGCTCAATTCTTCCGAAATCTTTTGAACTTACGTTGGGAAGTGGCCAAAGTATATGGGTGCATGGGAATGCGACGGAACACATTGCCGAATATGCGCAAATGATCGCAAAGAACAATTCGCCCGAAGTTGTCAGACTTGCAACACAACAACAGCTTGCGAGCTTGCAAGGTGCAGTTAGCGCCGTGACCAAGAACGGCGTGCCATTCAATCAGCTAATCAAAGCTGATGGTTGGGAGTTAAAGTTTGCTCCCCCGCGACAGTCGGGGAAGCTCCCTGTGCTTATTCATGCATTGCCTACTGGTAAATGAGTTTGATATATGAACATCAGAATTGATAGGCCATTTTTTTTAAATTTAGATGTAATCGAAACGGATGATTATGTTCCGTCGATGAAGATGGAAATCTCGGTTGAGCTGCAGCAGTTTGGATCCAGGATTGATTATCGTGGAGCTTTGTGGTTTAACTGTTCAAGTTGGGATGAGTTTGTTTTGGGGTTAAATAATATTGACACGGCAGATGCTGTTTTTTTTGATATGAGCGGCTATTTCGTTTTGCGGATTAGGACGGTATCTGGAAAGCCTGAAATCTCATGGGAGGTAAAAAGAAGTGACATCGAAGGAGCAACTGCAACGGTGGCATTTCGATCGCCAATTGACGAAGACATTTTGGCACATGTAAAACGCCAGGTTGAACAGTTTCCGGTGTGGTGGTAATTGATTGGGGGTAATCAAGTAGGACCACAGCAGGCGATACAAGCCCCACAAGCCGTGCTCGTTCTAAACTGGCTGTCTCAGATACGTGGGTGAGATCGTAGTAAGAACGATAATGTAATCATCGATCCAGCCACGGAAACGGTTGTAGGAATGAAGGCAGGGCCTTTGATCATGCCGAGATCGGTTTAATCGGCAGTTGCATCCTGACGAAAGGCAGTGGGCGAAGGACAAGGCGAAGGATTTCGCGAAGTTCTATGAAAAAAATACCGGCAAGGAGATCACGGAGGAGCAGGCTCAGAATATGCTGCTGGCGACTGGTTACCGTTTGGTAGATGCTGTGGCGAGCAAGGGACCGGGCGGGGATCTGGTTGCGGTGGCTTATATCAGCAGCAACGCGGGAGGGATGTTCCAGAAAGACCAGTACTACAATGATCCGTTCAAGTTTGGTAACAAGGACGGATCGCTGACGCCGGAGCAGAAGGCTTTACCGGGGGCGATCGCCAATCCGGCGCTTGGGATCGCTGGTGCGGCGGCAGTGACAGGTGGTTTAGCGCTTGGACCGGAGGTTGTTGCAGCGGCGGTAGTTGCGATAAGGGCATGTGCGGCGAATCCGGTGTTGTGCGCGAACCAGATGGGGATTGCTGCGGGCGAGATTGCCGCGGGTGGTGCCATGCCGGCGGGGACGGGGGCGGCGATAGCCGGGGCAGCGGCTACAGGTAAGCTCATTGGTTCGATGGATGGCCTTACCGCGGCCGAACGGGGTTTCATAAGTGAAATGGTTGCGGGTGGTAGAACTGTTAACGTGATCCCTTCGAGCAACGCGGGCCGATCAGCAGACTTTCTCATCGATGGGAAGAAATATGAGCTGAAGACAATGACGGATGTAGTCAAGCAGGATTCAGATGGCTTATCCAAGGCAATCTCAAGCACAGCAATGGATGCGCGAGGACAATCGGGCGATATTATTATTGATGCACGGAATCAGTTGGGCATGACATCGGATATTGCTCAGCGCGGAATTAACAGGGCATTATCGGCGGATACTAGATCTGGTTCTAAGATTCAGAGTATCACGGTTATAACTCAACAAGGGACGGTGTATGTCCCGAGGTTACCGCAATGACGGCCATGATTAACGGTTATCCAAAAGAGAGCGAGTTGCACGATAGAATAGAACGTCAGCTTGCTTGGCGTGGGGCAACTGATACGGTTGCACTTATTTGGCATGGATATCTATCTGGGTTGCTGGAATGGGGGCTGATTGAAATCGATGTATTCGATCGACTTTGCGCATTGCTTCCCAATGTTGGCTGTAAGGAGCTTGTAGAGCTATCTATGGATGAGCCGATGACTCCAGAACTAGAACGAGAGATCAATGAGTCGATGCGTAAGGGAAGGCAGTAACAACAAGCCGGACTATCGCTGAGTTTGTTGTTTAGTATGCCTGCATCGGTCGGGATCGTGAATCTGGAGCGCCGGTAATAATGGTCGGGACGATGCCAACTGATTCAAGGCGACATGGCAGTATGCGGGATCGACCGACGACGATAAGCCGAATCTGACGCAGTTTAAGGTGAAGCTGAATACTGAATTGCAGAGCTATATTCTTACGAATTCCGTATGGGCGCAGAATGAAGTGCCGAATATCATGTATGACGGAACTGAAAAGAAGAGCTTTGGCGTTGAGGTAATGGGGCCGTTTACGGAGGTTAATTAGTTGGATGCATCTGCGCGAAGAATACGACGTCGGATACGGTGTCGATGATCTCAACGAGTGGAGGCGTGTGAGTGCAACTGCAGGAGCGATGGCATCTGTCCCAAATCCGGCGCGGGTTGTTTTCTGCGGCAGAGTCACCGATCAGGCAATGTTCGAGGAACGTAACCCGTTGATCAAGTGACGACGCAGGCGAGATGGTGCACGCAATCAGGTAGCACACGACACGGTCCCCGGATCTGTCTTGCAGCTTTCCCGGTTCCGTGCACGAGGAAGATCCGCAATTTGGCGGGGCGAACACCACGCTGAACCCAACGACGACGACCCTGACCACCCCGTCGTCACATGAAACACGCAGTTGGAAAATAACGAATGAGAGTAGCCACACACCTGATCGCGCTGCCGCTTCTGGCTGCGTCCCTCGCGTCCCACGCGCAGCAGACCCCGACTCCCGACGATCGCGCCGCCGCCGCTCGCGCCAACGCGGAGCAGGACCGTCAGGCACAGCAACAACGCGACGCCCAGCAGCGTAACGCCGACGTCACCACACCGTCCGTGCGCTCCGAAGTACCGCGCATCGAGGCCTACCCGACGTTACCCACCGAAACGCCGTGTTTCCGAATCGACCGCATCACTCTCGAAGTCCCTGCCTCGCTCCCCCCCGCAGCGCAATTCCAGGGCGCATCGGCATTACCAATGGACCGCTTCGCCTTCGCCCGCGAATGGCTCGACCACTACGCCGGGCAATGCATCGGCAAGCAGGGCCTCGACATCCTGGTCAAAGGTCTTTCCCAAGCGATCCTCTCGCGCGGCTACGTCACCACGCGCGTGCTCGTCCCCGAGCAAGACCTGTCGAAGGGCGCTCTCAAGCTCGCACTGATCCCCGGCATGATTCGCCACGTGCGCTTCGCCGATGAAAAACTCCACGGCACCTGGAAAACCGCCTTCCCGACGGGCGACGGCGAGCTGCTGAACCTGCGCGACCTCGAACAGGGCCTCGAACAGATGAAGCGCGTCTCCAACCAGGACGTCTCCATGCAAATCGTCCCCGCCGACACCCCCGGCGAAAGCGACGTCGTGCTCGACGTGAAGCGCGGCAAACCATGGAGCGTCGTCGCATCGATCGACAACGCCGGCACCCGCGCAACGGGCCGCTTGCAGGGCAATCTGTCGCTCGGCATCAACAACCCGCTCGGCTTGAACGACGTCTTCAACATCGGCGTGAGCCAGGATCTCGAATTCGGCGACAAGCGGCTGGGGTCGCACGGCTGGAACGGTTTCTACTCGATCCCCTGGGGCTACTGGACCGCCACGCTCGCGGCCTACACCAACTCCTACTACCAACAGATCGCGGGCGTAAACCAGACCTTCGTCGCAAGCGGCAATTCGAAGACCGTGGACGTCAAGCTCAACCGCGTGCTGCTGCGCAGCCAGAACGACGTGCTCGGCGCGCAGTTCCGCCTGTCGCGGCGATTCGGCCGCAGCTACATCGAAGACACCGAAATCTCCCAGCAGCGACGCAACAACACGTTCATCGAATTCGGCCTGACCGATCGACACTACTTCGGCGGCGCGCAATTCGACGGCACGCTCGCCTACCGCCAGGGCGTCGGCGCGTTCGGCGCGCAGGACGACCTCCTGGCGGCGGACGGCGGTCCGTCCTACCGCTACAGGATGGCCGTGCTCGACGCGAACCTGTCGATACCGTTCGCGATCGCGCGGCAGCCGTTCCGCTACGTGACGACGTTCCACGGTCAATACACGGGCAATACGCTGTACTACATCGATGATCTGACGATCGGCAGCCGTTACACGGTGCGCGGCTTCGACGGCGAAACGATGCTGGCCGCCGCGCGGGGCCTCTACTGGCGCAACGAGATCCAGGCGCCGATCGGCCAGACCGGGCAGGCTGCCTACGCGGGGCTCGACTACGGCCGCGTATGGGGCCCGCAGCCGATCGCGCTGGTGGGCACGCAGCTGGCCGGCGCGGTGGTCGGCGTGAAGGGAAGCATCGGTACGCGTTTCGGCGCCTATGCGTATGATTTGTTCGTGGGAACGCCGGTCTATAAGCCATCCGGTTTCCCGACCACGCGCGTGACGTTCGGGTTCCAGTTGACGGCGCAACTCTAGCGCGACGCGCCTCCCCCCTTTTCCAGGAGCAACGAGTGTATCCACCGATCGAACCGTACCAACACGGCTGGCTCGACACCGGCGACGGTCACCGCGTGTATTGGGAGCTGTGCGGCAACCCGCAGGGCAAGCCGGCGGTTTTCCTGCACGGCGGGCCGGGCAGCGGCTGCTCGCCCGACCATCGCCGGCTGTTCGATCCCGCGCGCTACAACGTCCTGTTGTTCGACCAGCGCGGCTGCGGGCGTTCGACGCCGCACGCGAGCATCGACGACAACACAACCTGGCATCTCGTCGACGACATGGAGCGGCTGCGCGAGATGATCGGCGCGGAACGCTGGCTCGTGTTCGGCGGCTCGTGGGGCAGCACGCTCGCGCTCGCCTATGCGCAGACCCATCCGGCGCGCGTCGACGCGCTGGTCGTGCGCGGCATCTTCACGGCGCGCCGCGAGGAGCTGCGCTGGTATTACCAGGAAGGCGCATCGTGGTTGTTCCCGGATTTGTGGGATGAATTCCTCGCGCCGATTCCGCCGGAAGAACGCGACGATCTGATGGCCGCGTATCGACGCCGCCTGACCGGCAGCGACGAACGGGTGCGACAGGACGCGGCGCGCGCCTGGAGCCTGTGGGAAGGGCGCACGATCCGCCTGCTGCCCGATGCGGCGCTGGCCGAGCAGTTCGGCGCGGACCACTTCTCGCTCGCGATCGCGCGCATCGAGAATCATTACTTCGTGCATCACGCGTTCATGGACGAAGGGCAGTTGTTGCGCGACGCGTATCGTCTCGCCGACGTGCGCGGCGTGATCGTGCAGGGCCGCTACGACGTCGCGACGCCCGCGCGCACCGCGTGGGAACTGAGCAAGGCCTGGCCCGGCGCGCGCCTGGAGATCGTGGACGACGCGGGCCATGCGTACAACGAGCCGGGCATCCTGCGCGCGTTGATCGCGGCGACCGATCAGTACGCGGCGTAAATGCGAAGGACGCGCGGCGCGCGGGGTCGCCGCGCGCCGCGCCTGTGTCGATCCCGAGGACCATGACGATGCCCCTGTTTCAACCTGTCGTGCTGCGCACGCCGCGCCTCGTGTTGCGGCCGCTGGCCGACGCCGACGTGATGCCGCTGTTCGAGCTGTACGCGGACCGGCAATTCATGCGTTATTACTCGTTCGCGCCGTTCACGCGCCCCGAGCAGGCGGCCGAGCGTCTCGCGCGGTTGATGGCGACGGCGGCGTCGGGCCGCGATTTCAATTGCGCGATGACGCTGGGCGGGGATGGCCGGGTAATCGGCGCGTGCAGCCTGTTCAACGCGGACGAGGCGTGCCTGCGCACGGAGATCGGCTTCGGCGTGCATCCCGCGCACTGGGGCCGCGGCTACGCGGGCGAGGCGGTCCGCGCGCTGGTCGATCATGCGTTCGACGCGCTGGGGTTGAGGCGCATCGAGGCGGACATCGATCCGCGCAATCTCGGCTCGGCGCGCGTGCTGGAAGGCGCGGGCTTCGTGCGGGAAGGCTTGCTCAGGGAGCGTTGGCTCGTGGACGGCGAGGTGTCGGATTCCGCGTTGTATGGTTTGTTGCCGCGGGATCGGACGGGGTGACGGGGCGGCCGCGTGATCCGGGCGGCGCGGATCATGTGGCGAGACACGGGCCCGAGGTGGGCGGACAGGCCGATCCGGGCATGGAAACAATCGGCGTCGACCTGATAAGACTCAGGGGAATGCCCGCGGCTGCCGATAATATCGGTTTGCGTATCGAGGCGAACGTGCCGAGCCCGATCCCCACCCAAACCGGAATGCCATGCCTTCGCTGAAAAATATTCACCAACCCAAAGAGCCGGGGCTTTTTTCCATCATTTTCGTGCACGGTCTGGACGGCGATCCGGAACAAACCTGGATGAGCCGTCCGAAAGACCCGACCACGCTCTGGCCGCGCTGGGTGGGCGAGGAAAGCGGCTGCGATACCTGGGTTCTGGGCTACGACGCGAAGTTGTCCGGCTGGCGCAGTGCCGCGATGTCGCTGCCGGATCAGGGCACGAGCGTGCTGGATCGTCTGGAGGGGCACAAGGCGTTGCGGAATCGGCCGCTGATCCTGGTCGGGCACAGCATGGGCGGTCTCGTCATCAAGACCGCCATCGTTCACGCGATGACGCACGACGTGGCGCGGTATGCGAACCTGGTCCGGTGGATCCGGGGCGTCGTCTTTCTCGCCACCCCGCACCAGGGTTCGGATCTGGCCAATCTGGCCATGGCGTTCAAGGGCCTGCTGCGCACGAATGTGCAGGTCGGCGATCTGACCGCGAACAATACGCATCTGCTGAGCCTCAATCGGCAGTTCAATAAGCAATATGGCGAACTCGGGTTCCGGGTTCGCAGTTTCGCCGAAACCCACGGCGTCGAGCTTCAGCGGCGCTTGCTCAAATGGCTGCCCGGGCCGCGTGTGATGGTCGTACCGGCGGGAAGCAGCGATCCGCACGTGCCGGGCGAAGTCCCCATTCCGATTGACGCGGATCATTTTTCGATCTGCAAACCGGCAACGCGGCAGGGCGATCAGGTGCATGACTCGCTGATCGCGTTCATCGCGGATCTGCCGAGGTCGCGGGAGGCGCAGGCTGAGCCGCCGCCGCACGAGGGCGCGGCGACGCCGGCCGCTTCGCCCGAGGCTATCCGGCCCGCGCCCTCCGACGCGCCGCGTCAGCCGGGCAGGTTGTCCGGCTGCAAGGATGCGCGCCTGCGGCCGCGCGAAGGAGAGGTCCTGGGCCGTGCCGACGAAGTGGCGGCGGTCCTGGCGTTCCTTCACAGCAGCGACGATTCCGCGGTCGTGTTTGCGCATGTCACGGGATGCGGCGGCATCGGCAAGACCGAGGTCTGCAAGGCGGCGCTGGAGGCATGGCTGAAAGCGTGCCCGGAACAGACGGCCTTCTACGTCGATGTCCCCGATGAAGCGAATCCGGCTGATCTGCCGGGGCTGATGGGTCGCGCACTGGGCGTCGACGACGTCGCCGACGGGAACAGCCTGGCCCAGGTGCTCGTGCCCGGGCTGTACTACCTCGACAACCTGGAGAGTGTCGCGGAACAGGAGGATGGCATTCGGCTGCTGCGCGAGGTGCAGAAAATCCAGGGCGTACGGCTGTTGGCCTCGTCGCGCGTCGATCTGACGGGGGTGATGTCGCGGCCGATCCGGATCGATGCGCTGCCGCTCGATGCCGCGACGGCGTTGTTCCGCAAGCTGTGGACGGGCGACGCTCCGCCGCCCGACGATGATCTGCGTCGGTTCGTATCGGACGATTTGGGATGCCACGCGCTGAGCGTTACCCTGATCGCGCGTCTCGGGAATGCGTATCCGTTCGCGGATCTCGTCGCACGGTGGCGATCCGTCGGCGTGGCGTTGGCGGAAGGGCGGCTGATCGATTCGCGGCTCGATAGTTTGTCGATCAGCCTGTGCTTGACGAAGGATGCGCTGCAGGATCAACCCGGCGCGCTTCAGTTGTGGATGCTGGCCGCGCTGTTTCCCGACGGCGTCGACAGCCACCGGGTCTCCGCGTTCGAGGAGGCGGGCGGCTGGCCCGACGCGGCCCGGCAGGCATTGACCCGGCATCACGTATGGAAGCTGCGCGGCGACCGGTTCCACCTGTTGCCGCCGGTGGCGCGGTTCGCGCTGGACGGATTTTCATCCGAAGGCGCCAAGGCGTGCTGGTCGGAGGTTCGACTGATCGCGTTTGCCTACTTCGACTGCTTGGCGGAGGCCGCCGACAGCATCGTCTCGACCGATGAAAGCCTGCGCGCCAGGGCACAACTGCTGAGTGTGTTCGAAGCGGTGCATCGGATGATTTCCCGGGAACTGCGGCTGGGGGCGCCGGGGGATGGCGTGCTCGAAGCATTGCTCCATCATCTGGATCCCACCTTGCAGTTCCGTCCCACCGCAGCCGCCGAGATTCTGCGCGCGAGTCTTCCCCATATGAAGCAACCGGCATTGATGCTGGCCCGTCTGGGGGATCTGGAGACTCGGCAAGGAAATCCCGAGGCGTCGCAGGCGCTTTACGCGCGTGCACTGCATCTTTACGAAGCGGCAGGCGACGTGCTGGGCACGGCCAATACGCTTCAGTCGCTGGGTAATCTCGGACTATGCCTGTCGGAATTCGACGAAGCACAGGAGCTGCTGGCGTGTGCGCTGACGATGTTCTTGCAGGCGGGCGACCGGCAGGGGCAGGCCAATACACATCGATCGCTTGCAGAGCTTGAACGGAGGCTCGGCCACGGAGAAGCGGCACGCGAGCAATACCATCGCGCATTCTCACTCTATGAGCAGCAGGGCGACAGCCTGGGCCAGGCGAACGCACTGTACGGGCTGGGCCTTCTGCTGATCGAGCAGGACGGGGACGACGCGCGAGTCCTGCTTGAACGGGCGGAGGCGATATTTGTCCGGGTGCAGGATTCGCAGGGGCAGGGCGACGCGCAGCAGGCGCTGGGAGATGTGGAGCGGTGCGCCGGAAATGCGGGCGAGGCGCTGGCTTTTTATCGATCGGCGCTGGAGCTGTACGCGCGGGGCGGTGATCTGGCGGGCGCGGCACACGCGCACTCGGAAATAGCCCGGTGCCATGCGATGTTGAACGAGGAGCGGGAGAGGAATCTGTCGCTCACGCAGGCGTGGCGCGCCGCCAAGGCATCGAATATCGAATCCGTGCTGCGCTACGTGCTCAGGGTGCTCGTCGAGCTTGCCGGAAGTCGGGAGTCAGCAGAGGCCTGGCTTGCGAACGAGCTTGGGGAGACCGGCTAAAGCAAGGTAGCCCTCACGGGGTGGCAGAGTGATCGTGGCGTGAATCCGGGCGTCACGTCGTGCGGCGAGCGACGTTCACATGACTGTCCGCCCCTTGCTCCAGGCGATCGTCGCGTTCTGTCATCCGGCGCACATATCGAGTCGGCACGGATCGTGTCCGCCGCACGAACGACTCGCCCGATCGCGCATCGCGGGTGCCGCCCAGCCTCCCGACGACCGTCCGCCAAACGCCCGCCGCAGGGCCTTTTCCCACCGCCCGCCGCGATATCCACGCCCCCAGGAAACAATCGGCTACAAATCCCCCGATTGGTCGCCTGCAATTACTGTGCGCCAACTAACAGACGGCTTGTCGCAATGAATGCATGCTGTCTCGTGAAACTGGCGATCGCTGATTCCGCAGCGCATCCGTCGCGCCCGGCCTGACCGGGCGGACAGGCGGTCCGGCCCGGCCGGCCGACTCTTCCGACGCGAAGCCAGCGCGCCGCAGCAGCGGCGCCGCGGTCCGTGCGCGGGCCGCCTCCGATATGGGCCCCGCGCCCCGCGCTTACCGATAAACCCAGGCTACGGTGCATTCGAGCAAGGACACGCAGCAGATGAATACCGAAGTTTACGACCAGCGTCCGATCCGTCTGCGCGACAACCCGGATGCGTTCTCCGTGTCGGACCTGGTCCGGCTCGTGATCGACCACATGGGTTTCGTCGGCGCCTGCGTCGCGGCGGCGACCGTGCTGTGCACGGTCTACGCGCTGCTGGCCACGCCGATGTATTCGTCGGATGCGACCGTGAAGGTCGATTTTCCGAATCCGAACCCGCTCGTCGCCACCACGCCGGCCGGCGCGCCGGAGCCGATGCCGGCGACTTTGCCGACCGACGCCGAGATGCAGATCATGCAGAGCCGGCGCGTGCTCATGCCCGTGCTGGCCGAGTTCGGTCTCGATCAGCGGGTCGAGCCGCGCCGCTTTCCGCTGCTGGGCGCGTTGACGGCGAAGCTCGCGACGCGCGGCGAGCCGCTGTGGGTGCCGGGATTGTCGTCGTTCGCATGGGGCGGCGAGGAGATCGGCGTGAGCGGGCTGCGCGTGCCGCCCGCGCTCGCCGACAAGCCGCTCGCGCTGAAGGTGCTCGACGACGGCCGCTATCGCCTCGAGGACGATCATGGCCGGCCGCTGCTCGACGGCGAGGTCGGGCACATGGCAAGCGGCGGCGGCGTGTCGTTGACCGTCGACCGTCTGGTCGCGCGGCCCGGCAACCGCTTCTCGGTCACGCGCTACAGCGACGAGCGCGCGATGAAGTATTTCCTGCGCGGTCTCAAGATCAGCGAGTCGGGCAAGGATACCGGCGTGGTCAACATCCGCTACGAGAGCGAGGAACCGGCGCTCGCGCAGGCGCTCGCGAACAGCGTCGTGCATTCGTATCTCGCGGCGCACGTCGCGCAGCGGCAGGAAGAGGCGAGCAAGACCCGCGCGTTCATCGAAGGCGAGCTGCCGACGCTGCGCGACAACCTCGCGAAGGCCGAGGCGGGCCTGAGCCAGTACCGCGCGTCGTCGAACTCGATGACGGCGACGAGCGAGGCGTCGTCGTACCTCCAGGCGAGCCTCGATCTCGATCGCCAGATCACCGTGCTGCAGGTGCAGCGCGCGGCGCTGGCCGCGCGCTTCACGAATCAGGCGCCGGAGATGCAGGTGATCGATCGGCAGCTGGGCCTGTTGCAGAAGCAGAAGGCCGATTTCGATTCGCATTTCAAGGCGCTGCCGAATGCGGCGCGCCGTACGTCGGATCTGACCCGCAGCGTGAAGGTCGCGGAAGACATCTACGTCGCGATGGTCAACAAGGCGAATGAACTGATGGTCACGCAGTCGGGCACGCTCGGCAACGTGCACCTGATCGACACGGCCGTGCTGCCGGCCGAACCGTTCAAGCCGAACCGGCTGTTGATCGTGGTGGCCGGCGCGGCGGGCGGCTTCATCGTGGCGGTGCTGTTCCTGTTCTTCCGCGCGCAGTTGCAGCCCGCGTTCGACAACCCGCGCGTCGTCGAACGTCAGCTCAATGCGCCCGTGCTCGGCAACGTGCTGTACAGCGAACGGCAGGCGCAGCTCGACCGGCTGCAGTTCGTGCGGCTCATCGAGCCGGAGCGGCCGAACGATTGGGAAGTGATCGGGCCGCGTCAGGCGGGTCAGCATTTCCTGCTGGCGGCCGACCGTACCGGCGATCTGTCGATCGAGGAACTGCACCGCGTGCGCGCGTCGCTGCAGTTCCGCATGGCGCAGACCAGCAACAACATCCTCGCGGTGACGGGCGCGACGGCGGAAACCGGCAAAACCTTCATCGCGGCGAATCTCGCTGCCCTCAGCGCGCAGGCGGGCCAGCGGGTCCTGCTGATCGACGGCGACCTGCGGCGCGGCCGGCTCGCGGCCTTGTTCGGGCAGCCCCTGCGGCCCGGGCTCGCGGAGGTGCTGGCCGACGACCTCGACGTGCGCGAGGCGATTCGCAGCGTCGGCATCGACGGGCTGTCGGTGATGGCGGCCGGCCGCTATCCGGCGAACCCGTCGGCGTTGCTGTCGACCCCGGTCCTGCGCGAACGGCTCGCCGATCTGGCGAAGCGCTACGACATCATCATCGTCGATACGCCGCCCGTGCTTGCCGCGAGCGATGCGCACCTGATCGGCGCGATCGCCGGCTCCTCGGTGCTCGTGGTGCGGCCGAACGCGCAGAGCGCGAACGAGATCTCGGAAGCGTCGCAGCAGCTCGACCGCACCGGCTCGTGCGTCGTCGGCGTGGTGCTGAACGCGATTCCGCGCCGGCGCAGCGAGCGCTACGCCTGAGCCGTGAAGGTCTTCCCGCATCGTCGTCTGCGCGTCTGCGCGCGCGGGCTGCCCGGCGCGTCGTGGGCCGTCCGCGCGGCCGCGTTCGGCGCGGCGGTCCTGGTCGCGGCGAGCGCGCCGGCGGCGCGGGCCGCCTCGGCGGACGCCGCGCTGACGCTCGCCAATGCGCCCGGCTCGCTGATCCTCGCGCAGCCGGGGCCGTTGCCGCTGCGCTTCTCGACCCAGGTGCCGCCGGGCGCGGGCGAGGCGACCGTGACGGTCGAATTGCTCGGCCGCGATCGCGACGGCGCGCCGCTCGACGCGCCCATCGCCGTCTATCGCGCGGCAGCGCAGCCGGACCTGCGCATCGACGTGGCCTTGCCGCGTCCGGGCTGGTTCGCGGTGGATGTGCGCATGAGCCGCGCGGGCGCGGTGCTGGCCGAGCGCCGTTTCGGCGCGGCCGCGGTGCCGGCGGCTGCCGAGGGCTTGCCGGACGCCGGCGTCGCGACGCACTTCGGCCAGCATCGCGGCGATCCCGAACAGGTCATGCCGCTGATCCGCCGCGCCGGCTTCAGCTGGTTCCGCGATGAACTCTACTGGGATCAGATCGAACGGACGCCGGGCGTCTTCGCGTTTCCGCCCGACTACGATCATTACCTCGCCGTCGCGGCGCGGGAGGGCCTGAAGCCGCTCGTCGCGCTCGACTACGGCAATGCGGCGGCGTATCCGGGGCTGTTCACGGGGCCGCAGGGCTTTCCGCGCACGGTGAAGGAGCGCGCGCTGTTCGCGCGCTATGCGGCGCGCGTGACGGCGCGCTACGCAGGCCGCATCAGGCACTGGGAGGTATGGAACGAGCCGTCGTTCGGCCCGATCCGCCTCGAGGATTACGCGGCGCTTCTGACGAGCACGTCGGCAGCGATCAAGCAGCAGGACCCCGACGCGCAGGTGATCGCGTGCGGCGGTGGCGGCGCGGGCGGCGGCCCGGGCGGCGACTGCGCCGAACCGATGCTGAAGCAGCTGCCGCGCGCCGTGTTCGACGGCGTCAGCATTCATCCGTACATGACGCCGTTCGATCCGGACGCCGGCTATCCCACGCCCGGCACGTCGCTTTCCGCCGTCAGCATCCCGACTGTGTGGCCCATCCTGCGCGATCGGGTGGTGCACGCATCGGCGTCGCCCGAGCGGCCGCCGGGCCTGTGGGTGACGGAACTCGGCTGGCCCTCGCGCGCGGCAAACTCGCCGCTCACCGATGCGACGCAGGCTGCCTTCCTGCTGCGCAGCTTCCTGCTGTCGCGCCGCTATGCATCGGTGGTCGCGATGTTCTGGTATGACTTCGTCGACGACGGCGTCGATCCGGCCGATTCGGAGAAGAACTTCGGGCTGTTGAGCGCGGACCTCGCGCCGAAGCCGGCCTATGTCGCCGCCACGGTGCTCGCGAACGCGCTGGGCGCGCGCGCCTGGCGGCGGACCCTGTACGAAGCGGGCGGGGCGCGCGTCTATCAATTCGGCGACGCCGCGCCCGTGTTCATCGGCTGGCGCGCCACGGCGGCGGCCGGCCCGGTCCGCGTCGCGGTGCCGGCGGGCCGCTATCGCCTCAGTGACTGGCAGGGCGCGATGCGCGACGTCGTCGTGCCGGCCGAGGGCTACACGTGGACGCTCGGGCCGATGCCGCAATACCTGATTCCCGCCGCCGTCCAGGGCAAGGGGTAGCCATGTACGCCCGATTCGTCTCGATGCTGTTCTACATGCTGTTCACGTGCGTGGTGCTGAACCCGCAGGTGGGCGGCTTCACGATCTACCTGTACATCTTCGTGCCGTTCCTCGATCCGGATTTCTCGCGCTTCGTGATGGATACCGCGCGCAAGTGGAGCGGCCCGTTGCTGTTGGCGGTGGCGGCGGGCGCGATCGGCTCGCCGTCGATGGCGATGCGGATCGCGTCGATCGCGATCTGCATCGCCTACCTGATGTACACCCACGAGCGCCGCATCGCGTATCTGCAACCGTGGATCGTATTCAATGTCGCGTTCGCGACCCTGCAGTTCACCACCTACTACGTCGACCGCCCGCTGTCCTACCAGCTCGGGCCGACGGCGATCTCGGAGATGGTGTGGGGGCCGTACGCGACGCTCACCTACACGAACTTCTTCGAGGTGTTCTACTTCTCGCGCGTGTCGGGCCTGTCGCGCGAGGCGGGCTTCTTCTCGTCGCTGCTGGTCGGGTCGTTCATCGTCTACCTGTACACGGAGAAGCCGACCTGGAAGATGATTGCGATCTATGCGATCGGCTTCTTCATCAGCTTCTCGAAGTCGACGGCGGCGATCGGCATCGTCGCGCTGCTGTATCCGTACCGGCACAATGTGCGGCGCGTGCATCCGCTCATCGTGCTGGTGCTGTTCAGCGCCGCGATGTGCGGGTTCTCGCTGTATCTCGCCGCGCATAATTTCTTCGAGTCGGATACGTTCGGCCATCGTTTCAGCGGCTATGCATTTCTGTTCGATGCGCGCATCGATGATCTGATCAAGGGCATCGATCAGCATGAGATCGTGCGGCGCTACGGCGACCTCTCGTACATCCGGCTCGTGCGCAAAGACATCAATGTCGCGGGCTTCGCCGGCCTCGCGGACAACGTGACCGAGATGGGCCTGTTCCCCGCGCTCGTGGCGCTCGCCGTGCTCGCGTTCACGGTCAGCGACGGCTTCAGCATGATGATCCTGTTGCTGCTGACATCGACACTCGCGCTGTCGTCGGTCACCTCGATCATTCCGATCGCGTATCTGATCGCCTATTGGCCGCGTTTTTCCGCATACAGCAGGGCGCGCGTCGCGCGCGCGAACGTGGAGCGCGAGGCCATCGCCGCCGATCCATGGCGAGTGAAACCGGTTCGCTCGAATCCGCGTGCACCGGATGGACGTTTCATTTGACAATCGTTTTTGCGCTTTAATTGTCACTTCTGCATTGGTGCAATGCGGCGATTGCATTTTATCCACCGACGAATGTGAGCCAGCCTACATAATCCAATCAGCATCGCACCCTCTTCTTGACCCATGCGGATCGGGTCAGTAGTTTGGCACCAGCATCAGAACGCACGTAAATCAGAACACCTAAGTATTTGACACTCGGGCCACAAGCTCGCCGCGCTCTGATCACTAATTTCCAACTTCTGACTTTAGACAAGAAAATGCTGCGATCTATCGGAGGCCGTTTGAAACGGCACACGAAGACAGCTGCGGCGCGCGTCGCCCCGATGCCTTCATGGTTCAACCTCACACCGCGTTCGATCGCGTCCGTTTCGGGTAAACGGACAGATGACAGCGGTTTCGCGATGACGCGCGCGGTGACTGCCGCGTCGGCCGTGCTGGCGTTCCTGCCCGCATCGGTCTATGCGAACTGCACGACGACGGGCCTCAACACGGTCTGCGACACCGCCGCGCCGTCGCCGTGGACGTCGACGATCGGCACGGGTTCGTCGACGCCGACCGGCTCGACCATCACGCTCAATCCCGGCAGCCAGCTGGTGGTGGGCGACGCTTCGGCGATCTCGGTCGGCCAGAACACGACGATCACGGTCGGCTCGGGTTCGCTGGTGCAGAACACGCCCGTGTCGAATCCGGGCTTCTACGGCACCGGTTCGAACACCATCGACATGTATCACGGCAATACACTCGTGATCGAGCAGGGCGCGCAGGTGATCTCGTCCGGCTCGGGCACGGACGGCCAGCTGTGGCGGGCCGAGCCGATCAATACCGAAGGCTCGAACAACACGATCATCAACAACGGCACGATCCGCGCGACGAATTCCGCGGCGATCTGGTTCGACAACCTCATCGAGACCGGCCCGAACACCGTCGTCAACAACGCGACGGGCGTGATGATCGCGCCGGGCAGCGTGATCGGCGGCGGCGACGATCCGATCGATTTCACGAATCGCGGCAAGATCGTCGGCGACCTGACCTTCATGGGCGGCGACGACGCGCTGCACCTGTACACCGGATCGAGCATCTCGGGCACGCTCGACGGCGGCGGCGGCAACAACCTCGTCACGCTGAACGGCACGGGGGCCGGCACGATGTCCGGCACCTTCACGAACTTCCAGACGCTGTACAAGCAGGACAGCGGCACCTGGACCCTGACGGGGCCGCTGTCCGGCATGACGCTCGCCGAGGTGCAGCAGGGCGTGCTCGTGCTCAACGGCGACAACTCGGGCTATACCGGCAAGATGGTGGTCGACGCGGCCGGCACCTTGCAGGCCGACGCGGCGAGCCTGCCGAACGCGATCACCGACAACGGGCTCGTGCACGTCGCGCAGCCGGCCGACGCCGCGTATGCGGGCAGCATCACCGGCACGGGCGCGCTGCTCAAGGACGGCGCGGGCGCGCTGACCTTCAACGGCGTGCAGCCGTACAGCGGCGGCACGACGGTCGGCGCGGGCACGCTGATCGTCGGCGACGCCGCGCACGCGAACGCGGCGCTGTCGGGCGGCGGCCCGGTGCAGGTCAACGCGGGCGCGACGCTCGGCGGCTACGGCGCGGTGACCGGCAACGTGACCAACAACGGCACGCTCGCGGTCGCGAACGCGCTCGCCCAGCTCGCGAGCGGGCCGGCCGGCAATTTCGCGGTCAACGGCAACCTGACGAACGCGGGCGTGATCCGCCTCGGCGGCGCGCAGATCGGCAACACGCTGACGGTGACGGGCAACTACCTCGGCAGCAACGGCACGATCGCGATCAACGCCAAGCTGGGCGGCGACAATTCGCCGACCGACAAGCTGGTGCTGAACGGCGGCACGGCGAGCGGCACCACCGCGCTCAAGGTGACCAACGTCGGCGGCGGCGGCGCGCTGACGAGCGGCAACGGGATCCAGGTCGTGCAGGCGCTCAACGGCGCGACGACCGCGGCGGGCACCTTCACGCAGGGCACGTCGGTCGACGCCGGCGCCTATACCTACTCGCTGTATCGCGGCGGCCTGAACGGCAGCGATCCGAACAGCTGGTATCTGCGCTCGCAACTGGTCGGCCCGGTCAAGCCGGACGTCTTGCCGCCGACGCCCGTGCCGACCTACCGGATCGAAGTGCCGATCTACGCGGAGGTCGCGTCGCTCGCGCGCGAGATGGGCGTGCAGCAGCTCGGCACCTTCCACGACCGCCTCGGCTCGCAGACGCTGCCGTCCGAGACGGGCCCGGTGCCGGCGGCATGGGGGCGCGTGTGGGGCAATCACGTGAATCTCGCCAACGAGGGCACGGTGAACCAGGGTTTCGACGGATCGATCATCGGCGGCCAGGTCGGCCAGGATCTGTATGCGGACCGCACCGCGAGCGGCCATCGCAATCATTACGGCTTCTTCCTCGGCTTCACGCGCGCATCCGGCGACGTCAGCGGTTTCGCGCTCGGCCAGCAGGGCCTGCCGGTCGGCAACCTGTCGATCAACTCGTACAGCGCGGGCGGCTACTGGACCCACATCGGGCCGAGCGGCTGGTACACGGACACGGTGCTGATGGGCAGCACCATGACGATCGATCCGAAGTCGAACAACAACATCGGCGCGACGACGCACGGCACCTCGATGACGGCGTCGGTCGAGGCCGGCGCGCCCGTGCCGTTCTCCCAGAGCCTGATGTTCGAGCCGCAGCTGCTGCTGATCTTCCAGCACACGAACATCAACGACCTGAACGACGGTACGTCGAGCGTCTCGTTCGGCAACGCGAACTCGGTGATCGGCCGGATCGGCGCGCGGCTGTTCGGCACCTTCACGGCGGCCGGCGTCGTCTGGGAACCGTATGCGCGCCTGAACGTGCTGCACTACTTCGGCGGCTCCGACACGGTGTCGTTCGGGAACAGCGCGACGGTGTCGACCGAGCAGAACGCGACGCTCGGTCATGTCGGCGTCGGGGTGTCGACGCGCCTGAACCAGCGGGTCAGCGTGTATGCGTCGGCCGGCTACTGGTTCAACCTGAGCGGCGCGCACCAGCGGATGGTGGGCGGCAACGCCGGCGTGCGCGTGAGCTTCTGATCCGGGCAGGACGGCCGGAATCGACGCCGCTCCTCGGAGCGGCGTCGTGCGTTTACGGCGCGCCGCGCGCGGGGGCGCTCAGCGATCGTCGTCGTGGATCGACGACGGGTGGCGGCACAGCGCGCGCACCTCGATCTCCATGTACGGGAACAGCGGCAGCTGGCTCAGCACGTCGTGCAGGTGCTGCGGGCTTTCGACGTCGAAGACGCTGATGTTCGCGTAGCGTCCGGCGATGCGCCACAGGTGCCGCCAGATGCCCTCCTGCTGGAGGCGCTGCGAGACGGCCTTCTCCTCGGCCTTCAGGCTCGCGGCTTTCACGCCGTCGAGGTCGGCGGGCAGGTTGACGGTCATTTCCACATGAAACAGCATGGTCGATGGCTCCCGGTGAATGGCGCGTCAGGCGCTGGCCCGCGCGCGCTCGACCTCGGCGCTCGGCAGGCTCGCGCGCTGCCGCAGCAGCGTGAAATCGAAATCGATCAGCACGAACGGCCCGTCGACGCCATAGGGCCGGCCGGCCGCGCCCTCGGCGCGTTGCAGCGCGGGCACGAGGCCGTCGCGGGTCGCGAATGCGAAATCGTCCCACAGGTACGGGTCGCCGTCGATGTTGATCTGGGTCGTCAGCTTGCGGTGATCCGGCGCGGAGACGAAGAAATGAATATGCGCGGGCCGGTGGCCGTGGCGGCCGAGCTGGTCGAGCAGGCGCTCGGTCTGGCCGCCGGGCGGCACGCTGTAGCCGACCGGGACCACGCTGCGGAAGCTGTAGCGCCCCTCGGCGTCGGCGCGGATCGAGCGGCGCAGGTTGAACGGCGGCTGGGCGGGATCGAAGTGCGAGTAGTTGCCGAGGTGGTTCGCATGCCAGACCTCCACCAGCGCATGCGCGAGCGGCGCGCCGGTTTCGTCGAGCACGCGGCCGCGCATCACGAGCGTCTCGCCGGGCTCGTCGCCGCTGTCGAGCCGCGCGTGACCGTCCGACGCGGGCGCGCCCGCGACGTACAGCGGCCCTTCGATCGTGCGCGGCGTGCCGCCCGCGACGCCCGCGCGCTGCTCGGCTTCGTCGAGGCGCAGGTCGAGGAAGTGCTCGAAGCCGAGACCGGCGGCGAGCAGCCCTAGCTCGCCGCTCCTGCCCGCTTCGCCGAGATAGTTGAGCGCGGTCCAGAATTCGTCGGGCTGCACGTCGAGGTCCTCGATCGTCTGGAACAGATCGCGGACGATGCGGTTGACGAGCGCCCGGGTGCGGGCGTTGCCGGGCCGGGTGGCGCTGTCGTCGATCGACTTCAGCAGCGTGTCGATGGCTTCCCTGTTCATCATGCGTCTCCTGTGGTGTCGTGTGGGGTGTCGGGGGCGGGCTCAGCGGCGCCGCAGGCGTTCGATGCGCGCCCAGTCCGGCGCGATGCCGAGCCCGGGCCCGGTCGGCAGGTGCAGCGCGAAATCGTGATAGCGCAGCGGCTCGACCAGGATCTCCTCGGTCAGCAGCAGCGGGCCGAACAACTCGGTGCCCCAGCCGAGCGAATCGAAGGTGCTGAACACCTGCGCGGAGGCGATCGTGCCGATCGGCCCTTCGAGCATCGTGCCGCCATACAGGTCGATATGCGCGGCCGACGCGATCGCGGCGACGCGCGCCGCGCCGAGCAGGCCGCCCGATTGCGCGATCTTGACCGCGAACACGTCGGCCGCGCGCGCCTGCGCGAGCCGGAAGGCGTCGTGGGGGCCGTGCAGCGCTTCATCGGCCATCACCGGCACGGCCGCCTGCGCGGTCAGGCGCGCGAGGCCCGCGTGGTTGGCGGCGGCGACCGGCTGCTCGATCAGGCTCACGCCCGCCTCCGCGAGGCGCGGCGCGGCCCAGAGCGCGTCGGATTCGCGCCAGGCCTGGTTCACGTCGATGCGCACGTCGCCGCGCGCGCCGAGCGCGCGCTTGATCGCGACCACGTGCGCGACGTCGTCGGCCACGGCGCGCGCGCCGATCTTGAGCTTGAAGGCGCGATGGCGGCGCGCGTCGAGCATCGCTTCCGCCTCCGCGATGTCGCGCTGCGTGTCGCCGCTCGCGAGCGTCCACGCGACCTCGAGCGTCTCGGTCGCGCGGCCGCCGAACAACTCGGACAGCGGCACGCCGAGCCGGCGCGCCTGCGCGTCGAACAGGGCGGTCTCGACCGCGCACCGGGCGAAGCGGTTGCCCTGGATCGCGCGCCGCAGCCGCGCGAGCAGCGCGCCCGGGCGGGTCGCGTCCTGGCCCAGCAGCAGCGGCGCGAAATATGTGTCGAGGTTGACCCGGATGCTCTCCGGGCTCTCCTCGCCGTAGGCGAGGCCGCCGATGGTCGTGCCTTCGCCGACGCCCTCGACGCCGTCGCTGCAGCGCAGGCGCACCAGCACCAGGGTTTGCCGGTGCATCGTCGCGACCGACAGCTTGTGCGCGCGGATGGTCGGCACGTCGACGAGCAGCGTCTCGACGCGGTCGATGGTGGCGGTTGCTATCATGCGATTCCTCCTGTGTCGCACAGGGTAGGGACGGACGGGCGGCGGCGTCCAACACCGTTTCCGACTACTTCCATACTTTCGAGGTATGCATGGAATTGCGCCAGCTTCGGTATTTCATCGCGGTGGCCGAGGAGATGAACATCACCCGGGCGGCGGAGCGGCTGCACATGACGCAGCCGCCGCTGAGCAGACAATTGCAGATGATCGAGGAGACGCTCGGCCTGCCGCTGTTCGAGCGGGCCGCGCGGCCGCTGAAGCTGACCGAGGCGGGGCGGGTGTTCTATGCGCAGGCCAAGCGCCTCGTCGACCAGGCCGACGAGCTGGCGCCGCTGACGCGCCGGCTCGCGCAGTTGTCGGCGCGGATCGTGATCGGCTTCGTGCCGTCCACGCTGTACGGCGCGCTGCCCGAGGTGATCCGCGCGTTCCGCGAGCGCGCCCCGTCGATCGAGGTCGCGCTGATCGAAATGTTCACGATCGAGCAGCTGGGCGCGCTGAAAGGCGGGCGCATCGACGTCGGCTTCGGCCGCGTGCGCTTCGACGACGAGCAGCTGGTGCGCGAAGTGCTGGTCGAGGAGCGGCTGATCGCGGTGCTGCCGGACGGCCATCCGCTCGCCGATCCCGCGCGCCCGCTGATGCTGCGCGATCTGGCGCGCGAGACGCTGATCGTCTATCCGAGCACGCCGCGCCCGAGCTTCGCCGACCAGCAGCTGTCCGCGCTGCGCGACGGCGCGCTCGCGCCCGCCGCGGTGCACGAGGTGCGCGAACTGCAGACGGCGCTCGGGCTGGTGGCCGCGCAGGTGGGCGTGACGCTGGTGCCGGAGAGCATCGAGGGCCTGCGGGTGCGCGGCGTCGTGTATCGGCGGCTGGCCGAGCCGGTCGCGACCTCGCCGATCATCATGAGCCGCCGGCTGCATGATGCGAGCGCGACGACGGCGCTGTTCTGCGAGGTCGCGCGCGCGTGGTGCGCGCGTTAACCCGGGCGTGACGGCGCGCGTCGGCCTGCTTGCCCCGCGCCGGGATGCCCCGCGCGCATGGACCCGTTCCGCTAGAGCCGCCCGTCGACCGTTCCCGACGGCAATTCCCCGAATCGTTCCCGGTACGCGAGCGCGAAGCGCCCGAGATGCGTGAAGCCGCAATCGAGCGCGATATCGGCGATCCGCAAGCCGGGCGGCGCACCGCGCAGCCGCTCGCGCGCCTTGTCGAGCCGGATCTGTCGCAGGTACTGCATCGGGCTCACGCCGCGGAACCGCAGGAAGCCGTCGCGCAGGGTGCGCTCGGGCACGCCGGCGGCGCGCGCGACATCGGCGAGTTGCAGCGGTTGCGCGGAATGCGCGTCGACATAATCCTGCGCGCGCCGCACGAAGGCCGGCGCGGGATCGGCGCGAAGCGCCGCCGCCGCCGCGGAGGCGTGTCCGTCGACCAGCAGGTCGAGCAGCAGGCGCTCGACCTGCGCCGCGACGCGCGGATTGGCCTGCGCGGAGCCGAGCAGGGCCGCCGAGCCCGCGACGCACATCAGCTGCTGTCGCCACGCGGCCAGCGACGCCTCGCCGACCTCCACCACCGGTTCGAGCGCGGGGCCGCACTCGCCGGTCGAGGCGGCGAGCGCCGCCGCATCGATGCGCAGCACGAACTGTTCGCAGTCCGCAGACAGGCGCGCGTCGAAACATTCGCCGGGCGCGCACAGCACGCCGGTGCGCCGGTCGACGTCGACCGTCCGGCCCATCGAGCGGACTTCCGCATGCCCCGCGAGGCAGAACATCAGCAGGTGATAGCCGTCCACCGCCTCGACGCGCACGCGCATCGCGTCGCCGAACGCGATCGCGCCGATGCCGAGCCCGCCAAGCCGGACGAAATCCATATGGGCGGCGCCCGGATGGCGGCTGTCCGGCATCAGCGCATGCGGCTGCATCACGCGCGAAATCCGCTCGCGGGTTTCGTCGAGATCGCGGGACTCGAAGAGCCGGTGCGCACGCAGCGCGCGCGGCTCGAATGGGGTCGGGGACATCGTCGTCTGCCTCGCATCGTGGCGCCGGTTCGACTGGCCGGGCGGCATGGGAATCCGAGCATCCTAGCGCAGAAAGCCGCCGGAAGTGGATAGTGCGGCGCCGCAATCGCACTTTCCGGATAGACGGCGGCGCGGGTCTTTTCAACAATCGCTCCCAATCGGCGGTGTGCCGTCACGATCAGGAGAGAGGCGATGGAACAGACCGAGCAGCCCCTGCGCCGGCTGGCGCGCGACGATGCCGCCGAGGTGCGGTTTCCGCACGACGACGGTTCGCGCGTGCCGTACAAGGTGTTCAGTTCCCAGGCGGTCTACGAGCGCGAGCAGGAGCGGATCTTTCGCGGTCCGGTCTGGAATTTCGTCGCCCTCGAAGCGGAAATTCCCCAACCCGGCGATTTCAAGAGCACCTTCGTCGGCGATACGCCCGTGGTCGTCACCCGCTGCGAGGACGGCGCGCTCGCCGCGTGGGTGAACCGCTGCGCGCATCGCGGCGCGCAGGTCTGCCGCAAGGCGCGCGGCAACGCGAGTTCGCATACCTGCGTCTATCACCAGTGGAGCTTCGATCCGGCGGGCAACCTGCTCGGCGTGCCGTTCCGGCGCGGCCAGAAGGGCATGAGCGGCATGCCGCCCGACTTCGACCCGGGCCGGCACGGCCTGCGCCAGCTGCGCGTCGACAGCTATCGCGGGCTGGTGTTCGCGACCTTCAGCGAGACGGTCGGCGCGCTGCCCGACTACCTCGGCGCGCAGATGCGGCCGTGGATCGATCGCATTTTCCACAAGCCGATCGAGTATCTCGGCTGCACGCGCCAGTATTCGTCATCGAACTGGAAGCTTTATTTCGAGAACGTAAAGGATCCCTATCACGCGAGCATGCTGCATCTGTTTCATACGACCTTCAATATCTTCCGGGTCGGCATGCGCGCGCGCGCGATTCCCGATGCGACGCACGGCCTGCACAGCCTGATCACGGTGACGAAGACCTCCGACGACACCTCGGCCGCGTATCGTCAGCAGCATATCCGTTCGTATGACGAAGGGTTCGCGCTCGAGGACGATTCGCTGCTCGCGCTCGTGTCCGAATACGATGAGGACACCACCAACCACATTCAGCCGATCTTTCCGCAGCTGGTGATCCAGCAGATCCACAACACGCTGGTCGCGCGCCAGCTGCTGCCCAAGGGCCCCGATCATTTCGAGCTGGTGTTCCACTTCTTCGGCTACCAGGACGATACGCCCGAGCTGCGCGCGCTGCGCATCCAGCAGGCCAACCTGGTCGGCCCGGCCGGCTATATCTCGATGGAGGACACCGAGGCGACGGAGCTGGTGCAGCGCGCCACGCTGCGCGACCCGGACGCGACCTCGGTGATCGAGATGTCGCGCGCGAATCCCGACCAGCAGGACACGACGATCACCGAGAGCCTGATCCGCCGCTTCTGGGTCGGCTACCAGCAACTGATGGGCTATTGAACGGGAGCGCGACATGAGCGACGACATCCGGACGTGGTTCGAACTGCACATGCTGCAGTCGCGCTACATCGGCCACCTCGACAACGACCGGCTCGAACAATGGCCGGACCTGTTCACCGAGGACTGCACGTACGAAATCATCCCGAAGGAAAACGCCGATCTCGGCCTGCCGGTCGGGATCATGCATTGCACGAACCGGCGCATGCTGCGCGATCGCGTGGTGTCGCTGCGTCACGCGAACATCTACGACGCGCATTCGTACCGGCACATGACGTCGGGCCTCGCGATCGTCGCGACGCGCGACGGCGAGATCGACACCGAGAGCAGCTACGTGGTCGTGCAGACCCGCAGCGACGGCGAATCGCAGGTGTATCAGGCGGGCGTCTACCGCGACACCGTCGCGCGCACGCCGGAAGGGCTGCGGTATCGCGCGAAGCGCGTGATCTACGACACCTCGCGCGTGCGGACCCTGCTCGCGACGCCGATCTGAAGCCAACCCGACGCACTGGAGGACAGAACCGATGAACGATGCCACCGTCGCGACCTGGCGGCCGCTGGGCGCGCTCGACGAATTCACCGAGGGCGAGCCGGCCGCGCGCGTGATCGAAGGCCGGCCGGTCGCCGTGTTCCGGCTCGGCGATGCGCTGCATGCGCTGCACGACCTCTGCACGCATGGGCATGCGCGCCTGTCAGACGGCTTCGTCGAGGGCGATTGCGTCGAGTGCCCGCTGCACCAGGGGCTGATCGACATCCGCAGCGGCGCGCCGCGCTGCGCGCCCGTGACGGAGGCGGTGCGCGTCTATCCGGTGCGGATCACGGACGGCCGGGCGGACATCGATGTCGGCTGATCCGTACCTGATCCTCGGCGGCGGCCAGGCGGCGCGCCGCGCGGCGGAAACGCTGCGCGCGCGCGACGCGGCCGCGCGCATCGTGATGGTGGGCGCGGAGCCGGAGGTGCCGTATGACCGGCCGTGCCTGTCGAAGGAGGCGTTGCTCGCGGAGGACGGCGCTGCGCGCGCGTTCGTGCGCGACGCCGCGTGGTATGCGCGGCAGCGCATCGAGTTGCGGCTCGGCGTGCCGGCCGTCGCGCTCGACCGGGGCGCGCAGCGGGTGCGGCTCGCCGACGGCGTGGCGTTGCCGTATGCGCGTTTGCTGCTCGCGACCGGCTCGCGGGTGAGGCGTTTCGACGGGCCGGTCGAGGCGGGCGTGCGGCTGCACTACGTGCGCACGCTGGCCGACGCGCACGCGCTGCGCGCGGCGTTGCAGCCGGGACGGCGCGTCGCGGTGCTGGGCGGCGGCTTCATCGGCCTCGAAGTGGCCGCGGCTGCGACGCGGCGCGGCTGCGCGGTCACCGTGATCGAGCCCGGCGAGCGCCTGCTGCGGCGGGGCGTGCCGGAGTCGGTCGCCGCGTTCGTGCACGCGCTGCACGCGCGGCACGGCGTGGACCTGCAATGCGCGACGCGGCCCGAACGGATCGCGCGCGGGCCGCATGGCGGCGCGCGCATCGAGACGAACCGGGGCGCGGTCGACGCGGAGGTCGTGGTGGTGGGCATCGGCGTGGCGCCGAATGTCGAGCTGGCGGCCGAGGCGGGGCTGGAGACGGCCGACGGCATTCGCGTCGACGCGGGCGGGCGCACCGCCGATCCGGCGATCGGCGCGGCGGGCGAGGTCACGTCGCATTTCAACCCGTTGCTGGGGCGTCATGTGCGGGTGGAGTCGTGGCAGGTCGCCGAGAACCAGCCCGCGGTGGCCGCGGCGAACCTGCTGGGCGGCGACGAGATCTACGCGGAGTGGCCGTGGCTGTGGTCCGATCAGTACGACTGCAACCTGCAGACGCTCGGCGTGTTCGAGGCGGAGCACACGCTCGTGTTGCGCGGCGATCCGCGGCAAGGCCCGTTCTGCGTGTTCGGGCTGCGTCCCGACGGCGTGCCGGCGGCCGCCGCGGCCGTCAACGCGGGGCGCGAGATCGCCGCGAGCCGGCGGCTCCTCGCGGCGGGCGAGCCGCTCGACGCGCGCCGGCTCGCGGACCCGTCGATCCCGCTGCGCGCGCCGCGCTGACGCGGATTGCGCGGCGTGGCTTGCGGGATTGGCCGCGACCGGTAAGAATCGACATCCCTGATCGCTGTCGATTGCATTTCACACCGGGAGACCCAGATGGCCTACGACCAATCCAATATCTTCGCGAAGATCCTGCGCGGCGAGATTCCGTGCATCAAGCTGTGCGAGACCGACACCACGCTCGCCTTCATGGACATCATGCCGCAGTCCGAGGGCCATGCGCTGGTGGTGCCGAAAGAGGCGGCCGAGACGTTCTACGAGCTGTCGGAAGCCGCGGCGGCCGATTGCATGAAGATGGCGAAGCAGCTCGCGATCGCGCTGCGCAAGACGCTCGAACCGGACGGCCTGTTCATCGGCCAGTTCAATGGCGCGGCGGCGGGCCAGACGGTGCCGCACGTGCATTTCCACCTGATTCCGCGCTGGCGCGGCGAGGACCTGCGCATGCATGCGCGCGAGATGGCCGACGCGGCGCAGCTCGAAGCGCTCGCGGTGAAGATCCGCGCCGCGCTGTAGGCGCGCGCGGCCCGCTCAGAGCTGGTCGTCGATCGGCAGCAGCACGGCGAGGCCGGTCAGCAGGTTGCGATACAGGCCGGCCTGCGGATCGACGTGGTACGTGTGGACCTGGCCGTCCTCGACGTCGGTCCACACCAGCGGCGAAGCGGTCGCGCCCGGCTGCGCGCGCGCCTCGGGCGTAGCCAGCGTCACGCGGTAGCTGATCGCGGGCGCGCTGACCTGGTCGAACAGCGTCGCCACCTGGCGCGCGAGCGCCGGGCTGTGGATCACCAGCGCCATCTCGGTGTTCAGGTACGCCGAGCGCGGATCGAGGTTCATCGAGCCGATCACGAGGATCTCGCGGTCGATCACATAGGCCTTGGCGTGCAGGCTCGCGCGCGAGCGCGAGCCGAACATGTTCAGCGGACGCGGGCCCTGCTCCGGCTTGTATTCATACAGCTCGACGCCGCGCCGCAGCAGCGGCGCGCGATACGGCGCATAGCCGGCCTGCACGGCGACGGCGTCGGTCGCCGCGAGCGAATTCGTGAGGATCGCCACCCGCACGCCGCGCGCGGTCAGCGCGCCGAGCGCGGCCACGCCCGCGTCGTGCGGCACGAAGTACGGCGAGAACACCTGGAATTCGCTGCGCGCCGCCTGGGTCAGGTCGACGAGCCGCTGCATCGGCGGGCTGCGATAGGCCGCGTCGGGCCGTGCGATCTTGTCCGGCGAGTCGACCTTGAATTCGGCCGGCGCCCACACGAGCCCCAGTTCGTTTCGCTCGATCTGCGCGGCGAGCGGCGTCGCATTCAGCGGCTTCGCGTCGTAGGGAGCCGCGTTCGCGCGCCAATGCGCGCGCAGCGCGTCGCGCGTCGCGTCGAGATCATGCGGGTCGAAGCGCTGGTGGTTCAGCGCGCTCAGCGGATACGCGCTGCTGCTCGCCCAATAGGCATCGAAGCTCGCCGATACGTCGCGCGCGACCGGGCCGGCCGCGAGCACGTCGAGGTCGCGAAAGCGCAGCGTCGGGCTCGCGCTGAAATATTCGTCGCCGAGATTGCGGCCGCCGACGATCGCGAGCTGGTTGTCCGCGATCATCGCCTTGTTGTGCATGCGGCGCGTGAAGCGGTCGATCTTCGTGAACAGGTTCGCGGTGCGCGCGAACATGCCGCGCTGCGCCGCGCCGAACGGATTGAACACGCGGATCTCCAGGTTCGGATGCGTGTTCAGCGACGCCATCACCTGATCGATGTCCTTGAAGTTCAGGTCGTCGACCAGCATCCGCACGCGCACGCCGTGGTCGGCCGCATACAGCGCGGCCCCGAGCAGCAGCTTGCCCGTCGTGTCCTCGGCCGCGATGTAGTACTGCATGTCGAGCGTGCGGGTCGCCGCGCGCGCGAGCGCGATGCGCATCTGCAGCGCCTCGGTGCCGGTGTCGAGCACGCGGAAGCCCGATTCGCCCGGGTGCGCGCGCATCGGCGCGGCGAGCGCGCCGGACAGCGGCGTCGCGGCGTCGGCGGGCAGGGCGTGGGAGACGCTGCGGGGCAGCGACGTGGCGGGCGGCTGGGTCGCGCAGCCGCCCAGCAGCGCGAGGGTCGCGCCGAGCGCGGCGCACAGGCGGACGACAGGCGCGGAAAGAATCGGGCGGCGCGCACGGGCGCCGGGGCGGGCGGAATGGTCCAGCACGCTGCGGACTCCTGGATGATGCGGCAAGCGCCGGGAGGCGGCTTTGCAGGCATTCTAGGGGGCCCATGCGACGCGGGTCAACCGCGTGGCGCAGCGGGCGCGGGGCGGCCGTCGGGCCGTCACGGCCCGCCGCGCGTGCGTGCATGACGCGCGTATGCGGCGGGTTCGCGTCGCACGGCATCGATTCGGCCGCGCCGCACCGCGCGCGACCGAGCGGCGCGGGAGGCGCATGTCGCCCGCCCGGCCCGCCTGCCGCTGTGCCGGGCGGCGCGGCGCGGTTCGCGTCGACGCCCTCGCTGAAGGATCGCACTGGGCTCCCGCACGACACGCGCGCCGGCATCAGCGCGCGTCCGCGCGCGCACCGCCTGCCTCGGCGACCGGAAACGCGGTCTCCCAACCGCCGCCGAGCGCCTTGAACAAGCCGATCAACGCGAGCGCCTCGTCGGTCGCGGCCGTGACCCGCGCCTGCTGATCCTTGAGCAGGGCCTGCTGGACCGTGAGCACGTTGAGGAAATCGGTCGCGCCGGCCACGTACTGACGGTGCGCCTGTTCGAGCGCCACGCGATCCTGCGCGATGGCTTCGGCGAGGCGCGCGCCGTGATGCTGGCGCGCCGCGTACTCCGTCATCGCATCGTCGATCTCGTGCCAGGCGGCGAGCACCGTGCGCCGGAACGCGAGCATCGCCTCGCGCTGCTGCGCGGTGCGCAGCGCCAGCTGGCCCTTGAGGCGGCCCCCGTCGAAGATCGGCACGCTGAGCGCCGGTCCGATGCCGAACATGCGCGCGCTCCATTCGCCGAGATCGCCCGAATGCATCGCCTGCAGCGCGACGTTCGCCGACAGCGTGATGCGCGGATAGAAGCTGCCCCGGGCGACGCCGATGTCGGCCGTCGCCGCGTGCAGGCGCGCCTCGGCCTCGCGGATGTCGGGGCGGCGCTCGGCGAGTTCGGACGGCAGCCCCGCCGGCACCACGGGCGGCGTGACCGGGATCGGCTCGGCCGCGGCGAGCAGCGCGTCGAGCGCGCCCGGCGGTTCGCCGAGCAGGTAGCCGAGCGCATTGACGCGCCGCGCGCGTTGCGCCTCGAACAGCGGCAGCTGCGCCTCGATCGTGCGGACCTGCGCGGTGGCCTCGGCGACCTCGAGCCGGGTCGCGACGCCGTCCTTGAAGCGGATCTGCGTGAGCGCCTCGCTATGCCGGGCGATGTCGAGATTGTCGCGGAGGATCGCCTGACCGGCCTGCACGCCGCGCAATTGCACGTAGTTGCGCGCGAGTTCCGCGAACACCGAGACCAGCACGTCGCGCCGCATCTCCTCGCTCGCCTGCGCATTCGCGCGCGCGGCCTCCTTGAGGCGGCGCACCCGGCCCCACAGATCGAGTTCCCAGGAGGCGTCGAAGCCCGGCTGCCACAGGTTGTAGTCGGTTTCTCCGTTCAACCCGGATACGTCGAGCAGGCCGCGCCGGCTCGAACGCGCATGCTGGTACGACGCGCTGCCGTTCAGTGACGGCAGCGCGGCGGCGTCCGTGACGCCGCGGATCGCGCGCGCCTGCGCCAGGCGCTCGGTGGCCGCCTGCACGTCGAGGTTCGATGCGGCCGCGCGCTCGATCAGCGTCACCAGCCGCGCGTCATGGAATGCACGCCACCAGCGCGTCTCGACCGGATCGGACGTGACGAGGCTGCGCGGCGAATCGTGTGCCTGTGCCGCGAGATTCCAGTGCGCGGGCGCGACGGCATCGGGGCGTTGAAAATCCGGACCGACCATCATGCAGCCGGCGAGCGAAGTCGCGCACGAAGCGAGCGCGAGCGCGCGGATGAGCGGCTTCATCGCGACGTTCTCCCCGCGGGCGTCGAGGCCGTGTCGATCTCCGCGACCACCGACATGCCGGCGCGCAGCGGCTCGCGCGCCGCCTGCCCGGGATCGAGCACGATCTTCACCGGAATGCGCTGCACCACTTTCGTGAAATTGCCGGTCGCGTTGTCGGGCGCGATCGCGGCGAAGGTCGCGCCGGTGGCGGGCGCGATGCTGTCGACGCTGCCGCTGAACCGCCGATCCGGATAGGTGTCGACGCGCACCAGCGCGCGCTGTCCGGCGCGCACGCGCGTCAGCTGGTTCTCCTGGAAATTGGCGATCACATAGGCGTCGCGCAGCGGCACCACCGCGAGCAGCGGGCTGCCGGGCGTCACATACGCGCCGACGCGCGCCGCGCGCTGGCCCACCACGCCGTCGACGGGCGCGACGATGCGCGTGTAGGAGAGCCTGAGCCGCGCCGTATCGAGCGCCGCGCGCGCGCGTTGCAGGGTGCCCTCGGCCTGCGCGCGCTGCGCGTTCAGCACGTCGACCTGCTGCCGCGCGGCCGTCGAGGCCGCGCTGTCGCGCGCGACGGCGGCCGCCGACATGTCGGCGCGGGCGCGCGCCTGCTCCGCGCTCTGGGTGCTGCCCGCGCCGTGTCGCGCGAGATCGGCGTAGCGTTCGAGATCGGCGCGCGCGAACGCGTGGTTCGCGCGGCTCTCGGCGAGACCCGCATCGGCCTGCGCGATCGAGGCGCGCTGCTGGACGAGGCGGGTCGACGCGTGATCGAGCGCGGCCTGCGCGACCGCGACGTCGGCCTGTGCGGCTTCGAGCGCGGCCGCGTAGTCGCGATCGTCGATCTGCGCGAGCAGCTGGCCGCGCTTGACGGCCTGGTTGTCGTCGACCGTCAGCGCCGCGATTTGTCCGGCGATGCGCGGGCTGACGAGCGTGAAGTCGGCGGCGACGAACGCGTCGTCGGTGGCTTCGCGCGTGGTGTTGCCGACCATGCCGGTGAGCGCGGCGCACGCGGCGGCGAGGGCCAGGACGGCGGCGAAGGCCATCAGGCGGCGCCGGGAAATGAGTTGGGACATGAGGAAACCTTCAGGATGCGGCGGGAGGCGCTCCCGCGCCGGGCGGATAGACCCGGGTGGGAACGAACGGGATCAGCACGAGCATCGCGGCGGCGAGCGCGATCATCAGCCAGTACATGTCGGCGGAGGCGAGCACCAGCGCCTGTTCGCGCACGCGGCGATCGAGCACGGCGAGGAACGCATCGTGATCGAGGCCGAGACGCGTGGACAGATCGTGCCGCGCGAGCGCGAACGCCTGCGGGCTCGCGGCGAGCCGATCGATCAGGTGCGCGGAGTGCAGGTGTTCGCGCATCGTGATGAAGCCTTCGGTGACGGCCCCGCCGACGACCACCGAGAAGCCCTTCACGGTGTTGAACCACGACGAGGCGAACGGGCCTTCGGCGGCCGACATGCCGTGGGTCGCGAGCATCAGCAGCGGCACGACCGTCATCGGCTGGCCCAGCACCTGCAGCGCCTGCAGCAGGTAGAAGTTGTCGCGCTGCCAGTCGGCGGTGAGGCGGGTGCCGGCGTAGCACGACAGGCCGATCAGCACGAAGCCGAGCGCGAGCACCCAGCGGCAGTCGACGCGCCTCAGGTTGCAGAGCGCGGTGACCAGGGGCAGCGCGATCAGTTGCGGCAGCGCGACCGCGAGCGCGAGCGGCGCGCTCTGCGCGGGCCGATAGCCGTGCACCTCGGCGAGATAGCCGAACGGCACGCCGAGCGCGCCGACCAGGATCACCAGCACGCCGGCGAGCGCGACGAGCGAGAAGCAGAGGTTGCGGCGCGCGAGCAGCTGCAGCCGGAAGAACGGCAGCGGATGGAACCACTCGTTGACGAAGAACAGCACGAGCGCCGCGCTGCCGCCGGCGAGCAGCAGGCAGATGACGGGCGAATCGGTCCAGCCGAGCCGCGTGCCCTGCGACAGGCCGATCACGAGCAGCGTGATCGCGGGAAAGCCGAGCAGCACGCCGCGCCAGTTGAACTGACGCAGGCGTTCGAGGCGCGGCGGATCCTGCGGCAGGCCGTAGGCGACGAGGCCGATCGCGAGCAGCGCCTGCGGGACGATCTGCCAGAACACGAAGCGCCAGCCGACCTGATCGGTCCAGAACGCCGCGAGCGGCGTGCCGAGGTTGGGCGCGAAGGTGGCGGTGAGCGCGTAGGCGCCGAGGCCGTAGAGCTTGATGCCGGGCGGCAGGAAGCGCAGCGCGACCGTCATCAGCATGGGCGGCAGGCAGCCGCCCGCGAAGCCTTGCAGCGCGCGCAGCACGTACAGCGCGGGCAGGGACGGCGCGAACGGGAACAACACGCCGAGCAGCGCGAACGCGGCCGTCATCGCGATCGTGAAGCGGCGCAGCGAGAAGGTGCCCGAACACCACGGCGCGAACATCATCGCGGCGACCTGGGTGGCCTCGTAGAGCGCGGTGAGCCAGCTGCCGTCGTCGTGGCCGACATGGAAGACGCCGCGGATGTCGGGCAGCGCGGCGGCGGTGACCCGGTCGTTGATCTGCGCGCACATCACCGCGAGCAGCACGCCGCACAGGCCGAGCGCGATGCGGGCGTCGAACGGCTGGGGCAGGGGCGGGCGGGCTTCCTGGCGGGACGGGGCTGGGTGGCGGGCGCGGCGGGAGGGCAGGTGGAGGGTCGTGCCGCTCACGGCGCGGATCCTCCGGCGACGGGTGGGGCGGCGGGATGCGCCGCGACGGCGATGGACATGGGTCGGGCTCCGGGGAATGAGGGTGGAGCCAGTCTAGGCGGGCGCGGCGGGTTCGGCGATGCCGCGCGGCGCATGCCTGCGATGCGCGGGATGCACGGGTCCGCATGCGCCCGTGATCGGGAATGGGAAATCCGATCGTCAGATAAATTTAATCGAATTGAAGCAATTGAAAGCGATGCGCTTTTTTTGTTTTTCGACTTGGTAAATGGTTTAACGATTTCTATATTCGTATCTGCCGTTTCGTGAGAAATGAAGCGGAAATGTAATTAATAAATTGAAAGGGGAACCGCAATGAGCGAGATTTCAGGACGTGAAAGGAATGTCGATGCGACAGCGGTGCTGGCCAAGATCGACGACGTGATCGAAGATGTCGACTGGCACATCTACGATGGTTTGCTCGTGACGCACAGCGTCCCTGCCGACCAGAAGATCTACCTGGTGCTGCAGGGGGAACTGCGTCATGTTCCGAACCTCAGGACCTTCAACAACCTGTTCAAGTCGCCCACGGTGAGCATAAACGATTACCTGGTCGATCGTTGTCCGCGCGGTACCGCCCTGTCGGATGGCGCGGTGATCGTGATAGCGGGGGCGCTGAATCAATTTATCATTACCGACGGCGTGAAAATGTTGATTCCCGACCCGGCTACCAGAGACAAGTTCCAATTAAGAATCGACCCCGTGATCGTTCCCGACATCATGCTTGAATTCATCCCGAAAGGGCCGGATATCGGCTGATGGACGATACGCGCCGGGGTATCCCGGGCGGCCGCCGGCGCGTGTTGCGCGCGTCGGCGGGGATTGACGGTGCGACGCCCCGGGCTGCGGGGCGTCGCTTTCCGATCAATGCCGGGCCAACCGCGCCATCGCGCGCCGGTAGCGGCGCGTGCGGCACGCATTGCCCACTTCCTGCAGCACCAGCGCGCGCCACGGCGCGACATGCGCATCGGTCGTCTGGCCGCGGCTCAGCTTGCGCAGCTGGAACTTGACGCTCGCCATGTTGGCGAGCGAGGCCAGCGCCTTGTTCTTCCAGGTGATCGGCGCGAGCGCGGGCGCGTTGTCCTTGCCCTTGCGCCAGTCGCGCGGCAGGTACGGATCGAGGGCGAGCGCGGTGCCGATGCCGACCATGTCCACGCCGCTGTGCACCACCTGCTCGGCCACCGGCCGGCGCCGGATGCCGCCCGTGACCATCACGGGCATCTTCGCCACCGTGCGCAGGTCGCGCGCGAACTCGACGAAATAGGCTTCGCGCGCGAGCGTGCGGCCGTCGCGCGCCTCGCCCTGCATGGCCGGCGCTTCGTAGCTGCCGCCCGACAACTCGACCAGATCCACGCCGAGCCCGTTGAGCAGCATCACCACCTGCCGCGCATCGTCGACGCTGAAGCCGCCGCGCTGGAAGTCGGCCGAGTTGAGCTTCACCGCGACCGCGAAGCCGGGCGACACCACGGCGCGCACCGCCTTGACGATCTCCAGCAGCAGGCGCGCCCGGTTCTCCAGCGAGCCGCCCCATTCGTCGGTGCGGCGATTGGTGAGCGGCGACAGGAATTGGCTCAGCAGATAGCCGTGCGCCGCATGGATCTCCACGCCGGTGAAGCCGGCCTGTTCGCCGAGTTGCGCCGCGCGCGCGAAGCGCCGGATCACGTCGTCGATGACGTCGCGCGTCATCGCGCGCGGCGTGCCGAAGTACTTGGACATCTTGCCCAGGTTCATCGCCACGGCCGACGGCGCCCAGGTTTCCTGGCCCAGGTTGGCCTGCATCTGGCGGCCGGGATGATTGATCTGCAGCCAGAATTGCGCGCCCCGGGCGCGGCCGATCGCGGCCCAGCGGCGAAACTTGTCGAGCTGCCGGTCGTCTTCCAGCACCACGCCGCCGGGCCCCGTCATCGCGCGGCGGTCGACCATCACGTTGCCGGTGATGAGCAGGCCCGCGCCGCCCTCGGCCCAGGCCTCGTACAGGCGCATCAGCCGTTCCGACGGCCCGTGGTCGGCGTCCGCCATGTTTTCCTCCATGGCGGCCTTGGCGATGCGGTTCGGAATGCTCGACCCGTTGGGGAGCGTCAGGGTGTCGAATACGTTCATGGCAGAGGGCCTCGTGTGATCGTGGCTCGACTTTAGGTTTGAAGTCAGCTTCAAGGTCAAGCGTCTTTTTCAAGGGTGGGATGCCGTGCGTCGATGCGCCCCGGAACGCTTGACCTTGAAGCCGTGTTCAATCTTAGAGTGGGCGTCGACGGTGACCGACCGGCGGGACGCCGGGGCACTCGGCGAGGAACTTCAATGGACAGGGACGGGCGTTTCACTCAGGTCGAATTCGGTGCGCAGCAGGTCGAGGTGCCGGCGGGCGGTTACTACGACCGCTTCCGGATGAACCCGGACCTCGACGAGGTGGCGCGGGATCCCGCCGCCGGCAACATCGAATATTTCCGCAGGATACCCAAGCATCTGGCGGCATCGCGGATCGGCCCGACCTGGGCGCCGAACTTCTATTACCGCGCGGGCAGCGTGCAGTTGCTGATGCTCGCGCCGCTGGACCGGCTGCGCGCCACGCTGCCCGCGCCGCTCGAACCGCTGCGCGCGGTTCCCGGCCATGGACTGGTGGCGCTGACTTTCTTCTCGTATGCCGTCTGCGACAACGATCCCTACGACGAAGCGTCGGTCGCGGTGGTGATCCGGCGGCCGGGCGCGCGCGGCTCGCATGCGCGGGAACTGTTGCAGTCGATGCGGCGCCGCAGCTTCTGCGCGCACGTGCTGGCGCTGCCCGTCACGACCGAGATCGCACGGGTGCGCGGCGTGCACGGCTATCAGCTGCCGAAATGGCGGGCCGCGATCGACGTGGCCATCGGCGCGGACGTGAACGCGTCCATCGCCGCGCCCGACGGCACCCCGGACCTGATCCTGCGCGCGCCGCTGCCGGCCTTGCGCGAGGTCGCGCCGCAGTCCCACATGGCGAGCACGACGATGATCCACCTGATCGACGGCGCGTGGCACCAGACCTCGGTCCGGACCAACATGCTATCGTTCGCGCAGCGCATGCTCCCGCGCGACGTCAGGCTGACGCGCGGCGGCGGCCCGCTGAGCCAGCTGCTGAACGGGCTGGGCGCCGCCACCCGGGTTCGCCTGGACGTGGTCAAGGATGCGCAGCTCGTGCTCGACCTGCCGATGCCGCTGACGGCGTTCGATCCTGCCGGACACTGAGCGCGCGGCCGCCGTGCCGGCCGTCCCTCCCGCACTTCGCAAGGAATCCTCGATGACCGCTCCGGATCTTGATTTCGTTGTGTTTGGCGCCACCAGCTTCGTCGGCCAGATCCTGACCCGCTACCTGGCCGAGCATCTCGCGGGGCAGGCCGATGCGCCGCGCTGGGCCATCGCCGGCCGCGCCGAGGCGAAGCTCGCGAACGTCCGGCAGGCGCTGGGCGAGGCGGGCCGGTCCCTGCCCGTCATCGTCGCCGACGCCGGGAACGACGCGCAGCTGCGCGCGCTGTGCGCGCGGACCCGGGTGGTGGTCTCCACCGTCGGGCCGTATGCGCTGTACGGCGAGCCGCTCGTGAAGGCCTGCGCGGAAAGCGGCACCGACTATTGCGACCTCACCGGCGAGACCCAGTGGATCCGGCGGATGATCGCGCGCTACGAAAGCGCGGCGCGGCAATCGGGGGCGCGCATCGTGCATTGCTGCGGCTTCGATTCGGTGCCGTCGGACCTGGGCGTGTATTTCCTGCAGCAGCAGGCGCTGCGCGCATGGGGCGTGCCGGCGACCCGCGTCAAGATGCGCGTCAGGACGCTCAAGGGCGGCGCGTCGGGCGGCACGGTGGCGAGCCTCATCAACGTCGTCAGGGAGGCGACGGCCGATCCCGAGTTGCGCAGGGCGCTGCTGAATCCCTATGCGCTGTGCCCCGAGGGGCACGGCTTCACGGTGCGTCAGCGCATGCTCAAGGGCGCGAGCTTCGATGCGGATTTCGGTGCGTGGATCGCGCCGTTCGTCATGGCGGCGATCAACGAGCGCGTCGTGCATCGTTCCAATGCGCTGTCGGGAAATGCGTATGGCGGCCGCTTCGCCTATGACGAGGCGATGCTGACCGGGGCCGGTTTCAAGGGACGCCTGGCGGCGCTCGCGATGACGGCGGGCCTCGGCGCGTTCATGGCGGGCGTCGTCGTCAAGCCCGTGCGCACGCTGATGGAGCGCTTCCTGCTGCCGAAGCCCGGCGAAGGCCCGAGCCCGGAAGCGCAGCTGGCCGGCCGCTACGATATCCGCTTCGTGGGGCATGGCGACGCGGGCCAGGTCATGCGCGTGAAGGTGACCGGCGACCGCGATCCGGGTTACGGCTCCACCGGCAAGATGCTGGGGCAGGCGGTGCTGAGCCTGGCGGTCGACCACGTCAAGGACGGCGCGAAGGTCGGCCGCGCGGGCGGCTTCTGGACGCCGGCCACGATGTTCGACGACCGTTTCATCGCGCGCCTGACGCGCGATGCGGGCCTGCGTTTCGAGGTGATCTGAGCGCGTTCGTCGGATGGGCCGGGCGCGTTCCCCGGGCAGCACGAAACGCGTCGCGGCGCTTGCGACGTGACATCGCGTGGAGGTGACGCGCATCGCTGCCGTCGTTGAATCGATGACGAGACATCCGAAGTTGAATCACGCCTGCCGGGCCGACCGGGTTCGACTGTCGCCGGATCGCGGGGCGCCGCGTCGATGCGGGGGCGGGCCTCGCGAACGGACGATACCGTCCCGCGCCGACCGTCTCCCATTCCCTCAAGCGTGCGACGAAGCGATCGGGCGCTCTGCTGCCGGCGATCCATGAAAAAGCCGCCCGCGGGCGTGACGCCTGCGGGCGGACAAAGACACCTCGGGCCGACCGGCGCGGGCGTCGCGTGAAGAACGGAGAACCGGGGCGCGTCAGAACTTGTGGCGCAGCGCGAGGCGCACGGCCACCTGGTTCGACGTCGACGACGGCGCGTCGGTGCCGGGGATGAACGCCTGGTCGAGGATCGAGTTCGTCTTGTCGCCCGCGACGTGCTGGTACGCGGCCTGCAAGTACACGTCGGTGCGCTTCGACAGGTTGTAGTCGGCCATCAGCCCGACCGAGTGGATCTTCGGTTTCGCGTCGCCGGTCGACGCGTCGTACTTTTCGAGCGACAGCACGTACTGCGCGCCGACCATGAACGCCGGCGTGATCTGGTACGAACCGTTCAGCTCGAAGTTCTGGTACTTGATCGCGCTGACCGTCGCGCCGGGCGCGATGATCGCGCCCGGCGTGCTCAGGTAGCCGTTGCCGGTCGGGTTCTTGTAGTTCGAGTTCGTGTACGCGAAACCGACCGTCGCGGCCCCGAACGTGTAGTTGATGCCCGCGCCGAACACGCGCATGCGCTCGGCGATGTAGCTCGCGTCGTTCGCGGTGATCGCGCCGGCCGAACCGTCGCCCGGATGGTTCGCCTGCAGGTACGCGGCGCCGATCAGCAGCCCGTTGTTCTGGTACTGCGCGCCGAAGCTGTACGCGCGGTTGTCCGAGAAGTTCGTGCTGTTGCTGAAGCTGTACGCGCCGCCGAACTGGAAGCCGCTGAAGTTCGGGCTCGCGTACTTCACCGTGTTGTCGAGGCGGAACGAGTTGTCGGTGTTGTCGTTGTCGAACGGATGCGCGAGCAGGTAGCCGCCCCAGTTGCCGTTGGCGGTGGTCGGCGCGAGATAGTCGACGACGGAGTCGTACTGGCGACCGAACGTCAGCGTGCCGTACTGCGCCTGGCTCAGGCCGACGTACGCCTGGCGGCCGAACATGCGGCCGCCCTGGTTGAGCCGGCCGCTGTTCACGTCGAAGCCGTTTTCGAGCTGGAAGATCGCCTTCATGCCGCCGCCGAGATCCTCGCTGCCCTTCAGGCCCCAGCGGCTGCCCTGCGCGTAGCCGCTCGCCATCTCGTAGACGTGGCCGGCGCCGGCGTTGTTCGTGTAGTTCAGGCCTTCGTCGATCACGCCGTACAGCGTGACGCTGTTTTGCGCGAACACCGGCGAGGCGAATGCCGCCGTTACGGCGAGCGCCGTCAGTTTCTTGTTCATTGAGAGATCTCCGGGATATCCAGCTTGTATCGATTGTCGTGAGCGCGTCCGGCGAGGCGCGTCCCGTCATCCGGGGCGATCCGGCGCAGCGGGCGCGGCGCCGGACGCGCGCAAGGCGCGGCGGCGCGGCGACCGACGGTGTCGGGCCGTGTCTCCTCCGATGACACCGGGCATTCTTCCCAAGCCGAAAATGAAGCGAAAGCGAGTAATTTCGATGGGTGGGATCGGGATCGCCAATGGCGGGCCGGCGGGCGGCTTCGACGGCCAAGACGGCATGCGCGCGGCCGTGCTTCAAGGCCGGCCGGGCCGCCGTCGAACCGGGGCGCGATACCGCCCGCGCCGGACCGCGCGCGCTTGCTTACAATTGGCCGCGAAGTCCGTCCGGCGGGCCTGACAGCGCGTTCCGATATTGATTGGCGGCGCCGATTGCAATGATCGGAATTACTCGTTTCCCTAAACAATTTGGCGGCGGAAACATGCAGACTGACCGGACGTGGATGGATTTGCGATTCGCCGGTCGCCGCGCATGCCGCGACGCACAAACAACAGATTCGATTTGGAGACAACCCACCATGCAGATTCGACGACTGAAAGCGGTCCTGTTCGCCGCCGCGGCAATCCTGTCCGCGCCCGCGGCCCACGCGGCCGGCGGCGCGTGCGCCGACGGCAGGACGGTCCATTTCGCGGGCATCACGTGGGAAAGCGGATCGTTCGCGACCGAGGTGTTGCGGCAGATCATGGAGAAGGGGTACGGCTGCAAGACCGACGTCGTGCCGGGCAGCACGGCCGCGACCGAAACGGCGCTCGCGCGCAACGACCTGCAGATCTGGGCCGAGCAGTGGACGGGCCGCAGCGAGATCACCGCGAAGGCCGTCGCGTCGGGTTCCGTGAAGCTGATCGGCGACACGCTGCCGGGCGGCACGACGGAAGGCTGGTTCGTGCCCGAATACGTGGTGAAGGGCGATCCGGCGCGCAACCTCAAGCCGGTCGCGCCCGGGCTCGTGTCGGTCGACGATCTGCCGAAGTACAAGCAGGTGTTCGCCGACGAGGAGGAGCCGGACAAGGGCCGTTTCCTGAACTGCCCGACCGGCTGGGACTGCGAGCGCGTGAATACGCGCCTGCTGCGCGTGCTGAAGCTCGACCAGTCGTATACGAACTTCCATCCGGGCACGGGCGCGGCGCTCGACGCGGCGATCGCGTCCGCGTACCAGCGCGGCGCGCCGATCGTGTTCTATTACTGGGGCCCGGCCGCGCTGATGGCGAAATACAAGTTCACGGCGCTGAAGATGCCGGCCTATAACGAAGCATGCTGGAAGACGCTGCGCGACGAGAGCAGCACGCACCAGTGCGCGTCGTCGTACATGGTGTCGCGGCTGACGGTCGGCGTGTCGAAGCCGTTCGCCGATGCGAATCCCGATCTCGTCGGCGTATTCGGCAAGGTGCGTTTTCCGATGGACTTCCTGAACCAGACGATCCTCGAGATGACGACGAAGAAGATCGACGGCGCGGCGATGGCCACGCAGTTCCTGAAGACCCGCCCGGACCTGTGGAAGCAGTGGGTGCCGGCCGACGTCGCGCAGAAGATCGCCGGCAGCCTGAAGGGCGCGTAACCTGCGCGCGGCGGCGGGCCCGCGCCGGCCGCCGCCGCCGTCACGCGCCCGCGCGGCGCGACGGAGAATCAACATGAACGGCTTCTTCCTGCACCTGTCGATCGCCGACTGGGTCAACAGCGCGCTCGAGACCTTCGTCGCGCAATACGGCGACAGCTTCCATCATTTCAGCACGCTGCTGCTGCGCTACCTGCTCGTGCCGCTCGAAGGCGCGCTGCGCGTGGCGCCGCCGTGGCTCGTGCTGCTGGTCGTCGGCGCGATCGCGTGGAACGCGACGCGCCGCATCGGCCTCGGCGCGCTCTTCATGCTGCTGCTCTACGCGATCGGCTGCTTCGGCCTGTGGGACAAGCTGATGCAGACGCTCGCGCTGATGCTCGTCGCGACGGTGCTGTCGGTCGCGATCGGCGTGCCGGCCGGCATCCTCGCCTCGCGCAGCGCGTGGCTGCGCCGGGTGCTGCTGCCGGTGCTCGACGTGATGCAGACGCTGCCGAGCTTCGTGTACCTGATCCCGGTGCTGATGCTGTTCGGCCTCGGCAAGGTGCCCGCGATCCTCGCGACGATCATCTACGCGCTGCCGCCGCTGATCCGCCTGACCGACCTCGGCATCCGCCAGGTCGATCCGGACGTGACGGAAGCCGCGCGCGCGTTCGGCACGACGCGCTGGCAGCTGCTCGTGAACGTGCAGCTGCCGCTGGCGCGACCGAGCATCATGGCCGGCATCAACCAGACGACGATGATGGCGCTGTCGATGGTCGTGATCGCATCGATGATCGGCTCGCGCGGGCTCGGCGAGGACGTGCTCGCGGGCATCCAGACGCTCGACGTCGGCAAGGGCACGCAGGCCGGCCTCGCGATCGTGATCCTCGCGATCGTGATCGACCGGATCAGCCAGGGCTTCGGCCAGGAACGCCGCGCACGGCGACGGCTCGCGCAGCAGCGCCGGCAGAAGGGCGCGTCGCGCGTGCCGTACCGGCAGCCGCGCAAGGCGCAGTCGGCGAGCGTCGATTCGAATCAGGCGGCGCAATCGTCGCGCGCATAGGAACGGAGGCAGACATGGCGACCATCGACGTCAAACACGTGTACAAGCTGTTCGGGCCGCAGGCCGCGCATGCGCGCGTGCTCGACCTGCTGAGGAGCGGCAAGCGCAAGGCCGACGTGCTGGCCCAAACGGGCTGCAACGTCGGGCTCAACGACGTGAGCCTCGGCATCGCGTCGGGCGAGATCTTCGTGATCATGGGGCTGTCGGGTTCCGGGAAGTCGACGCTCGTGCGGCACTTCAACCGGCTGATCGAGCCGACGGCCGGCGAGATCGTGATCGACGGCAGCGACGTGATCAAGCTCGACGCGCACGGGCTGCGCGAACTGCGCCGCTTCAAGGTCAGCATGGTGTTCCAGAACTTCGGGCTGCTGCCGCACCAGACCGTGCTCGACAATGCCGCGTATGCGCTGCGCACGCGCGGCGAGAAGCGCCACGACGCGGTCGAGGCGGCGCGCAACTGGCTGACGAAGGTCGGGCTCGACGGTTACGGCGACCATTATCCGGACGAGCTGTCGGGCGGGATGCGGCAGCGCGTCGGCCTCGCGCGCGCGCTGGCCGCCGATACCGACGTGCTGCTGATGGACGAGGCGTTCTCCGCGCTCGATCCGTTGATCCGCACCGAGATGCAGGATCAGCTGCTCCAGCTGCAGGCGACGCTCGCGAAGACGATCGTGTTCATCACGCACGATCTCGACGAGGCCTTGCGGATCGGCAACCGGATCGCGATCCTGCGCGACGGCACGCTCGTGCAGGTCGGCACGCCGGACGACATCCTGTCGCGCCCGGCCGACGATTACGTGCGCAGGTTCGTGGAGAAGCGCACGAGCGCGAACTGACGCGCCGGGCCCGGTCAGGCCGCGCGGCGCGCGGCCTTCGCCGGCAAGGTGTGGCCCGGTGTGCGTGCCGGAATCGATCGGGATGTACGCCGCGTCGTGCGCGTCAAGGCAGAGAAGGTGCGCCTTGAGTCTCGCCCGACGTGACGACGACGGCAAGCAGCGCGAAGGCCGGGGCGAATCCGGCGACGACGGTGGAAAAGCCGGGCCGGTCGGCGGCGTGGCACGGCTTCGTCGCAGCCCGACCGGCGGACATGATGACGATCGGCGCGAGAGAAAGGCGATCGCGCGCCGCCTCCTGATTTCTTTCCTGTGTGTCGGCTTTGAATCGGAAACCTGCCGCGCGAGGAGGATGCCCGCGTGAGGCATGACCGGCTTTCGACCGGCTCACGCCGGCCGTTCAGTGCGCGACGGGTTCCCGCTCGCTTGCCGGCGCGGCCGTCTCGTCCCGCCCCGCATCGGCCAGAATCAGATCCGCGCCTTTCTCCGCGACCATCATCGTCGGCGCGTTGATGTTGCCCGACGTGATGTTCGGGAACACCGACGCATCGACGATCCGCAGCGCCTGGAGCCCATGCACGCGCAACGAGGCGTCGACGACCGACGTCGCCGCATCGGGTCCCATCGCGCACGATCCGCACAGGTGGTAGATCGAACCCGACTGCTCGCGGAAGTACTGCAGCATCGCTTCGTCCGAGTCGACCTGCGGGCCCGGCGAGATTTCCTCGACCGTCATCGATTCCAGCGCCGGCGCGCGCATCAGCGCACGGATCACCTTGCTGCCCTGCACGGCCTCGTCGAGATCCTTCTGCGTGGTGAGCGCGTTGATGCGGATCTTCGCGGCGTCTTCCGCGCAGTTCGACGCGATCTCGATCGTGCCGCGGCTCGTCGGCCGGCACGGGTTGAACGCGATCAGGAAGCCCGAATACGGCTCGGGCTTGATGCTCGCGTGCGCGCTCTTCGGAATGCGGTACGACAGCGGGTTGAAGTAAAGCTGCAGGTTCGGCTCCGATGCGTCGCGCGCGCCGCGGAAGAAGCCGCCCGCCTGATTCACGCTCATCGCGAGCGGGCCGCGCTTCGTCAGCAGGTAGCGCAACCCGATCTTCAGCTTGCCGACGAGCGTGCCCATCTCGTCGTTCAGCGTCGGCCGGTTCGCCTTGAAATAGAAGCTCACGCACAGGTGATCCTGCAGGTTGCGGCCGACCGCCGGCAGCGCATGCACGAGCGGCACGCGCCGGCGCGAGAGCAGCGCCGGATCGCCGACGCCCGACAGTTGCAGCAGCTTCGGCGTATCGACCGCGCCGGCCGCGAGGATCACCTCGCGCGCGGCGACGAGCGTTTCGTCGCCGCGCGCGCCGGCCACGACCACGCCGGTCGCGCGCGTGCCGTCGAACGTCACGCGCCGCACCAGCACGCCCGGGCGCAGCGTGAGATTCGCGCGGCGCAATGCGGGCCGCAGGTACGCGACGCTGCTCGAACAGCGTTCGCCGTTCTTCGTGTTCAGGTCGTAGATGCCCGCGCCTTCGAACTGCGCGCCGTTGAAGTCGTCGGTGCGCGGCAGGTTCAACTGCTCGCAGCCTTTCAGGAACGTGTGGACGATCGGATGCACGTCGGCCTTCATCGACGTGATGTGGATCGGCCCCGTCGAGCCGTGATGCCGCGGATCGGTCGCGCCGGCCGCATGGGTTTCGAGCTTGCGGAAGTAGGGCAGCACGTCGTCGTACGCCCAGCCCGGATTGCCGGCGTTCGCCCAGTCGTCGTAGTCGCTGCGCTGGCCGCGCACGTAGACCATCGCGTTGATCGAGCCCGACCCGCCGACCACCTTGCCGCGCGGGCAGTACAGCTGGCGCCCGGCGAGCTGCGCCTCGGGCTCGCTGTAATACATCCAGTTGTAGCGGTGGTTGTAATAGGTCTTCGTGAAGCCGACCGGCACCTTGAACCAGAACGACGCGTCGCGCTCGCCCGCTTCGAGCAGCAGCACCGAATGCCGGCCCGATTCGCTGAGGCGGTTCGCCAGGATGCAGCCGGCCGAGCCCGCGCCGACGATGATGTAGTCGTAAGTCATGGTCGCGTTTTTCCCGGTCAGCCCTTGGCGGGGGCGAGATCCTTCACGTCGACGGGCTTCTCGCCCATCTGCAGGTGCAGCCGCTCGCCGGTATAGGGCGTGTGACGGCGCACGACGTCCATGTCGAGCTCGATGCCGAGGCCCGGCTCGTTCGACGGGACGATGTAGCCGTCTTCCCAGCGGATCGGCGTCTTCACGACTTCCGAGTGGAACCCGCCCCAGGTCATGATGCTTTCCTGGATCAGGAAGTTCGGCGTGCAGGTCGCGAGCTGGATGCTCGCGGCCGCGCCGACGGGCCCGTTGTACAGGTGCGGCGCGATCTGCGCGTAGTGCACTTCCGCGAGCGTCGCGATCTTCTTCGCTTCGAGCAGGCCGCCCACGCGGGCGACGTTCAATTGCAGGATCGACGCGCCGCCCGCCTGCAGCAGCTTGTGGAATTCGTACTTGGTCGTCAGGCGCTCGCCGGTCGCGATCGGAATCGACGTGTGCTTCGCGACTTGCGCGATCGCTTCCTCCTGGCCCGGCGGCACGGGTTCCTCGAACCACAGCGGGTCGTATTTCTCCAGCCGTTTCGCGAGCCGGATCGCCGACGACGGCACCATCTGCCCGTGCGTGCCGAACAGCAGGTCGGCCTTGCTGCCGACGGCCTCGCGCACGCGGCGGCAGAACAGCTCGCAGCGGTCCAGCACTTCGAGCGACAGCTGGTGGCCCGAGTAGGCCGTATACGGGCCGGCCGGATCGAACTTGACCGCCGTGAAGCCGAGCTTCACGTTCTCGGCCGCGCATTCGGCCGCGAGGTCGGGATCGTCGTAGTCGTATTCGCCCTGCGCGTTCTTCGGATACAGGTAGGTGTACGAGCGCAGCCGATCGTGGATCTTCCCGCCGAGCAGTTCGTACACGGGCTTGCCGGCGGCCTTGCCGATGATGTCCCAGCACGCCATTTCGAGGCCGCTGACGACGCCCATCATCGTGAGGTCGGGCCGCTGCGTGAAGCCGCTCGAATAGGTCTGGCGGAACAGCCGCTCGACGTGGTGCGGATCGTGGTTCAGCAGGTAGCGGTCGAACACGTCGTCGATGATCGGGCCCATCGCTTTCGGATGGAACGTCGCCGAGTAGATCTCGCCGACGCCTTCGATGCCGTCGTCGGTCTTCAGCTTCACGAAGATCCAGTACATGCCGCCGATATGCGGCGGCGGCACGGCGACGATATGGGTTTCGAGCGAAACGATCTTCATGCGGATTCCTTGAGACGGTATTTGAGGAACGCGGCGGCGCCCGCGCCGCAGAGCGCGACGGCGGCGATATAACCGAAATAGAGCTGATAGCCGTGCGCGCCCGGATAGGCCTGCGTCACGTAGCCGTTGATCAGCGGCACGAATACGTCGGGCGAATAGCCGAGCACCGAGATCATGCCGATCGCGAGGCCCGCGCAATGCGTCGGCACCTTGCAGTCGTCGAGCAGCGACCAGTACAGGCCGCGGATCGCGTAGGTGAGGATGCCGATGAACAGCACGAGCACGACGAGCATCGCCTGCGGGCTGTGCGGCGGCGCGGCGATCAGCCCGACCAGCGACAGCGCGGCGAGCAGGAGCGCCCAGAACAGCACGGACACCTTCGATACGCGGTCGCCGAGGAAACCGCCGCCGATGCCGCCGATCGGGCGCATCCACAGCTTGAGCGTGGTGATGAAACCGGCCGCCGTCGCGCTGAGCCCGAAATTGCCCTCGTGCAGGTAGGCGGAGAAGCTGTAGGTCGCCCAGAACACCTGGTAGCCGCAGAACACGATCGCCGCGACGAGCCACAGTTCGGGAATCGCCGCGAGCGTCTTCAGGTCGGTCAGCACGCTGCCTCGGCGCTTCGTCGCCGTCGCGCGGTCGCCCGCGCGCGCCGGATCCTTCACCAGCGCCAGCAGCACGCCGAGCGTGATGCAGAAGCCTGCGTACAGGTGCACGACGAGCTTGAAACCGGCCGCGTCGGTGCCGCCGTGCGCCTGCGTCACGTAGGCGAACAGCGTGATCGCGATCGTCGCGAGCAGCGCCTCGACCAGCCCGCGGCCGCCGTCGAGCAGCCCGAAGAAGCGGCCCTGTTCATCGGGGCCCGCGATCATGTTCACGCGCTTGATCACGGCCGCCCAGAACGTGAGGCCGGTGGTCAGCCCCCAGCCGCCGAAGATCAGCACGAGCGTGTCGAACGACGGCCCGGTCGCGTACACGAGCCCGAGCGCGCCGGTCGCGAGCAGCGAGAAGCAGATCAGCCAGCGCGGCGACAGGCGGTCGGCGAGCCAGCCGCTCGGCAGGTAGCTGATGAGGAAGATCGTGCCGAGCGACGAATACAGGTAGCCGAGCTGCACGTCGTCGATATGGAAGAACTGCAGCATCGTCGGCTGGTATACCTGCCGCAGGTACAGCATCGGATAGATCGCGCCCGCGGCGATCACGAGCAGCAGCAACTGCAGGTAGCGTTGCGCGCGCGCGTCCTGCGACGCGTGCGTCGGGGCGTGCCCCGCGAGCGACGCGAGGGGCGTCGACGGTTGGGTCGGCATGATGTCGTCCTCCATCAGACTTCCTTCGGGCGGAAGCCTGCAGATTTATTGTGTGTTAGATCGGATCAGGGGCGACGCGCGCGCCGGAAGCGGCGCGTCGGCGTTGCGTCAGTACTTCATGACGACGAGGCGCGTCTGCGTGAATTCGAGCATCCCGTGCTTGCCGTCGTCGCCGCCGAGGCCCGAGCGCTTCCAGCCGGCGTGGAAGCCCTGGTACGGATCGGCCGGCGTGCGGTTCACGTACAGTTCGCCCGCCTCGATCGCGTTCGCGACCGTCATCGCGGTGCGGTAATGCTCGGTGTAGAGCACCGACGACAGCCCGAACTGGTGGTCGTTCGCGAAGCCGACGGCTTCGTCGATCGTCCGGTAGCGCAGCACGGGCATGATCGGGCCGAAGGTTTCCTCCTGCACGATCTCCATGTCCTGCCGGCAGTTCGTCAGCAGCGTGGCCGGGTAGAAGAAACCGGGGCCGTCGGGGATCGCGCCGCCGGTTTCGAGCGTCGCGCCGTCGGCGATCGCGCGTTCGACCATCGCGTGAATATGCGCGCGCGCCGATGCGCTGACGAGCGGGCCCATGTTCGACGGATCGGCCGCGCGGTCGCCGCTGCGGACCGCGCCCATCTTCTCCTTCAGCAGCGCGACGAAACGGTCGTGCACACTGTCGTGCACGTACACGCGTTCGATGGCCGTGCAGAGCTGGCCGCAATGCGTGGTTTTCGATGCGACGAGCGCGGCGGCCGCGCGTTCGAGGTCGGCGTCGGGCTCGATGATCGCGGGCGTCTTGCCGCCGAGTTCGAGCGAGGGTTTCGCGATGTTCGCCTTGCAGTAGTCGAGCACCTTGCGGCCCGCGTTCACGCTGCCCGTGAGCGTGATCATGCCGACCGCCGGATGCGTGCACAGCGTCTCGGCCGTCGCGTGGTCCATCGTCAGGATGTTGACGACGCCGGGCGGGAAGCCCGCGTCGTCGGCGGCTTTCGCGATCTCGAACGCGGACACCGGCGTGTGGTTGCTCGGCCGCACGACCACGGTGTTGCCGGCGATCAGCGCGGGCGCGACCTTGCGCAGCAGCGTGTAGACGGGATAGTTGAACGGGATCAGGCACGCGACGACGCCGATCGGCTCGCGCTGCAGGAACAGGTTCTCGTCGGGCGTGTCGCTCGGGATGATCTCGCCCTCGATCCGGCGCGCCCATTCGGCGTGGTAGCGGGTGATCTGGCCGGCGTAGACGGCTTCGTTCGATGCGTCCTCGACGCTCTTGCCGGATTCCTGCGCGAGCGCCGCGCCGATGTCGGGCGCACGCGCGGTCAGCGCATCGGCGAAGCGGTGCAGGTACGCGGCGCGCTCGGCGCTCGGCAGCTTGCGCCACGCTTTCTGCGCGGCCGCCGCGGCGTCGACGGCGGCCAGCGCGTCGGCCGCCGTCGCGGCGGGCACGCGCGCGAACGGCGCTTCGGTGGCGGGATTGTGGACGACGATGAAGGCGTCGCTGTGCGGGGCGACGAAACGGCCGTTCACGTAGTTGCGTTCGGTGCGCATGAGGTGGCTCCTCCGATGGATTCGGGCGGATCGCTGCGGTGGCGAAACGCGCGTTACGGGATGGAAGTCATTCTGTTCATGCGTTTAGCGCACGACAAACGACTTATTTTCGCGTCGAGCATGAGAAAAACGCACGTTACTCGACGAATCGGCCGGAATCGCCCGTCCGGCAAGGCCGCCGAGGCGGCAGCGGGACGGGGGCGGCCGTCGGGGCGCGTTTTTCGACAGGGGCGAATGGGACCGGTGTGGGCGCCGGCATCCGCCGGCCAGGCCCGCGCCCGCGGCCGGCCGGGGCGGATCGCCGGCTAGGCCAGCGGCACCTGCGGCAGCGGCGACGACGGTTCGAGGTGGCGCTTCGCGAGCCACACTTCCTGCTGCAGCCAGTCGCGGAATTGCACGATGTGCGGCAGGTTCGTCTGTTCGGGCCGCGTGACGAACCAGTACGATTGATGGCCGTCGACATGCACGTTGAGCACCTGCATCAGTTGCCCGGCCGCAAGCTCGCGCGCGACCATGTGGCGGTCGGCGATCGTGATCCCGAGGCCGTCGATCGCCGCGCGGATCGCATGGTCGAGCAGGTCGAATTCGTAGCCGCCGCGCGTGTCGACGTCGGTGATGCCGGCCGCCTTCAGCCAGTGTTGCCAGGTCAGGTAGCGCTGGTCGTCGGTCGCGAGCACGTGCAGCAGCGTGAAGCGGTTCAGATCGATCGGCGCGCCTTCCTGCTGCAGCCGCGTATACAGCGCGGGCGCGCAGACGGCGATATGCTGCTCCTGCATCAGCAGCGCGTTGTCGAAGCCGTCCCATTCGCCGTCGCCGAACCGGATCGCGCAGTCGAGCACGCGCGATTGGCCGAGGCTGTCGTTGATGCGGGTCGTGAGGCTCAGTTCGAACTCGGGATGCGCGTCGCGCAGCCGGCCGAGGCGCGGCATCAGCCAGCGCGCGGCGAAGGTCGGCGGCACGTTGGCGTGCAGGCGGTTCAGGTGGGTTTTTTCCTGCAGGTTGCGCACGGTCAGCTCGATCTTGTCGAACGACTGCTGCAGCGCGCGCAGCAGCACGCGGCCGGCCGCCGTCAGTTCGAGCTGATGATGGCGGCGCTCGAGCAGGGTTTCGCCGAGCTGGCCTTCGAGCTGGCGAACCTGGCGGCTCACCGCGCTCTGCGTCACGTTGAGCAGTTCGGCCGCGCGGGTGAAGCTGCCGGTGCGGCCGGCCATCTCGAAGGCTTTCAGCGCATTCAGCGCCGGCATCTTGCGTCTCACGGGGGTGTCGTGTCTGGTTCGGAATGCCTATTGTAGGCGGGCGGCCGCTGCGATGGGGCGACGAATGCCGTGGCGCGCGGCCGGGCATCCGGGTTTTCACGGCCTGACGATCGGCGTATTTTTTGCGATAAAGCTGCCCGCGGAACAGCCGGCCGGGCCGGCGGCAACACGAACGAGAGGAACACACATCATGCGGAGCCTGCCATCGTTGATCGCGCTGCGATTTTTCGAGGAGACCGCGCGTCACCTGAGCTTCAACCGCGCGGCGGTTTCGCTGTGCGTGACGCAGGGCGCGGTGAGCCGGCAGATACGGCTGCTCGAGGAAGCGCTCGGCGCGCGCCTGTTCGAGCGCGATCACAAGGGCGTGCGCCTGACCGACGCGGGCCAGCGCCTGCTGCCGTTCGTCGGACAGGCGTTCGATACGCTCGAACGCGGGCTCGGCGAGTTCGCCTCGGCGCGGCCGGGCGCGAAGCGACGCCTGACGGTGTCGCTGCCGCCGACGTTCGCGACGCAGTGGTTTTCGCCGCGGCTCGGCGCGCTCGCGGAGGCGCTGCCCGACGTCGAGCTGTCGATCCGCACCGAGCCGGCCGACGATTGCCATTGCCACATCCGCTTCGGGCGCGCGGCGCGGCCCGGGATGCAATCGGAGTTGCTGATGATGGAGCGCCATGCGCTCGTCGGCGCGGCGCGCTATCGCGGCGACGCGCTCGACACGCTGCTTGGCCGGCTGCCGCTGCTGCACGTGCTGCACGAGGGCAAGCGCCTGACGCTGTGGGCCGACTGGTGCGAGCAGGCGGGCGTGCCGGTGGCGCGGATCGGCGATGGCATCGAATGCTCGACGCTCGAACAGGCGATCCGCGCGGCGCGCAAGGGCGCGGGGCTCGCGGTGGTCGACCTGAACATGATCGAGGAGGAGATCGGCGAAGGCAGCCTCGTGCGGCTGTCGCCGGTGCAGCCGATCGGGCCGTTCGGCTACTGGCTCGATGTCGAGCCGGAGAGCGTCGCGGCCGAGCCTGTGATCGCGTTCGCCGCATGGTTGCGGGAGCAGGCGGCGAGGCGGGGTAGGGCGGATCGCGGGCGGTGGCGATCACGCCGACGATGATCGTCGATCGTCGCCGGCGGCGATCCGCCAATATGTCAGAGTGTGTCAGCCAGTGCGGAGTAGAGGTCGGGATCCAGGCCGAAATGCATGAACGTTTCCCGGCCCCCGACGGCTCTGGCCTCGGCTTCCGAGATGATGGGCAGCATGCACTTCGACGGATCGATGGGGCCCACGTCGAAGACGGTTCTTGGCAGCGGGCGCGCCGGTTCGCGGGTCGGCCGTGCGACGGGCTCGACGACGGACGTACGCGCGAGGCTGCGACGGAGTTCATTCGCGAGAATTTCCTCGAGGAGCCGCCTCACTTCCGAACGCCAGGCGAGACGATTTCTTGTCATCATGCGACTGCGCGCCGCCGATGGCCGCGCGATCCGGAATCCGGTGATCGGGCTGTGCTTTTCTGTCATCCGTAGATCCCCTTCTCGATCAGGTAGTCCGGCAGCGTCAACACGGATGCGCCGTGCGGCGCAACGTCGAATGTCACCCATCGATGCGATCCGGCGATTCGCCAGAAGTCTCGTCCGAACCGGGTCGCATAGAGCATGCGCAGGGATCGAAGCGACCCATCGGCCAAACCGACCGGGTATCCCTGGAAATACTGGAACAGGGCGGCTTCGTCGGTATGCGCGTCGGGAATGGGGGCATCGAAGCCGAACCTCGGCCATGTGTAGTATCCATGGAGCCGAGGGCCATCGGGTTCCGGTGGTGATTTGCGGCCACCCATCGCCAAAGCGCTGATGCGGGCGATGCCCAACGTATCACACGCTCGAACGATTCGCCAGAGCATTGCTGCGCCGAGGCCGGCGACCGCGCTGTCGGCCAGATCGATTGCACGGAGTTCGAGCACACGCGTGTCAGCGGTTTGGAATACCGATACCCGGTTTTCCGATCGGATCAACGTCGGGTGGGTGACGGCGAATGTCAATTTTCCCGTGCTGTCCAGATAGGCCTGAACATCCGACCCGGCAGGCGCACCGCATAACGAGACGAGCAGCGCGTCGGAAACGTGGCAACCGACGCCAAGCAGTGCGGGGATGTCCAGATCGTTTCGTTCGATCGCCAGTCGATCATCGAAAAACGTCGCCTCGTAAGGTAGCGTGTGACTGAGGTCGACATGGCGGATGGGCATGGCTGCTGACGGGAGGCGGAAAACCTCAGCATATCGCCGCGAATCCGGCGCGCCGAGTCCGCCGAACGGCCAGTTCAAATGCGCGGAGACCGCCCGTCCGGCCCGAGCTACGCTCAGTCGAATGTCGGCAGTGAAGCGCGGTCGAACCATTTACCAAGCAAGATGAGCCAGTCGACTCTCATCGCGCGTCATCCCGGTTTGCCCGGGATGGATAACGCTTCAGACCGAGTTGCGGCGTGACGATGTCTCCGATCATGATCGGCGTTCGTACGGAGAGGGTCCGGCAACGCGACCTGAAAGCAGGCCGGCGCCGGAGGCTCCCGGGGCGCGGCGGGCGCGCCCGGCACGCGTCCTGTTCGGCTTGTCCATCCTATGGGGCGTCGGCGATCCGCCGACGCGGATCGACATCCTCCACGGCGCGCGGGACTGCGCGTCGATTCCGTTCTGAGCGATTTCGCGAATCGCATCCCGGCCAACCACATCGCGCAGCGCAGCGGCGCGTGAGCCGTGTGTCGACGCGAAAAAACCGGGCGCGGCGACGCGGGCGCGCACGAGCCCCGCCCCGCCCTCAATGCCCCGACGCCTCCTCCAGCGTCAGATGCTTCGTCTCCGGCGCCCACGCGATCGACACGATCATCCCGGCCAGCAGCACGCCCGCCAGCGCGAACATCGTCGCGTGAAAACCGAGCGTCGCGATGCCGACCGGCAGCAGGAACGTGCCGATCGCCGAACCGAGCCGGCTGCAAGCGATCGCGAGACCGACGCCGCACGCGCGCACCTCGGTCGGGAAGCATTCGGGCGGGAACACGCCGACGAGGTTGCTGAACGCCGACATCGTCAGCGTGAAGATCGCGAACGCGACGATCATCGCGAGCGCCGCCGACGACGGCAGCACCGCCAGCGCGACGAGCGACGCGCACGTCACCGCGAACGAGCCGATCAGGAAGCCGCGCCGCGACAGCCGGATCGTCAGCCAGATGCCGATCAGCGCGCCCAGCACGAGGAACGCGTTCAGCAGCAGGTCCGCGCCGAAGCCTTCGGCGAGGCCGATCGTCTTCAGGATCGTCGGCAGGAACGTGTAGATCGCGAAATACGGAATCACGAGGCACACGAAGAATGCGCAGTTGAAGAGCGTCCGGCGCACCAGGTCGGGCCGGAACAGCCGGCCGAAGCCCGCGCTCGCATGCGGAGCGGCGGAGCCGTCGAGCACCACGTGCGGCCCGAAATGCTTCGCGACGATCGCGCGCGCTTCCCGCACGCGGCCCTTGCCGAGCAGCCAGCGCGGCGATTCGGGCGTGCCGATTCGCAGCACCAGCACGATCAGCGCGGGCAAGGCGGCCGACGCGAGCAGCCAGCGCCACGCATCGGGCGCGGCGTCGCTGTACGCGAGGCCGAGCACGTTCGCGGCGACATAGCCGATCGTCCAGATCACGCTGAACGAACCGAGCAGCGCGCCGCGATGCCTGCGCGGCGAGAATTCGGCGAGGATCGCATGGCCGACCGTGAAGTCGCCGCCCATCCCGAAGCCGATCAGCACGCGCAGCAAGCACAGTTCGAGCGGTGAGCTGACGAAGAACTGCGCGAACGCGGCGGCCGTGATGATCACGAAGCTCGTCAGGAAGATCTTCTGCCGGCCCATCCGGTCGGACAGCCAGCCGAACACGAGGCTGCCGAAGAAGATGCCGATCAGCGCCGAGCTGCCGATCATCCCCATCCAGAATGCGTCGATCGGCATTTGCTTGCCGAGCGCGGCCAGCGCGTAGCCGATCGTGCCGAGCGTGTAGCCCTCGGTGAAATGCGCGCCGAAGGTCAGGCCGGCGATTTTCACGTGGAAGCGGTTGAGCGGCACGTCGTCGAGGGCGACGGGGCGGTGCGGCGCATCGGCGCCGCGCGGCAGCGCGCGGGCGCTGCCGGATTGAACGTTGGCTTGGATCAAGCTGTCTCCGGATTCGTCATGCCTGCGGCGCGCGGGCGTCGAACGACGCCGCGCGGCCGTGCAAGAGGCCGCGCGGCCGGGCGGCGCGCGGCGCGGATCGACCACGGGGCGCGGTCAGCGGCCGAGGCCGGCCATCAGCGTGTACTTGAGTTCCACGTATTCGTCGAGGCCGTACTTCGAGCCTTCGCGGCCAAGCCCCGATTGCTTGACGCCGCCGAACGGCGCGACTTCGGTCGAGATGATCCCGTCGTTGACGCCGACCATCCCGCTTTCCAGCGCGCCCGACACGCGCCACGCGCGGCCGAGATCGCGCGTGTAGAAGTACGCGGACAGCCCGAACGGCGTGTCGTTGGCCGCGGCGACGGCTTCGTCCTCGGTCGCGAAGCGGAAGCAGCCCGCGACGGGGCCGAAGGTTTCCTCTTCGGCGATCAGCATGTCGGGCGTCATGCCGGTCAGCACGGTCGGCTCGTAGAAGGTGCCGCCGAGTGCGTGCCGCTTGCCGCCGGTGAGCACGGTCGCACCCTTCGCGGCGGCGTCGGCGACGTGCCGCTCGACCTTGCCGAGCGCCGCTTCGTTGATCAGCGGCCCCTGGTCGACGTCGCCCGCGAGCGCGTTGCCGACGCGCAGCTTGCGCACGGCGTCCGCGAGCTTGCGCGTGAAGGCGTCGTACACGCCGTCCTGCACCAGGAAGCGGTTCACGCACACGCAGGTCTGGCCCGTGTTGCGGAACTTCGACGCGATCGCGCCTTCGACCGCCGCGTCGAGATCGGCATCGTCGAACACGATGAACGGCGCGTTGCCGCCGAGTTCGAGTGACAGCTTCTTCAGCGTGTCGGCCGACTGCTTCGCGAGCAGCTTGCCGACCCGCGTCGACCCCGTGAACGACAGCTTGCGCACGGCGGACGAACTCGTCAGCGTCTCGCCGATCGCGACCGCGTCGCCCGACACGACGTTGAACACACCCGCCGGCACACCCGCCCGTTCGGCGAGCACCGCGAGCGCGAACGCCGACAGCGGCGTTTCTTCCGACGGCTTCAGCACCATCGTGCAGCCGGCCGCGAGCGCGGGGCCGGCTTTGCGCGTGATCATCGCGAGCGGGAAATTCCACGGCGTGATCGCCGCGACGACGCCGACCGGCTCGCGCGTGACGACGATCTGCGCGTTCGGCTTCGGGCTCGGAATCACGTCGCCGTACATGCGCTTCGCTTCTTCCGCGAACCATTCGAGAAAACTCGCCGCGTAGGCCACTTCGCCGCGCGCTTCCGCCAGCGGCTTGCCCTGTTCACGCGTCAGCAGCTCGGCAAGCGCGTCGCGGTGTTCGAGCATCAGCTCGCCCCAGCGCTTCACGCGCGCGCCGCGCTCCTTCGCGGTCAGCGCGCGCCATGCGGGAAACGCGCGGGCGGCCGCGTCGATCGCGCGCTGCGTGTCGTCGGCGCCGCCTTTGGCGACCTTCGCGATCGTTTCGCCGGTCGCCGGGTTCAGCACCGGATAGGTTGCGTCGCTCGCGCCATGCGATTCGTGCCATTCACCGCCGATGTAATGGCCGGTCCTCAGAAATTCGTTCATTGGATTGGGTTCCTTCAGTGCTTCAGTCTGCGGCGAAGACGCCTTGCGCCGGACGCGACGCGCGCGCGATGCGCTTGCCGGCCGTGTAGTCGTTGATCAGGTCGCACGGCGTGTAGTTGCGCTCCAGTTCATGCAGTTCGTCTTCGGTGAGCTGCGTTTCAAGCGCGCCGAGCGCGCTGTCGAACTGCGCGACGGAATCGGCGCCCACCAGCATGCTCGCGATGCCGGGCCGGCTCAGCACCCACGCCTGCGCGATCTGCGCGGGCGGCACGCCGCGCCGCTTCGCGACCTTCGCGACCGATTCCGCGATCGCGAGCGACGACGCGTCGCCGTACATCTGCGCGGTGAAGAAATCGGTCTGGTTGCGCGTCGATTGCGGTTCGCAGGTCAGGAGGCCGCGCGCGAGCGGGCTGAACACCGATACGCCGACGCCCTGGTCGATGCAGTACGGCACCATCTCGCGTTCTTCCTCGCGATACGCGAGGTTGAGCTGCAACTGCATGTTGATCGGCTTGTCCCAGCCGTTGCGTTCGCAGGCCTGCATGATTTTCGCGAACTGCCACGTGTACATCGTCGACACGCCGATGTAGCGCGCCTTGCCCGCGCGCACGATGTCGTGCAGCGCGCTCATCGTTTCCTCGACGGGCGTGTTCACGTCGAAGAAATGCAGCATGAAGATGTCGACGTAATCCATCCCGAGCCGCTTCAGCGATCCGTCGATGCCGTCGAGCACGTGCTTGCGCGAATGGCCGCCCGCGTTCGGATAACTGCCCATGTCGTAGCCGACCTTGGTCGTCACGACAAGCTCCTCGCGGCGCGCGTTGCGCTTGAGGATGCGGCCGACCACTTCCTCGCCGACGCCCGTCGAATAGAAATCCGCGAGATCGATGAAGTTCACGCCGGCGTCGAGCGCGCGGCGCACGATCGGTTCGCTCTGCGCTTCGTCGAAGATCCACGGCTTCCATTCGGGCGTGCCCATGTTCATCGTGCCGAGACACAGGCGGGACACCTTCAGGCCGGACTGGCCGAGGCGGACGTATTCCATGCTTCCTCCTGATACGGCCGTGCCGGCCGTTCGTTGTCCGTCAGTTCTTTTTCGGCGTGTAGAACGGATTCGACACGTCGCGCGCGGCGGCGAACACGGCGTCGCGATGCGGCAGCCCTTCCATCGCGGCGACGATCGCGTTGCGGCACGCGCGGTAGTTATTCTCGAACACGGCGTCGAGGTCGTCGGTCTGCGGGTTCACCCAGTTCGCCGATACGACGACCCAGTCGTTCTCCGCTTCCGGCGGCAGCGTGCCGTTCTCGAGCGCTTCGGCCACGGCCTTTGCGATGCCGGCCTGCGATGCGCCCCAGGTGGCGTTGCCGTGGAAGTCGCCGGCGATCTGCGCCTTGTTCACGTACAGCGTGAGCGGCTTGGTCGGCACGCCCGGCTGCGCGATCACGACGAACGGCGCATGGCCGGCCGACGGCGTCGCGAGCGCGGTCGCGAAGGCCTGCCCGGCCGGGCCGTCGCGCGGGCCGACCAGCACGTTGATGTGCGCGAGGTTGACGCCGGGGCCTTCGAAGCCTTCGCCGATGTAGAGCTGCCTGGGTTGGGATGCGGTCATTGCGGTGTCTCGTCGATAAGGTTGGATGTGAGGCGATTGGATTGTGGTGGGCCGCGGCGCGGCCGGTGAATCGATGTTTTCTGATCGAGGTATGAGTTTTCGTCGTCTCCGGGAAAGCCCTCGGTCTGGTGCGCAAACGCCCGCCGGGCGGGCCGCGGCCGCCGTCGCGACGGCAAGCGCGACAGGATCGGCGGGTGCGCGTTCGCGCGCCGGCTTCGGGTTTGTCATACCCGGGCAGGGGTTGGAGGGCCGAGCGCATCCGGACAACAATCGGCGTACTCCGAACCCTATCTTTCGTCTTCCCATTACTTTTCGAAAGCGAGTAATTCCGATGGCTGCCATTGAGAAACCTGTCGATTCGCGCCAGCCCCCCCGAGAGGGGCACGCCTCCGAGGGAACGTCCTGCGGAACGGAAAACCTGGGGCGGCCCGGCGGTTTCTCGCGGCCCGATTGGTCGAAGCTGAGTTCGCTCGATCCGGAACTGATCCGGGCATTCGTCGCCGTCGTCGAAAGCGGCGGCTTCACCGCGGCGGCCCGGCAACTGCATCGCACGCAGTCGACCATCAGCCTGCGCATCCGCACGCTCGAGGAGCGGCTCGAAACGCACTTGTTCATGCGCAACAGCCGGCGGCTCGAATTGTCGCGCGACGGCGAGAATTTCCTGATCCACGCGCGGCGGATCATCCAGGTGCACAACGAGGCGATCATCGCGTTGAAGCAGACGAGCAGCGACCGCGGCGTCGTGCGCTTCGGGCTGCCCGAGGACTACGCGGAGCTGTGGCTGCCCGACCTGTTGAAGTCGTTTTATGCGCTGCGGCCGGGCGCGCGCCTGCACATGCATTGCCGGACCTCGCTCGAATTGCTCGACCGGCTGCAGGCCGGCGAGCTGGACGTCGCGCTCATCGTGCGGCACGGGCCGAACGCGGGCGGGCGGCTGCTCGGCCGCCACGAGGTCGTGTGGGCCGCGCACCGCGATTTCACGCTCGGCGCGCATGCGTCGGTGCCGCTCGCGCTGTTTCCCGAAACCTGCTGCTACCGGCAGCGTGGGCTGCAGGCGCTCGCGACGGCCGAGCGGCCGTATCACGTCGTCTATACGAGCCAGAGCCCGACCGGCATCAAGATCGCGGTGAACCACGGCGCGGCCGTGACGATGATCGATCGCTGCACGCTGCCCGAGAACTGGCGCGTGCTCGACGAAACGGACGGGCTGCCGCCGCTGCCGGCGGCCGATCTCGAACTGCACCGCTCGCCCGGCATCTGCGACCCGCTCACCGACGATCTGGTGTCGCTGATCGAATCGATGGTCGACGAACGGCGGCTCGCGTCGCTCGAAGCGTTCGCGTAGCGGGGCGAACGGGGCGAACGGGGCCGGCGCGAGGCGGCGCGAAGGGTGCGGGCCTGGCGCGAGTCCGCCTGCCGCTTTTCCCGCGACGTCTGCACGGTCTTTTCCTGGAAGCCGTCGCGGCCTCGATCGGACGCTGGCTTGCGTTTGTTCCGGCAAACCCGCGGCGGCCGTCGACGCCTCCCTTGCCGATGCGCGGCGGCCGCGCCTTCGCATGGCGCGCGCCGCGTCCTGTCCCGCCCGGCGGCGCGGGGCGCCTTCGAGGCGACCGCGAGCACTTCATGATCCCGACGTGACGTTCAGGGGCGAACGGCGCCGCCCGCCTGCTTCGAGCGGGCTTGCGCGTCGTCCGGCACGAGAGCGTCGTCAGCGCATCCTTCGCCGTCCGTCGGCGCGCGTCCGCATGCGTCGCGGATGACCCGTCGCAGCCACTGGTGCGCGGGGTCGTTCTGGAAGCGCGGATGCCAGGCCTGCACGATCACGATCTCGTCGAGTGTCAGCGGCAGGTCGAAGGCGCGCACCCGCAGGCCCATGTCGCTCACGCTGCGCGCCACGTGCGCGGGCAGCGGCAGCACCAGCCCGGAGTTGCCGAGCGCGAACACGGCCGAGTAGAAGGTCGGCGCCACGAGCGCGACCGTGCGCTGCAGCCCCAGCTCGCCGAGCGCGCGATCGATCGGCCCCGACACGCGCCCGCGTCGCGACACGCTGATCTGGTCGAACGACGCGAAGCGCGCGGGCGTGATCGGATCGTCGAAGATCGGATGGTCGTCGCGCGCGAGCCCGACGAAACGCGTGCTGAACAGCGGCTGCACATGGAAATCCCCGCCCAGCGGCCGCATCGCGCTGATGTAGAGATCGGTGTCGCCGTCGCGCAGCACGTCGTCCTCGGTCGCGCTTTCGGGCAGCATGCGCAGCACCGCGCGCGGCGCGTCGCGTCGCACGCGATCGAGCAGCGCGCCGCCGAACGAACTGGTGAAGGTGTCGTTCGCGTGCAGGTTGAAGCGCCGGTCGAGCGTCGCCAGATCCAGCTCGCGCTCGGGCCGCAGCACACGGCGCGCGGCGTCCAGCGCGCCGCGCACCTCGTCGCGCAGCGCGAGCGCGCGCGGCGTCGGCACCATGCGCCGCCCGGCCTTCACGAGGATCGGGTCGCCCGTCGCCGCGCGGATCCGCGCGAGCGCGCGGCTCATCGCGGGGCCGCTCAGGCCCATCCGCTGAGCGGCGCCCACGACCGAGCCCTCCTGCAGCAGCGCATCGAGGGCGACGAGAAGGTTGAGATCCGGTATCTGCATGCGTCATGATCCCGCCCAGCGCGGGTTGAGTTGGCGTGAGGGAAGATTGTAGGGCGTCCCTTGCGCGTCATGCTAAGGTCTAACGCCGCGCGCCGTCGCGCGTACCTTCACCCATCCGATCCGTATGTCCGACGCGAAGCTTCACGAACTGAACACCAGCAAGCGCCGCGCGCTCGCGCTGCTCTTCGCGGCGGCGGCCGTGTTCGTCACGATGCTGTGCCTGCCGCCCGGCTTGTGGGTCGACGGCGCGAAGGCGGTGGCCGAGGCGGCGATGGTCGGCGCGCTCGCCGACTGGTTCGCGGTGGTCGCGCTGTTCCGCCGCGTGCCGATTCCGTTCGTGTCGCGCCATACCGCGATCATTCCGAACAACAAGGAGAAGATCGCGGATAACCTCGCCGCGTTCGTGCGCGACAAGTTCCTCGATTCCGCCTCGCTGATTGCGCTGCTCAAGCGTCACGATCCGGCCGCGCGTTTCGCGCAATGGTTGGGCGCGCCCGAACATACGACGCTGCTCGGCGCGTATGCGACGAAACTGTTCGAGTTCGCGCTCGACATGACCGACGACGCGCGGATCCAGTCCTTCGTCAAGGATGCCTTCCGCGCGGCGCTCGACAAGGTCGACCTGTCGCAGTCGATGGGCGCGATCCTCGGGACGCTGACCCGCGACGGCCGCCACCAGGCGCTGCTCGACGATGCGATCGCCCAGCTGGTCCGGTTGCTGCGCGATCCGGACAACCGCACCGCGATCGCCGGCTACATCGTCGACTGGCTCAAGGGCGAATATCCGAAGGCGGAGCGCCTGCTGCCGACCAACTGGCTCGGCGAGCATGGCGCGGAGCTGGTCGCGAACGCGGTGAGCCGCGTGCTCACGCAGGTCGCCGACGATCCCGGCCACGCGCTGCGCGGCCATTTCGACGCGGCCGCCGCGCGGCTCGTCGAGAAGCTGCGGCACGACCCGGCCTTCATCGACAAGGGCGAGGAGATCAAGCGCTACCTGCGCGACGGTGAAGCTTTCAATTCGTATGCAAAGGCGTTGTGGACGCAACTGCGCGCGTGGCTGAAGGCCGATCTCGCGCGCGAGGATTCGACGCTGCGCGGTCGGACGGCTGCGCTCGGTGCGTGGCTGGGCGAGCGGCTCGCGGCGAGCCCGTCGCTGCGCGCCTCGACCAACGAGCACATCGAACGCGCGGCGGGGGAGATGGCGCCCGAGTTCGCCGCGTTCCTGACGCGCCACATCAGCGACACGGTCAGGCATTGGGACGATCGCGAGATGTCGCGGCAGATCGAGCTGAACATCGGCAAGGACCTGCAATACATCCGCATCAACGGCACGCTGGTGGGCGGGCTGGTCGGGCTCGGGCTGTACGTGGTGTCGTGCCTCGCGCGCTGGGCCGGCGCGCTGCCGCCGCCGCACTAGCGCGGCGGCGGCGCGTGCATTTTTTCCACTCACGAACGGGCCAGGACGATTCGAACGCTGCCGGGCGACGCGGTATGGATGTCGGTCGAATCGGTTCCGCCGTGCCAGGCGGGCGGTCCGGGTTTCCGCCGAAACACCCGCGTGCATGTGTGCCGAGGAGGTTCGCGGCAGGTCATCGCCGACGTGTCGCCTGCTGGCCCGCGGGCGCGACGAATCGTCTGATGATCGGGAGATCTCGCGGGGTCGCCGTGGGCGTGGTCGCGCATTGCTCGCGTTCAGGTCGGAGGAATGGGCTGCTGCACGGATGGCCCGCGCGCCCCCGGACCGGCGCGCCGACTTCCGCCAAACGCGCCGGCGCGGCGCGGGCGGGTTCGCCTGCGCATCCGTTCCCGAGCGGTCATCGATGGTCACGCTGGCTTTTCGGATGACTGATTGATCGGCTTCGGAAGCCGATCATGTCGACGAGCGGCTGCCCTGTCGCGCGTTCACGGCTATTTCGGTTGAACCGATGGCGCGTCATCGCTCGGGCGTAGCCGCCGCGAAAGAGTGTGCGTGTCGCCGACGCGCAGGTCGGCGTTCGACCAGGCCGCTCGGAATCACATTTCTGCAAGCTTCGAGTGCGAATCCTGAAAGCATCGCGGCGATCTATACCCGCTTGTCCGCCAGTTCCAACACGGAGCCGTCGCGCTTCAGCGTCGCCAGGACAATGCTGGAATTGATCAACATGACGCCCGTCGCACGATGCAGGCGGTTCATGACGAAATCGGAGAAGTGCTCGAGACTGCGGGTGCGCACCGTCAGCACATAGTTCGACGCACCGGTGACGACCTGCGCGGAGACCACTTCCGGCCACTCCTGAAGCGCCTGCACGAACTTGTCGTGCCAGTCGTCGGCATCGGGGCGCATCGACACATGCACCAGCGCTTCAAACTCGACACCGATGCTTTTCGGCGAGATCACGCACCGGTAGCCGTCGATGATGCCTTGCTCTTCCAGCAGCTTGACGCGCCGCAGGCACGCCGATGGCGACAGTGCGACGGCGTTCGCCAGATCCTGATTGCTGATGCGTCCGTCGTTCTCCAGCTGGCTGAGTATGCGCAGATCGGTGCGGTCGAGGCTCATGTCGCAGAATCTTCCGAAATCCGGTTTTTGATTCGCACACCCTATCATAGGTTGGCCTTATCTATCGCAGAGTCTGAAGCACATTTCATTTCTTCATCGATAACATGTCGTCGAACACGTAGTCATGAGAGGCGGCGTGCCGTACTTGCCCGCCCCTGTGCAATTTTTTTCTACCGGCACCCATCGTTGATCATGTTCGAACATATTCCTGCCTATCCGGGCGACCCGATCCTGTCGCTCTTCCAGACGTTTCAAAGCGATCCCGAGCCTCGCAAGGTCAACCTGAGCATTGGGCTGTACTACGACGAAACGGGCATGTTGCCCATCCTGGACAGCGTTCGCGCTGCTGCGGCCCGCGTGAACGAGCAGGTCGCGGCGTATGGGTATCTGCCGATGGAAGGCATGGCGAGCTACCGGCAGGCGCTGCAAAGTCTGATCTTTGGCGCCGGCAGCGCCGCGCGGCGCGAAAACCGGATCGCGACGATCCAGACCGTCGGCGGGTCCGGTGCGATCCGTCTCGGTGCGGAACTGCTCAAGCGCTATTTCCCGGACAGCGCGATCTGGATCAGCGATCCGACGTGGGACAACCACCGTGTCCTGTTTGCGTCCGCCGGTCTCGAAGTCCACACCTACCCGTACTACGACGCGACGACCAATGGCATTCGCTTCGATGAAATGATGGCGACGTTCGCCTGCCTGCCGGCGCGCTCGATCGTCCTGCTGCAGCCGTGCTGCCACAACCCGACCGGTATCGATCTCTCGCGCGAGCAATGGAGCGAGATCGTCGAGATCTGCGGGAAGCGGGATTTGATTCCGTTTCTCGACATGGCTTATCAAGGCTTCGGCGACGGCCTCGCCGACGATGCGTGGCCGATCCGCGCCATGGCGGATGCCGCGCTTTCATTGCTGGTGAGCAATTCGTTCTCGAAGAATTTCTCGCTCTACGGAGAACGTTGCGGGGGGCTCTCCGTCGTGTGTCCGACCGACAAGCAGGCCGCCAACGTGCTCGGCCAGGCCCAGGCCGGCGTGCGCCGCATGTATTCGAGTCCGCCGGGCCACGGCGCCCGGTTGGTCTCGACGGTGCTGAGCGATCCCATGCTCCTTGCGCTGTGGAAGAGCGACGTGGCCGCCATGCGCGAGCGCATCAAGCGTATGCGGTTCGCGCTCAAGCAGCGGCTGGAGGCCCATCTGCCGCATATGTCGTTCGACCACATGGTCGCGCAGCGCGGCATGTTCAGCTATACGGGCCTCACGCCCGCCGAGGTCGACGTTCTGCGTGAGCGAAAGAGCGTCTATCTGCTGCGCTCCGGCCGCGCGTGCATGGCCGGCCTCAACGACGCCAATATCGATTGCGTGGCCAGTGCGATCGGCGAAGTGCTGAGGACGCGCAAGGTCTTGTGAGGCCGAATCTGTTTCGGATTGCGTATGAAATCATGCGAGGAATCGTGATGCCCCAGATTATCCCGGTCGAATTGCCCGAGCCCGATCAGCCCTTCTCGTGGGCGACCCGTGCCAACGGCATGATGTTTACGGCGCATGGCCCCGTCGATCGCAGCGGCGCGATCGCGGGCAGCGACATCGAGGAGCAGGCGCGGCTGACGTTCTCGAATCTCGCTTCCGCCGTCAAGGCGGCGGCGGGGGCTCGGATGCGGGATGTCGTGCAGGTGCTGATCTACATGGCCGACGCACGGGATATGGCGGTCATCGACGCCGAATACCGCACCTTTTTCGAGGCTCCCTATCCGAACCGCGCCTGTGTGGCCGTGCAAGGCTTTGCACATCCCGGCATGCGCATCGAACTGGTTGCCTATGTTGCGCTCGGTTCGCCTTCATGACGCAGGGCCGGGCGTGAAGCCGGCTTGCCGGTCATGGCGATGGCGATGCCGGAGACGAGGTTCGTGGGGCAGGTTTGAACGCAGGAGACCACGGGACACTCGGACTGCCCCACCGAGGTTCCGCACCCCCTAGTCTGCATGCTTGATGGCAGGGCAGAGAAAGGTAAAACAGGAGAAGCACATGAAAAGGTTTGGAGTACTGATAACGGGAGCCGTGGCGTGCATGGCTGTATCGGATCATGCCTCGGCTCAAAGCTCGGTTACGCTGTATGGCATCGTCGATCAAAGCATCCGGTACGCGACGAATGCCGATGCGAACGACAACGCCAGCGTGCAGATGGCCAACGGCGCCATTACCAACAGCCGCTGGGGGGCTGAAAGGCGCGGAAGACCTGGGCAACGGCCTGAAGGCGATCTTCCGTCTGGAGAGTGGTTTTGAACCCGAGACCGGCCAGTTGGACAGCAAGAACACGTTGTTCAACCGTTATGCCTATGTCGGGCTGCAAGGTAATTTCGGCACGGTCGAAATGGGCCGGCAAACCACGGAAGGCTTCAATCTCTTCGGGGATCTCGATCCGCTGACGGTCGGCAACTACACGGCGAACTACTGGCCATACTTCCTGACGCAAGGGTACGTGAGCAACACCGTCAGCTACAGCCAGACGATCGGCGGCCTGAACATCGGCGCGAGCTACGGGTTCGGCGGTCAGGTGGGCAGCCTCAGCGAAAACGCGTATTGGGGGGTGCGCGGCGAATATACGGCCGGCGCGCTGACCTTGGGCGGCGTCTACCAGCAAACCCGCGACATGCAAAGCCACGCCCAGCAGATGTGGGGCGCTGCCGGCCGCTATGTCGTCGGGCCCGCTTCGATCTTCCTTGGTTATGTCGGCGGCATGGACGCGACGGGCGAGATCGACCAGTACCTGAACGACCCGAGTCGCCAGGTGGGCTACGGGTCGTTCGTCGACCATCCCCGCAAGGATACGATCGGCTACGCCGGCTTCACGTATCAGGTCAATCCGGCGATTACGGTCACCGGCGCGTTCTACCGGGACACCATCAAGAACGTCAACGGTATCGGCGGCAATGGCGGCAAGCGCTATACGGGTGTGGTCGAGGCCGAATACGCGCTGTCCAAGGCAACCCAGGTGTACGGCACGGTCGACTACAACAAGGTATCCGGCGGCGCGGTCACCGAGTTGCCCGGCAGCAGCAATCAAACCGGCTTGGCCGTGGGCTTGCGTCACATGTTCTGATCGCCGCCGGGGTTCGATGCATGCCTGCCGTGCATCGGCGAAAACACAGGATGTATCGCAATCCATATCAAATGACGGAGGAGACATTCCATGAATTCGGAAGAAAGATTCGATCAGATTGCCGTACGGGAGGGCGGGCTCAAGCGCACGCTCAGCGCCCGCCAGATGTCGATGATTGCAATCGGTGGGGCGATCGGAACGGGCCTGTTTCTCGGCAGCGGTTTTGCGATCGGTTTTGCCGGCCCGAGTGTGTTGATCAGCTATGGGATCGGTGCGGTGATCTCGCTGCTGCTGATGGGCTGCCTTGCGGAAATGACCGTTGCCCATCCCACCCCGGGCTCGTTCGGCGCCTATGCCGAGCACTATCTGAGCCCATTGGCGGGTTTTCTCGTGCGCTATGCGTACTGGGCGTGCATCGTCCTTGCCGTCGGCACCGAGGTGACGGCCGTCGCGCTCTATATGAAGTACTGGTTTCCCGCCGTGCCGGGCTGGATGTGGATCGTCGGATTCTCCAGCGTACTCGTGCTGGTCAATGCATTGAGCGTCGATGTGTTCGGCTCGATCGAATACTGGTTTTCGGTGATCAAGATTACCGCGATCGTTGCTTTCATCGTGATCGCCGGCTATGTCGTCTTCGTGAACCCGTCGCTCGTCGCGTCTGCGGATGGCGGCGCCTCGGCGGCGGGCTTTCGCCATTACGTCGACGCAGGCGGATTTTTCCCTCATGGCGTATGGGGCATGTGGGTTGCCGTTATCGTCTCGATCTTCAGCTACCTGAGCATCGAGATGATCGCGGTGGCCGCGGGCGAGGCTCGGGATCCCGAGCGCGCCGTCACGCGCGCCTTTCGCTCGACGGCCGTTCGTCTGGTCCTGTTCTATCTGATCACGCTTGCCTTGATGATGGCGATCGTCCCCTGGACCGTCGCCGGCCGTGACGAAAGTCCGTTCGTCAAGGTGATGGCCGCGATTCACATGCCGGGCGCGGCGGGGGTGATCAACTTCGTCGTGCTGGTCGCGGCGCTGTCGGCGATGAACAGCCAGCTCTACATCACAACCCGAATGATGTTCAGTCTCGCGCGCGCCAACCATGCGCCCCGCGGCCTGGGTGAAGTCAACAGCCGGGGCGTGCCGCTCGGGGCGCTGCTGTTGTCGACGGCGGGCATCGCGGTGGCGACGATCGTGAGCGTCATCTACCCGAATGCGTCCTTTACCATCATGATGGCCATCTCGATGTTCGGTGCGATGTTTACGTGGATGATGATTTTCGTCACGCATTACTTTTTTCGCCGTGCCTGGGCGCGCAGCGGCCGCCCCGCGCCCGGTTTCAGGATGGCGGGATTTCCGCTGCTGACACTGCTCGGTGCGGGGTTGATGCTCGCCATCATGGGGACGACGTACTTCACGGCCGAGTTTCACCTGACGCTGATCTTCGGCGTGCCATTCCTGATCCTGCTAAGCGCGCTGTACTTCGCGCGGACGCGACGCCGGTCCGCGTTGTCGCAGGCGGAGCCCCCGCTTCCGCGACACTGATGAGGCCGTCGCGCGCGACCGGAGGCGCGCGCGATTCTCGTATCGCGGGTGCTGAACGACGGCTCATCATGCCAGCGCGCATTCCCGTTTCGGGAGATCGGCGCGCTCGGAGAGCGCAGGCCATCTGTCTTCGCGGGTGACGCGCGGCCGGGGGCCGTGAGTGCGGCGGCGCGACAGGCCCTTGCGCCGGCAGGCGCGCTTCTGGAACGTGAATTGTTGTCAGGCGCCCGGTTCGACGTAGGCCGGGCTGATTGCCGCGCGTTAACTATCTTGCCGTCCATTCAATATTTCAAGGAACTACGATGAAAAAGGTCACTGTCCTGATCGTATCGATGCTGGTTGCGTCCGGCGCCTTTGCTGACGAACTTCATAATAAGGCGATGGCTGCGACGCATGATTTGCAGCAAGCCATTGGCGAGATGCACGTCATACAGCAGGAGCACGGCGGCCAGTTCGGCGGCCACATGGCCCGCGCGGAAAAGTTGGCGCAACAGGCCGAGCAGGAGCGCGGCGCTGCCTTGGAATACTACCGGGCGCACCATCCGGGCTGGCAGTAATCGAGGACGTTGGGCCGGCCGCCGCTTTCGGCCCAACCGATTCGCGACGAGGATCCCGGGCGCCCATGCGCGCCCGGGCCTCGGCGGCGATTTCCCGACGGGAACGGGCGGTTGACGATGAAGCGGAAGCCATGCCCGTTCGCGTGGAATTGATTTGAATCGTTGACGAAAGCCAAACGTGAGCTTGACGCCCGGCGTCAGGCGAGTTCACCCGGCAAGGTCGCCGGCGAACAGGTGAACGGAGCCTAGCGGTGATGCCACCAGATCAGGCCGGCCGGGATCGCGGGCAGCAGGAAGATCAGCGCGAAAATCGGCAGCTCGTCATTAAACGTATAGCCCACGCGGTAAACGCCGATGAACATGTTCGCCGCCGAGATCAGGAACCAGACCGGCAGGAAAAACGAGGCGGCGGTGCCGAACGCCCGGCCGTCCTGATTGCCGAGCGAGCGCGACAGATAGAGGCTCGCCACCAGCAACACGAAGCCGGCTCCGATGATCAAGGCCGAACGCATGGCGGGCTTCTCCTGTCTGTGAATGAGCTGCAGTTATGGGCGCCATATAGCATGCCTTTTTTCCCCCCGGCGTTGCTAGTCCCGCCCGGCCTTTTTTGCAGGCGAATGACAAAAATCCACGAAACGCGACTGTTGTGCGCGCAATTCGCGCACAGCGATGCGCTGAGGATGACGAAATGCCCGCATTTCACGCGGCCATGAAGGAATTTGACAATCCGGCGCTCGACGTTCTGTAAGCCTCATGATGTAATCGCGCGATCGACGGCGCGGCGCCGTCATCCCCATTGATCGAAGGCGAATCCATGGCCCCCGTCGAGGCATTCAAGCTGGTCCTGCTGTCCTTCCTCGCGATCATCGCGCTCGAACTCGTCGCGAAGCGCCTGCGCCTGCCGCCCGCCGCGGCGCTGCTGGTCGGCGGCGCGGGCATCGCCTTCATCCCGGGCCTGCCGCCCATCAATCTCGATCCCGAGCTGGTGCTGATCGTGTTCCTGCCGCCGCTGCTGATGGACGGCGCGTACTTCTCGGTCTGGGAAGACTTCAAGCGCAACCTCGGCGGCATCATGCTGCTCGCGATCGGCGCGGTGGCGTTCACCACCTTCGTGGTCGGCGTCGCCGTGCACTGGGTCGCGCCGGGCCTGCCGTGGGCCGCGTGCTTCGCGCTCGGCGCGATCGTCTCGCCGCCCGACGCGGTCGCCGCGAAGGCGGTGCTCGAACGCGTCGCGCTGCCGCGCCGGCTGATGGTGCTGCTCGAAGGCGAGAGCCTGCTGAACGACGCGGCCGGGCTCGTGCTGTTCCGCTTCGCGGTCGCGGCCGCGCTCACGGGCGTGTTCAGCTTCGAGCACGCGCTGATCCGCTTCGCGGAACTCGGCGTCGGCGGTGTCGCGGTCGGCTTCATCGTCGGCTGGCTCGTCGTGCGTTTCCTGAAGCTGCTGCAAGACGACTACCTGGTGATCACCACCGCGGTGATCGCCGCGTGGATCAGCTATATCGCGGGCGAGATGTGCGAGGTGTCGGGCGTGATCGCGACGGTCACGACGGGGCTGATGCTCGGCTGGCACCAGCACGAGGTGTTCTCGGCCGCGGTGCGCATGCGCGGCACCGCGTTCTGGCAGGTCATCGTGTTCCTGCTCGAGGCGCTCGTGTTCGTGCTGATCGGCCTGTCGCTGCGCGGCGTGATCGTGCGGCTCGGCGGGCTCGGCGAGGTGTTCGCGACGATGACGCCCGCGCTGCTCGCGGTGCTGGCCGCCGTGATCGGGTCGCGCTTCGTCTGGATTTTCGCGGTCGAGGGCCTGAAGCTGCCTGCCCGGCTGTTCGGGCGCGGCAGCGCGCCCGCGAGCTGGAAGGCGGCCACCGTGATGAGCTGGGCCGGGATGCGCGGCGTGGTCACCCTCGCGATCGCGCTGTCGCTGCCCGAGGCGATGCCGGGGCGCGACCTGATCCTGGTCGCGTCGTTCGCCGTGATCCTCGTGACCGTGCTGCTGCAAGGCGTCACGATCGGCCCACTGATCCGCCTGCTGCGGCTCGACGACGCCGATGCGCATTCGCAGCGGCACCTGACCGAGCCGCGCACCTGGGCGCTCGTCGAGGCGGCGCAGCTGGCGGCGGTCGAGCCGCTGGTGCGCGACGCGGCCGGCAACCTGATCCACCCGCGCCTGCTCGAGCAGTACACCTATCGCGCGACCATCACCGCGCGTCACCAGGACGAAGCCGAGTTTCCGGCGGCCGATCGCCATGCGCACTTCGACGTGGTGCTGGCCGCGATCGCGGCCGGCCGCGCGGAGCTGCTGCGCCTGCATCGCAGCGGCCGGATCCACGACGAGATGCTGCACAACCTCGAACGCGATCTCGACCTGCAGGAAATCGCGGCGCAGCACGGGCGCGGCGCGGCGGGCTGAACGGGCGCGCTGCACCGTTCGCCGCGATCTTCTACAATCGGTTGCTCGGATCCGCCGGGCCCGCCCGGCGCTGCCGTCCGGCTCCGCGAGGCGGGGCCGCGCCGCGCGCGCAATGGCGCGGCCGTACCGCAAGGATTCATGTACGTGTGAGTGGTCGTGACGAATCGCGCGGGCCGTAGGCCGGCCCGCGCGTTGCCCACGCCGCCTCGCCCGTAGGCCGGGCGAGCGGCACCAACCGAGAGTCCCCATGAAAGCATCGGATCTGTTCGTGAAGGCGCTGGAAGCCGAAGGCGTCGAATATGTGTTCGGCATTCCCGGCGAGGAAAACCTCGATCTGCTCGAATCGCTGCGGCGTTCCGGCATCAAGCTCGTGCTGACCCGCCACGAGCAGGCGGCCGGCTTCATGGCGGCGACTTACGGACGCCTGACGGGCCGCACCGGCGTCTGCCTCGCCACGCTCGGGCCGGGCGCGACCAACTTCGTGACCGCTGCCGCGTATGCGCAGCTGGGCGGCATGCCGATGCTGATGATCACCGGCCAGAAGCCGATCAAGTCGAGCAAGCAGGGGCACTTCCAGATCGTCGACGTGGTCGGCATGATGCAGCCGCTCACCAAGCTCACGCGCCAGATCGTGTCGATCGGCAACATCCCGTCGGCCGTGCGCGAGGCGTTCCGCCGCGCGGAGGAGGAGCGGCCGGGCGCGACGCACCTGGAGCTGCCCGAGGACATCGCGCACGAGGAAGGCGACGGCAAGCCGATCCCGGCCAGCCACAGCCGCCGGCCGGTGGCCGAGGAGAAGGCCGTGGCGTACGCGGTCGACGCGATCCAGCGCGCGCGCCATCCGCTGCTGATGATCGGCGCGGGCGGCAACCGCAAGACCACCTGCAAGATGCTGGCCGAGTTCGTCGACCAGACGGGCATCCCGTTCTTCACGACCCAGATGGGCAAGGGCGTGATCGACGAAACCCATCCGCTGTGGCTCGGCAACGCGACGCTGTCGGACGGCGATTTCGTGCACCGCGCGATCGAGCATGCGGACTGCATCATCAACGTCGGCCACGACGTGATCGAGAAGCCGCCGTTCTTCATGCGCACCGACGACAAGACCGTGATCCACGTGAACTTCCTCGGCGCGCAGGTCGATCCCGTCTATTTCCCGCAGATCGAGGTGGTCGGCGACATCGCGAACGCGGTGTGGCAGATGAAGGAGGCGATCGCGCCGCGGCCACACTGGGATTTCGAGCGCTTCCTGATGATCAAGGCGCATTTCGACGCGCATCTCGCCAAGGGCCAGCACGATCCGCGCTTCCCGATGTATCCGGTGCGGATCGTGCACGACCTGTACCGCTCGCTGCCCGTCGACGGCATCGTGTGCCTCGACAACGGCATGTACAAGATCTGGTTCGCGCGCTACTGGCGCGCGCACGAGCCGAACTCGCTGCTGCTCGACAACGCGCTCGCGTCGATGGGCGCGGGCCTGCCGTCGGCGATCGCGACCAGGATCGTGCATCCGCAGCGCAAGGTGATCGCGGTGTGTGGCGACGGCGGCTTCATGATGAATTCGCAGGAGCTGGAGACGGCGGTGCGCCTGAAGCTCGACCTCGTCGTGATGATCGTGCGCGACGATGCGTTCGGCATGATCCGCTGGAAGCAGGAGAACATGAATTTCCCCGACTACGCGATGACCTTGCAGAACCCCGACTTCGTCGCCTACGCGCAAAGCTACGGCGCGCACGGGCATCGCGTCGAGGCCGCCGAGCAGCTGGAGCCGCTGCTGCGCGACTGCTTTGCGACGCCGGGCGTGCATCTGATCGACGTGCCGATCGATTACTCGGACAACGAACGCGTGCTGAACCGCGAGATCAAGCGGTTGTCGGCGGCGCTTTGAATCCACGGCTCACGGAAGGAGTGACGTCATGCTGAAGGAAGCCTATCCGTATTACCTCGCCAACGAAGCGGTGTACGCCAATACCGATCTCGAAGTCACCGACAAGTACGGCGGCCAGGTCGCCACGCGCGTCGCGCTGGCCGACGCGGCCGCGATCGACGCGGCGATCGCGGCCGCGGTGGCGGCGCAGAAGCCGCTGCGCGAGATGGCCGCGTACCAGCGGCAGGCCGTGCTCGATCACTGCGTCGCGCGGTTTCGCGAGCGTTTCGACGAGCTGGCCGAGGCGCTGTGCATCGAGGCGGGCAAGCCGATCAACGACGCCAAGGGGGAAGTCACGCGACTGATCGATACGTTCCGCGTCGCGGCGGAAGAGGCGGTGCGCCTCGACGGCGAGATCCTGAACCTGGAGATCTCGGCGCGCGCGCGCGGCTATACGGGCTACACGAAGCGCGTGCCGATCGGCCCGTGTTCGTTCATCTCGCCGTTCAACTTCCCGCTGAACCTCGCCGCGCACAAGGTCGCGCCGGCGCTCGCGGCGGGCTGCCCGTTCGTGCTCAAGCCCGCGAGCCGCACGCCGATCGGCGCGCTGATCATCGGCGAGGTGCTGGCCGAGACCGACCTGCCGAAGGGCGCGTTCTCGGTGCTGCCCGCGCATCGCGACGGCGCGGACCTGTTCACCACCGACGAGCGTTTCAAGCTGCTGTCGTTCACGGGGTCGCCCGCCGTCGGCTGGGATCTGAAGCGCAAGGCCGGCAAGAAGAAGGTGGTGCTGGAGCTGGGCGGCAACGCGGCCGCGATCGTCGACGCCGACCAGCGCGCGTCGCTCGACTACGTGGTCGAGCGGCTGGCGTTCGGCGCGTACTACCAGTCCGGTCAGAGCTGCATCGGCGTGCAGCGCATCCTCGTGCACGCCGATCTCTACGAGGCGCTGCGCGAGAAGCTGATCGCCAAGGTGCGTGCGCTGAAGATGGGCGACCCGAAGGATCCGGCGACCTTCGTCGGGCCGATGATCTCGGAATCGGAATCGCGCCGCCTGTCGGGCTGGATGGATGCGGCGGTCGCGGCGGGCGCGAAGATCGTCGCGGGCGGCAAGGTCGACGGCGCGATGTTCGAGGCGACGCTGCTCGAACAGGTCGGCCGCGAGCAGGATCTGTATCGCAAGGAAGCGTTCGGGCCGGTCGCGATCCTCGAACGCTTCAGCGATTTCGACGAGGCGCTCGCGCGCGTGAACGACAGCGACTTCGGGCTGCAGGCCGGCGTGTTCACCGATTCGCTCGCGCATGCCCAGCGCGCGTGGGACGAGCTGGAGGTCGGCGGCGTCGTGATCAACGACGTGCCGTCGTTCCGCGTCGACAACATGCCCTACGGCGGCGTGAAGGACTCGGGCCTCGGCCGCGAGGGCATCCGCTATGCGATCGAGGACATGACGGAACTGCGGCTCATGGTGGTGCGCAAGCGTTGAGCGGGGGCGGGGCGCGCCCGGTTTGCGATCGGGGGGGCGGGCAGGCCGCCGGCGTGCCGCGCGTGCGTGATCGATGACGGGGCCCGGGATGAAGACCGTGGCGGTCGTCGGCGCCGGGTTTTGCGGAACCATGCTGGCGGCCCGCTTGCTGCAGGCGCCGCCGGTCGCGCCGATGCAGGTGGTGCTGATCGATCGATGCGCGCCGCTTGCGCGCGGGGGTGCGTATGACGCGCACGCGCGGGGCCACCTGCTCAACGTGCCCGCGATGCGCATCAGCGCATGGTCCGACGACGACGCGCACTTCTACGCCTACGCGCGCCGGCGCGACCCACGCGTCCCGCCGGGCGAGTACCTGATGCTGGGGGGACAATCGCGACAACAGCGCCGACTCGCGCTGTTACGGCTTCTTTCCGCGCGAGGAGATCATGGGGCGCACGCGACGCGTCGCGTTTTCGCTCGACCCGGCGCATGCCTATCGCCCGCGTCTCGCGCGCTTTGGCCAACTGCTCGACGAGCCTGTCCGGCGCGGCGGCTGAGGCCCGCGCGGGCGGGCCGGAAGCGGTGGCCCGTTGGCGCGGGCGCACCTTGCATGATGCGGTCGGACCGGGGGGCGTCCCGTGCGTGCCCCTGCGCGCAAGTGCGGCGCGGACGCATCAGCGCGCCGTATACCCGCCGTCGATCGGCAGCGACACCCCACTGATCATCGCGGCCGCGTCGCCGAGCAGGAACAGCACCGGCTCGACCACGTCGCGCGGCTGCGCGAAGCGGCCGAGCGGTATCGCGCGCAGCGCATCGGCGCGCTTGTCCGGGTCGCGCCATGCGCGCTCGGCCATCGGCGTCAGCGTGACGGTGGGATTCACGCTGTTGACGCGGATGCCGTGCGGGCCCAGTTCCAGGCACAGCGTGCGCGTGATCGCGTCGAGCGCGGCCTTTGACGCGCAGTACGCGAGATGGCCGTCGAGCGCGACCAGCGCCGCCTGGCTCGATACGTTGACGATGCTGCCCGCGCGGCCCGCGCCGATCATCGCGCGCGCGGCATGGCGCGCGACCAGCGCCGCGCCGCGCGCATTGATCGCCATCACCGCGTCGAACGCCGCGCCGTCGGTGTCGAGCGCGGGCGCGACGTGCGCCACGCCCGCGCAGTTGACGAGCCCGTCGAGCGGGTCGAGCGTCGCGAACGTGCGGGCGATGGCCGCCTCGTCGCCGACATCGAGCACGCACGGCGTGCAGCCGGTGGCCGCCTCGATCCGTTCGAGCGCCGCCGCGTCGCGCGCGGCGGCAAGCACCCGCGCGCCGCGCGCGCACAGCGCCTCGACGATCGCGAGGCCGATCCCGCTCGACGCGCCCGTGACCAGCACCGTCGCGCCCGCGAAATCGTCGCGCGCCGTCATGACGGGCTCACCCGATGCATCAGCGGCCGCAGCGCCGGATACAGGTCCGCATACACGCCGAAGCGCGCGTCGTACAGCGCGCGCCGTTCCGGATCGGGGCGCGCGCGTTCCGCGAGCGTGACCCAGCCGCGCCGCGCCGCCGCGTCGTCGACGAGGCCCGCGCCGAGCGCGGCGAGCAGCGCCGCGCCCATCGCGGCCTCGACGTCCTGCTCGATGGTCCAGACCGGAAAGCCCGTGACGTCCGCGATGATCTGCATCCACAGGTCCGAATGCGCGGCGCCGCCGACCACGATCAGCCGCTCGTCGAGCGCGCCGGTGCCGCGCCGCCCCGCCTCGATGTTGTGCCGCAGCGCGAACGCGACGCCTTCGAGCACCGCGCGGTACAGATGCGCGCGCGTATGGAACAGGCTCAGGCCGATGAACGCGCCGCTCGCCTGCGCATCCCACACGGGGCTGCGCTCGCCCATCAGGTAGGGCAGGAAGGTGACGCCGCCCGCGCCGGCCGGCACGCGCGCGGCCTGCGCTTCGAGCAGCCGGTGCGGATCGCCGTCGGGCTCCGCGCGCGCGGCCGCGATCTCGGCCTGGCAGAACTGCTCGCGATACCAGGTGACCGAGGCGCCCGCCGCGATCGCGCCGCCGAACACGTACAGGTCATGCGCGCCGTTGAACACGTGCGGCATGCTGACGAGCCCGTGGCGTGCATCCGCCCGATGGTCGAGGTAGCCCCAGCACATGCTGGTGCCGAGCATCGCGACGTGCTGGCCGGGCCGCGTGACGCCCGCCGCGAAGGTCGCCACCGCCGCGTCGACGCCGCCCGCGATCACCGGGATGCCGGCGTCGAGCCCGAGCCGCGCGGCCCAGTCCGGCAGCAGCGCGCCGACCGGGTCCGACGAGGCGACGAGCCGTTCCGGCATCATCCGCGCGGGAATGCCGAGCAGGTCGAGCGCTTCCTGCGACCACGCGCGCCGCGCGACGTCGTATACGCCGCCGAGATTGCCGGCGGAACTGTGATCGACCGCGATCTCGCCCGTGAGCAGGTACGCGAGATACGCGTTCGGCGGCAGGAACCAGCGGGTGCGCGCCCACACGTCCGGCCGGTGCTCGCGCAGCCACAGGATCTTGGTGTAGCCGTAGTAGCTGTCGACGCCGTTGCCGGTGATCGCGAGCAGCCGGTCGAGATCGGGGCGCGCGCGCACCGCGTCGGCCTGCGCGGTCGCGCGCCGGTCCATCCAGATCAGGCACGGATGCAGCGGTTCCACGGCGTCGTCGACCGGGATCCCGGAGCCGCCGTACAGGCTGCTGACGGCGAGCGCGCGGATCGCGCCCGGCGCGATGCCGCGCGCCTGCGCGTCGGCCACGCAGCGCGCGACGCTTGCCGCGAGCGCATCGCGCCACACCGACGGCCATTGTTCGGCCCAGAACGGCCGGGGCGTGTCCGGCTGGTAGTGCGACGCGTGCTGCGCGACGAGCGCGCCGTGCCGGTCCGCGATCAGCGCCTTGGTGCTTTGGGTGCCGATGTCGACACCGATGACATATTCCATGCGTGCTCCGTCAGATGGCCGCCGGGCAGGGTGGGCCGGCGCGCGCGGCTCAGCGCGCGGGCCGCAGCAGGACCTTGATCGAATCGAGCGATTGCGCGGTGCGGATCGCCGCGTCCCATTCCTCCAGCGAGAAGTCGTGCGTGACGATGCCCTTCGAGGTGACGAGGCCGCGCGCGAGCAGGTCGATCGCGATCGGATAGCAGTATGGCCCGAGATGCGCGCCGCGCACGTCGAGTTCCTTGCGGTCGCCGATGATCGACCAGTCGGCCGAGGTTTCCGCGCCGAATACCGAGAACTCGACGAAGCGGCCGAGCTTGCGGATCAGCTCCAGTCCCTGCGTGACGCCGGCGGGCACGCCGGTCGTCTCGATGTAGACGTCGCAGCCGTAGCCGCCGGTCAGCGCGCGGACGGCGGCCAACGCATCCTCGTCGCGCGGGTTGATCGTCAGGTCCGCGCCGTACGCGCGCGCGAGCGCGAGCCGTTCGTCGACGAGGTCGATCACGACCAGCCTGCGCGGCGTCCTGAGCCGCGCGACCTGGGTCATCATCAGGCCGAGCGGCCCCGCGCCCGCGATCACGACGACGTCGTCGAGCTGGATCTCGCCGCGATTGACGGTGTGGATCGCGCAGGCGAGCGGCTCGATGATCGCGGCGTCCTCGATCGAGATGCCGTCGGGGATCCGGTGCACGCGCGCGGTCGCGGGGATCCGCATGTACTCGGCCATGCCGCCGTCGGCCACGCCGCGCTGGAAGCCGAAGATGTGGTGGACCTCGCACATCCAGTACTGGCCGCCGCGGCAATAGCGGCACGCGCCGCACGGCACGATCTGCTCGGCGATCACGCGCTCGCCGGCGCGGACGCCGAAGTGGGCGGCCGCGCCTTCGCCGAGTTCGTCGACGTAGCCGAAGAATTCGTGGCCGGGAATCACGGGCGCCTTGACCCACGGGCTCGGGCCGCCCCAGAACATTTTCGCGCCCGCGTGGCACTTGCAGTCGCTCGCGCAGATCCCGCACGCGGCGATCCGGATCACCAGTTCGTTCGGGCCGGCGCGCGGCCGTGCGACGCGTTCGACGCGGTAGTCCTCGGGCGCGTGGCAGACGATCGCGGTCATCGATGGGGGGGTGGGTTCGGTCATGGTCGATCCTGTCGGGAAGAGCGGGTAGGGGAAAGGCTCAGGGGCGGCGTTCGCGGCTGATGTAGATCGCGAGCAGGATGATTCCGCCCTTGATCACGTTCTGCACGTAGGGATTGACGCCGACCATGTTGAGGCCGTTGTTGAGCACGCCGAGCAGCAGTGCGCCGATCAGCGTGCCGAGGATCGCGCCGCGGCCGCCCGCGATCGAGGTGCCGCCCATCACGACGGCGGCGATCGCATCGAGTTCGAAGCCGACGCCCGCATTCGGCTGGCCGCTCATCAGGCGGGCGCTGAGCACGATGCCGGCGAGCGCCGAGGTGAGGCCGGACAGGCCGTAGACGATCAGCTTCACGCGCGTGACGCGCACGCCGGACAGCCGGGTCGCCTGCTCGTTGCCGCCGATCGCATACACGTAGCGGCCGAACGGCATGCGTTCGAGCGCGAGCCAGGCGAGCGCATAGACCGCGAGCATGATCAGCACGGGGGCCTGCAGGCCGGCGAGCTTGCCGCTGCCGAGGAGGCCGAGCCAGTCGGGGAGGCCGTCGATCGGGTAGCCGCCGGTATAGATCAGCGCGAGGCCGCGCGCGATGCCCATGGTCGCGAGCGTGACGATGATGGGCGGCATGCCGGCGAACGCGACGAACAGGCCGTTCGCGAGGCCGAAGCCGAGGCCGGCCGCGAGCCCGAGGCCGAGCGCCGCGAGCGCGTTCACGCCGCTCGCGATCAGGCCGGCGGCGAGCGTGCCCGACAGCGCCATCACCGAGCCGACCGACAGGTCGATGCCGCCCGTCAGGATCACGCAGGTCATGCCGACCGCGATGATCGCGTTGATCGACACCTGGCGCAGCACGTTCTCGAGGTTGGCGGCGGACAGGAAGCTGTCGCTGGCGAGCGTCATCGCCACGCAGACGACGATGAGCCCGACGAGCGGATAGCAGACGGGCGAGCGGCGCAGCCGGGCCCGCAGGCGCGCGGGTGCGGCGAGCGCGGCCGCGGCCGCGGCGGTGGGGGCGGTGGCGGAAGAGGGATTACGCGGGGTCATGCCTGTCTCCTTGTGCGGCCGTGGTCGCGTGGGTCATCACGGCGTGCGGGGTGATGGCGTCGCCTTCGAGCAGCGCTTCGATGCGGCCCTGGCGGAACACCGCGACGCGGTCGCACAGGCCCACGATCTCGGGGAGTTCCGACGAGATCAGCAGGATCGAATAGCCGCGTGCGGTGAGCGCGCGCATCAGGTGGTAGATGTCGGCCTTCGCGCCGATGTCGATGCCGCGCGTGGGTTCGTCGAAGATCAGGATCCGCGCGTGATGGTTGAGCCAGCGGGCGATCACGACCTTCTGCTGGTTGCCGCCCGACAGCGTGCCGGCGGCGACGTGCATCGACGGCGCTTTCACGCCGACGCGCCGCATGATTTCGGCGGTCGCGTCCGCCTCGCGGCGGCGGTCGATGAGCCAGCGCCACGCGCGATACGTGCCGAGGTTGTTGAGCGAGATGTTGTCGCGGATCGAGAAGCGCGTGATGAGCCCCTCGGTCTTGCGGCTTTCCGGCAGCAGGCCGATGCCGGCCGCGAGCGCGTCGGCGGGATCGCGCAGCGCGGCGGCGCGGCCGCCGAGGCGGATTTCCTTGCGGTGCGCGCGCGTTGCGCCGAGCACCGCGAGCGCGGCCTCGGTGCGCCCGGAGCCGACGAGACCCGCGAAGCCGAGGATCTCTCCTTCGCGCAGCGCGAAGCGCAGCACCGGCGCGTCGCGGCGCAACTGCAGCGCGCGCACGTCGAGCGCGAGCGGCGCGGCGGTACCCGGCGCAGCGGCGCGCGGCGACGCCTTCGGCGGGAAGCTCTGCTCGATGCGCCGGCCGACCATCATCTCGACGAGCCGGCCGACGTCGGTGTCGGCGACGGCCGTCATGCCGACGCGGCGGCCGTCGCGCAGCACGGTGATGCGGTCGCACACCGCGAAGATCTCGTCGAGGTGGTGCGAGATGAAGATCATCGACACGCCGCGCGCGCGCTGCTCGCGCATGATCGCGAACAGGTGACCGGCCTCGGCCGGCGTGAGCGTCGCGGTGGGTTCGTCGAGGATCAGGAGGCGCGCGTCGAGCGCGAGCGCCTTGCCGATCTCCACGAACTGCTGCTGCGCGACCGACAGCGCGCCGACCGGCGCGTCGAGATCGAGCGCGACGCCGAGCCGCGCGAACCGCTGCGCGGCGTCCGCGCGCATGCGGGCGCGGTCGCGCAGGCCGAGCCGGGTGCGCGTCTCGCGGCCGAGGAACAGGTTGTCGACCGCGTCGAGCGCGGGCACCAGGCTGAACTCCTGGAACACGATGCCGATGCCGGCCGCGACCGCGTCGCGATAGTGCGCGAAGCGGCGCGGCGCGCCGTAGAGGACGATCGCACCGGCGTCGGGCGCATGGATGCCGCACAGGATCTTCATCAGCGTCGACTTGCCCGCGCCGTTCTCGCCGAGCAGCGCGTGGATCTCGCCGGGGGCGATCTCGAGATCGATGTCCTGCAGCGCCTGCACGCCGGGAAAGCGCTTCGCGACGCCGGACAGCTTCAGCAGCGGCGCCACGGCGGGGGCCTCGCGCGCGGCCACGGCGCTCACCAGCTGAAGCCGGCCGCGTTGCTGCGGTCGATCGATTTCACGTCGACCGGCACGACCTTCGGCACGGCCGCGCCCCACTTGCGCGCGAGCGCGATGCCGAGCGCGAGCCGCACCTGGTCGCGCGGAAACTGCGCGGCGGTCTGGATGAACTTCGAATCGGGCTTGCGGATCGCCGCGATCGCTTCGGGCGCACCGTCGACGCTCGTGAGCTTGATGTCCCTGCCCGACACGTTGATCGCCGCGAGGGCGCCCATCGCGCCGCCGTCGTTGACGCTGAAGATGCCCTTGAGCGCCGGGTTGGCCTGGATCATGTTCTCGGTCACCGAGAGCGCGGTCGCGCGTTCCTGGCGGCCGTTCTGGGTGGCGACCAGCTTCACGTTCGGATACTTCGCGAGCGCCGCCTTGCAGCCGCGCACGCGTTCGAGGATCGGCACGACGGGAATGCCGTCGAGGATCGCGACCGCGCCGCTGCCGCCGATCGCCTTCGCGAGGTAGTCGCACGACAGCGCGCCCGCGTCGAAATTCTTCGAGCCGACGAACGCGTCGACCGGCCCGCTCGCATTCGCATCGACCGCGACCACGACCGCGCCGGCCTTCTTCGCCGCCGTGATCGCGCCCTGGATGCCGGCCGAATCGGTCGGGTTGACGAGCAGGATGTCGATCTTCTTCTGCAGCATGTCCTCGACGTCGCTGACCTGCTTGCCGACGTCGTGATGCGCGTCGGTCACGAACACCTGCGCGCCGAGCGACGCGGCGGCGTCGTTGAGCGCCTGCTGCATCGTGACGAAATACGGGTTGTTCAGCTCCTGGAACGTCATGCCGATCCGCAGCGGCGCGGCGGCGGCGTCCGCGCTCGCGAATGCGGCGCCGCAGGCGAGCGCGCAGGCGGCCGCGCGCAGCGGAAGCAGGGTTTTCGTCAACATGGATGTCTCCGTATCGTAAGTCGATGTGGCGGTCGCGGCGAAACCGGTGCGGCTTCGGCGCGCGGGCGCGACCGGGCCCGCGCCGGGCGGGTGGCCCGGCGTCCGAAGCGAAAGCGGCAGGAAGCGTGAAGAAGCGGCGGCTAGCGCAGCGCGTGCGCGCCGAAGTCGCCGCGCCGCGCGGGTGGTCCGGCCGCGCGCTGCAGGTTCAGCTGCTGGTACGCGCGGAACTTCGACGGCGGCATGTCCTTGAGCAGCAGGAACTGGCGATTGAAATTCGACAGGTTGTTGAAGCCGACCTGATAGCAGATCTCGGTGATGCTGAGCGTGTCGGTCGCGAGTAGTTCGCAGGCGAGGTTGATGCGCAGGCGATTCACGTACTGCACGAAGGTCAGGCCGGTATGGCGGCGGAACGTGCGCGAGAACGCGCTGACGCTCTGGCCGGCCAGTTGCGCGAGATCGGCTTCGCGCAGCGGCTGCGCGAAGTGCTCGCCGAGGTAGGCGAGCACGGGATTGATGCGGCTCGACGCATAATCGCCGGGATCGGTGCGCCAGGCGACGCTCGCGAGCCGGCGGCGCGCGCGGCAGCCCGCGAGCAGTTCGAGCAGCTGCATGAACAGCACCACGCGGCGCATGCCGCGCGCATCGATGAGGCCGACGAGCAGCGGCTGGGCGGCCGCGCCGGTGGCGGGCGGAAACAGCAGGCCCGCGCGCGATTCGTCGAGCAGCGCGCGGATTTCGCGCAGGTCGGGGAACACGTCGATGCAGCGCGCGATGAAGTCCGCGTCGAATTGCACCACCAGGCAGCGCTCGTCGATCGTCGCATCGGGCGGCACGTCGCTGACCCAGTTGTGCGGCAGGTTCGGGCCGGTCATCACGAGGTTGCCGGGCACGAACGCGCCGATGTGGTCGCCGACGAACATCCGGCCGGTGGTGGCCGTGATCAGGTGGATCTCGTACTCGGGATGGAAGTGCCAACGGACCGTGCGATACGGATAGCCGTGGGACCAGACCTTGAAGGATTCGTCGCGGCGCACGGCCACGAGTTCCAGATCGGGTTGCATGGAGGCGGCTCGCGCGCGGTTCGGCGCGTCACGCGCGCGGGGCGCGCGCCGGCATCGCGGCGGTGGCGGCGCGCGACTGCGCGGCGCGGGGAACCTGGATCATCGCTTGTCTCCGTATCGAGGTCGCCCCGGATGGCGGGCGAACATCGTTCTGTCATCGTTAACACGAAAAGTAGCCGGACAGGGTGCGCATCGCCACCAAAAATGAAACCATCGACCGATACTTTTTTGCATCTCGCGCATTCGTCGGACAATCTCGATCAAATTTTGTGCAACGCGAAACCCCCTTGCGCGTCAGCGTGCCGCGCATTCTCGCACCGGTTCTGGGGATGAACCTTGTTGAGATAAGCAATCTGATCTAATTTCATTTAATATCAGGTGCTTATAACTATTTTGAGAAGTAATGGGGCAAACCCGGACAGCTGGACCGAAACAGGGGGGCCCGAGACGGATGGGCCGGCAAGGCAAGCGAAAACGCGGCATGGTTCGACGGAAAGGCAACGATTAAGTAGTGCTAGTAAATATATGATTGAAGCAAATGGGGAAAATGCGTCGAATTCGATGGAATCCGATATCTCGGTCCTTCTCGTCGACGATCAGGCATTCGTCGGCGAAGTGATCCGCCGCTCGATCGTGGCGGAGAGCGACATCGTGCTGCATGTCTGCACCGACGCGCAGCGCGCGATGGCGGTTGCGCGGGAGGTCAAGCCGTCCGTGATCCTGCAGGATCTCGTGATGCCGGACATCGACGGGCTCGACCTGGTGCGCGCGTGGCGCGCCGACGCGCAGACGGCGAAAGTGCCGATCATCGTGCTGTCGGCGAAGGAGGAGCCGGTCGTCAAGCGCGCCGCGTTCGTCGCCGGCGCGAACGACTATCTCGTCAAGCTGCCCGACGCGATCGAGCTGATCGCGCGGATCCGCTACCACGCCAGTTCCTACCTGACCTTGAGGCAGCGCGACGAAGTGCTCGACTTCCTGTCGCACGACATGCGTTCGCCGCAGACCTCGATCCTCGCGCTGCTCGACGTGTACCGCAACGAACACGGCACGGTGCCGCCGATCCTGGAGCGGATCGAGACGCACGCGCGGCGCGCGCTCGCGCTCGCCGACGGCTTCATCCACCTGACCCGCGCGCAGTCCGAGAAGCGTCCGAGCGAGATCGTGAGCCTCAACGAGATCGTGCTCGACGCGGTCGACCAGCTATGGGAGAAGGCGGGCAGCCTCGGCAGCCGGGTCGTCGCGGACGCGCCGGAGGTCGAATGCCTGTGCATCGGCGACCGCATGATGCTCACGCGCGCGGTCGCGAACCTGATCGACAACGCGCTCAAGTACGGGCCGGCGGGTTCGGAGGTGCGCTGCTCGCTGGCCGACGACGATACGGGCTGGCTGATCTGCGTCGAGGACGAGGGCGAGGGGATCGCCCCGGACCAGCGCGATTCCGCGACCGAGTCGTTCGTGCGGCTCGCGCCCGCGAACGGCGCGCAGAAGAGCGGCTTCGGGCTCGGGCTCGCATTCGTGCGGGCGACCGCCGCGAAGCATCGCGGGGAGATCCTGATGCGCTACACGACGCGCGGCTTCATGGCGGGCCTCAAGCTGCCGAAGGACGCGCCCGGCGCCTGAACCCGCGCGCGGCCGCGCCGGCGCGTGTGCACCGGGGCGCGGCCTCGCGCGTTGTCGATCCGGGCAGATCGCGCCCCGCGCCGTCCCGATCGGTATACAGTACATGCGTTCCGCGCGCGTCGCCGCCTTGCCGGCGGCGCGACGACGGGGCCGCGAAGGGCGTTGAGCATGCAGTATCCGGATCGATGCGACGGCACCGGCCAGCCGGCCGGCGCTTTTCTTAAACGCTTTTCTTGACAGCCGAAACCAACATGGCCACCGTGACGCCTCGCGCAGGCAATGAGAGCCTTCACAATACCTTGACCGGTCGCCACCTGACGCTCGGCAACCGGATCCTGGTCAGCTTCGGCGTGCTGTTCGTGCTGATGGTGCTGACCGCCGCGCTGTCCTACGCGCGCCTGCACGCGATCAACGAGGAGGCCGTCAGCATCGAGCGCGACTCGCTGCCGGGCGTGTATCTCGCGTCGTCGCTGCGCGCCGCCGCGAACGAATCGTACGGCGCATTGCAGCGCGCGATCTTCGTCGACCACGATCCCGACACCGCGCGGCGCGATCTCGCCAAGCTGCCGGCCGTGCTCGAGGAATTCGACAAGCTGTCGGTCGCCTACCAGAACTCCACGTATCGCGACGACGACCGGGTGCGCTTCAACACCTTTCGGGCTGCCTACGATCGCTATCTGCCGCTCCTGAACGACGCCGTGCAGAAAACCCGCGGCCCGCGCGCCGACGCCGAGGCCGCCTATGCGAAGGTCACGCCGATCTGGGAAGAGGTGATCCGCAACGCGAACATTCTCGTCCAGGAAAACCGCGCGTTCGCCGAGCAATCGGCGCGCCTGATCCGCGAATCGGTGCAGGGCACGGTGATCACGCTGGCGGTCGCGCTCGGCCTGGTGCTGGCGTCGGCGCTGGTGCTCGGCTACCTGCTGTTCCGCGCGGTGACCGTGCCGATGGCGCGGCTCGTCGAGGTGCACGACGTGATGCGCACCGGCAACCTCACGCAGCGCCTGAACCTCGGCCGCAGCGACGAGTTCGGCACGCTGGAGACGGGTTTCAACCGGATGGCGGACGATCTGACCGCGCTGGTCGCGCAGGCGCAGCAGTCGTCGCTGCAGGTGACGACCTCGGTGGCCGAGATCGCCGCGACCTCGCGCGAGCAGCAGGCGACCGCGAACGAGACCGCCGCGACCACCACCGAGATCGGCGCGACCTCGCGCGAGATCTTCGCGACCTCGCGCGACCTGCTGCGCACCATGAACGAAGTGTCGGGCGTCGCCGAGCAGTCCGCGACGCTCGCCGGCGTGAGCCAGACCGGCCTGACCCGGATGGGCGAGACGATGCGCAGCGTGATGGACGCGGCCGGCTCGGTCAACGCGAAGCTCGCGATCCTCAACGAGAAGGCGATCAACATCAACCAGGTGGTCGCGACCATCACCAAGGTCGCGGACCAGACCAACCTGCTCTCGCTGAACGCGGCGATCGAGGCCGAGAAGGCCGGCGAGTACGGGCGCGGCTTCGCGGTGGTGGCGACCGAGATCCGCCGGCTCGCGGACCAGACCGCCGTCGCGACCTACGACATCGAGCAGACCGTGAAGGAGATCCAGTCGGCGGTGTCGGCGGGCGTGATGGGGATGGACAAATTCTCCGAGGAAGTGCGCCGCGGCATGCGCGACGTGCAGCAGGTCGGCGGCCAGCTGTCGCAGATCATCGCCGAGGTGCAGACGCTCGCGCCGCGCTTCCAGATGGTCAACGAAGGGATGCAGACCCAGGCAAGCGGCGCGGAGCAGATCACGCAGGCGCTGTCGCAGTTGTCCGAGGCCGCGCAGCAGACGGCCGAATCGCTGCGGCAGTCGTCGCAGGCGATCGACGACCTCACGCTGGTCGCGAACCAGCTGCGCACGAGCGTGTCGCGCTTCAAGGTCGAGGCATGAGGACGGCGTAAGCGCCGCGAAACCGCCATGCTTTTCTTGTTGTTCGAACTCAACGGCGACCGCTACGCGCTCGATGCGGGCGAGATCGCCGAGGTGCTGCCGCTCGCGGCCACCAAGGCCATCCCGGGCGCGCCCGACTGGGTGTCCGGCATCCTCATGCATCGCGGCGTGCCGGTGCCCGTGATCGACGTGGCGCGGCTCGCGCTCGGCCGTCCGGCGCAGGCGCTGCGCTCGACGCGGCTGGTGCTGGTGCGCCATCGCGGGTCCGGCGAGCCGGGCGACGCGCGTCTGCTCGGGTTGATCGTCGAGCGCGCGACCCAGACCGCCCGGATCGAGCGCGACGCGTTCCACGACCCGGGCATCGCGACGCCGCACGCGCGCTGGCTTGGGCCGGTCGCGAGCGACGCCGACGGCGTGGTCCAGTGGGTCGCCGTGCGGCATCTGCTCGACGGCCCGGCGCGCGCGCTGCTGTTCGACGAGCCCGCCGCGCCGGAGGGGGGCCGATGAACGTCTTCGACCCGCGCTTCCAGAGCTGGCTGTCGCGCGAGACGGGCATCGATCCGGCCTCGCTCGGCAACGACTACGTGGCCCGCGCGCTGCTCGAACGGATCGGCGCGACCCAGTACGACGGCGCGCGCGCGGTGCCGGCCGCGATCCGCGCGCAGCAGGTGTCCGACGAGATCGTCGACGCGTACTGGCGGCTCCTGAGCAGCTCGCCCGACGAGCGGCGCGCGCTGATCGAGCTGTTCGTGGTGCCCGAAACCTGGTTCTTCCGCGAGCGCGAGGCTTTCGTCGCGCTGGCCCGGCTCGCGTGCGAGCGCCTGTTCGCGCACCCGGAGCGGGTGCTGCGGGTGCTGAGCGCGCCGTGCTCGACCGGCGAGGAGCCGTATTCGGCGGCGATGGCGCTGCTCGACGCCGGCCTCGATCCGGCGCGCTTCGAGATCGATGCGATCGACATCAGCGGGCGCGCGATCGCCCACGCGATGCGCGGCCGCTATGGCCGGAACTCGTTTCGCGGCCACGCGCTCGAGTTCCGCGACCGCTATTTCACGGCGGCGGACGACGGCTGGCTGCTCGACGAGCGGGTGCTCCGCTGCGTGCGGTTTCGTCAGGTGAATCTGCTGGAAATGCTCGCGAGCGACCAGACGCAGTACGATTTCATTTTTTGTCGCAATGTGCTCATCTATTTCGATCAGGATGCGCAGGATCGGGCCATGCGCGGCATCGACGCGCGGCTCGCGCCGGACGGGCGCGTGTTCGTCGGGCCGGCCGAGACGGGGGTGGTGATGCGGCACGGGATGATGTCCGCGAAGATTCCGCTCGCGTTCGCCTTCCGGCGCGCGACCGCCGCCGACGCGCCGCCCGTGTGGGCGGTCCGCCCCGAGGGCGGGGGCGGGGCCGACGCGTGGCCGCCGCCGCTGTTCGTGCCGCCCGTCGATGTGCTGTCGACGATGGTGGCGCCGCCGAGCGTACCCGCGCACGAATGGTTCTCCGACGCCGCCTGGCCGGCGCCGAGCACGCCCAGGCCGGCCGCGCCGGCCCGGCCGGTCGCGCCGGCATGGCCGGAATGGCCGGGGCACGGGCTGAAGCCGGTGGCGTCGCTCGACGCGGCGCACGATCTGGCCGACGCCGGCGCGTTCGACGCGGCGCAGCAGGCGGTCGAGGTGTTCATCGAGTCGGCGGGGCCGAGCGCCGACGCCTACTACCTGCTCGGCCTGATCGCCGACGCGCAGGGCCGGACCGCGGATGCCGGGGATTTCTACCGCAAAGCGTTGTATCTTGAACCGAATCATCACGAGGCGCTGACGCATCTGGCCACGCTGCTCGACATCGCGGGCGACCACACGGGCGCGGAGTGGCTGATGCAGCGGGCGCGTCGCGCGGTGCAGCAGAACGTGCCGCCGGACGCCGGCACACCAAGAGGAAACCATGGACCGCGACGCCGTTGAGCCCGCCGCGACCTTAGTCGACATCGACGATTGCTGGAACCGCATCGGCACGCGCGGCGGCGATCACTCGTGCCCGCGGCTCGCGGCGTACTCGCGCTGCCTGAACTGCCCGGTGTTCGCGAAGCACGCGGCGCTGCTGCTCGACCGGCCGCTGACGGACGACGACCTGAGCGCTGCCGCGCGCGGCGCGGCGGGCGCGAAGCCGATTGCCGCGCCGGGCGCGGGCCTGCGCGGCGATGCGGCCGAGCTGGCGCATTCGGTGCTCGCGTTCCGCGTCGCGGACGAGTGGCTCGCGCTGCCGACCGGCGTGCTGCGCGAGATCACCGAGTCGCGCGCGATCCATTCGCTGCCGCACCGCCGCCATCGCGCGGTGCTCGGCATCGTCAACGTGCGCGGCACGCTGCGCATCGCCGTGTCGCTGGCCGAGCTGCTGCATCTCGATGCGAGCGCCGGCCGCCAGGACACGCGCGGCGGCTTTACGCGGATGCTGGTGGTCGCCTACCAGGGCGACCCGGTGGTATTCCCGGTCGACGAGGTCGAGGGCGTGCTGCGCTTCACCGCGTCCGAATGGGTGTCGGTGCCCGCCACCGTGTCGCGGGCGGGCGTCGCCCACGCGCGCGGCGTGTTCGTCTGGCGCGGCAAGGCGATCGGCCTGCTCGACGAAGACCGTCTGTTCGATTCGCTGATCCGGAGCTTGCGATGAGCCAGGATGACGACCTGAGCCGGCTGTCGCTGCTCGAACTGTATCGCGAGGAAACGCGGACCCAGACCCAGGCGCTGTCCGAGCAGCTGCTCGCGCTCGAACACGGCGCGCAGGACGCGGCCGCGTTCGAGGCCTGCATGCGGGCCGCCCATTCCCTGAAGGGGGCGGCGCGCATCGTCGGCGTGCCGCTCGGCGTCGACATCGCGGGCCGCATGGAAGACTGCTTCGTGGCCGCGCAGCATGGCGAACGGGTGCTCGGCGCCGCGCATATCGACGCATTGCTGGCGGGCGTCGACCTGCTGGTGCGGGTCGGCGATCCGCACGACGCGATCGCCGTGAGCCGGGGCGAGATCGAGCGCTTCGCGGCCGCGCTGGATGCGGCGGGGCAGGAGGCCGCCGCGCCGCCCGGGGCGGCCGCCGCGGCGTTGCCCGAGCCCGTGTCCGAGCCCGTGTCCGAGCCCGTGTCCGAGCCCGTGTCCGAGCCCGTGTCCGAGCCCGTGTCCGAGCCCGCGTCCGAGCCCGTGTCCGAGCCCGCGCCCGCGCCCGCGCCCGCGCCGGCCGGCGCGCCCGGCTCCGCGGCGTTCGACGCCGAGCCGCCCGGCGCGTCGCCCGTCGACCCGGGGCGCGAGGCCGAGCGCGCGGGCAAGATGCGGCGGGTGCGCGCGGACAGCCTGAACCGGCTGCTGAGCCTGTCCGGCGAGGCGCTGGTCGAATCGCGCTGGCTCAAGCCGTTCGCGGAATCGATGCTGCGCCTGAAGCGCGCGCAGCGCGACGCGGCGCGCGCGCTCGACACCATCCACGAGGCGCTGCCCGAGGAACTCGATCCGCGCGTGCACGGCGCGCTCAACGACGTGCGGCAGATGTTCACCGACCTGCAGCGCGCATTCGGCGCGCGGCTCGACGAGCTCGACCGCTTCGAGCGGCGCGGCACGCACATCGCGGAGCAGATGTACGACGAGGCGCTGCAATGCCGGATGCGCCCGTTCGGCGACGCGACGCGCGCCTATCCGCGCATCGTCCGCGACCTCGCGCGTTCGCTCGGCAAGCGGGTGCGCTTCTCGGTCGTCGGCGAGGCGACCCAGGTCGATCGCGACATCCTCGACATGCTCGACGCGCCGCTGGGCCACCTGCTGCGCAACGCGGTCGATCACGGCGTGGAGTCGCCCGAGGCGCGGCTCGCGCGCGGCAAGCCGGCCGAGGCGAGCATCACGCTCGAGGCGCGCCACAGCGCGGGATCGCTGCTCGTCAGCGTGTTCGACGACGGCCCCGGCGCCGACCTCGCCGCGGTGCGCGCGGCGGTCGTGCGCCACAACCTGACCGACGAGGACACCGCCGCGCGGCTGTCCGACCAGGAACTGCTCGAATTCCTGCTGCTGCCGGGCTTCTCGATGCGCGAGCGGGTGACGGACGTGTCCGGGCGCGGCGTCGGGCTCGACGCGGTGCAGGAACTGGTGCGCTCGGTGCGCGGCGCGGTGCGGATCTTCAACGAGCCGGGGCAGGGGATGCGCTTCGTGCTGCAGCTGCCGCTCACGCTGTCGGTGATCCGCAGCCTGCTGGTCGAGGTGGGCGGCGAGCCCTACGCGTTCCCGCTCGTGCAGGTGCGCCGCACGCTGGATCTCGATCGCGCGGACATCGACGTGCTGGAGGGCCAGCAGCATTTCCCGCTCGACGACCGGCGGGTGGGCCTCGTCACCGCGCACCAGCTGCTGGAGGCGGGCGAGCTGGACGCGAGCCGGCCCAGCACCGCCGTGGTGGTGGTGGGCGGCGAGCCCGAGACCTACGGGGTCGCGGTCGACCGGTTCCTGGGCGAGCGCATGCTGGTGGTGCAGCCGCTCGACGGCCGTCTTCACAAAATTCAAAACATCGCAGCGGGCGCCTTGCTGGAAAATGGCGATCCGGTGCTGATCGTCGACGTAGAGGACCTGATCCGCTCGATCGACAAGCTGATCCGCGGCGGCCAGCTGACCAAGGTGCGGCGCGGCGAGCAGCACGCGCTCGCGCCGCGCGCGAAGCGCGTGCTGGTGGTCGACGATTCGCTGACGGTGCGCGAGCTGGAGCGCAAGCTGCTCGAAAAGCGCGGCTACGGCGTGACGATCGCGGTCGACGGGATGGACGGCTGGAATGCGATTCGCAGCGATGCGTTCGATCTGGTCGTCACCGACATCGACATGCCGCGGATGGACGGCATCGAACTCGTCACGCTGATCAAGCGCGATCCGCTGCTGAAGGCGGTGCCCGTGATGATCGTGTCCTACAAGGACCGCGACGAGGATCGGCGGCGCGGCCTCGAGGCCGGCGCAGACTATTACCTGGCGAAGGGCAGCTTCCACGACGAGGCGCTGCTCGACGCCGTCCACGACCTGATTGGAGACGCCCGGCCATGAACATCGGCATCGTCAACGACCTCCCGCTCGCGGTCGAGGCCCTGCGCCGCGCGATCGCGCAGCGGCCGGAGCACCGCGTGCTGTGGGTCGCGACCGACGGTGCGCAGGCGGTCGACTTCTGCGTCGCGAACCCGCCCGATCTGGTGCTGATGGACCTCGTGATGCCGAAGGTGAACGGGGTCGCGGCGACCCGCAGCATCATGGAGCGCGCGCCGTGCGCGATCCTGATCGTGACCGCGAGCGTCGACGCGAACACGTCGCATATCTACGAGGCGATGGGCGCGGGCGCGCTCGACGCGGTCGACACCCCGACCCTCGTGCAGGGCGTGCTGGCCGAGCCGCTGCTGGCCAAGATCGACCAGATCGGGCGCCTGCTCGCGACCCGCACCGCCGCGCCGGCGCCCCCCGCGCCCGCGGCCGTCGCGCCGGGCGCGCAGCCGCCGCTCGTGGCGATCGGCGCGTCGGCGGGCGGCCCGACCGCGCTGACGACGCTGCTCAAGCGCCTGCCGGAGGATTTCCCGGGCGCGATCGTGATCGTCCAGCATGTCGACCAGGCGTTCGCGATCGGGATGGCGCAGTGGCTCGACGGCCACACGGTGCTGCCGGTGCAGGTCGCGCGCCAGGGCAGCGTGCCGCGGCGCGGCGAGGTGCTGCTGGCCGCGACCAACGACCACCTGACGCTGACCGCGCGCGGCTCGCTCGGCTATACGCGCTATCCGGAGGAGACGCCCTACCGGCCGTCCGTCGACGTGTTCTTCAACAGCGTCGCCGAATACTGGAAGGGCGACGCGCTCGGCGTGCTGCTGACGGGCATGGGCCGGGACGGCGCGCTGGGCCTGAAGGCGATGCGCGACAAGGGCTACTACACGATCGCCCAGGACCAGGCGACGAGCGCCGTCTACGGGATGCCGAAGGCCGCCGCCGCGATCGGCGCGGCCACCGCGATCCTGCCGCTCGAGCGCATCGCCGAGCAGCTGATCTCGCTGCTGCAACGGAAGAATCGGTTCCGCTAGGCGCGCGCCGGCCGGAACCCGACACCCGCGCGCGGGTCGGAACCGTGGGGCCGCCCAGGTGGGGCCGCCCAGGTGGGGCCGCCCAGGTGGGGCCGCCCAAGTCGGGCCGGCCAGGCTACCGGTGCGGATGCACTAGCCGAACGGGTGCATCCGCGCCTGGCGCGCGGCGCGCGCGGCGGCGAGCATCGCATGATGCGCCGGCCGCGCGGGCCGTGCGCCGCAACGGAGAACCGATGACCGATCCAGCCAACGAAGTGATCAACGAGCAGGCGCTCAAGACGCATACCGACCGGCGCCAGTTGCAGCAAATCATCACGGGCCTGACCGAAGGCGTGATTCTCGTCGAGCCGGACCAGCGGATCGTGTGGGCCAACGAGGCGGCGCTGTCGATGCATGGCGTGGCCGACCTCGCGGGGCTCGGCGCGGACGTCGACGCGTACCGCGCGCGCTTCCGGCTGCGCTACCGCAACAATCATCCGGTGCAGGACGGGCACTACCCGATGGACCGGGTGATCGCCGGCGAGGCGTTCACCGACGTCACGGTCGAGGTGGCGCCAGCCGACGCCGAAGACATCGTCTGGGTGCACCGGATCCGCGGCCTGGTGTTGACCAACCACGCGGGCGAACCCGACTGCCTCGCGCTGGTGCTGCACGACGCGACCGAATGGGCGAGCGCCGAGCAGCGCTTCGAGCGCACCTTCAATGCGAATCCCGCGCCCGCCGTGATCTGCCGGCTCGGCGACTTCCGCTACATCAAGGTCAACCAGGGCTTTCTCGACATGACGGGCTACGTGCGCGACGACGTGATCGGGCGCTCCGTCTACGAGCTGGACGTGTTCGAGCACGCGGACGACCGCGAGCTGGCGATCCAGCGGCTCGCGGACGGCATGACGGTGCCGCAGATGGAGGCGCTGCTGAAGCTGCCGACGGGCGGCGCGAAGGCGGTGGTGGTCGCCGGCCAGCCGATCGATATCGGCGAGGAGGCGTGCATGCTGTTCACGTTCATGGATCTGGAGCCGCGCAAGCAGGCGGAATCGGCGCTGCGGCAGAGCGAGGAGCGCTTCGCGAAGGCGTTCCGGATGGCGCCCGTCGCGATGGCGATCATGACCGCCGCGCGCTCCGAGCTGCTCGACGTGAACGCCGCGTTCGTCGAGCTGACCGGGCACGCGCACGAGGACGCGCTGGGCCGCTCGACGGACGAACTCGGGCTGTGGGCCGACGGCGACGCGCAGCGGCAGATCGCGGCGCTGCTGGAGCGCGCGGGCGGCGGCGCGCGCAACGCGGAGGTGCGCATCGATACGCACGGCGGCGAGCGGCTCGACTGCGTGGTGTCGGCGGATCACGTCGCGATCCACGGGCAGGACTGCATCCTGATTGCGCTGCTCGACATCAGCGAGCGCAAGCGCACCGAGATGGAACTGGTGCAGGCGATCGAGACCGCGATGCAGGACGCCTCGTGGTTCAGCCGCACGCTGATCGAGAAGCTCGCGAACGTGCGCCGCGCGAACGCGCCCGATGCGGGCGCGCAGCTGTCCGACCTGACCGCGCGCGAACGCGAGGTGTTCGAGCTGCTGTGCGCGGGGCTCGCCGACAAGGAGATCGCGGCCCGCCTCGGGCTCGCGCCGAACACGGTGCGCAATCATGTCGCGACGATCTACACCAAGCTCGACGTGCACAGCCGCGGCGAGGCGATCGTATGGGCGCGCGAGCGCGGCATCGCGGGGCCGGCCGAACCGCCCGCGCGCGGCGGCGCGAAGGGGCGTCGCTGAGCGACCGGTGCGGATGCACCTGCGACGGCGGGGCATTCGCACCTGTCGCGCGCGCGCCGCGTTTGCGATGCTGTCGACAGCCGGCCGCGCGACGGCCGGCCTTCCTTGCATTTTCCGAAGGAGTCGACCATGGACAGGAATCGCATCGACGGCAAGCTCAGGCAGATCCGGGGCTCGGTCAAGGAGGCGCTCGGCAAGGTGATGGGCGATCGCCGCGCCGAGGCGGAAGGGCTCGCGGAACAGGCCGCGGGCCGCGTGCAGGAGCAGGCGGGCATCGCCGCCGACGCGGTGCGCCGCCGGCGCGACGGCCGCGCGAAGTAGCGGCTTGCCGGGCGGGCGAAGACGGCGGCGGGGGCGTGCGTCGCCGGCCCGCCCCCGCTTCACCGCTTACGCGAGCAGCTTCGGCTCGGTCTTGCCGTACTTGAGCGAGCGTTCGTCCGCCGTCATCAGGCCCGTGTACTCGTTGCGCCCCTGCAGCACCAGCCGCGCATCGGCGCGCCCGAGCTGCGCGGCGGCGCGCTGGCTGTCGAGGCCGATCTCGCCCGTCTTCATCCGGTTGACGATCACGCCGACCGCCGTGTCGTCGAAGTCGCGCAGCATCCACGCATCGCCGTCGCTGTCGCCGAACACGAGCAGCGGCCCGTAGCCCTTGGCCGACCGCAGCACGTTGCGGATCCCGACCGTCTTGCCCGGCCCGTAGTTGAAGTGCCAGTCCGGCGCATAGGCGTTGACGTAGCGGTCGTCCTGCATCACGAGCCGCATGCCGATCACGTTCGCCGCCGGCACGCCGTAGCCGAACGCGGGATGCCCCGCGAACACGCGCACCACGTCGTCGAGCGATGCCGTGCTGATGTAGACGTCGATGCCGTTCGAGCGCAGCGTGTCCATCAGCGCGCGGATCTCCTCGTGGATCCGGATGCCGTGGAAATGCGTGGCCGCGACCACGCCCGCGCGGCCCGGCTCCGCGCGCGAGCTTTCATAGGTGACCTTGCGCAGCGCGTCGCCGAGGTTGGCGGTGTTGCTCTCGTAGGCCATCGTCATCAGTTCGTCGCGGCTCAGGTTCGCGAACCAGTACATGATCCACTTGTAGCCGATCTCCACCGGATAGGTGTCGCAGATCGCGTCGTACATGAAATACAGCTTCGCGCGGAAATCCTTGAAGGCCTCGCTGCGCTGGATCTCGGCGAGCGGCAGCGTGCCGCCGAGCCCGTCGTAGTGCGCGTGCAGCCAGCGATAGTCGCGCTCGACGTCGGCGGCGATGTCGGCCATCGCGACCGGCTTGCCGTCGACCGTGCGGTAGCCGAGCGAGGCGTCGAAGGGCCCGTCCGGCACGCCCTGGCGCAGGATCGTCGCGAACTGGTCCGGCGTCAGCCGATAGCGCAGGTGGTCGATCTGATACATCATCAACGCCTCTTCACAGTCGTTCATGATGCAGGTGTTGTCCCAGTCGAACACCGCGTAGGGGCGTCGATCGGCGCGGTATGACGCGCTCTTCGCGCCGTGCGCGTCGATCACGGCGGCGAGGCGCGCGTAATTGCGCGGCGCCCAGCGCCCGGGCGTCAGCGACAGCGGCCCGGCGACGGCCGAGGCGGCGGTCGCGGTCGGCGCGGCGGCGCCGGTGTTCGTCCAGGCGCCGGCGAGCGCGGCGGCCGACGCGCCCGCGACCGAATGCACGAAGTGGCGGCGGTTCATCTTCATTGCGGGGGTCTCCTGAGCAAAGGGGAAAGCGCGCGCGGAATCGCGAAGCCAGCTTCCCCGCCCAAAAATGCGCGCGGCGTGCGAAATCGGACGCCGGTCAGCCAAATTGCGACCGGGGGCCGCGCCGGCCGAGGGCAGGAATTCGCAGACGGAACCGGTCCCCGGGTAAAATGGGCCGCGTTCGCGGGCTCGCGCGCCCGCGAACGCCTATCATGGCGGAATCGCCCGAACGCGCGGCAGGCATCAAGCGCCGCGCGGGACTCAAGGACACCTCGATGGACACCAAACGCTCCCGGCCCGGACTCGTGGCCGCGCTGCTCTGGGCGGCGCTGTATCTCGCGAGCGGTTATATCTCGCACCGGTTCAACGGCCCGATTCGCCTGACCGGCTATATCTGGCTGCCCGCCGGCGTCACGGTGGGCGCGTTCATGCTGCGCCCGATGCGCGAATGGCCCACGCTGGGCGGCGCCTTCCTGCTCGGCCAGCTCGCGCTGGTCGCGATCGAGCGCGGCAACCTGCTCAACGCGGTGCTGTTCACGGTCGACGAGGTCGGCGCGGCCGCGCTCGCGGTCTGGCTCGTGCGCCGCACGCGCTTCTCGCTCGAAGGGCTCTATTTCCTGCGCTCGGTGATCCTCGCCGCGCTCGTTGCCGGGGTGCTCGGCGCGCTCGGCGGCGCGGCCTGGTTCGCGCTCGTGAAGGGCGCATCGTTCATCGACGTCGGGCTCGTGTGGGCCGCGTCCGATTTCGTCGGCGTGCTGCTGATCACGCCCGTGCTCGCCTCGTGGTCGCGCTTTCGCGCACACCGCTCGGGCGACCACGAGCGCTTCGACGTGGTGCTCGGCATCGTGTCGTTCGTGCTGCTCGCGATCGGCGCGGTCGTGATCTTCGACGGCGACAGCGTCGACCGCTTCGGCGCCGGCGCCGGCGCGGGCTACGCGCTGACCTACATCCCGCTGTTCATGACGGTGGCCGTGACCGTGCTGCTGGGCGGGCGGGTCGGCTCGTCGTCGGTGCTGGTGCTCGCGCTGATCGTGATCCTGCAGACCGCGCAGGGCGACGGCCCGTTCGCGCTGCTCGACGAGCATCACGGCCGCTCGCTGCTCGAGGCGCAGCTGTATCTCGCGGTCGCCTCGCTGCTCGTGCTGACCGTGAGCACGCTCAAGACCACCCGCGAGCGCGTGCACGAACACGCGGCCGTCCTGCAGAACAACATGGAGCTGGCGCTCGCGAGCGCCGGCCAGATCGCCTACGTGCTCGATCCCGAGTCCGGGCGGATCGAATGGAGCGGCGAAGTGCAGCGCGTGTTCGGCGTCGGCGTGACGGCCGAGCAGATCGCGTGCCTGTCGGACGTGCTCGACCGCGTGCATCCGACCGATCGCGATGCACTGCATCGCTACTGGCGCGCCGCGATGGCGGGCGAGGAGCGCGCGCCGGTGTCGCTGCGCGTGGTGCGCCCCGACGGCGGCACCCAGGCGATCACCGACCACGGCGCGCCGCTGCTCGATTCGAACGTCGACGTGACGGTCGTGGCAGGCGTGTGGCAGCTCGAACGTCTCTATGCGGACACGGCAGAGTGAGCGACGGAGCGTGCGCCCATCATGAATGACCGCACCGGCGTCCTGCTGATCCATGGGCTCGGCGGCACCCAGTATGACCTCGGCTCTCTGCACAAGGCGATGCGGCGGGCGGGCGGCGACGCGCACATGATCACGCTGCCGGGCCACGGCACGCGCCCCGAGGATCTCGTCGGCGTGCGCGCGGAAGCGTGGCTCGACGCGGTCACCGAGCAATACCACGCGCTCGCGGCCGAATACGACACGCTGCACGTGGCGGGCATGTGCATGGGCGCGCTCGTCGCGCTGCTGCTGTGCCATCGCGTGCAGCACGCGCGCGGCCGGCTCGCGCTGCTCGCGGCGCCGGTGTTCATCGACGGCTGGTCGACGCCCTGGTATCGCGCGCTGCGCCACCTGCTGTACCACATGCCCGGCGTGCCGGCGCGGCTGCGGGTGGAGGAGGGTGATCCCTACGGCCTCAAGAACCCGCTGATCCGCGCGATCGTGAAGAAGAAATTCGAGCGCGCGGACAACTTCCATTATCCGTGGGTGCCGCTCGCGTGCATTCGCCAGGTCGACCGGATGCGCGACTGGGTGCGCGCGGCCGCGCCCGAGACGTCCTGCCCGACGCTGGTCCTGCACGCGCGCGAGGACGAACTGACGAGCCTGCGTTCGGCCGAATTCCTGCAGGCGGTGCTGCCCGATGCGCGCGGGATCGTGCTCGAGAACAGCTATCACATGATCTGCGCCGACAACGATCGCGAGGCGGTGGCGCGCGAGGTGCTCGCGTTCTTCGGCTTCGATCCCGCGCACGCGGTGAGCCCCGCGATGGCGCGCCGGCAGGGGCGCGCCGCGGCCTGAGCATGCCCGATAATCGCCGACGGTGCGGCGGGCGCCGTATCCGCCCGCGCCGCCCGCGCCGCCCGCGCCGGGCGAGCCGGCGCGTCAACGCAGACGGGGGCGTGATGGGATTCACTGAAGTGAAGGTCCTGTTGTTCGACGTGTTCGGCACGGTGGTCGACTGGCGCGCGGGCGTGATCCGCGACGCCGCGACGTTCCTGGCCCGCCACGGGCGCGCGGATGCCGATCCGGCGGCATTCGCGGACGCCTGGCGCGCGCGCTACAGCCCGTCGATGGAAGCGGTGCGCAGCGGCCGCCGGCCGTTCACGCGGCTCGACGTGCTGCACCGGGAAAATCTCGAAGCGATTCTGCCGGCGTTCGGCATCGAACGCGCGGCGGTGCCCGACGCGGCGCTCGACGCACTCAATCTCGCGTGGCACCGGCTCGATCCATGGCCGGACGCGGTGGCGGGGCTCGCGCGGCTGAAGGCGCGCTACGTGATCGCCCCGCTGTCGAACGGCAACATCGCGCTGATGCTCGACGTCGCGAAGCGCGCGGGCTTGCCGTGGGACGCGATTCTCGGCGCGGAGGTCGTGCAGGCGTACAAGCCGTCGCCCGAATCGTATCTGCGCACCGCCGACCTGCTCGCGCGGCGGCCCGAGGAGATCTGCCTCGTGGCCGCGCACAACGGAGACCTCGCGACCTCGCGGCCGCGCGGCGCTGCGGCCTGCGCACCGCATTCGTCGCGCGGCCTCGCGAGCACGGGCCCGCGCAGACCACCGACCTGCGCGCCGAATCCGACTGGGACGCGGTTGCGCCCGACTTCCTCGCGCTCGCGGACCCGCTCGGCGCGTGAGCGCGCGGCGCGCGGCGCGCGCCGTGCGACGCCGGAATCGCGTAGAATGACGCGCTTCCGGAGATGGCATGCCTCCGTATAACCGCCGGTCAGCCGGCTGATGATGCCTACGCGTTCCTGGGTGCAGGAGGTCGTAGGCCGTCTGGTGCAAGTGGCGTTCTGCCGCCCGGGTTTGATGTCCTGTCAAATCTGCTGCTCATGAAATCTCTCGTCTCGATCGAACCGGCCGCGCTGTTCGCGCATCTCGGCCGCTGGCTCGCGTTGTCGAGCGCGCTCGGCGTACTCGCCGGCAGCGCGTCGGCGTTCTTCCTGTACGCGCTCGATGTCGCCACCGACACGCGTCTCGCGCATCCGTGGCTGCTCGCGGGGCTGCCGTTCGCGGGCTTCGCGACCGGTTGGGTGTACCACCGGATCGGCCGGTCGGTCGAAGGCGGCAACAACCTGCTGATCGACGAGATCCACGATCCGCGCCGGATCGTGCCGAAGCGCATGGGGCCGCTCGTGCTGGCGGCGACCGTCGTCACCCACCTGTTCGGCGGCTCGGCGGGCCGCGAGGGCACCGCGGTGCAGATGGGCGGCGCGCTCGCCGACCGTCTGACCGTGCTCGCCGGCCTCGATCGCGATGCACGCCGGATCCTGCTGATGGCCGGGATCGCCGCCGGCTTCTCGTCGGTGTTCGGCACGCCGCTCGCGGGCGCGGTGTTCGGGCTCGAAGTGCTGGCGATCGGACGGCTGCGCTACGACGCGTTGTTCGCCTGCGTGATCGCGGCGATCGTCGCGGACGCCGTGTGTCGCCTGTGGGGGGCGCACCATACCATCTACGCGGTGCCGCTGGTGCCGCCGCTGACCCTGTCGGGGTTCGCGTCGACGCTCGTCGCGGGGGTGGCGTTCGGCCTCGTGGGCCGGCTGTTCGCGCAGGCGACGCACGCGCTCGGCGCGCGTTTCAAGCAACGCATCGCCTATCCGCCGCTGCGGCCGTTCAGCGGCGGCGCGCTGGTCGCGGCGGCCGCGACCGCGCTGCACGCGCCGCAGTATCTCGGCCTCGGCATTCCGACCATCGAGGCGGCGTTTCATGGCCCGCTGCCGGCCTACGATTTCGCGGGGAAGTTTGCCTTCACCGTCGTGACGCTCGCATCGGGTTTCAAGGGCGGCGAGGTGACGCCGCTGTTCTACATCGGCGCGACGCTCGGCAACGCGCTCGGGCAGGTGCTCGCGCTGCCGGTGCCGGTATTGGCGGCGATGGGCTTCGTCGCGGTGTTCGCGGGCGCGGCGAATACGCCGATCGCGTCGACGCTGATGGCGATCGAGCTGTTCGGCGCGCCGATCGGCGTGCATGCGCTGCTGGCCTGCGTGGTCGCCTATTTGTTCTCGGGGCACATGGGCATCTATCGCGCGCAGCGGATCGGGACGGGCAAGCATCGGCCGTTGCCCGAGGACCTGCGCGCATCGGAACTCGCGACCGGGCGGCGCGCCGACGGCGCGTGACGGGTGGGGCCGGGCTTCAGGTCGCGCGCGCGGGCCGTTGCCGCGCGGCCGCGGGCAGGCCGCGCCATGCGATCAGCGCGAGCACGGCGAGCGCGGGGAATACCAGCACGCTGGCCTCGGGACCGACCGTGCCGCCGCTCAGCCAGACCGGCCCGGTCGCCTGGCTCGTCAGCAGGTTGCCCTGTGCGACGAGCCCGCTGTCGGCCGCGCCGAACAGGAACGACTCGCTCCAGTCCCAGGTCGCGTGCAGGCCGATCGCCCACCACAGCGAGCCGGTGCGCCAGATCGCGAGGCAGGCGACGAAGCCGTAGATCATGACCGGCACCACGCCGGCGAGATTCTCGCCGCGGTTCGCCGCGTGCGACAGGCCGAATGCGAACGAGGTGAGCGCCGTCGCGATGACGGGATGCGTGCCGCGCGCGAGGCGGAAGAACACATAGCCGCGAAACGCGATCTCCTCGGCCGCCGCGACGAGCACGAACGCGATCGCCCATTGCAATCCGGAGACGAGCGCGACCGGCGCGCGCGCGCCCGAGTGGTGGGTCGTTGCGCCGCCGAGCGCGATCAGCGTGAGCATCAGCACGCTGAAGATCGCCACGCTGCACAGCGCGCCGAGCGTGAACTGCACGGCTCCGCGCGGCGCGCGCAGGCCGAAGTCGAGCCACGGCGCGCGGTCGAGGTGGGCCATCGCGCGGGTCGCGGCCAGTGCGGCGATGCACAGCGCGAGTTCGAACTGGATCTGGGTCGGCGCGTTCATCACGCCGTGAAACTCGAACGGATGGCCGAGCCGCCGGCATGCCCAAGCGAACCCCGCCATGATCGCGGCGATGAGTGCGCAATAGAGCAGCGCGGCCCAGCCGGCGCGCAAGCCGCGCGGTCCGAGCCACAGGGTTCTGAGACGAAAAGACGACGTGTTGAGCGAGCCGGTTCTCTTGACCGCTTTCATGTCTGTAATCCTTTCCATTCGTAAGCGTGTGAGCGCCTGATCTTTCGTGCGCCTTGCAGGCAGCGTGTCGCGTGTCGTGTGATGCACGGGGGCGAATGGTAACTCCGGGCGCGCGTTATGTGGCGGCGATCGTGTGCGGCGTGGTGGCGCGTGGCGGCGGGTGCGGTCGTCGCTTCGGTGGTGGTGAGGAGACGGTGGGTGGTCGTAGGCGCGATCGGGAATGGCGATCGGCCGTCGCGGCTTGATGGTGTGACGGTGTGATGGTGCGATGTCGATTGCGCGCGGATGCGGCGCGCAATCGGCGTGGTGCGAAGGCGAGCGTATCGGTGGGCGGCTTATTGCCCGAGGTCGCGCGCGGTGGCTTCGTTGTGCCCCTCGCGCCAGATCGCGGCGAAACGGCTGCCCGCGTGATAGGGGTTGGGGCGACGCGCGACGTAGTCGTCGATGCCCTGGCAGTACGCGCCGTACAACGTCAATGGCGGATTCTTCACGCCGGGCGCGCCGCGTGCGGGGGTGATGAGCCGTACGCCGTCGATGATCTCGAGCGCGTCGGCGGGCGCGGGTCCATGCGCGAATTCGACGATGTCCATGTTGGCCTCCCTGAGCCTGTTTTGTCTTGTATTCAGCAATAAGAGTGCCAAGGCGAAGCGCGGGAGAGGATCACGGTGGGATGCGGGTTCGCGCGCGTGCGCCGCGCGCGCGATGGCCGGTGTTACGGCGCGTGTAACGTGACATGGCGCGGCGCGTGCGTCGATGGACGGCGCTGAGTGGTTGGGAACGGTGTGTTCGTCGAACGTGAAGCGGCGCAAGGTTGGCGAAGAATGTCAACGCGGGGGCGGGGAGCGCAGTAGAGCGGCCCGGAGCGCGGGAGCGGTGAACGATGCGAGCGGCCGAGACGTATCGATGCGGCTCGCGCGTGAAGCTGCGAGGTGCCTCGTTGTGCGCGCAGCGTTTGAGTTCGCTGGATTGGAGATTCACGGGCTGGCGCGGATGGGCGGCGTGCGAGTGTGCGTCGATGGATGCGAGCGCGGGGTGGCGTGCGTGTCACTGAGCGAGGCGCTGGCGATTGCTGGATTGACGATTCACGGAATGGCGCGGACGAGTGGCGTGCGGTCATGCATCGAGAGGATGCGAGCGCGGGGTGGCGTGCGTGTCGCTGAGCGAGGCGCTGGCGATTGCTGGATTGACGATTCACGGAATGGCGCAGACGAGTGGCGTGCGGTCATGCACCGAGAGGATGCGAGCGCGGGGCGGCGTGCGTTTCATTGAGCGAGGCGCTGGCGGTTGCCGAGCTTGAAATGTGTGGATTGGCGCGGATGAGCGATGCGCATGCAGGTATCGATGCAGCTTGCACACGGCGACGCGTAGTTCATTGAACGCGATGCGCCGGGTTGCGAAGGATGAGAAATTCGCGGACAGGTTCAGGCGAGCGCCGGGCACGCATCGATGCGAATCGCGCGCGAGGCGACGCGTGCGTCATTGAATGCGAAGCGCCGGCTGCGCCGGATCGTAAATTCGCGGGCTCGCGTGGATGAACCGCGCACAAGCGCGCATCGATGCGGCTCGTGCGTGAGCGGCGCGCCGTTTCCACGTGCGCGGCGGACGTGCTCGTCGCACTGGATTCCGATCCGCGTGGCGCTCCGCGCCGATGCGGCGCCCACCGAGTCGTCGTGCGCCGCGCCCTGCAAGCGGATGAAACGACGCGGCCGCGGCACGCACACGGATGCATGCGCAACGGGTATGCAAACGGCGCAGGTGGTCCGCCCACGGCGCGACGCGTCTACTCGGTCGGCGACAGCGGCGGCCCGAGGCTCTCGGCCGTTGCAGCAGCGGCTCGCGCGGCGGCGGGTTGCGAGAGCCGATCCTTGATGCGCAGGAACGGTGTTTCGATGCAGGCGTGGCTGAGCGCCGCCGCCGCGAGCGCGGCCGCGACGCCGAGCGGAAACGGCAGCGTCGCGGGCCCGCCCGGATGCATGAACAACTGTTGCCACAGATAGAGGCTGAACGAAATCGTGCCGACGAAGCCGAATGCACGCGTGCGCAGCAGCCGTGAGAACCAGAAATCCGGCCGCGCGATCAGCACCGCGATCAGCAGCCCGGCGAGCCCCGCTTCGAGGGTCACGCCGTAGGTCGCATACCAGAAGCCGCCGAGCCGCGCCTCGACGATCGGCATCGCCACCAGCAATACCAGCACGATGGCCGTGGGCGCGCGCGAACGGCGCGGCCAGGCGCGGATCCACGCATCGAGCCGCTCGGCGTTGAGCGCGATCCAGCAGCCGACGAGAATCGGATCGACGCCCGTGTGGAGCATCATGCCGAGCTGCCCGCGCAGCGCGGGCGCGGCGAAGTAGGTGGCGGCGCGCCCGAGCGGCACCGCGACGATCAGCACGACGAGCACGATGAGCACGCGCTGGCCGCGCCGCCGGTACAGCCCGGCGAGCAGCAGCGGCCACAGCCAGTAGAACTGCTCCTCCAGCGCGAGCGTCCAGAAATGACCGAGATACCACGCGCCGTCCGGGTGGCGGAGATTGTCGGCCGCGAGCCCGACGAGTCCGGCATAGTTCCAAAGATGCAGCGCGGCGTACGCGAGCTGGCGCGGCGTGACGTCGAGCCAGCCGGCATACGCGAGCGCGGCGATCGCCAGCAGATAGACATAGAAGGCCGGCCAGATCCGCAGCGCACGCTTCGCATAGAAGCGGCCGAGCCGCAGCCGGTGGCTGCGCGCCAGTTCGTCGTCCAGCTGGCGGGTGATCAGGAAGCCGCTCAACACGAAGAAGATCAGCACGCCCAGGCGGCCGTCGGCGATCAGCCGCAGCGGCGCGAGCCCGTGCGTGTAGCCGCCCGCGCGCGTGTGCTCCGCATGGCCGAGCACGACGAGCGTCACCGCGACGGCGCGCAATCCCGTCAGCGCCTGTACCCGATTGTTCATGGTCGATGCCCGTTCCGTCCCGCTCGATTCGGCTGCCGGCTGCACGGCGTCGCGGGATGCGACGCCCCGGTGCGTCGCCACGATTCCACGAAAAATCTCGAAATAAAATCGCCAAAAATGCGCGCTGGGCGCGCAGCGCCCGGATGCTCTGCTAATATACGATCCGTATATGAAACGTATAAGGATGAATGTGATGGGCATCGTCAAGATCTCCGAGCAGATGCATGAATCGCTGCGCCGTGCGAGCGGCGCGCTGAGCCGCTCGATCAATGCGCAGGCGGAGCATTGGCTGCGCGTGGGCATGGTGGCCGAACTGAATCCCACCCTCAGCTACGGCGAGATCTGCCGGGTGCTGCTCGACGCCGAGACGGGCGGCGCGGCGCTCGCGCGCGACGATTTCGCGAAGGTCGCGTGATGGCGGGGCGTCGCAAGGTGGCGATCCGCAATCAGGCGGAGATCGCGCAGGCCCGGCGCGCGGGCGCGCTGGCCGCCGACGTGCTGGCGATGATCGCGCCGCACGTGCAGGCGGGCGTGACGACCAACGAGCTGGATCGGCTCTGCCACAACTACATCGTCGACGTGCTCGACGCGATTCCGGCGAACGTCGGCTATCACGGGTTCCCGAAGACGATCTGCGCGTCGGTCAACCACGTGGTATGCCACGGGATTCCGTCGGATCGGCGGCTCGAAGACGGCGACATCGTCAATATCGACGTCGCGGTGATCAAGGACAGCTGGTATGGCGACACGAGCCGCATGTATTGCGTCGGCACGGCGTCCCCGGATGCGCAGCGGCTGATCCGCGCGACCCATGACGCGATGATGGCGGGCGTCGCGCAGGTGCGGCCGGGCGCGACGCTCGGCGATGTCGGCCACGCGATCCAGTCGGTCGCGCAGCGCGAGGGCTACAGCGTGGTGCGCGAGTACTGCGGGCACGGCATCGGCCAGATCTACCACGACGAGCCGCAGGTGCTGCATTACGGGCGCCCGGGGATCGGGCTCACGCTCGCGCCCGGGATGATCTTCACGATCGAACCGATGCTGAACGCGGGCCGTCCCGAGACCCGCGAGCTGGCCGACGGCTGGACCGTGGTGACGCGCGACCGATCGTTGTCCGCGCAATGGGAGCACATGGTCGTCGTGACCGACAGCGGCGCGGAAATCCTGACGCCGTGGCCGGACGCGGATCGCGCGGCGGCGTGAGCGCGGCGCGCTGCGGCTCGCCGAGCGCTTCGGCTATCGGCGCGACGCGGAGGCCGTCTATCGGGGGCGTCCGACCGCGGTGCTGCGTCGCGCGGCCTGAGCGGCAGCGCGCGGCGAAGGCGCGGGCCGGTGAACCACATCGCATGTGCTCGCCAACGTACTATGTCGCGCGTATCAGACATCAGTGCCTATTGCGTCGCCTGGCGAACCGAAACCAATGCGCCGCCCATCGACCTCCGCCAAAAATTCCTCTTTGAATGCCGCGAGCAAGGCATCCGAATCATCGACAAAGCCCCCCAACTGCGTTGCGGCACGCGCCTTCGCGGTGGTCGCCGGCGAAGTGCGCAGCCTCGCGCAGCGCAGCTCCACGGCGGCGAAGGAGATCAAGAACCTGATCGAGACCACGACCGGGAACATCGCATCGGGCGCGGGCGTCGCGCGCGATGCGGGCGCCTCGATGCAGGCGATGGTCGGCGAGATCGCGCGGGTGGCGGCGTTGATGCAGGCGATCTCCGCCGCGTCCGCGCATCAGGGCACGGGGATCGGCCAGGTCAGCCAGGCGGTCCGGCAGATGGATGCGGTCACGCAGCAGAACGCCGCGCTCGTCGAGCAGGCGGCCGCCGCGTCGCACAGCATGCGCGAGCAGGCCGCGCAGATGAAGGAAGGGGTGCGGGCGTTTCGCCTCGCGTGACGCGCGGCGGGCGCGCGGCTCAGTTGGCGGACGCGACGCCCGCGTCGCTGGCCGCGGGGGCCGACGCGGGGCGCTCGACCACCTTGCTGAATTCGCCGACGTGCTTCTGGATCTTCTCGGCGTAGGCGGTCGAGCCGCCGTACTTCTTCAGCGCCAGCGTCACGTCGCCGCGCGCCGATTTCAGGTAGCCGTACAGGATCGCGGAACCGGCGTCGATGTTCGCGGTGGGCTCGGTCAGATCCTTGGTGTTCTTCAGCAGGCCGCGATGCGCGGACGGCACCACCTGCATCAGGCCGGTCGCCCCGTTCGAGCCGCGCGCCTTCTCCTTGAAGCGCGATTCGATCGAGATGATCGCGAGCAGCATCGCGGGCGGCAGCGAATATTTCGAGGCCGCGACGTCGACGGCGTTGGCGATCTGCACGGCCTTGTCGCGCGCGACGCCGAACTTGTGCATCAGGTAGCCGGACAGGCGGACATTGTCGGGCGGCGGCTGCGTCGGCGGCGGCTGCTCGGCGGCCGACGCGGCCGCAACCGCGGCGGCCGTGGCCGCCGACGCCGGGTCAGCGGGCTGCGGCTGTTGCTGGGCCAGCGCGGGGTGCGCACAGCCCAGCGCAAAAACGATCGGACAAAGGAACCGCCTCATGGTCGATGGGATCGTGTGCACGGGAACAGCCGGAGTATAGCGGGTCGCGCGGCGCGGCTCCGGTGAACCTTTCATATGCATTTCAATGCCCGCTGCGCGGGTGACGCGGCGCGGCTTCGTCGATGTCGTCGTCGATGCGCGCGGGTCTCTTGGGCCCCGCGATTTGCCGGCGGGCATGAAGACGTTCCCGCCCGGGGCGCGTCCGGCACCGTGCGTTGCCCCGCGTATTCCCTCGCCAGCGTGTGTCAGCGCACAATCGCGCAGGGCGGATTCGCCTAGCATCGATGCGCGCCGGTCCAACGATGTGAACCCAAACCCCGGCCGCGATCCCAGGAGGGCAGGATGTCCATTTCGAAGAACGCCGCGCTCGCGGCTTGCATCGTTGCATTCGGCTGGTCCGCTGCGTCCCGCGCGCAGACCATCACCCCCACCAACATCGAAGTCACGGCCAGCGGCCCGCTGCTCGTCAGCGGCGGGCCGGCGGGCCGCTGCACCTATCACTTCGCCGGCGCGGCCAAGGCCGGCCGGATCACGTTCGACCACATCACGCGCGACGGCGGTCCCGGCTGCGACAACCCGAACGACATGCGCATCGGCAAGCTCACGCTGGTGCCGCAGTCGTCCGGCGTGATGATGGCGATGGTCTACCTGACCTCGCTCGATCCGCTCAACGCGCAGGCGCTCAATTTCCAGGTGGGCTGGGACAACGCAAGCTCGGCGGCGACCTTCGGCGTGCCGGTCGATCCGCATGCGCACTACTGGGTGACGGGCGGCATCGTGACCGTGCGGCCGTCGATCTACGTGCAGTGAGGGCGCCGCCGCGCGGCGGCGAGTCGATGCGTCATGCGCCGGCGAGGCGCCGCAGGGCCGGATGCGCGGCCAGTGTCGCGATCGTCGCGACGAATTCGATGGCGCGCGCGTTCTCGCGCGTGATCCGGAAGCCGAGCTTCCGGTGGAAATTCATCGACAGGCGATTGGTCTTGTAGACATGGCTGCGCAGCGTCTCGACGCCGTGCCGCGCGGCCAATGCGGCGAGTTGCGCGAACAGGTCGGCGAGGATCGGGGCGGCGCGTCGCTCGGGATGCGTGCCGAGCCCCGTCACGAACCAGCCGTGCCCGTCGTCCGCGTCGGGGCGCAGCAGCGCGTAGGCCGCGAGCCGGCCGTCGCGCCGCACCGCGCACAGCACGCCGTCGGCGAGCGAGCGGCGCAGCTTTTCGCGATGCGCGTCGGGATCGAGGTGGTCGCCCGCGCGTTCGGTGTGCGCGCGCAGCGTGAGCAGATCGAGTTCGAGGATTTCGTCCAGCGTGGCGGCGGGTGGGGTGTCGGGCGTCATGAGGCGGGGCGTGAGCTTGTCGTGCTGACGCGGTGAGCAGGCAGGGAGGGCGAGCAGCGTGCGCGTCCGTTCCGCGACAGGATGTGCCATTTTATCGTGAGACCGTAGACGCGCGGCGCGGCACGATCGGGGCTTCATTCATGCCCGGAGACTGTACGCCATGCCTGCTGCCGCATTCCTGTTCCCGTTCGTCGCGATCCTGCTGTGGGCGGGAAACGTGATGGTGTCGAAGCTGTCCGCCCATACGATCGATCCGATGGCGATCACGTTCTGGCGGCTCGTGCTGGCCGTCGCGCTGATGAGCGTGTTCGTGCTGAAGCCGGCCTGGCGCAATCGCGCGGCGATCGCGCCGCAACTGCCGAAGCTCGCCTGCCTCGGCCTGCTTGCGATGGCGCTGTTCCAGTGCCTGTCGTACGAGGCAGCGAAAACCACGAGCGCGACCAACCTCGCGATCCTGACCTCGCTCGTGCCGCTTCTGACGATGCTGCTGTCGGTGCCGCTGCTGCGCGAGCCGCCCACGCTCGGGATGCTGGGCGGCGGCATGCTGTCGTTCGCGGGGCTCGTCTACCTGATCACGGGCGGACGGCCGACCGTCCTCGCGGCGGGCGGCCCGCACGCGGGCGATCTGCTGATGCTCGGCGCGGCCTGCACGTACGCGCTGTACGGCGTGCTGCTGCGGCGCTGGCAGGTCGGCCTGCCGGCGTGGCAGTCGACCTATGTGCAGGCGCTCGCCGCGCTCGTGTTCATGCTCGCGATGATGACCCGGCTGCCGCCGGGCGCGGTGTGGCCGAATCGCGCGAGCCTGCCGTTGATCGCCTATGCGGGCAGCTTCGCGTCGGTCGTGCTGCCGTATTTGTGGATGCGGGGCGTGAAGTTGCTGGGCCCGAGCCGATGCAGCATGTTCATGAACCTGCTGCCGGTCGCGACCGCGGCGCTTGCGGTCGGCTGGTTCGGTGAAGCGTTGCACCTGTACCACCTGCTTGGCGGCGGCGCGGCGCTCGCGGGCGTGGTGGCCGCGCAGACGCTGCGCAAGCCGTTGTTTGCCGGCGCGCCCGTGGGCGCGGGCCGGCAGGCGGTGAAATCCTGACGTTTATGATGCGCGAGCGTTGACGTGCTGAAGCGCCCAAGTGCCGAAGTGCCGAAGCGCCCAAGCGCCCAAGCGCCCAAGCGCCCAAGCGCCCAAGCGCCGAAGCGCCGAAGCGCCGAAGCGCCGAAGCGCCGAAGTGCCGAAGTGCCGAAGTGCCGAAGTGCCGAAGCGCCGAAGTGCCGAAGTGCCGAAGCGCCGAAGTGCCGAAGCGCCGAAGTGCCGAAGCGCCGAAGCGCCGAAGCGCCGAAGCGCCGAAGTGCCGAAGTGCCGAAGTGCCGAAGTGCCGAAGCGCCGAAGCGCCGAAGCGCCGAAGCGCCGAAGCGCCGAAGCGCCGAAGCGCCGAAGCGCCGAAGCGCCGAAGCGCCGAAGCCCGAAGCCCCGAAGCCCCGAAGCCCCGAAGCCCCGAAGCCCGAAGCCCGGCCGCCGCACCTGGCGGGCGCGGCGGCCGGTGGTGTTACTGCGCGACCACGACGTCGAGCGCGTCGGTGCCGCCTGCGCCGCCCAGCTTGACCTCGACGCCCTTCGCGCCGGTCTGCTCCATCAGCCCCTTCGCAAGTTCGAGCGCCTGGCGCTCGAACAGGCGGCGGTACAGGCCGCCCTCGATGCGGATCAGCGCGTCGTGCGTGCCTTCCTCGATGACCGTGCCGCGTTCGAGCACGAGCAGCCGGTCGAGCGCGCGCACCGTCGACAGCCGGTGCGCGACCACCAGCGTCGTGCGGCCCACCATCAGCCGCTCCATTGCCTGCTGGATCAGCACCTCGCTTTCGCTGTCGAGGCTCGAGGTGGCTTCGTCGAGGATCAGCACGGGCGCGTCGGCGAGGAACGCGCGCGCGATCGCCACGCGCTGACGCTCGCCGCCCGACAGCTTGATCCCGCGCTCGCCGACCAGCGTGTCGTAGCCGTCCGGCAGCGCCGCGATGAAGTCGTGCGCGCTCGCGAGCCGCGCGGCCCGCTCGATTTCCTCGCGGGTCGCGTTCGGCCGTGCATAGGCGATGTTCTCCGCCAGCGAGCGGTGGAACAGCACGGGCTCCTGCTGCACGATCGCGATCTGGCTGCGCAGCGAATCCTGGCGCACCCGCGCGATGTCCTGGCCGTCGATCAGGATGCGACCCTCGTTGACGTCGTGCAGACGCTGGATCAGCTTGATGAACGAGGTCTTGCCCGAGCCGGAGTGGCCGACGAGCCCCACGCGCTCGCCCGGCGCGATCCGGATCGAGAAATCCGCATAGAGCGGTTTCACGCGGCGGCCATAGGTGAAGGTCACGTGCTCGAAGCGGATCTCGCCGCCGCCGATCTTGATGGGCGGCGCGCCGGGCAGGTCGTCGATGCCGAGCGGCTGGCGTTCGAGCGACACGAGTTCCTCCATGTCGTTGACCGAGCGCTGCAGGTTGCGGATGTGCATCCCGATGTCGCGCAGGTAGCCTTGCAGCATGAAGAACATCGTCAGCGCGAAGGCGATGTCGCCGACGCTCGCGCGATCGTTCGCCCACAGCCACAGCGCCGAGCCGAGCATGGCCGCCTGCATCGCGACCAGCATCAGCCCCTGCAGACCGCCGTTGAGCGTGCCGCGCGCCCAGGTGCGGCGGGTGCGCTTGCGCCACTTGTCGATCACGCGCTTGAGCCGCGCTTCCTCGCGCGCTTCCGCGCCGAACGCCTTGACGACGGTGTTGCAGCTCACCGCGTCGGCGAGCGCGCCGCCCATGCGGGTGTCCCACGCGTTGCCGAGCCGCGCGGCGGGCGCGACGAAGCCGAGCGAGGTCGCGCTCGTCACCGCGATGAACAGCAGCGAGCCGAGCCCGACCACGGCGCCCATCACGGGCCAGTGCAGGCCGAGCAGCACGGTCGCGCCGCTCAGCATCACGATCGACGGCAGCAGCGCGACGAGCAGCGTGTCGTTCAGCAGGTCGATCGCCCACATGCCGCGCGTGATCTTGCGCACGGTCGAGCCCGCGAAGCTGTTGGCGTGCCAGTCGGTCGAGAAGCGCTGCACGCGATGGAAGGCCTGCTCGGCGACTTCGCTCATCATGCGCAGCGTGAGCCGGATGATGTTCCAGAACACGACCTGACGCAGCAGCGTGCTGCCGAGCCCGAGCGCGATGAGGGTGATGAACGCGTGCAATGCCGCCTGCCAGCCGGCCGCGCGCGCGGTGGCGCCGAGCGACAGGGCGTCGACCAGGCGACCCGCGAACAGCGGCGTCAGGATGTCGCCGAGCGCGACCAGCAGCGCGGCTGCCGCGATGACGCAGATCCGCAGGGGCTGGTGGCCCCAATGGCGGAAGGTGAACCCGAGGACGTCCTTGAACGCCTGTCCACCGAGGTTGGCTTTTTTGCGAGTCATATGTATTGCCTGACGGCCTTGCGCGCGCCAGGACTTGCTGAGCGAGAGAAGAAACAACGACCGCCGATGCGCACGGAGGCGCAGGCTTGCTGAATCGGCGAACTCTGGAAAGATGCAGGCTTATTGGGCAGCCCGCGAAGACGGCGACGTTAAGACTCGCGCCGTGGGACTGCGAACATGGAGGTGGCGGGCGTGTACGACATCATGCTGCACCTCCGTTATGTAGAGTGATGGAAGAAGCGGGATACGAGCGTCAAGCTCGTGGAGCGATTTTAGCGATATGGCGTGCGAACTGCAACGGTCTGAGCGCGGATGTTGCCGGATCGAGACGATGCGGCGCGCTGCGATCTCAGCGTGCGCGCCGTGCTGCGCGCACGCGCCGATCCGCGCCGAGCGCGACGCAAACCGGGGCCGCGCGGCGTCACTGCGCAGGCCTGTTTTGCAATCGGTGCGCGTGCGCGCGGCGGACGCCGCGCTCGACTACACTGCGTGCGTTCGACCGTCCCGCGTGCGTTTCGGTGCGCGGTGCCGGGCGTTCGTCGCGCGCAGCTTTCGCCGATCGGCTGCGGGGCGCGTTTGCGATCGGCGCCATGTTTGATCCATCGAAGGGAGTCAGGCCATGAGCAAGCAACCCGCGATTGTGCTGGTCCACGGTTTTTGGGGCGGGGCCGCGCACTGGAGCAAGGTGATCGTCGAACTGGCGCGGCGCGGGCATCGCAACCTGCACGCCGTGGAAATACCGCTCACGGCGCTCGCGGACGATGCCGAGCGCACCCGCAAGATGATCGCGCAGCGCGGCGGCCCGGTGCTGCTGGTCGGTCACTCGTATGGCGGCGCGGTGATCACCGAGGCGGGCACGCATCCGGACGTGGTCGGGCTCGTCTACATCGCGGCGTTCGCGCCGGACGCCGGGGAAAGCCCCGGCGGCATCACGCAGGCGCATCCGCCTGCGGCCGTCGCGAACATCGCGCCCGACAGCGATGGTTATCTGTGGGTTCGGCCCGATGCGTTCCATGACAGCTTCTGTCAGGACCTCGGCGCGGACGAGGCGCTCGTGATGGCGGTCACGCAAAAGGCGCCGCTCGCGCGCACCTTCGGCGACGCGATCAGCACGCCGGCGTGGCGCACGAAGCCGTCGTGGTACCAGGTGTCGAGCGAGGATCGGATGATCGCGCCCGACAACGAAGCGCGGATGGCCGCGCGGCTCGACGCGCGCAAGGTCGTCACGTTGCCGGCGAGCCATGCGTCGCTGGCGTCGCGGCCGGTCGAGGTGGCCGCGCTGATCGACGAGGCCGCCGCCGCGCTCGCTTGAGTGCCCGCGCCCGGTCCGCCCGCGCGCGGCGGCCCGGGCGCTTGTGGGACAATCGACGGTTTCAACGCAGTTTGGGGCAATGATGAGCGACTTTCAGCAAGGCATCCTGACGCCGATCTCGTCGGCGGGCCGCTACCTTTCCTTCACCCTGTCCGACGTGGATGCCGCGCCGCGCGTGCTGGCCGCGCTGCGCGATGCGGTGGACGGCCGCGGCACGGTGGTGGGCGTCGGGCCGTCGCTGGTGCAGGCGCTGGGCAAGCTGATCGATGGCTTGAAGGAATTTCCCGATCTGTCGGTGCCGGGCGCGCCGGTGCCGTCGACGCCCGCCGCGCTGTGGGTCTGGTTGCGCGGCGAGGATCACGGCGACGTGGTGCTGCGCTCGCGCGCGCTGGAGCGCCTGGTGGCGCCGGCCTTCGCGCTCGGCAGCGCGGCCAACGCGTTCCGCTACGCCGACGACCGCGACCTGTCCGGCTACGAGGACGGCACCGAGAACCCCGAAGGCGACGAGGCGCTCGAAGCGGCGTTCGTCGCGGGCAAGGGCGCGGGGCTCGACGGTTCGAGCTTCGTCGCGGTGCAGCAGTGGGTGCACGACTTCGACAGGATGGCGGCGATCCCGGGTTCGGAGATGGACAACATCATCGGCCGCCGCCAGGACGACAACGAGGAACTGGAAGATGCGCCCGCCTATGCGCACGTGAAGCGCACCGAGCAGGAAAGCTTCAACCCGGAAGCGATCGTGCTGCGCCGCTCGGCGCCGTGGGCCGACGAGCGGCGCGCGGGGCTGTACTTCGTGGCGTTCGGCTTCTCGTTCCGCGCGTTCGAGGTGCAGATGCGCCGCATGGTCGGCGCGGTCGACGGGATTCACGACGGCCTGTTCCGCTTCACGCAGCCGATCACGGGCGCGTTCTTCTGGTGCCCGCCGATGAAGGACGGCAAGCTCGACTGGTCCGCGCTCGGCCTGTAAGGTCGCCGTGCGCGGCATGCCCGGCCGCCGCCCGGCGGCCGGCGGCAATCGATTCCGGAGCACGCTTCGTTCATGGCGACGCCCACTGAAGCCGCGCCGTTCACCTGCCGTCGCGCGACCGCCGCCGACGCGCTGCGCCTCGGCGCGCTCGCGATCCAGGTATTCCTCGACACCTATGCGCCCGACGGCATCCGCGACGACCTCGCGCGCGAAGCGCTGACGGTCTATGCGCCGGAGCGCTTCGCCGCCCTGTTCGACAGCCCGTCCGTCGAGCTGATCGTCGCGGAGCGCGGGCCCTGTCTGCTGGACTTCGCGCAGTTCGCGCACGGATGCGACGTGCCGGGGCAGGGCAATGCCGTCGGTACGGAGCTGGAGCGCCTGTACGTGCAGCGCCCGTTCAAGGGTGCGGGCATCGGCAGCGCGCTGCTGGCGCGCGCCGAGGCGCGTGCGGCGGACAGCGGGGCATCCCTGTGGCTGACCGCGTGGAGCGGCAATCTGCCGGCGCGGACGTTCTATGCGGCGCGCGGCTACGCCGAGATCGGCATCACGCACTACGTGTTCGGCGGCAACGCCTGCGAGAATCGCGTATTCGCCAAACCGCTCGCGGACGGCGGCCGCTGATCCGGCCGCCGTCCGCGCAGCGCTTACGCGCCCGCGCTTCCCCTCGGCACGACGTTCAAGGCCGAGCCTGCCTGGAACCAGCGGATCTGCGCCTCGCCGTAGCTGTGGCGCAGCCGGATCGTCTCCGTTTCGCCGTCCGCATGATGGATCCGGCAGGCGACCGGCTTGCCCGGCGCGAGTTGCGCGAGGCCGATCAGATCGAGCCGGTCGTCGGCGCGGATGCGTTCGTAGTCGGCCGGATCGTCGAAGCGCAGCGCGAGCAGGCCCTGCTTCTTCAGGTTCGTCTCGTGGATCCGCGCGAAGCTGCGCGCGATCACGGCCACGCCGCCCAGGAGGCGCGGCGACAAGGCCGCATGCTCGCGGCTGCTGCCCTCCCCATAGTTGAAATCCCCGACGATCACCCACGACACGCCCGCCGCGCGGTAGGCGCGCGCGGCCTCGGCGGGCGTCACGTCGATCACGCCGCCCAGCACGTCGGTGCGCCCGGCCGCGCCGGTGTACGCGTTGATCGCACCCGACAGCAGGTTGTCGCTGAAACGTTCGAGGTGGCCGCGAAAACGCAGCCACGGGCCGGCCGGCGAGATGTGGTCGGTGGTGGTCTTGCCGCGCGTCTTGATCAGCACCGGCAGCGCCTCGAAGTCGCGGCCGTGCCACGCGGGCCACGGCCGCAGCACCTGGATCCGCTCGCTGGCGGGGTCGACGGCGACCTCGATCGCGCGCCCGTCCGCCGGCGGCGCGACGTAGCGGTCGCGGCCGCGCTCGAACGCGCCGGGCGGCACTTCCGGCGCGGCGCGCGGCGGCGCGAGCCGGAACGGCTGGCCGTCCGCGCCCGTCAGGGTGTCGCGCTGCGGATCGAACGACAGGCGTCCCGCGAGCGCCCAGGCCGTGACGATCTCGGGGCTCGCGATCAGGTTGGCCGTGGTCGGCGCGCCGTCGTTGCGGCGCGGGAAATTGCGGTTGTACGAGGTGACGATCGTGTTCGGCTCGGCATTCGCGGACGCGTCGCGCCGCCACTGGCCGATGCACGGGCCGCATGCGTTGGCGAGCACGGTTGCGCCGATGCCGTCGAGCGCGTCGAGCTGGCCGTCGCGCGTGATCGTCGCGCGCACCTGTTCGGAGCCCGGCGTCACGAGGAACGGCACCGCGGCGCGCAACCCGTGCGCCGCGCCTTGCGCGGCGACGTCGGCCGCGCGGCTCATGTCCTCGTAGGATGAATTCGTGCAGCTGCCGATCAGCGCGGCCGACAGTTTCTCCGTGAGCGCCGCGGTTTCATCCGTCGGCGCCTGCTTCATCTGCGCGGCGAGCGTCGCGACCGTGCGCGCGCGGTCCGGCGAGTGCGGCCCGACGACGTGCGGCTCCAGCGTCGACAGATCGATCCGCACGACCCGTTCGTAGAATGCTTCGGGATCCTGTTCGACTTCGGGGTCGGGCGCGAGCAGCGCGGCGTGCGCCTCGACGAGCGGCACCAGATCCGCGCGTCCCGTCGCGCGCAGGTAGGCGGCCATGCGCGCGTCGGCGGGGAACAGCGAGGTGGTTGCGCCCAGCTCCGCGCCCATGTTGGTGATGGTGGCCTTGCCGGTCGCGCTGATCGTGCGCGCGCCCGGGCCGATGTATTCGATGATGGCGTGGGTGCCGCCCGCGACCGTCAATTCGCCCGCGACGCGCAGGATCACGTCCTTCGGCGCGGTCCAGCCGCTGAGCGCGCCGCTGAGATACACCGCGATGCGGCGCGGATAGAGCACCTCCCACGGCAGTCCGGCGAGGGCTTCGACCGCGTCGGCGCCGCCGACCCCGATCGCGCAGGCGCCGAGCCCGCCCGCGTTCGGCGTGTGCGAATCGGTGCCGATCAGGAGCGCGCCGGGGAACGCGTAGTGTTCGAGCACGACCTGGTGGATGATGCCCGCGCCCGGCTCCCAGAAGCCGAGCCCGTATTTCGCGGCGGCGCTGCGCAGGAAGGTGTAGACCTCGCGGTTTTCCGCGAGCGACGCGCTGAGATCCGCGCGACCCTCGACGCGGGCCTGGATCAGGTGGTCGCAGTGGATGCTCGCCGGCACCGCGACGCGGTCGCGGCCCGTCTGCATGAATTGCAGCATGCCAGTCTGGCCGAGCACGTCCTGGAACATGACGCGGTCGACCCGCAGCGCGAGCTGGCTTTCGCCGGGCACGAGCGCCTGGGTTTCCGGGTCGTCGAGGTGGCCGAGCAGGATCTTGTCGGCGAGCGTGAGCGGGCGCGCGAGGCGCCGCCGCACGGTCGCGAGGCGACGTTCCATGTCGGCGTACAGGCGCGCAAGCGCCGCGGTGGGAATGAATTCGGACATCGATCACTCCTTGCTGATATCGGTTTGTGGGGTGGATGGATGCGATCGCAGGCGGAGTGTGCGCGTGACGAGGAAACACGTAAAATGAATTTATTGCGCGAATTAATCAATTTTTCTGATGAAAATCGATATCCTCGGCGTACAGGCTTTTGTCGCGATTGCCGATCGCGGCGGCTTCCAGAACGCGGCCGATGCGCTGTCGGTCACGCAGACGGCCATCACCCAGCGCTTGCGCAAGCTCGAGGACTATCTCGGCGTCGCGCTGTTCGAACGCACCACGCGCTCGGTCGCGCTGACCCACATCGGGCGCGCGTTCCTGCCGCAGGCGCGCCGCTTGCTCGGCGAGCTGTCCGATGCGCTGACGGAAATTCGCGAAAGCGGACAGGCCGCGCGCGGCGACGTGTCGATCGCGTGCGTGCCGACGGTCGGCGTGCAATTCCTGCCGAGCATCCTGCAGGCGTATTCGGCGCGTTATCCGGACAATCGCGTGAAGGTGCTCGACCATGCGTCGTCGGCGGTGACCGACGCGGTGCTGCATCGCGAAGCGGAATTCGGCATCCAGATCGCGAGCGCGCGGCATCCCGAGCTGGTCGGCGAGCCGCTCGTCGAGGATCAGTTCGTGCTGATCTGCCACGACAGCCATCCGCTCGGCGCGCGCCGGAAGGTGCCGTGGCGCGCGCTCGTGCCGTATCCGCTGATCGTCGCGGGCGAGGTGAGCGCGAACCGCGCGCTGCTCGACGCGGCGCTCGGCGATCTCGCGCCGCGCGCGCATTACGAGGTGCAGCGCAACTCGACGGCGCTCGGGCTCGTCGCGGAGGGCGTCGCGGCCGCGGTGGTGCCGCGGCTCGCGGTGCAGAAGGGCGCGTATCCGCGCATCCGCATGATCGAGCTGGTCGAGCCGGTGATCTCGCGCGCGCTGGTGCTCGTGACCCGACGCAGCGCGCAGCTCTCGCCGGCCGCGCAGGCGCTGTACGACCTGATCGCCGAGCGGGCCCGCGCGCCGAGGCGGCGGAACTGAGCGGGCGGTGCGTCGGCGCGGCGTCGTGTCGATCCGCGTGCCGCGCTTGATGAACAGCATCACGGGCGTCTTCTCGCTGATGGCCGCGAGCCGCCCGCGTTGCGCATCGTCGATGCTGATCGTGAGCCGCACGTATTGCACGCCGTCGCGATCCGCGTGCAGCGCCGCGCGCACGCTCAGGTGAGCGTCGGGTCAGCCCTTGCGTCGCATGGACATGCGCAGCGTCGCGGCCGCGCATTGCGCGAGGCCGGACAGGACGAATTCAGACGGCGCGGGGCCGCGATTCGCGCCGCCTTCGCGCGGATTCTCGTCGCCGTGCAGGCGATACATACCGGCTTCGACGGCGACGCGATAGTCGGGGGCGTCGACGGGCAGGTCGTCGGCGGCGTGGATCAGGGACATGAGGATTCCCGGCGGGTTCGTCCGCAACGGACGCAAGGCGCACGGGCCCGGCCGTTTCCGGCGGGCGGCGCGCGTATGACGGGGAGCGGGCGGTGTCGATCGGCGATGGGCCGCGATGACGAGCAGGTTCGGGGCCGAGAGCATGACGTCGGGCGAATGGTCGTGCGGGAACACGGCGTCGATCGGCTTGCATGACGCGCGCGTGTTTCGGCCGCATCGACGCGCTGTCCCGCGGGCGCGCCCGGTGCGTGGGCGATGGCGCCTCGTGAGGCGTCGCACAGTACTGTATCTTGCGTCTGCGGCGGGCCGTCGTCAGGCGGACGCCGTGCCCCATGCCGACGGCCGGCGGCCGTCCGCGAGGGCCCGACCTCGGGCGCGGCGAACGATCGCCGCGCGTATCGACTTCTCAATCCGGGAGCGTTCATGACTCGAACTATCGCGCCTCGCCTCGCGGGCAAGTGCGCATTCATCACCGGCGCGGCGGGCGGCATCGGCCGCGCGATCGCGACGCGCATGGCCGAACACGGCGCGAAGGTGTTCCTGACCGACGTGGCGGACGCCGACGTGCTCGCCGCGCTGGTCGCCGAACTCAACGCGGCCGCCGGCGCGACCGTCGCGTTCGGCGCGCGCCAGGACGTGTGCGACGGGGCCGCCTGGCAGGCCGTGCTGGCCGAGGCGCGCGATGCGATGGGCGGCCTGTCGGTGCTGGTCAACAACGCGGGCGTCGGCTCGATGGGCACGGTCGAGCAGGTCGCGCTCGACGAATGGCGGCGCGTGATGGCGGTCAACGTCGAGAGCATCGTGCTCGGCATCCGGCATGCGCTGCCGCATTTGCGCGAGAGCCAGCCTGCCTCGATCCTCAACATCTCGTCGGTGGCCGCGTTCAAGCAGGACCCGGACTACCTCGCGTACAACGCCTCGAAGGCGGCCGTCGCGTCGCTGACCAAGTCGGTCGCGATCGATTGCGCGCGCCAGCGCATCGACGTCCGCTGCAATTCGCTGCATCCGTCCTTCATTCGCACCGGCATCGTCGAACCGTTGTTCGCGCAACTGGGCGAGCGCGACGCGAAACGCAGGCTGCTGCGCGGCGTGCCGATGAACCGGCTCGGCGAACCCGACGATGTCGCGCTCGCGGCGATCTACTTCGCCTCCGACGAGAGCCGCTACGTGACGGGCGCGGAACTCGTGATCGACGGCGGCATGTGCGCGGTCTGACGCGCGTTGCCGCGCGCTTCGCCGTCGACGGAATCCGGCGGGCGCGCCCGGATCGCCCGGCGCGTTCGCGTGTGACGCGGTAGCCGCCGTCGGCGGAATGCAAAGCACGGGGAGGGAACGCGTCAGCCACGTGTCGGCGCTTTGCGGTCTTTCGTGGAGGCGAGCGCGCATGGCGAGGCGCTTCATCGATCGAGGCGCGCGATCGTTTCCGCGCATTGCACTGTAAGCGGTGTAATTCAATGTAAACCGTGCGAATGCGTGCTTGGGCCGCGTGCTATTACTCGTCGACGCGCGGCGATGTGTCGAGGCCGCGTCATTCCCCGCCTGCACGCAAACAGGAGCCGTGATGTCGACGAATACGCCGCCCCCGACCCCGCACGACGGTCTATCTTTCCTGCCCGCGCTTGCGCGCCGCACCGCGTGCGTCGCGGCGCTCGCTTGGCTCGGCGCGTGCGCGGGCCCGGCGTCCCGGCCGCCCGTCGCGGGTGCGCCCGTCGGCCATGCGCAGGTGGCCGCGATCACCTTCATGTGGCCGGCGAACGGGACGGTGTTGAAACCTGCCGGCGCGGCGAGACATCCCGGCATCGATATCGGGGGGCGCGCCGGCCAGCCAGTCGTCGCGGCCGCCGGCGGGCGCGTTGTTTACGCGGGCAACGGCCTGCGCGGCTACGGCAACTTCGTGATCATCAAGCACGACGAAATCTATTTGAGCGCCTACGGGCACAACCGCGCGCTGATGGTCAAGGAAGGCGACGTGGTAAGGCAGGGCCAGCAGATCGCCGAAATGGGCGACAGCGATGCGCAGCGCGTGATGCTGCATTTCGAGATCCGCCGCAAGGGCGCGTCCGTCGATCCGCTCGTCTATCTTCCGCCGCGTTGATGTCGCTGCCGTTCACAGTGTGACGGCGAGCTGACGCGCAGCCGGAAAACAAAAACGCGCCACGGCAGAAGCCGTGGCGCGGCAATTAATCCAGTCAGGAGGGGGGGAACGAATGACTGGAGGGTCTGGTCGCTTCAAAACCACCGCAGCTGGGACCGCGAAACGATGGGCTCGAAGCAGGGTCCATTGTTGGTGGGCCGCCACGCCAAGTCAATTTCGGCAAATTAAGCTTCTTTACCGCGTATTGCAGATGTATCGGCGCGCGGTGTGTCGGCATGCGAAGCATGGGCACAGAAGGTCGCTTGGCGACACGGTTTACACGCCGGACGCGACGCGGAGCGCGTGCGTTGAATTATTACGAGGCGCGCATTATCGCGTTCGATCATTCCGCCGACGAATCGCTGCGCGAGCCACAACCGAGGACGCTCTGCATTCCGGAGCGATGACGCGGCAGCGCCTGTCGCCTACCGGGGACCGTTCTCGGCCAACGCGCCGCGCGTCGCATCCGGTGCGCTCCGCCGCCGCGCGGCGATGCCGGCGAGAATCACGAGCGCGCTCGCGAGCGTGAAGCCAGTGCACATCCAGGCGAGCGGTTTCATGCCGAGCGCGAGAAACGGCGCGACCGCCTGGGTCGCGAGCGCCGCGCCGCCGAGCCCGAAGAACATCAGGAGGCCCGCCGCGCGTCCGGCCGAAGCCGGGTCGGCGGCGAGCGCGCGCGCCATCGAGCCCGGCCCGCGCAGGCCGAGCGAACCGCAGAACAGCATCCACGCGCCGATCACCTGCGCGGTGGAGCGCCAGTCTGCGTAGGCGAGGACCATGAACCACGCGGCCGCGACGACCTGCAGCGCCGCGCCGAGCGCGATCACGCGGTCGAGCCCGTGGCGATCCGACCAGCGGCCGCTGCGCGACGACGTCACGATGAAGGCGCCGACGCCGCACGCTTGCAGCAGCGCGAAGGTCGAGGGTCCTTCATGCAGCCACAGCTCGACCAGTTGCGGCGCGCTCGCGACGAATGCGAGCAGGGCGGCGAAACACAGCGCATGACCGAGCGCATAGCCGAGGTAGGTCGGCGAGCGCAGCAGGCGGCCATAGCCGCCTCGCGGCGCATCGTGCGCGCGGGCGGGCGGATCGGCAGGCAGCACGCGCAGCGCGACCGGCATCACGAGCACGGAGAGCGCGACGATGACCCAGAACGTCGCGCGCCAGTCGGCGACCAGCAGCAGCGCGGCGCCGAGTACCGGCGCGAGCCCCGGCACGACGCTCTCGATGATGCCGAGCCACGCGAGCGCACGTACCGCGCGGTGGTCGGCGAAGCGCTGCCGGATCAGCGTCGGCACGACCACCATGGCCGCCCCGACGCCGAAGCCCTGCGCGACGCGCGCGGCGATCAGCGTCGTCATCGACGGCGCCGATGCGCACACGACCCCCGCCGCGATCTGCAGCAGCACGGCGAACACGAGCGTGCGGCGGCTGCCGAAGTGATCGGCGGCGGGGCCCCAGACGAGTTGCGACAGGGCGAGCGCGGCGGAGAACACCGCGAGCGTCGCCTGCGCGCCCGCGATCGATCCGCCCAGCTGGTCGGGCAGCGACGGCACGGCGGGCAGGTACAGGTCGGTGGCGAGCAGGCCGATGGCGGTCAACAGGGCCAGCGGCAGGATGGTCCAGAGGGATTTCATGCGTGAATCGGTCAGGCGGACGTCGGATTTCGAGGGCCAGACAGTATCACGCTCCCCGCCGCGCGCCGGCCGTCTTTGACAGGCGGCTCACAGCACGAGGATCGAACACGCACGTTCCGTAAGGGATTGGTGATGGATTTGAAATGATATAACATATCCAGGCCAAGACTCGCGCGCCGACGGATCGCTTTCAGCGGCCGGCCGGCGCGCGCATGAGGCAGGCAACAGGGCTCGATATGATACGTTATATCGTTTCGGTGTCGAGAATGACACCGGGATATGTCGCGTCGGTCCTGTCCGATCCATTCATCCACAGCGACCACCGCGATGCGCGACCACCCTCGTCCCGACCTTGCTTCGTTACGCAAACTCCCTCCGTTTTCACTGCTGCTGATCGCGAGTTTCGCGCACGCTCAGCAGACCGCTGCGGCCGAGGCGGCAGCGTTGCCGCGCGCGACGCTCGCGCCGGTGTTCGTGACCGCGAACCCGCTCGGCGACGCCGACCTGATCGCGCCCACCGCATCCGTGTCCGGCGATGCGCTCACGCTGCGTCGGGGCGACTCGCTCGGCGAGACGCTGAACGGCTTGCCGGGCGTCTCGACGACCACCTACGGCCCGCTGGTCGGCCGCCCGATCATCCGCGGCATGGACGGCGACCGGATCCGGCTGCTGCAGAACGGCGTGGCCGCCTACGATGCATCGTCGCTGTCGTACGACCACGCGGTGCCGCAGGATCCGCTGAGCATCGAGAAGGTCGAGATCGTGCGCGGGCCGGCCGCGCTGCTGTATGGCGGCAATGCGGTCGGCGGCGTCGTGAACACGATCGACAACCGGATTCCGCGCGAGGCGCTGCAAGGCGTGAGCGGCGCGCTCGACGCGAGCTACGGCGGCGCGAACAACGCGCGCGCGGGCGCGGCGATGGTCGAGGGCGGCAATGGCCGCTTCGCGTTCCACGCGGATGCGTATGACCGCGAGACCAGCAAGCTGCGGATTCCCGGCTTCGCGCACTCGGCGCGCCAGCGCGCGCTCGACGGCCCGGACGCGAACCAGCCCGAGGGCAGCATCCCGAACAGCGACGGCCGCTGGCATGGCGGTTCGGTCGGCGGCTCGTACGCCTGGGCCGACGGTTACGCGGGCTTGTCGTATAGCGGGTTCGAATCGAACTATGGCTCGGTCGCCGAGAGCGATGTCCGTTTGCGGATGCGCCAGGAGCGCGTCGCGTTCGCATCGGAGCTGCGCAACCTGAGCGGCCCGTTCTCGCGGCTGAAGTTCGATTTCGCGTACACCAACTACCAGCACAAGGAGATCGACGACGGCGTGACCGGCACGACCTTCCGCAACCACGGCTACGAGGCGCGCATCGAGGCGCGTCATCGTCCGCTCGGGCCGCTGGAAGGCGCGATCGGCGTGCAACTCTCGCAGAACACGTTTTCCGCGCTCGGCGAGGAGGCGCTCGTGCCGACCGCGCAGACCACCAACGTCGCGCTGTTCGGCCTCGAGGAGTGGCGGGCGACCGACGCGCTGAAGCTCAGCATGGGCGCGCGCCTCGAACACGTGAAGCTCGATCCGACGCCGGCCGGCAACGCGCGTTTCGCGGGGGCGCGTTCGCGCGACTTCAATGCGGGCAGCCTGTCGGCGGGGGCGCTGTACAAGCTCGCGCCGGCCTGGTCGGTGGCGGGCAATGTGTCGTACACGGAGCGCGCGCCGACGTTCTACGAGTTGTATGCGAACGGGCCGCACGGCGCGACCGGCCAGTACCTGATCGGCAACCCGGACGCGCGCAAGGAAAAGGCCGTGTCGACCGATCTGTCGCTGCGCTATGCGAGCGGTCCGAATCGCGGCAGCGTCGGGGTGTTCTACAACCGGTTCATCAACTACCTGACCGAGTACAACACCGGGCGTCTCGTCGACGACGATGGCGACGTCGTCACGCCCGGCACCGACGATGCGCTGCGCGAGGCCGTGTATCGCGGCGTGCGGGCGGAGTTCTACGGGGTGGAGCTGGACGGCAAGTGGCGGGTGTACGAGAAGGGCGCGCACCGCGTCGATGTCGGGCTCAGCGCCGACTACACGCATGCGCGCAACGCGGAAACCGGCGAGCCCCTTGCCGCGCATCGCGCCGCTGCGTGCGTCGCTGAGCGCGGATTACGGCTACGGGCCGTTCGGCGCGCGCGCGCAGCTCACGCATGCGTGGGCGCAGCACCGGGTGCCGGAGAATGATCTGCCGACCGACGGCTATACGTCGCTGGGGCTCGTGCTGACCTACAAGTTCCGGATGGGCCCGACGCAGTGGCTCGCGTATGTGCGCGGCGATAACCTGACCAATCAGGAGATTCGCTATGCGAGTTCGGTGGTGCGGGATATCGCGCCGCAGGGCGGGCGCAGCGTGATGGTGGGGATGCGGACGACGTTCTGAGCGGCGGGCGGGGCGGCTCTTTTCCGGTGGGGAGGGGCCGTTTCCGGCCCGGGGCTGCTTTTCACGTCGCCTCGAAGCGCTTGTTTGCCCGCGAAGTCGATTGCCCTGCGCCGGCATGACGGTCGGCATTACCGCTGAAGCAAGTGCGCCTCTTGGCGTTCGCAGGCCGGCATCCGGCTCGTCACGCGCTGACGCCGCCCCCTTCTGTTTCGCCCCGTTCGTTTGTAAGATAGGCGCCGCGCCGCCGCCATCCCGTGCGGCCGTCGCCGGCGCGCGCGCCGCACATATTCCTACATTCCTGTTCGAGGGGGGCGTCATGACTGTTCTTTCCTTCACCCGCGGCGTCGCGGGCGCCGCGCTGCTGGTCGGCGGTTCGTGGTGCGCGGCCGCGCCGCTGTGCCAGTCGCAGACGATCGGCGCGCATACGTCGAAAATCTGCATCGAGCAGACGCCGTTCCAGCACGACTACTACACGCTGTGGGTCGACAACGCGCCGCTGCTGATGCTGCCCGACGACTACATCGAGAAAGTGTCGCTCACGCACACGGTGCCCGAGGATGCGGGCGTCGAATTCCCGCTGTCGAAGCAGGGCACGCCCACCGTCACGATCGCGGGCGGCTGCACGCCGGTCAGCGAGACCCAGACCAAGGGCGGCGAGACGGTCAGCCTCGAAACCGGCCGGGTCTGCTCGTTCACGTGGGGCAAGGAGACGATCGTCAAGGCCCTGCGCTTCACGTTCGAATGACGCGCGCGCGGCGCCGCGATGCGCGTTCAGCGCGCCTCGTCGGCCTCGCCGCGCGCGAACAGATCCCAGCTCGCCATGAACAGCGCGGCGACGAGCGGCCCGATCACGAAGCCGTTGATGCCGAACAGCGCCATGCCGCCGAGCGTCGAGATCAGCACGACCCAGTCGGGCATCTTGGTGTCCTTGCCGACCAGGATCGGGCGCAGCAGGTTGTCGACGAGCCCGATCACGCCCACGCAGAACGCGACCAGGATCACGCACTTCCACACTTCGCCCGCCATCAGGAAGTACAGCGCGGCGGGCACCCACACGAGGCCCGCGCCGATCGCGGGCAGCAGCGACAGGAAGGCCATCAGCGAGCCCCACAGGATCACGCCCTGGATCCCGAGGATCCAGAAGATCAGCCCGCCGAGCGCGCCCTGCACGAGCGCGACCGCGATGTTGCCCTTCACGGTCGCGCGCACGACGGTCGTGAACTTGGCCAGCAGGTGCTGCTTGTGCTCTTCGTCGAGCGGCAGCGCGCGGCGCACGCGGCGGCCGATCTCGCCGCCGTCGCGCAGCAGGAAGAACACGAGGTACAGCATCACGCCGAAGCTCACGACGAACTGGAAGGTGTTCTGGCCGATGCTGAGCGCCTGCGTGGCGACGAACTGGCTGATCGCGGCCGCGCCGTCCGTCAGCTTCTTCTGGATGCTCGGGATGTCGGCCAGCCCGTAGTTGCCGAGGATGCGCTGCACCGAGTGCGGCAGCGCATGCATCGCTTCCTTGAAATATTGCGTGAGGTTCGGCTGGATGTCCTTGACCTGCTGGTACGCATAGGCGATTTCCTGCACCAGCGTGCCGACCACGAACACGAGCGGCAGGATCACGATCAGGATGATCAGCAGCAGGGTGGCCAGCGCGGCGAGATTGCGGCGCTTGCCGAAGCGCGCGGCGAGCCAGCGCTGGACCGGCTGGAACAGGATCGCCAGGATGGTGCCCCAGAAGATCGCGCCGAAGAACGGCAGCAGGATCCAGCACAGCCCGATCGTGGCGACGAACAGCAGAAGGTGAAAGAATTTTTGGTGTACGGTTCCGCTATCCATAGTGTGCTCTGCAGAAAGGGTGAGCGGCGCGGCCCCCGGCCGGGCGGGCGCCGCACAATGCCCGGAGTATGCCTGCAACGCCGCCCGCGTGATAGGGGCGGCGCCATCATGCGAAACGCCGCGGCGGGCGCCGCGGCGTTTCGGGTGGGGCGAGGGCGCGCCGCGCTTACAGCTTCAGGCGCGTGACCTTGGTGCCGTTCACGGACAGGTCGCCCATCAGGCCGGCATTGGTCAGCACGATCGCCTCGACCGGCGCGGTTGCCGTGGTGGTGTCGATCGCGCCGTTCGCGCCCATCTTCACGAGCGCCACCGAGGCGTCGCCGCCGGCCGACCAGCCTTGCGAGTTGCGGAATTTGTCGAGCGCGTCCTGCGTCATGAACAGGAAGATCACCGCCTTCGACTGCGCGCCCGCCTGCAGGCCGACCGACAGCGACGACGTGTTGTAGTAGCCGACGGTGCCGCCGCCCACGCGCAGCGCGCCGTTGCCCGATTGCGCGCCGACGATGAAGCCGGCCTGGAGCACGCTCGGGAACACCAGCACGCCGCGCGACTTGGCGACGAGTTCACGCGAACCCGGCACCGTCGAATACAGGCGCGACAGCGTCGCGTCGACGCTCGCGTTGATCGACTGGCGGGTCGAGGCATCGGCCGACGCGGTCGCGGGCTTGTCCGGCGTGGTGGTGCAGCCGGCGAGTGCGAGGCTGCCCAGTACCAGGGCCGTGGCGGCCTTCATCACAAGAGCTTGACGCATGTTTTTTCTCCTTCGTTTGTCGTGCGGGTTGGAATTCGGTAAGGCGCGCGACCGTGCGCGGCCGCGCCGCCGATCAGCGGCGCGCGAGCAGCAGGCCGGCGATGAAAGCAAGGCCGGCAACCGCGCCGGCGGTCTGCCACGGGTTCTCGCGCACCACCTGCGAGACCCGCTCGGCCGATTCGCGCAGCCGGTACGATGCGCCGTCGGCGGCGTCCTCGAGCGTGCCGCGCGCCTCGTCGAGGCGGCCCTGCAGGCGCTTGCGCAGCGCGGCGAGATCGCCGTCGTTGCCGTCCTTGAGCAGGCCGTCCAGTTCGTCGACGAGCGAGCGCATGTCGTCCTTCACGTCGGCGTGCAGGTCGCGGGCGGCGGAGCGGGTGCTGCGCGCGACCCGGCGGCCGGTGCGGCGGACCTCGGACAAGCCGCGGTCCAGCTTGTGTTCGACGCTGTCGGTAAGTGCCATGATGTTCGTGCTCCCTGGATAGTGAGTGAGATCAGGATGACTGGCGGACTCCGTACCTTGGGAGTCGCATTTCCGCGGCAAGTTTCGCAAGCGCCATGCCAAGCCTTCGCGCAATGCGCGGAAACCCTTGTACCGCAAGGCGCGCGGCCAGATGAAACAAAATGTCAGGAAATGTGGGGGGGCGTACGGGCTGGAAAATCTTGCCGGGGGCCGGGCGTTTCGTGCCGGTAACTCTGTCCGGGGGGCGGCGGCCTGGGCGGGCCGCATGGGAACGGCGCGCCGACGCGCACGCGAGCCCGGGCGGGTTCCATGCTACCTTCGGCGCACGGCGGAGAGCGGGGCTGGCATCCGTCGTGCTTCTGCCGATGTTTCCGCGCGGGCGACCGTCGCCCGCGCTCGACGAACCCGAGCCTGACTTTCACGCCCATGCCTCACGCCCTCATCATCGAAGACGATCCGAACAGCCTGCGCGCGCTCACGCGCATCGCGCAGAAAGACGGCTTCTCGACCGACGAAGCCGCCGACCTCGCCCAGGCGCGCGCATGCCTGAACAAGACCGTGCCCGACATCGTGCTGGTCGACGTGAACCTGCCCGACGGGCTGGGCCTCGACCTGTTGCCCGAATTGCCCGAGTTCGCGCCGGGGCGCAGCGTGCCGGTGGTCGTGATGACCGGCAATGCGACGCTCGAGACCGCGGTCGAGAGCCTGCGGCTCGGCGTGTGGGACTACCTCGACAAGCCGGTGGACGTCACGCGGCTGCGCAATCTGCTCGCGCGCGTACCGCGCACGGGCGACCTGCATGCCGAGGTCGAGACCCTGCGCCGCACATTGCGCGACATGGGGCGCTTCGGCGAGATGGTGGGCCGCTCGCCCGCGATGCAGAAGGTCTACGACCACCTGGGCCGGGTCGCGCCGACCGAGGCGAACGTGTTCATCTGCGGCGAGAGCGGCACTGGCAAGGAAGTGGCCGCGCGCACCGTGCATCAGCTGAGCCGCCGCGCGAAGGGGCCGTTCGTCGCGCTGAACTGCGGCGCGATCGCCGCGAACCTGATCGAGAGCGCGCTGTTCGGCCACGAGCGCGGCGCGTTCACCGGCGCGACCCACGCGCACGCCGGCCTGTTCGAGCAGGCGGCGGGCGGCACGCTGTTTCTTGATGAAATCACCGAGATGCCGGCCGACCAGCAGGTCAAGCTGCTGCGCATCCTCGAAACCCGCACGTTCCACCGGGTCGGCGGCAAGGAGACGCTGAACGCGGATTTCCGGCTGATCTCGGCGACCAACCGCGAGCCCGAGCGCGCGGTGCGCGACAACGTGCTGCGGCTCGACCTGTATCACCGCCTCAACACGTTTCCGGTGCTGCTGCCGCCGCTGCGCGCGCGTGGCGACGACCTCGCGCTGCTCGCGCAGCGTTTCCTCGACATGCTCAACGAGACCGAACGCACCACGAAGCATTTCTCGGCGACGGCGCTCGCGCGGCTCGCGACGCATGGCTGGCCCGGCAACGTGCGCGAGTTGCGCAACATCGTGCAGCGCGCGTACATCCTCGCCGACGAGGTGATCGAGGCGATCGAGTTCGATCCGACGAACCTCGCGCCCGAGACGACGGCCGCGCCGGCCGCGATGCCCGCGAACGCCGCGCTGATTCCGGCCGGCACGCCGCTCGCGGATGCCGAGCGGCAGCTGATCGAGGCGGCGATGGCGGCGTCCGACGGGGTGCGCACGCGCGCCGCGTCGATGCTCGGGATCAGCGTGAAGACCCTCTACAACAAGCTCAAGAGCTTCGACCTGGAATCACGGGAATGACCGGCAAGCCTGAATCCACCGCGTTGTGGCGCAACCCGAGCCGCTCGATCCGCGGCCGCTTCTCGGCGCTGAGCCAGGTGCTCAATGTCGGCGCGATGCTGCTCGACGAGCACGCGGAGGTCGAGTTCGCGAATCCCGCCGCGCTCGATCTGATCGGCGCGCGCGGCGAGGCGGATGCGGCCGACGCGTGGTCCGCCTGCCTGTCGGACGAGCTGCGCGGGCGGCTGGTCGCGATGGAGAGCGGCGGCGCGCCGTTGCGCGCGCAACTGGTGGGCCGGCACGACGACCAGCCGATCCCGCTGCGCGTGGAGGCCTACCGGCTCGACGAGGACGACGGCAACGGCTTCCTCGTGCTGCTGAAGGCCAAGCACGCGGGCGACATCCTCGAAGCGGACCTCGTGCAGGCGTCGCAGATGCGCAACCTGGTCAAGCGCTTCGCGTCGGCCACCCACGAGATCCGCGCGCCGCTCAATGCGCTGTCGCTGAACTGCCATCTGCTGCAGACGGCGCTTGACGAGAGCGGCGGCGACACCGGGCCGGCGCGCGAGCACGTCGACGTGATCGTCAGCGAGCTGAAGCGCCTGAACGGACTCCTGAACGAACTGATCGAGGAAACCCGGCCGCCCGTCAGCCAGCAGACCTCGTTCGATCTGGTGCTGCTGGTCGAGCAGGTGACGAAGCTGGTTCATCCGTATGCGGAGTCGCGCGGCGTGAAGCCCGTGAACCGGCTCGGCAGCGACGCGATCTGGGTCAACGGCTATCCGGACCGGCTGAAGCAGGCGGTGCTGAACATCCTCAACAACGCGATCGAGGCGATGCCGGAGGGCGGCACGCTGACCGTGACGACCGCGTCGACCGACGCCAGCGCGACGGTCGAGATCGCCGACACGGGCAAGGGCATGCCCGCCGAGATGCTCGACGACATCTTCCGCCTGCACTATTCGACCAAGAAGAGCGGCAGCGGGATCGGGCTGTATGTCGCGCGCCTCGTGGCCGAATCGCACGGCGGCGACCTGCTCGTCGAGAGTGCGGAAGACGCGGGCAGCACCTTCACGTTGATGCTGCCGCGCGCGTGACGAGCGTGACGCGCCGGGAGGGGCCGGGCGCGGACCGGTCAAGCGGGCCCCAACTAAGCGCGGCCTGATCAAGCGTGACTTGATCAAGTGTGATCCGGCCAAATGCAGCCCAATCAAACGCAGCCCGGCCGCGCGTCAGCGCCGCCGCGCGCGGCGCGCGAACACGAGCGCCGCGCCCGTGCCCGCGAGCAGCAGGAACCACGGGTCCAGCGCGCCGCCGCCCGACTCGGCCGCGCCGCCGCCCGTGCCGGCGCGCACTTCCGCGGACGGCGGATCGGCGAGCGCGAGGTCGATCAGCACGGGGTCGTGGTCGGACGAGCGATACGCATCCGCCGCGTAGTAGGTGTCGCGCTGCTCCTTGCTTTTGTAGCTGAACGTGTACTGCAGCGCGATCGGCTCGTCGGCGTTGATGTGCCATTCGTTGACCGAGGCGACGCGCGCCGCGAGCGTCGGCGAGGCGAGCGCGTGATCGATGTAGCCGGCCTCGCCGTTGTACACGTAGCTGTAGGCCGAATCGCCCACGAACCGCGCGACGAGGTTCACGTAGCCGCGCCCTTCGAGCAGGCGGACCGGGTCTTCCTTCGCATAGCTGTTGAGATCGCCGATCAGCAGCACGCCGTCGGCGGATGCGCCCGTCGGGTTGCCGGCCAGCCAGTCGGCCAGCTTGCCTGCCGCCCGCACGCGGGTGGCGTTCCAGCAGCCCTGGCCGTCGCCCTGGTCGAGATCGTCGCCGGCCGCGTCCGGGCAGTTCTTCGACTTCAGGTGATTGACCGCGATCGTCACGCCGCGCGCGCCGCCGATGCGGCGGAAGGTCTGCGCGAGCGGCTGGCGGTTCTTGTTGTCGATGTCGAGCGTCGCGGGGCGGCCGACCGGCTCGACCGCGCGGCTGTTGTAGATCAGCGCGACCGCGATCGCGTCGCCGCCGAGCTTCGGCAGCCCCGGGTCGACCACGCGCCAGCCGTCGCCCAGTCTGGCCGCGAGCTGGCGCACCGCGCCCAGTTCGCCGTAGCCGTTGTTGGCGATCTCCATGAGGCCGATCACGTCCGCGTCGAGCCCGCGCAGCGCGGCGAGAATCTTGGTTTCCTGCCGCTCGAATTCTTCCGCCGACTGCGCGCCGCGATTGTTCGGATCCTTGAAGCCGCCGCCCTTGCCGTCGCCGTTGAAGTAGTTGAGCACGTTGAACGACGCGACCCGCAGGTCGGCGTTCGGCGCGCGCGCGGGCGCCGCGGCGCGCGGGTTCGAGGCTGCGTCGAAGCTCGGCGCGGGCGCGCCGGGCACCGGCTGCAGCCGCCACGCGCTGTAGCGCATTTCGAGCACGCCCTCGACGCCGCTGACCGTGTAGCCCGCGCGCAGCGTGTTGGGCGCGCTGAAGCCCGGCGCGGGATACGGCACGGATGCAGGGTTGGACTTGTTGGAGCCGTCGTCGAGCACCAGGCGGTTGAGCGCGTTCGCGTCGGCCTGCGCCTTTGCCTGTGCGGGCGGCGCGACGTTGGTCGGGTTGCGCAGCCGGCCGTTGCTGAGCAGCACGCTGCCGTAGCGGCCGAGTTCGTAGACCTCGCTCACGGTCAGCTTCTGCGGCAGCCGCACGAGCATGCCTTCGTATGCCGCGAAGGTCGACGGATCGGCGACCGGCAGCGTGAGCGTCGCGGGCGTGACGGTCTGGCCGCTCGCGCATACCGCGATGCCGCCCGACAGCGTGAGCTGGGTCTGCCCGAATTTTTCCTCGACCTTGCCGCTCACGCGGACGAGATCGCCCGCGTTCGCGCGCAGCTTCGGCGCGTAGACGAACAAGCCTTCCGAGACGCCGGGCCGATGCTGGCGCTGGGCGTCGGCCTGCTGGACGAAGAAGCCGCCGAAGCCGTCGGCGCCGCCGTAGTCGGCGGTCACCACGGCTTCGATCGACACGGTCTGGCCGGCGAGCGGCGAGGGCCCGGCGCCGGCCTGGATGTCGGCGAGCAGCGTCGCGCCGCCGCCACAGGCGGGAAGCGGGGCGGCGCCGGCCGGGCCGGCGGCGAGCAGCGACAGCACGATCAAGAGAGAGGGCAGCGGGCGCATGGGCGGGTCCGATGAGTGGGCATTCCGAAAGACTAGGAAAGCATGATGACAGGCGTATGTAAGATTCGGACATCAACCGGTCATTCGGCCATGTTTTCCTGCGCGCACATGAATCGTTCCTTGCTCCCGCCCGTCGATGCCGACGCCGTCGCCTCGACCTGGCTTGCGCCGCGCGCGGGCTGGGGCGTCGCGGCGCTGCTGCCGATCATGCTGCAGGCGCTGCCCGCGCGGGTGCGGGATGCGCTCGCCTATGACCGCGTCGCGATCGCGACGGGCGAGGTCTGGCGGCTCGTCACCGGGCATTTCGTGCATCTGGGCTGGGCGCACTGCCTGCTCAACGTCGCTTGCGTCGCGCTGTGCGCGAGCGTGCTCGCCGCGCGCGGCCGCGCGTTCGTGACGCTCGGCGGGCTGGCCGCGGGCTGCGGGACGCTGCTATGGCTCGGCGCGCCGGAGGTGGCGCGCTATGTCGGGCTGTCGGGCGTCGTGTACGGCCTCGCGATGCTCGCGCTGTGGCCGTATGCGCGTCGTGATCCCGTGCTGTGGTTGGCGCCGCTCGCGATCGTCGCGCGGGTCGGCTGGCAGCTCGTCGCCGGCACGCCGCGCGCGGAAGCGACGTGGCTCGGCGGGCCGGTGATCGCGCAGGGGCACGTCGCGGGGCTGCTGACAGGGGCGGCCTGGGCTGCGTGGCGCGCACGCCGCTCAGGTCGCCGCGCTTGAGCCGAACCCAGGCCGAACCCAGGCCGAACCCAGGCCGAACCCAGGCCGAACCCAGGCCGAACCCAGGCCGAACCCGAGCCGAACCCGAGCCGAACCCGCGCCGAACCCAACCAACCGGGGCGCACCCGGGTGGACCCGCGCCGCGTCCCGGCTCACAATGCGAGCGCGGTTGTGCCGGGCCGCGCGCGTGCGCGGCCGTATGCCATTTCACCGGAGCGCTCCATGTCCTACCTGTTGCTGATCGTCGAACCGACGGACCAACGCGCGACGCGCACCCGCGAGGAAGGCGAGGCGTTGTACGCGCGCATGGCCCGCTTCGCCGACGCGCTGCGCGCACGCGGGGTTCTGCGCGCGGTCGAGTCGCTGGTCTCGGCCGATCAGGCGACCCGCGTGCGGGTCCGCCAGGGCGAGACGCAACTGCTCGACGGTCCGTTCGCCGAGGCGAAGGAGATGATCGGCGGCTTCTTCCTGCTCGATGTCGACACCGAGGACGAGGCGCTCGCGATCGCGAAGGCCTGTCCGGCCGCCGAGTGGTGCACGGTCGAAGTGCGCGAGGTCGGCCCGTGCTTCCTCTGAGCCGCGCTGCCCCGGTCGCATGCTAGGGGTTTTCCCCGGGTTCGACGCGCGGGATGTCGAACCCGGGTGACATCGCGCGTCGTAGGAACAAGGCGCCGGTTCGCGGCGTCCGTTCACGTTCACTTTGGCAGACAAGGAGCCAGCAATGCGATTCATGATCATGGTCCATGCGACCGCCAGCAGCGAAGCCGGCGTGATGCCGGACGAATCCCTGATTGCCGCGATGGCGTCCTATCACGAGGAACTCGCGAAGGCGGGCGTGCTGCTCGACGCCACCGGCCTGCGGCCGTCGTCCGACGGCTGGCGCATTCACTACGAGGGCGGCAAGGGCACGGTCGTCGACGGCCCGTTCGCGGAGACGAAGGAACTGATCGCGGGCTATACGCTGATCGAGGTGCGCTCGCGCGAAGAGGCGCTCGAATGGACGCGCCGCTTCCCCGCGCCGTTCGGCGAGCACGCGGCAGGCACGATCGAGGTGCGCCAGCTGTTCACGCTGGACGACTTCGAGCCCAGTCCCGCGGTCGAGCGTTTCCGCGGCATCGAGGGCGACCTCGAGGGCAATCGTTGAGGCGCGCGCGTCCTTCGCGCGGCGCGGCTTGCCGTCACGAGATCGGTCGGGAAGCCGCGTGAGCGCCACGCTGACTCATCGTGCGATCGAAGCCGTCTGGCGGATCGAGTCCGCGCGCGTCATCGCGCACGTCACGCGCTTCGTGCGCGACGTGGGGGTGGCCGAGGAACTGGCGCAGGACGCGCTGGTGGCGGCGCTCGAGCACTGGCCGCGCGAGGGCGTGCCCGAGCGTCCGGGCGCGTGGCTCATGACGACCGCGAAACGACGCGCGCTCGACTGGCTGCGCCAGGAGGCCCTGCACGCGCGCAAGCGCGATGCGCACGGGCTGGAGCTGGACGCGCTCGGAACTCACGTCGTGCCCGACTTCGTCGCCGCGCTCGACGCCGCGCGCGAGGACGATATCGGCGACGACCTGCTGCGGCTGATCTTCATCGCCTGTCATCCGGTGCTGTCGACCGAGGCGCGGGTCGCGCTCACGTTGCGGCTCCTGGGCGGCCTGACGACGGGCGAGATCGCGCGCGCGTTCCTCACGCCCGAGCCCACGATCGCGCAGCGCATCGTGCGCGCGAAGCGCACGTTGAGCGCCGCGCGCGTGCCGTTCGAGGTCCCGCCCGCCGACGAGCGCGCGGCGCGGCTCGCATCGGTGCTCGCGGTCATCTACCTGATCTTCAACGAAGGCTACGCGGCGACGGCGGGCGACGACTGGACGCGTCCCGCGCTGTGCGACGAGGCGTTGCGGCTCGTCCGCGTGCTGGTCGGGCTCGCGCCGGACGAGAGCGAGGCGCACGGGCTGGCGGCGCTGCTGGAACTCCAGGCGTCGCGCCTGCCCGCGCGCGCGGATGCGCAAGGCCGGCCGGTGCTGCTCGCGGACCAGGATCGCGGCCGCTGGGACCCGCTGCTGATCCGCCGCGGGCTGGCGTCGCTCGCCCGCGCCGAGGCGCTCGGCGGCGCGCGCGGCCCGTATGCGCTGCAGGCGGCGCTGGCCGCCTGTCATGCGCGCGCATCCAGCATGGCGGAGACCGACTGGGCGCGCATCGTCGCGCTGTACGAGACGCTCGCGCAGGTCGCGCCGTCGCCGGTGGTCGAGCTCAACCGCGCGGTCGCGATCGGGATGCTCGCCGGACCGGCGGCCGCGCTCGCGCTCGTCGACGCCCTGGCCGACGATCCGGCGCTCGCGCGCTATCCGTGGCTGCCGAGCGTGCGCGGCGACCTGCTGGCCCGGCTCGGCCGCCATGCCGAGGCGCGGCAGGCGTTTCTGCGCGCCGCCGAGCTGACCGGCAACGCCCGCGAGCGCGCGCTGCTGCTGGAGCGCGCCCAGGCCGACTGACGCCCGTCGCCGGCCGCCCGTTGGCAACTGCCCGTCGCCCCCTTTCCCTTCCCTTGCCGCGCGTCGCCGCCCGGCCCGGCATCCATTGCATCGATTTCCGAAAATCTCGCCGCTGCGCGCGCAGTTTTATCAATATCTATTATTTTTATCGATCGGAATCGGTTTGATTTTGCAAATCGTAGATCTTTGTCCTAGCCTTTTCGTCAGCTGCCTATAAACCAAAAGTTAATGCAGTCGGATTTGCTCTCATGAGGGGGTGTCCGGAATGCTTCTGTAAGGCCGTTCCCGCCGCTGTTCCATTGCGTCATCAGATTCTCCCGCCCGGCCTCATGCTGCTTTCGCCCGGCAGGGATAGTTGTTGCCCGAAACCGGAAACGTTTCATAAAAAGAATTTCGCCATCAATACGAATGGTGCTCTGCATCGAAAAAATGATTTGAATCAAAAATCCGTTGCATTGTTGACCGTTTTAAATCCATGACGAGGTGAAAAATGGGCCGTATTCGCCGTGAAAAAAATCAAGAAATTCCGAAATTCGTGCCCGCCGTGGGCGTGTTCTGCGCATTGGCGGGCGCGGGAATCGTTCCCGCGTATGCGGTGTGCAGCAGCGCGGGTCCCACGGTGAACTGCTCCGGCGTGGCGAACCCGCTGGCGCCGAGCTACTCGAACGCCGGCAGCGGTCTGAACGTCACCGTCAACAACGGCGCGAGCCTCGGCGTGCTGCTCGGCGTCGGCGGCACCGCGCTGTCGCTCCAGGGCAGCAACAACACGCTGACCAACAACGGCACTATCGATCCGTCCGCGCTCGGCACCGGGCTCGGCGTGCTGTCGAGCGGCGCCTTGATCGGCAATGCGTCGGCGGGCACGACGACCGTCACCAACAACGGCACGATGAACGGCGCGACGGGTGTCGCGCTGTCGGGCGTCACCGGGATGGCGCTCGGCGTGCAGAACGGCACGGGCGGCACCACCAACATCACCAATACCGGCGTCATCGGTTCGAACCCGCTCATCGGCGCGACCCTGGTCGGCGCGGACGCGCCTGTCGTGGCTGCGTACGGCGGCGGGCAGGTCAACATCAACAACAGCGGCACGATCACGGGGCGCGTCGGGATGCAGGCGTCCGGCACGCCGGGCACGGGCAACACCTTCACCAACTCCGGCACCATCAACGGCAGCGTGTCGATGGGGGCGAACAGCACCAACACATTTACCGCCACCACCGGGTCGTCCGTGAACACCGCCGGTGGCACCGGGGTGCAGCTGAACCTCGGGATCGGCGCGGTCACGATCGGCCTCGCGGCCACCGGCACCGTGGACGGCGGCGCGGGCGGCAACAACACGCTGGTGCTGCAGCAGAACAGCGGCGGTCCGGCGACGGGTGCGATCAACAACGGCAGCTACATCAACTTCCAGAACCTGCAGGTCGGCAGCGGCACCTGGACCTTGACCGGCGCGTCGAGCGCGACGAATGCAGCGCTGAACGGCGGCGTCGCGATCATCGACAACAACGCGGGGCTCGGCACCGGCACCATCACGGGCAACGGCGGCGCGATCCAGAGCGCGAACTCCGGCGTCAATCTCAACAACAACGTCACGCTCAACGGCGGCGGGCTGACGGTGCAGGGCGGCAACAATCTCGGGCTGTCGGGCGTGATCAGCGGCAGCGGCGGCCTCACGCAGAACGGCACGGGCACGCTCACGCTGTCGGGCCCGAACACCTATACGGGCGGCACGGCGCTGAACAGCGGCGGGATCGTGCTCGGCAACGCCAACGCGCTGGGCACCGGCGCGCTGACGGTGGGCGGGGCGGCCACGCTCGACACGACCGCCGGCATGACGGTCGCCAACAACATCGGGATCAACAACGGCGCGACGCTCACGCTCGGCGGCAGCAACAACCTCGGCTTGTCCGGCGTGGTGTCGGGGGCGGGCGGCGTCACCAAGAACGGCCCGGGCACGACCACCCTGACGGGCGCGAACACCTATACGGGCCCGACCACGATCAACAGCGGCACGCTGGCGATCGGCGGAGGCGGCAGCCTTGCGCCGGCGAGCGCGGTGAACCTGGCAGGCGCGGGCGCGACCTTCGACATCAGCGGGGCGGGCGTGAACCAGACGGTCGGCGCGCTGTCCGGGGTGGCCGGTTCGACGGTGGCGCTCGGCGGCAACGGCCTGACCTTCGGCGACGCCACGAACCAGACCTTCGGCGGCGCGATCGCGGGCTCGGGCGGGATCACGAAGCAGGGCAGCGGCACGGCAACCTTGACGGGCGCGAACACCTACACGGGCGGCACGACGGTCAACGCCGGCACGCTGGCGCTCGGCCTGGGCGGCAGCCTCGCGGCGACGGGCGCGGTGACGCTCGCGAACACGGGCGCGACGCTGGACATCAGCGGAGCGGGGGCGAACCAGACGATCGGCGCGCTGTCCGGGGTGGCCGGCTCGGCGGTGGCGCTCGGCGGCAACGGCCTGACCTTGGGCGACGCCACGAACCAGACCTTCGGCGGCGCGATCACGGGCACGGGCGGGATCACGAAGCAGGGCAGCGGCACGGAAACCTTGACGGGCGCGAACGCCTATACGGGCGGCACGACGGTCAACGCCGGCACGCTGGCGCTCGGCCTGGGCGGCAGCCTCGCGGCGACGGGCGCGGTGACGCTCGCGAACACGGGCGCGACGCTGGACATCAGCGGAGCGGGGGCGAACCAGACGATCGGCGCGCTGTCCGGGGTGGCCGGCTCGGCGGTGGCGCTCGGCGGCAACGGCCTGACCTTCGGCGACGCCACGAACCAGACCTTCGGCGGCGCGATCGCGGGCTCGGGCGGGATCACGAAGCAGGGCAGCGGCACGGCAACCTTGACGGGCGCGAACACCTACACGGGCGGCACGACGATCAACGCCGGCACGCTGGCGATCGGCGGGAGCGGCAGCCTCGCCGCGACGGGGACGGTGAATCTGAACGGCGCAGGCACGGCGCTCGATATCAGCGCAGGCGTCAACCAGGCGATCGGCACGCTGAACGGCACGTCCGGTTCGAGCGTCAACCTGGGCGGCAACACGCTGACCGCGGGCGGCAGCGCGAACGGCACGTTCGGCGGGGTGATTTCCGGCACGGGCGGCTTCACCAAGGCGGGCGCGGGCACGGAGACGCTGACGGGCGCGAACACCTATACGGGCGGCACGACGATCGCGCAGGGCACGTTGGCGCTCGGCGCGGGCGGCAGCCTCGCGACGGGCGGCACGGTAAGCCTGAGCGGCGCGGGCGCGACGCTCGACCTGAGCGGCGCGGGCGCGAACCAGACGATTGGTGCGCTGTCCGGCATAGCCAACACGACGGTGGCGCTCGGCAGCAACGGCCTGACCTTGGGCGACGCCACGAACCAGACCTTCGGCGGCGCGATCACGGGCACGGGCGGGATCACGAAGCAGGGCAGCGGCACGGAAACCTTGACGGGCGCGAACGCCTATACGGGCGGCACGACGATCAACGCCGGCACGCTGGCGATCGGCGGGGGCGGCAGCCTCGCGGCGACGGGCACGGTGAACCTCGCGAACGGGAGCGCGACGCTCGACCTGAGCGGCGCGACCGCGAGCCAGACGATCGGCACGCTGATCGGCGCGGGCGGCTCGACCGTCAACCTGGGCGGCAACGCGCTGACGATCGGCGGGGCCACGAGCGGCACGTTCAGCGGCGCGATCGTCGGCGCGGGCGGCCTCACGAAGGCCGGCCCGGGCACGGAAACCTTGACGGGCGCCAACACCTACACGGGCGGCACGACGATCGCGGCCGGCACGCTGGCGATCGGCGGGAACGGCAGCCTCGCGGCGACGGGCGCGGTGAACCTGAGCGCCCAGGGTGCGACGCTCGACCTGAGCGGCGCGAGCGGGATCCCGACGATCGGCGCGCTGTCTGGCGTGGGCGGGACGACGGTGGCGCTCGGCGCGAACGGGCTGGCGCTCGGCAACGGCGGCGGCAGTGCGACCTTCGGCGGCGCGCTGACGGGCACGGGCTCGCTGACGAAGATCGGCGCGGGCACCCAGACGCTGACGGGCACGAACACCTACACGGGCGGCACGACGATCAACGCCGGCAAGCTGGTGATCGGCGCGGGCGGCAGCCTCGCGGCGACGGGCGCGGTGAACCTGACGAGCGCCGGCGCGACGCTCGACATCGGCGCGTCGGGCGCGAACCAGACGATCGGCGCGCTGTCCGGCATCGGCGGCACCAACGTCACGCTCGGCGCCAACACGCTCACGTTCGGCGACGGCGGGATCGAGACCTTCGGCGGCGCCTTGAGCGGCACGGGCGGGATCACGAAGCAGGGCAGCGGCACGACCGTGCTCACGGGCGCGAACACCTACGGTGGCGCGACCACGATCAACGCGGGCAATCTGGTGATCGGCGCGGGCGGCAGCCTGTCGAACGCCACCACCGTCGACCTCAACGCGGCGGGCACGGGCTTCACGCTCGCGCCCGGCGCCGGCGCGCAGACCATCGGCGGGCTGTCCGGAGTCGCGGGCAGCACCGTGTCGCTCGGCGTGAACCCGCTGACGCTCGCGGGCGCGGGGAACACCGCGTTCGCCGGCTCGATCGGCGGTGGAGGCGGCCTCGTGAAGAGCGGCACGGGCACGCAGACGCTGTCGGGCAACAACACCTATGCGGGCGGCACCACGGTCACGGGCGGCGCGCTCGTGCTCGGCGGCAACGGCGCGCTCGGCACCGGCGCGCTGACGGTCAACGCGCCGAGCACGATCGACACCACGACCGCGGTGACGCTCGCGAACCCGGTGACGGTGAACGCCGGCACGACGATCGGCGGCACCGCGAACCTGACGCTGTCGGGCGTGGTGTCGGGGGTGGGCGGTCTCGTCAAGAACGGCCAGAGCACGCTGACGCTGAACAACAGCAACACGTTCCAGGGCGGCACGGTGCTCAACAGCGGTTCGCTCGTGCTCGGCAACAGCGGCGCGCTCGGCACGGGCGGGCTCACGCTGAACGGCGGCAGCATCGCGCTCGGCAGCACCCAGCTCACGCTGCCCGGGCTCAGCGGGGCGACGGGCGGCGTGCTCGACACCGGCACGGGCAGCCTCACGGTCACGGGCGGCGGCAACTATGGCGGCGCGCTGACGGGCGGCGGCACGCTGACCAAGAGCGGCGGCGACACGCTGATCCTGTCCGGCGCGAACACCTATGCGGGCGGCACGACCATCGGCGGCGGCGCGCTGCAGGTCGGCAACGGCGGCACCTCGGGCAGCCTCGCGGGCAACGTGGCGAACGCGGGCGCGCTGGTCTTCGACCGTTCGGACAGCACGTCGTTCGGCGGCGCGATCTCGGGCACGGGGTCGCTGACGCAGGCGGGCAGCGGGCAGCTGACGCTGACGGGCGCGAGCACGCTGAGCGGTCCGACCACCGTCAGCGCGGGCACGCTCGCCGTGAGCGGCTCGCTCGCCAATTCGGTCGTCAACGTGCAGCGCGGCGCGACGGTGACGGGTACCGGCACGATCGGCGGGCTCGTGGTCGCGAACGGCGCGACGGCGGCCGTCTCGCAGCCGGGCGCGGCGCTGAACGTGGCCGGCACGGTGACGTTCCAGCCGGGCTCGACGCTGCAGGTCGCGGCGACGCCGCAGCAGAGCGGCAGCCTCGCGGCGACCGGCGCGGCGACGCTGAACGGCGGCACCGTGCAGGTGATCGCGAGCCAGGCCGCCTACCAGCCGAACACGACCTACGCGATCCTGCATGCGGCGTCGGTGCAAGGGACGTTCAGCCAGGTGCTCGCGAACTATGCGTTCCTGTCGCCGACGCTGACCTACGATCCGACCCACGTGTACCTGCAACTGGAGTCGAACGGCACCACGTTCCAGGATGTCGGGGTGACGCCGAACCAGCGTGCGGTCGCGACGGCGATCAGCGGGCTGGGCGCGGGCAATCCGCTGTACAACGCGGTGCTGACCGCCGACGTGGCCACCGCGCGCAGCGCGTACGGCCTGCTCGACGGCGAACTGCAGGCGAGCCTGAAGAGCATGCTGCTGGTCGACAGCGGCTATGTGCGCGACGCCGTCACCAACCGGGTCCGCCAGGGTCTCGCGCCCGACTCGGGGACGCTCGCGGCGCTGTCGTCGGGGAGCGATGCGCTGTGCGACGACGGCGCCGGCGCGGCCGGGGCGATGCAGCCGCCGCATCTCGGTTCGCGCAACGGCTGCTACGGCGGCGCGCCGTATCAGCCGGTCGTGTGGGGGCAGGCGTTCGGCGGCCGCAGCCGGCTCGACGGCGACGGCAATGCGTCGACCGTCAACCGCAGCATGACGGGCTTCATTGCCGGCGCGGACATGGCGCTCAACGAAAAGGTGCGCGCGGGTCTCGCGGCGGGCGTCACGCTCAGCTCGCTCGACAACGGCGAAAGCTCGTCGGCGTCGGTCAACAGCTACTACCTGTCGCTGTACGGCGGTGCGCAGTTCGGGCCGATCGGCGTGCGGGGCGGCGCATCGTATACCTGGTCCCGGATCAACAGCGACCGCTACCCGGGCTTCGCGGGCTTCTCCGATCACGACTCGGCGGGCTACGACGCGAATGCCGCGCAGGTGTTCGGCGAGTTCGGCTACGCGCTGCCGCTCGGCCCGGTCGCGCTCGAACCGTTCGCGGGCCTCGCGTACGTGAGCGTGCATACCGACGGCTATACCGAAACCGGCGGCGCGGCGGCGCTGCAGACGGGCGGCGAGACCAGCCACATCGGCTTCTCGACCCTCGGCCTGCGCGCGGCCACGCAGCTCGGCGTGGTGGCGAGCAGGACGGTCACCGCGCGCGCGATGGTCGGCTGGCGGCATGCGTTCGGCAACATCCGGCCGTCGTCGACCTTCACGTTCGCGAACGGCGGAACGTCCTTCCAGGTGTCGGGCGTGCCGATCGCACGCGAGAGCGCGGTGCTCGAGGTCGGCGTCGACGCCAACCTCACCAAGCGCCTGACGCTCGGCCTCACGTACAGCGGCCAGTACGGCGGCGGCGGGCGCGACAACGCGGTGCTCGGCAACGTGTTGTGGAAGTTCTGATCCGGGGGCGCCCGGATGGGGTTTTCTGACGGCGCGATCCACGGCACATTCTCCTCGTGCCTTCGTGCCCGCCGGTTCGCGACGACGGAGTCATGGCCGTTGTCCCGAGCCGGCTTTTTTTCGCCCGATCGCGATGCCGGCGAAACGAAAGGAACCGAATTGATTCGGACGACTCACATCCTGGCGCTTCGTTGCGCACGATGGACCGGGACGGCGCCCGCGCGATCGAGGGGTCGCGCGGCGCTGATGCTCAATCAGCGGTACAGAGTCGGAAGACACACACACATGAACGAAGAACAACAGATGCACAGGGTCAACGACGGGCGGCGCGCGTTTCTCGCGCAGTCGTCGCTCGTCCCGGTAGGGATGCTGGCGCTGCCGCTCGTCGCGGCCTGCGGCAGCGACGGCGTGAAGGCGGGGCAGGACGCGAGCGGCGGCGCGGGTTATGCGATCGACACGTCGGTCCAGTCGCCGAATCAGGATTCGCGGGTGCGCACGCTGGTGCTGCACTACACCGCGCAGACGCTCGCGGATTCGCTCGCGACGCTGACCAATCCGCAGAAGCAGGTCAGCGCGCACTACCTCGTGCCGGACACGGCCGACGGCGGCGGCGGCCGCCGCTTCAAGGTGTATCAGCTGGTCGACGAAGCGCGGCGCGCGTGGCATGCGGGCGTCAGCTATTGGCAGGGCGAACGGATGCTGAACGCGAGCACCGTCGGCATCGAGACCGTGAACCTGGGCTTCCCGCCCGAGGACGAGAACGTGCCGCCGATGAACCGGCGCTGGTATCCGTATCCCGACGCCCAGGTGGCGGTGATCGGCGCGCTGGTCGCCGACGTCGTCCGCCGGCACCAGATCCCGCCGCAGAAGGTGGTGGGGCATTCGGACGTCGCGCCCGGCCGCAAGTCCGACCCGGGGCCGCTGTTTCCGTGGCGCAAGCTGTACGAGCGCTACCAGGTGGGCGCATGGCCCGAGGCGGACGCCATCGCCTACTACCAGGCCAACCGGCCGTATCGCGGCGACGTGGCGGACCTGCAGTCGAAGCTGCTCGCGTATGGCTACGATGCGCCGCAGACCGGTGTGCTCGACACCCAGACCATCGCGGTGATCTCCGCGTTCCAGATGCACTTCCGCGCGACGCGCTATGACGGCGCACCCGATGTCGAAACAGTCGCGATCCTCGATGCGCTGCTCGAAAAATACTTCAATCGCGGTCGCGCGTCGATGCAGCGTCAGGTGCTGCCCGGCGCGGGCATGCGCGACGAAGGCGAGAAGGGCGGCGACGTCTGGCCGTTGCCGTCCGCGCGCTGACGCGGCCGGCTGTCCGCCCGCGCGCGCCGCTGTCGCCCGCGCGGGCGGAGGGTTCCGGGGCCGTATCGCGGCGTCGCGAGACTATCGGCGGCATTGAAAAAGCCAATTGGGGGGCGCGCATGGCACCGCCTAGATTTAAAGGCACGATGCCGGGCGGCGCGCGCCGCGCCGCGCGCATCGTTCCCCACAAACGGTCGTCCAGCCCGGCGCGACCCGCGCCGGTATCAGACGGAGGCGTAGATGGCACAGCTCAAGGGCAGCAAAACCGAACAGAACCTGAAGGACGCATTCGCCGGTGAATCGCAGGCCAACCGGCGGTATCTGTATTTCGCGGCGAAGGCGGATGTCGAAGGGCAGAACGACGTCGCCGCGCTGTTCCGCTCCACGGCCGAAGGCGAAACCGGTCACGCGCACGGCCACCTCGAGTACCTGGAGGCCGTCGGCGATCCGGCGACCGGCCTGCCGTTCGGCACTTCGCGGCTCAATCTGCAGGCGGCGGTCGCGGGCGAGACCCACGAGTACACCGACATGTATCCGGGCATGGCGAAGGCTGCGCGCGAGGAAGGCTTCGACGAGATCGCGAACTGGTTCGAGACGCTCGCGAAGGCTGAACGCAGCCACGCGAACCGCTATACGAAGGCGCTCGACGCGCTCGTCGACTGACGCGCGCCCCGTCCTTCCGATCCGCGGAACGGGCCCCGACGTGTCGGGGCCCGTTCTCGCGCGTGCGCCGCGGCGAGGCCGCGCGCGTTACCTGAAGGAGCTGCCCCATGCCCCACAAGGAAGGCAGTCTGGAGGCCCCGATCCGGCATCCGCTCGATTGGCGCTCGGAGACGTTTTACGACCAGGACGCGATCGATGCGGAACTGACGCGCGTATTCGATATCTGCGCGGGGTGTCGACGCTGTGTGTCGCTGTGCGGCGCGTTTCCCACCCTGTTCGACCTGGTCGACGAGACCGACGGCGGGGAAGCGCACGAGGTCGCGCCGCAGGCGTTCGGCAAGGTCGTCGACCAGTGCTATCTGTGCGATCTCTGCTACATGACGAAGTGCCCGTACGTGCCGCCGCATCCGTGGAACGTCGACGTGCCGCATCTGATGCTGCGCGCGAAGGCGGCCCGCTACCGGCGCGGCGAGGTGCGGCTGCGCGATCGCCTGTTGTCGAACACCGACGCGCTCGGGCGCCTCGCCGGCATCCCGGTCGTGACGGAGACGGTCAATGCGGTCAACCGCAGCGCGCCCGCGCGCGGCGCGCTGGAGGCGACGCTCGGCGTGGACCGCGAGGCCTGGCTGCCGTCGTTCGCCCGCCATCCGTTCCGCGGCGCGGCGCGGCCGTCGCCGGTCGCGCCGCTGCGCGACGGCGAGCGCACCCCGGGGCGCGTGGCGATCTACGCAACCTGCTACGTGAACTACAACGAACCGGGCATCGGCCACGACCTGCTCGCGATCCTCGCGCACAACGACATTCCGTATGAACTGGTGCACAGCGAAGCGTGCTGCGGGATGCCGCAGCTCGAACAGGGCAACCTGGAGGGCGTCGCGCGCAAGCGGGCGCGCAACGTGCCGGTGCTCGCGCGCTATGCGCGCGAAGGCTATGCGCTGCTCGGCGCGATCCCGAGCTGCGTGCTCATGTACAAGAGCGAGCTGCCGCTGCTGTTTCCCGACGACCCGGACGTGCGCGCGGTCGCGGAGGCGTTCTGGGATCCGTTCGAGTACCTGATCGCGCGCCATCGCGACGGCCTGCTCAAGACCGACTTCCAGACGCGGCTCGGCACGGTGTCGTACCACGTGCCCTGCCATGCGCGCGTGCAGAACATCGGCCGCAAGACGGCCGACACGCTGTCGCTCGTGCCCGGCACGCGCGTGAACGTGGTCGAGCGCTGCTCCGGGCACGCGGGCACATTCGGCGTGAAGCGCGAATTCCACGCGGACGCGATGCGGATCGGCGCGCCGGTGTTCAAGGCGATGGCGTCCGACGGGCCCGATTACCTGTCGTCCGACTGCGCGCTCGCCGGCCACCATATCGCGCAGGGCATCGAGGCGGCCGACCTGCGCGACGCGCCGCTGGCCCATCCGCTCACCCTGCTGCGCAAGGCCTACGGCATCTGAGGCCGGCGCAGCCCATTTCCAGGAAATCTGCCCATGACCTTGACCCGCGACTCGCTGCTGACGCTCGAAGCCTATGCCAAGGTGCGCAAGGCCGAGCATGCGCGCCTCGTCGAATACAAGAAGCGCCGCGCGGTGACGCTGGGCGCGCATCTGCGCCTGTTGTTCGAGGACGAGACCACGATCCGCTACCAGATCCAGGAGATGCTGCACATCGAGAAGATTTTCGACGAGGCCGGCATCGCGGGCGAACTCGAGGCGTACCTGCCGCTCGTGCCGGACGGCGCCAACCTGAAGGCGACCCTGCAGATCGAATACGAGCAGGCGGAGGAGCGGCGCGCCGCGCTCGCGCGCCTGATCGGCGTCGAGGATCGGGTGTTTCTGACCGTGGATCGGGGGCCGCCCGTCTACGCGCTCGCCGACGAGGATCTGCCGCGCGAGGACGGCGAGAAGACCTCGGCCGTGCACTTCCTGCGCTTCGAACTCGACGGCGCGATGCGCGCTCGCGCCAAGGCCGGCGCGACGCTGGCCTTCGGCTGCGACCATCCGCACTACCCGGTGCCGGCGGCGCCAGTGCCCGTCGCCGTCGCGGCCGCGCTCGCCGCCGATCTTCATTAGGAATCCGTCAAAGTGTGGGATTGCGCGGCGCGGCGCGCCCGCTTTTATGCACGTATGCGCAATGATGGGATGAATGACGCCGATGCGCCGGATTCGTTATTCTTAAAATAAAACGAAACGAATTTTCCCTGAATTTACCGATTCATTGTCGTAATCGGAAAATGCTTCCGCCGTACCGGAAATGCGCACCGGAACCGGTGCGCCATTCCCATTTCGTGTGCTCGTCATGCCCGTGAATAGGGCCTCTCGGGCCGTGCTGCCACACCAACCGCACGTCATTTACTTATCTGTTGATTACAGCAGAAAACTATCTTGTTTCAGTCCGTAACATAAAGGGATTGTCATATTGAGATAAACCCTGACGGTGGTATGCTTCATGCACGGAAAATGCCAGTTACCCGGGAGACAGGGTGGGCTGCGTGATGGCCGGGAACGGCGGCACGGAGGTGCGCGCGCCGGCATGCACGGACGAACATCGACAATGTGCAACCTGGCCGCGTGCAGGGGCGGTTCGCCACCGCTGCCGCGCCGCCAATCGCAGCCCGGCCTGGCTGCGTGGAGAATGCTATGTCCTTCGATGAGCTAAGCGATGAGGAATGGGATCGCTTGTCGGCGTTGATCCCCGAGGAGCCGATCCGGCTGAACCGGCGCGGCCGACCTCGCGCCGAATGCCGGGTGGTCGCGAACGCGGTGCTGTGGATCCTGACCACGGGCGAGCCGTGGTCGAAGCTGCCGGGGCGCTATCCGTCTGGACCGACGTGCCGAAGGCGCTTCGAGGAGTGGCTTGCGAGCGGCACGCTCGGCGAGATGATTCATTGGCTATCCGAACAGAGCGGCCGCGCGTTCGCCTATGTACCGCCCCCGCCCGAGCCCGTCGCCGCCGTCGCGCACCCGATCGAACCCGCGCCCGAATGCGACCGCTTGCGCGGCGTGTTCTGGCAGAACCCCGAGTCGTGGCGGTTGCCGGCCGGGCGTGACGAGGGCTGGTATGACGGCGGTTTCGGCGCGCTGGCGTCGCGCGAGGCGCGCGTGTTCGAGGTGCCGGGCGCGCCTGTGCACGACGAGCGTGCGCGCGTGCATGCCGGCTCGGTCAGTTTCGCGACCATCGCGCCGCAGACCGAAGCCTATCGCGGCTACACGATCCACGGCATCGCGCAGCCGGTGCAGAACCTCATGTTTCGCGCGTGGGCCGAGATCATGCAGGACGAGCGGCGCGTCGAGCGCTCGGGCCTGATCGGCCCGCGTTTCACCGATGCGGAGTCGGCCGAGCAATACGCGCTCGATTGGGCGCGGCAATGGATCGAGCAGCACGGCGCGGCCGACGCGCCCGCCGTGCGGCGTCCGGCATCCGGCGCAACGGGCGGCGTGCCGACGCTCGCCGTGCTGGCGGCGGACGCGTCGGAGGGCGCGGACGCGGACGTGCCGCGCTTCGCGGCCGAACACCGCTCCGCGCGCGCGGACAGCGGTGACGGCGCGACGCCGGCCGCCGAGCACTACGCATACCGCGTCGGCTGAGTCGCGCGGAAGGACGGGGCGGCGTCAGGGTCGCCCGTAGTGATCCTCGAAGCGCACGATGTCGTCCTCGCCGAGATACGCGCCCGACTGCACCTCGATCAGTTCCAATGGCAGCTTGCCGGGATTCTCCAGCCGGTGCGTGACGCCGAGCGGAATATAGGTCGACTCGTTTTCCGACAGCAGGAAGGTATCGTCGCCGCGCGTGATGCGGGCCGTGCCGCGCACGACGATCCAGTGCTCCGCGCGGTGATGGTGCATCTGCAACGACAGCCGCGCGCCCGGCTGCACGACGATGCGCTTGACCTGGAAGCGCTCCCCCGAGTCGATCGAATCGTAGTGCCCCCACGGCCGATGCACCTTGCGATGCTCGGCCGCCGCCGGGTCGCGCGTCGCCTTGAGGCGGCCGACGATCTGTCTGACGTCCTGCACGCGCGCGCGGTCCGCGACCAGGAGCGCATCCGGTGTCTCGACGATCACGAGGTCGCGCGTGCCCACGCAGGCGATCAGTCGGCCGTCCGAATGCGCATAGGTGTCGCTCGCGCCTTCGAACAGGACGCGCCCGCGCGCGACGTTGCCCGCCTCGTCCTTGAGCGAGATCTGCCACAGCGCATCCCACGAGCCGACGTCGGACCAGCCCGCGTCGAGCGGCACCGCGACCGCCTCGCACGGCGCGGGCGGCGTCGACAGCGGTTCCATCACCGCGTAGTCGATCGAGTTGGCCGGTGTGGCCGCGAAGCTGTCGGGATCGACCCGGAAAAACGGGCCGTCGTCGCGCCCGAGCGCGAGCGCGCGGGCGCAGGCATCGTGGATCGCCGGCTGGTAATGCCGCAGAGTCTTCAGCCACACCGACGCGCGCATGATGAAAATACCGCTGTTCCACCAGTATTCGCCCGACGCGATGTACTGGCGCGCCAGCTCGATGTGCGGTTTCTCGACGAAGCGTTCGAGACGCCGCACCTCGAGGTCGGGCGCGGCGGTGGCCGCGGCGGTATCGACCGCCGCGGTATCGACCGCCTCGCCGATGCGCAGGTAGCCGTAGCCGGTTTCCGCGCGGGTCGGCACGATGCCCAACGTCGCGATGCGGCCGCGCGCCGCGTGTTCGACGCCGGCCGCGAGCGCGGCCTGGAAACGCGCCGGATCCGCGATCGCATGATCGGCGGGCATCACGGCGAGCACGGGGTCCTCGCCCGCGGCGGTCGCGCGCAGCGCAGCGAGCGTCAGCGCGGGCGCGGTGTCGCGCCCGACGGGTTCGAGCAGGATCGTCGCGCGCGCGCCGGCGACGCGCAGCTGCTCGGCGGTGGTGAAGCGATGCGCCTCGCCGCAGACGATGAGCAGTTCGTCGGCGATCGGGCACGCGGACGCGAAGCCGTCGAGGCGGCGGGTGGTCGCCTGCAGCAGCGAATCGTCGCCGAGCAGTCCGATCAGCTGCTTCGGATGATGCTCGCGCGACATCGGCCAGAGCCGCGTGCCCGCGCCCCCCGCGAGCACGACGAGCTGGAGCGTCGGCTGTTGCGCGGCGTGGGCGTCGGGTGCGGCGCTTGCGGCGATGGTCGTGGCATTCATGATCGCACTCCTCGATGACAGGGCGGTGCGCATCGTTGTAGCACGACGTTATTCGACAATTAATGCGCGCGGCTCATGCCGTTTCGCATTCGAAACAATGCAGGCCATGGTTGACGCCCGGCGCATCGGCGTCTGAATAAATAAATGAAAAATTATTCGTGCCGGAAGTCTCGTTCGCCTTGACTGGCAAGCGGCCGAGCGCACGGAATGATTGTTTCGAAATCCTATGGGATGGGCCGATGAGGAAAATCATGCCGGGCTTCGCCGACGCCGGAATGGGAAAATTTGCCGATTAATTTTAGAAATACTTGTGCGCTTGCAGCAGGAATTTTATTGCCGGTTCAATAACGTCATTCAGGAACGAGCGCGGCGCCGGTGCGTCTCGTTCACGATTCGACGAGGAAACGATCATGTTGAGCGTGCTGGCCAGGTTGATCGATATCGCGATGGCTGTGGCCGGCGCCTGGCTGGCCGTCATGCTGCGCGACGGTCGCCTGGCGTGGCTCGACGAATTGCAGCGCACCCTGGTGCTGTTCAACTGTGTGCTGATCGTGGTGCTGTTCCCCGCCTTCGGCATTTATCAGTCATGGCGCGGCAAGCCGGTGTCGGGGCTGTTGTGGCGCGTCGCGCTGGCCTGGCTGTGCGTCGAGGGCGCCGGCATCCTGATGAGCTTCGGCTTCCATCACGCGGGCGACCTCTCGCGGCTCTGGCTCGGCTGCTGGGCGATCGTGACGATCGTCCTGCTGGTCGCGTCGAAGAGCGTGGTGCACGCGGTGCTGCGCCGCCTGCGCCGTGAAGGCTTCAACCACAAGCGGGTGGCGATCGCGGGCGGCACGCCCGCGACGAAGCGCCTGATCGGCCAGATGCGCGCGCGGCCCGAAGCGGGCTTCAGCCCGGCCTGCGTGTACGACGAGCGCGGCGACGCCCCGCACGCGCGGCTCGACGGCGTGCCGGTGGAACGGAGCTTCGCGGAACTCGTGCGGCTCGTGCGCGGCCGCGAGATCCGCGAGCTGTGGCTCGCGCTGCCGATGTCCGAGGAGCCGCAGATCCACCGGATCGTCACTGAGTTCCGGCACGACTTCGTCAACATCCGCTTCATTCCGGACGTGCGCAGCCTGTCGTTCTTCAACCAGGAGGTCGTCGAGCTGCTCGGCGTGCCGGCCATCAATCTCGCCGCCTCGCCGATCACCGACGTGCGGATCCTGCCGAAGTTCGTGTTCGACCGCCTGTTCGCGCTCGCGGCGCTCGCGGCGCTCGCGCCCGCGATGCTGCTGATCGCGCTGCTCGTCAAGCTGACCTCGCCCGGCCCGGTGTTGTTCCGCCAGCGGCGCAAGGGCATCGACGGCAACGAGTTCGAGATCTACAAGTTCCGCTCGATGCGCGTGCATCGCGAGACGCCCGGGCGCGTGACCCAGGCCACGCGCCACGACGCGCGCATCACGACCTTCGGGCGCTTCCTGCGCCGCACGAGCCTCGACGAGCTGCCGCAGTTCATCAACGTGCTGAAAGGCGAGATGTCGGTGGTCGGCCCGCGTCCGCACGCGCTGGAGCACGACGACATCTACAAGGATCTCGTGAAGGGCTACATGTTCCGCTACCGGATCAAGCCCGGCATCACCGGCTGGGCGCAGATCAACGGCTTTCGCGGCGAGACCGACCGCATCGAGAAGATGATGGGGCGCGTGAAGCTCGACCTGTACTACATGCAGCACTGGTCGTTCTGGCTCGACATCAAGATCGTCGCGCTGACGCTGTGGAAAGGCTTCACCGGCAGCAACGCGTATTGAGCGCCGCGGCGCGGCATCCGTATCACCGGGCAGGAGGTCCGACACATGAACCTGACTATCATCGGCAGCGGCTACGTGGGGCTCGTCACGGGCGCATGCCTCGCGGACATCGGGCACGACGTGCTGTGCCTCGACGTCGACGACGCGAAGATCCGCGTGCTGAACGACGGCGGCGTGCCGATCCACGAGCCGGGCCTGCGCGAGGTGATCGCCCGCAATCGCGCGGCCGGGCGGCTGCGTTTCTCGACCGACGCCAAGGCGGCGGTCGCGCACGGCGAAGTGCAGTTCATCGCGGTCGGCACGCCGCCCGACGAGGACGGCTCCGCCGACCTGCGCCACGTGCTCGCGGCGGCGCGCGCGATCGGCCGGCACATGCGCGGCTTCAAGGTGATCGTCGACAAGTCGACGGTGCCGGTCGGCACCGCGCTGCGCGTGCGCGAGGCGATCGCGGACGAGATGCGCGCGCGCGGCGTCGAGACGATGTTCTCGGTCGTCTCGAATCCCGAGTTCCTGAAGGAGGGCGCGGCGATCGACGATTTCACGCGGCCCGACCGGATCGTGATCGGCTGTGACGACGACGTGCCCGGCGAACGCGCGCGCGCGCTGATGAAGACGCTGTACGCGCCGTTCAATCGCAATCACGAACGCACGCTGTACATGGACGTGCGCTCCGCCGAGTTCACCAAGTACGCGGCGAACGCGATGCTGGCGACGCGGATCTCCTTCATGAACGAACTCGCGAACTTCGCGGACCGCTGCGGCGCGGACATCGAGGCGGTGCGGCGCGGCATCGGCGCGGATCCGCGCATCGGCTACCACTTCCTGTACGCGGGCTGCGGCTACGGCGGCTCGTGCTTTCCGAAGGACGTCGACGCGCTCGCGCGCGCGGCCGCCGAGGCGGGCGAACCGCTGCGGATTCTCGAAGCGGTGGCCGGGGTCAATGTCGCGCAGAAGCAGGTGCTCGCGCGCAAGATCGTCGCGCGCTTCGGCGCGGACCTGAGCGGCCGTCGCTTCGGCGTATGGGGGCTCGCGTTCAAGCCGGAGACCGACGACATGCGCGAGGCGCCGAGCCGTGCGCTGATCGCGGCGCTGCTCGCGCGCGGGGCGCGCATCGTCGCCTACGATCCGGTCGCGCGCGCCGAGGCGGCGCGCGTGTTCGCGCGCGATCTGCGCGACCATCCGGAGCGGCTCGCGCGCCTCGCGTTCGCCGACGATGCGCTGAGCGCCGTGCGCGACGCGGATGCGCTCGTGATCGTCACCGAGTGGGCGGCGTTCAAGAGCCCGGATTTCGCCGCGCTCGACGCGCGCTGGCGGCAGCCGGTGATCTTCGACGGCCGCAACCTGTACGAGCCGCTCGCGATGCGCGAGCTGGGCATCGAGTATCACCCGATCGGCCGGCCGGGTGCGCGCGTCGCGCCGCCCGTCGCGCCGGCGGTCGCATGACGGCCGCGCCCGTGCCGATGTTCCGCAACGTGCTGATCGTCTGCCACGCGAACGTATGCCGCAGCCCGGTCGCGGAGCTGCTGTTCCGCACGTTCGCCGCGCGCGCCGGCGAGCGCGCGCGGCTGTTTCATTCCGCCGGGATCGGCGCGAACGACGGTGATGCGCTCGACCCCATGATGGCGCGCCTGCTTGCCGAGCGCGGTGTCGACGGCTCCACGCATCGCTCGCGGCGCGTGAGCCGCGCGCTCGTGCGCGACGCCGACCTGGTGCTCGCGAACGAGCGTGCGCAGTGCGCGGCGCTCGAGGCGCTCGACCCGTGCGCGCGCGGCAAGGTGCACCTGCTCGGCAAGTGGGAGCGCGCCGAGATCGCCGATCCGTACGGCGGCCCCGAGGCCGACTACCGCGCGCGCTACCTGCAGATCGAACGACTGGTTCAAGGATGGTTGCCCAGGATATGCTGATTCGTTCGTCCGTTTCCCGTCTCGCGGCGCTCGCGGCCGCGGCGCTGCTGTCCGCGTGCGCGACCGCGCCCGGCAACCATCTCGACACCTCGCGCTTGCGCGACGACGACGCGGCGCCGACCGCGCAGTATCCGGTGCATCTGATCGACGCCCGGCTGATCGTCGCGCAGGCGGATGCGCAGCGCACCGCGCGGCCCGTGCCCGCCGACCGTTTCGCGGACCCCTCGCAGTACGTGTACCGGATCGCGCCGCAGGACATCCTCGGCGTCACGGTGTGGGACCACCCGGAGCTGACCACGCCGCAGGGCCAGTCGTTCTCGAGCGGCGGCAACACCACGCAGACGGTCGCGGGCGCGCTGCAGCAGCCCTACACGAACGCGCTGCCGGGGCAGGCCGACCCCTACGGCCAGACCGTGAACGCGGACGGCACGATCTTCTTCCCGTTCGTCGGCCGGTTGCGCGCGGTGGGCAGGACGGTCGAGGAACTGCGCGACGAACTGGCGGCGAAGCTCGCGCACTATGTGAAGCAGCCGCAGATCGACGTGCGGGTGCTGTCCTACCGCAGCCAGAAGGTGCAGGTGACGGGCGAGGTGCGCACGCCGGGGCCGCTCGCGATCACGGATGTGCCGCTGAGGCTCGTCGATGCGATCACGCGCTCGGGCGGCTCGACCACCGAGGCCGACTTGCAGCGCGTGCGGCTCACGCGCGAGGGCCGCTTCTACCAGCTCGACGCGAACGGCGTGCTCGATCGCGGCGAGATCGACCAGAACGTGATGCTGCAGGCGGGCGACATCGTCAACGTGCCGGATCGCAGCGACAGCCGCGTATTCGTGATGGGCGAGGTGAAGACGCCGGCGACCGTGCCGATGCTCAGGGGGCGGCTGACGATCGCGGATGCCCTGACGGCCGGCGGCGGCCTGCTCGATACCGATGCGAATCCGCGCCAGATCTACGTGCTGCGCGACCTGCCGGCGCAGGGCGGCACGCCCGACATCTTCCGGCTCGACATGACGCAGCCCGACGCGCTGATGTTGTCGAGCCGCTTCCAGCTGCAGCCGCTCGACGTGGTGTATGTCGGCACCGCCGCATCGGTGCAGTTCAACCGGATCCTGCAGCAGGTGTTCCCGACGATCCAGTCGATCTACTACATGAAGCAGATCACGCGCTGAGCGGGCCGGGCCGGCCGGCCCGACCCGCCCCAACCGAGGCGGAATGCATGGTGAATACGCAGGCGAAACATCCGTACGCGGACCTCGCGACGACGACGGAGGAAGAGGACGTCGTGCTCGGCCGGCTGATCCAGGTGATCCTCGACGACATCTGGCTGCTGCTCGCGATCGCGGCGACCGTGATCGCGCTCGCGGCGCTGTACTGCTATATCGCGAAGCCGGTCTACTCGGCGGACGCGCACGTGCGGGTCGAGGCGGGCGACAACACCTCGCAGGCGCTCACGCAGACCCAGACCGGCGCGGTGATCAACAGCGGCCCGCCGACGCCCGCGACCGACGCGGAGATCGAGATCATCAAGAGCCGCGGCGTGGTGGGGCCGGTTGTCGAGCAGTGCAAGCTCAACTTCTCGGTGACGCCGAGAAGCATGCCGCTGCTCGGCGGCATCGCCGCGCGGCTCGCGACGCCGGGCCGCCCCGCGCGGCCCTGGCTCGGGCTCGGCGCGTACGCCTGGGGCGGCGAGCTGGCCAGCATCGACGCGATCGAGGTGACGCAGGCGCTCGAAGGCCAGCCGCTGACCCTGACGGCGGGCGCCGGGGGCGACTACGCGCTCGCCACGGCCGACGGCGCGCCGCTGCTGCGCGGGCGGGTCGGCGAGCGCGCGGAAGGTGGCGGCGTGGCGCTGACGGTCGGCCAGCTGGTCGCGCGGCCCGGCACGCAATTCATCGTGGTGCGGCAGAACGATCTCGATGCGATCACCGCGTTCCAGTCGGCGATCCAGGTGACCGAGCAGGGCAAGCAGACCGGCGTGATCCAGATCTCGCTCGAAGGGCGCGATCCGGACCAGACCGCGCAGATCGCCAACGCGCTCGCGCAGTCCTACCTGCACCAGCACGTGACGAGCAAGCAGGCCGAGGCGACCAAGATGCTCGACTTCCTCAGGAGCGAGGAGCCGCGCCTGAAGTCGGACCTGGAGCGCGCGGAGGCGGCGCTGACCGAGTACCAGCGCACCTCGGGCTCGATCAATGCGAGCGACGAAGCGAAGGTGTACCTGGAAGGCAGCGTGCAGTACGAGCAGCAGATCGCCGCGCAGCGCCTGCAGCTCGCCTCGCTCGCGCAGCGCTTCACCGAGGCGCATCCGCTCGTGCTGGCCGCGCGCGAGCAGCTCGCGCAGCTCGAGGCGGAGCAGCGCAAGTTCAGCGATCGCTTTCGCGGGCTGCCGGCGACCGAGGTGAAGGCGGTGGCGCTGCAGCGCAACGCGAAGGTCGCGGAAGACATTTACGTACTGCTGCTGAACCGCGTGCAGGAATTGTCGGTGCAGAAGGCGGGCACGGGCGGCAACATCCGGCTGGTCGACGCGGCGCTGCGGCCCGGCGCGCCGGTGAAGCCGAAGAAGGTGCTGATCCTGTCGGCGGCGGTGCTGCTCGGGTTGATTCTCGGCACCGGCGTGGTGTTCCTGCGCCGCAACCTGTTTCATGGCATCGAGGATCCGGAGCGCGTCGAGCGCGCGTTCAATCTGCCCTTGTACGGGCTCGTGCCGCTCAGCGCCGAGCAGGCGCGGCTCGATGCGGGGGCGGACAAGAGCGGCGCGCGCATCCGGCCGATCCTCGCGTGCATGCGGCCGAAGGACCTGAGCGTCGAGAGCCTGCGCAGCTTGCGCACCGCGCTGCAATTCGCGCTGATGGACGCGAAGAATCGCGTGATGGTGTTGACCGGGCCGACGCCGGGCATCGGCAAGAGCTTTCTCGCGGTGAATCTCGCCGCGCTGCTCGCGCACTCGGGCAAGCGGGTGCTGCTGATCGATGCCGACATGCGGCGCGGCTCGCTCGAATGCTACTTCGAGACGCGCGGCGGCGTGGGGCTCTCCGAACTGCTGAGCGACCAGGCGCCGCTCGAGGACGCGATCCGCGACACGCCGGTGCAGGGGTTGTCCTTCATCGCGGCGGGCGCCCGGCCGCCGAATCCGTCGGAGCTGCTGATGTCGCCGCGCGTCGTGCAATACCTGGACGGCCTCAGCAATCGCTACGACATGGTGATCGTCGATTCGCCGCCGATCCTCGCGGTGACCGACGCGACGCTGCTCGGCGAACTGGCCGGCTCGACCTTCCTGGTGTTGCGCTCGGGCATGCACACCGAGGGCGAGATCGGCGATGCGATCAAGCGTCTGCGGACGGCGGGCGTGCAACTGCAAGGCGGAATCTTCAACGGCGTGCCGCCGCGCGCGCGCGGCTACGGGCGCGGTTATGCATCCGTCCACGAATACCTGAATGCGTGACGCGCGCGCGTCCGCGACCGACGAGAGACCCTGCGATGAACATCTCCGTGCTCGTGCCGACCTACCGGCGTCCCGACGACCTCGCGCGCTGCCTCGCCGCGCTTGCGCGGCAGCGGCGCGCGCCCGACGAAGTGATCGTCGTCGCGCGCCGCGACGATGCGGCGACCCACGCGCGGCTCGCCGATCCGGCGGTGCGCGGCGGGTTGACGCTGCGGGTCGCCGCGGTCGATGCGCCGGGGCAGGTCGCGGCGCTCAATCGCGGACTGGAGGCCGCGCGGGGTGATGTGATCGCGATCACCGACGACGACGCCGCGCCGCGCGCGGACTGGCTCGCGCGCATCGCGGCGGCGTTCGGCGCGGACCCCGCGCTCGGCGCGCTCGGCGGGCGCGACTGGGTGCACGAGAAGGGCCGCCTGCTGGATGCGGCGCGGCCGCTGGTCGGCCGCCTGCGGGCGAGCGGCAGGATCGTCGGCAACCATCACCTCGGCGTGGGCGGCGCGCGCGAGGTCGACCTGCTCAAGGGCGCGAACATGAGCTACCGGCGCGCGGCGATCGCGGGCCTGCGCTTCGATACGCGGCTGCGCGGCGCGGGCGCGCAGCCGCACAACGATCTCGCGTTCAGCCTCGGCGTGAAGCGCGCGGGCTGGAAGCTCGTCTACGACCCGGCCGTCGCGGTCGACCACTATCCGGCCGAACGCTTCGACGACGACGGCCGCGACGCGGCCTCGCTCGATGCCGTCAGCAACGCCGCATACAACCTGCACCTGGTCCTGCGCGAACATCTGCCGCCGCTGCGGCGCGAGGCGGCGTGGTGGTGGTACGCGCTCGTCGGCACGCGCGTCTATCCGGGGGTGGCCCACCTGATGCTGGGCGCGCTGTCGGCGCGGCGCGCGCGCCGGCATGCGCACTGGCGCGCGGTGCGCGCGGGGGCGCGGGCCGCGCGCGCGGCGGCGGCTTGAGGAGGCGGCGCGATGCGCGCGCGTCGGCAATGCGTTGCAACCGGAACCGGAGGAGGCGCATGAACGCGACCAAGGTCCATGTTCACTTGTTTCATGGCGCGGATCCGCGCACCTATCGCCGGGGCGACGGCATCGGCTGCCTGTACGGCTATCACCACGCGGAGTCGGCCGAGTTCGCGCTCAGCTACTCGCGCGACGCGCGCGAAGGCCGGCTCGTGGGCCTCGCGCGGCGCGCGGCGAAGGCGCTGCTCGGCTTCGACCTGCTGCATGCGTGGCGCAATCGCGCGGCGCTGCTCGCGAGCGACGTGATCTGGACGCACACCGAGCACGAGCATCTCGCGGCCGCGCTGGTGTTGCGGCTCGCGGGCGCGCGCGGCCGCCGGCCGCTGCTGCTCGCGCAGAGCGTGTGGCTGTTCGATCGCTGGCGCGACTACGGCCTCGCGCGGCGCGCCCTGTATCGCTGGCTGCTCGCGCGCGCGGATGTGCTGACGACGCTCGCGCGCGACAATGCCGCGCTGTGCCGCCGCTATCTGGGGCGCGAGGCCGAGCACGTGTACTACGGGCTGAACACGCAGGACTTCCCGATCCGGCCGCCCCAGGCATGGACGCCGCATCGGCCGCTGCGCATCGCGGCGATCGGCAACGACCGCGATCGCGATTGGCGAACCTTCGTGACGGCGTTCGGCCACGACGCGCGCTACGACGTGCGGCTCGCGACCCGGCGGCGCGTGCCGCGCGCGCTGCGCGCGCCGAACATCGCGATCGGGCCGGCGGCGGGCATCGCGCAACAGCGCGCGCTGTACGAGTGGGCCGATCTGATCGTGGTGCCGCTGCGCCCGAACCACCACGCATCGGGCATCACCGTGATGCTGGAGGCGGCGGCGCTCGGCAAGCCGATGATCGTCACGCAGGTCGGCGGATTGCGCGACTATTTTCCGCGCGGCACGGCAACCTATGTGCCGCCGTTCCATCCGCGCGCGCTGCGGCGCGCGGCCGATGCGCTCGCGGCACAGCCGGCCCGCGCGCTGGCGCGTGCGCAGGCTGCTGCCGCGCGGCTCGAACGCGCCGCGCTGACGACCCGGCAGTTCGCCGAACAGCATGCGCGCCTGACGCGCGCGCTGCTGGCCCGCCGCGCCGGCGCGACCGCGCCTGCCGCCGCGCCGGGCGGAGCGGGCCGATGACGGCGCACGCCCCGCGTCTCGCGTCCGCGCGCCGCGCCGGCCTCGGCCGGTTCGCGGGCGATCCGGTCCACTGGGCCGCGCAGGCGGCGCTGTGGGGCCTCACCGCCGTGCTGATCGCCGCGCACCAGGGCACGGTGCTGACCTACGCGTTTCCGTGCCTGTCGGTCGCGGCGGGCCTGTGGCTGTACGTGCGCAGCCCGGCGCGCTACGTGGGCTTCATGTGGTGGCTGTGGTTCCTCGCGCCCGAGGTGCGGCGGCTCGCCGACTGGACGCGCGGCGCGTACACGCCGACCAGTCTGATCCAGATCGCGCCGCTCGCGGTCACGATGATCGCGGCGCTCGGGCTCGTGCGCCACTACCGCGTGCTGGCCGAGCGGCGCGGCCTGCCGGTGCTGCTGATCCTGCTCGGGCTCGGCTACGCGTACCTGGTGGGCGTCGTGTCGAGCGGGCCGCTCGCCGCGACCTACGATCTCGCGAACTGGATGTATCCGGTGCTGATCGGCTTCCACATCATCGTGCACGCGCGCGACTACCCGGCCTATCGCGAGACGATCCTGGCCGCGTTCGTCGAGGGCATGCTGGTGATGGGCGTCTACGGCATCGTGCAGTTCTTCGTGATGCCGCAATGGGACGTGCTGTGGATGCTCGGTTCGCAGATGAACTCGCAGGGCGATCCGGTGCCGTACGGCGTGCGCGTGTTCAGCACGATGAACTCATCGGGCCCGTTCGCATTCGCGATGATGGGCGCGCTCGTGTTCGTGCTCGCGGCCGACGGCCGGCTGCGCTGGCTCGCGGGCGCGGCGGGCTTCGTCGCGTTCAGCCTGTGTCTCGTGCGCTCGACTTGGGGCGGCTGGGTGATCGCGCTCGCGATCCAGCTCGCGAAATCGACCAACCGGGTGCGCCTGCGGCTGTTCGCGAGCGCGCTGGTGCTGGCCGGGCTGTGCGTGCCGCTGCTGACGGTGGGGCCGGTCGCCGACCGCCTGGGCCAGCGCCTGCAGTCGATCTCGAACCTCAAGGACGATCGCAGCTACGACGATCGCAGCAAGTTCTACGCGAGCTTCGCGCAGACCGCGTTCACCGACGTCGCGGGCGAAGGACTCGGCGCGACCGGCACCTCGACGCGCCTGTCGAGCGACGGCGGAGAGCTGGGCAAGTACGGCAGCTTCGACAGCGGCGTGATGAACGTGCCGTTCGTGCTCGGCTGGCCGGGCACGCTGCTGTATCTCGCCGGCACCCTGTGGCTGCTCGGCCGCGCGGTGCGCGCGTCGTTCGCGCTGCGCCGCGACCGCTTCGTTTCCGCCTGCCTGAGCCTGAGCCTGTCGGTGTTCGCGATGCTGGTGTTCACCAATTCGCTGATCGGCACGGGCGGCCTGCTGCTGTTCATGAGCATCAGCGCGATCTTGTCCGCGGCGCACTGGCGCAAGCTGCAGCGCCGGCACGTCGCGCTTTCGTCGGGAGTCGACCAGTGAGAATCGCCATCGTCACGCATGTCGTGCGTCACAACGACGGACAGGGCCGGGTGAACTACGAGATCGCCCGCGCGGCACTCGCCGAGCGCTGCGAGGTGACGCTCGTCGCGTCGCACGTCGCGCCCGAGCTGCTCGACGATCCGCGGGTGCGCTGGATCCCGGTGCGGGTGGGGCGCGGCTGGCCCTCGAACCTGGTGCGGCAGCAGGTGTTCGCGCTCAAGAGCGCGTGGTGGCTGCGCCGGCATCGCGCCGACTACGACCTGCTGCACGTCAACGGCTTCATCTCGTGGGTGCGCGCCGACGTCAACACCGCGCACTTCGTGCACGGCGGCTGGCTCGCGAGCCCCAGCTATCCGTACCGGCTGACGCGCGGGCCGTGGTCGGCGTATCAGTTCCTCTATACCTGGCTGAACGCGCGCTTCGAGCGCTGGGCCTACCGGCGCGCGCGCGCGATCACGGCGGTGTCGGCCAAGGTGGCGGGCGAGATCCGGGACGCGGGGATCGACGCCGCGCGCATCGGCGTGATCCACAACGGCGTCGATCTCGATGCGTTCGCGCGCGCGCGGCCGGACCGGCGCGCGTTCGGGCTGCCCGAGGATGCGTTCCTGCTGCTGTTTGTCGGCGACCTGCGCACGCCGCGCAAGAACCTCGGCACCGTGCTGCGCGCGCTCGCGCAACTGCCGCCGCACGTGCATCTCGCGGTGGCGGGCTATCTGCCGGGCAGCCCGTATCCGGCCGAGGCGCGCGCGCTCGGGCTCGATGCGCGCGTGCATTTCCTCGGGCTGGTGGGCGCGATGCCCGTGCTGATGGCGTCGGCCGATGCCTACGTGTTTCCGTCGCGCTACGAGGCGATGAGCCTGTCGCTGCTCGAGGCGATGGCGGCGGGGCTGCCGGTGGTGACCGCGCGCAGCGCGGGCGGCGCGGAAATCATCACGCCCGCGTGCGGGATCGTGCTCGACGATCCCGACGACACGGCCGCGCTCGCGCGCGCGCTGGCCCGCCTCGCGAACGCGCGCGACGCCTGCCGCGAGATGGGCCGCGCGGCGCGCGCGCGGGTCGCCGATTTCAGCTGGGCGCGCATGGGCGCGCAGTACCTCGCGCTGTACCGGCGGCTGGCGCGCGGCGCGCGGCCGACGCCGGCCACGAAACCTCAGGTGACGCAGGAGCACGCGCGATGACGGATCCCTCCCCGACGATCAAATCCTTGCAGATCGGCATGCATTGGTTTCCCGAACGGGCAGGCGGGCTCGACCGGATGTACCACGCGCTTGTCGGCGCGCTGCCGGGGGCGGGGGTCGCGGTGCGCGGCGTGGTGGCCGGCTCCGCGCAGGTCGCGACCGACACGGGCGGCGCGATCCACGGCTTCGGGCCGGCGGGCGGCTCGCTGCCGCGCCGCATGCTGGCCGCGCGGCAGGCGCTGCGCGAGGTGGTGCGGGTGGAGCGGCCGGACGTGGTGTCGTCGCATTTCGCGCTCTACACGTTCCCGGGCCTCGACGTCACGCGCGGCATCCCGCAGGTCTCGCATTTCCAGGGGCCGTGGGCGGACGAAAGCCAGGTCGAGGGAGCGGCCGTGCTCGGCCGCCGCGCGAAGTACTACGTCGAGCAGACCGTGTACGCGCGCTCGACGCGGCTGATCGTGCTGTCGCGCGCGTTCGGGGAGATCCTCACGTCGCGCTACGGGATCGATCCGGCGCGGGTGCGGGTGGTGCCGGGCTGCGTCGACACCGCGCAGTTCGATGTGCCGATCACCACGGCGGACGCGCGCCGCCGGCTGCAATTGCCGCCCGATCGGCCGATCGTGCTGGCGGTGCGACGCCTCGTGCGGCGGATGGGGCTGGAGGATCTGATCGACGCGATCGACATCGTGCGCCGGCGGTGTCCGGACGTGCTGCTGTTGATCGCGGGCAAGGGGCCGCTCACGGCCGAACTGAAGGCGCGCATCGACGCGGCGGGGCTCGACGGCCACGTGACGCTGCTCGGCTTCGTGCCGGACGCGCATCTGGCGACGCTGTACCGCGCGGCGACGCTGAGCGTCGTGCCGACCGTCGCGCTGGAAGGCTTCGGGCTGATCACGGTGGAATCGCTGGCGACGGGCACGCCGGTGCTGGTCACGCCGGTCGGCGGGCTGCCGGAGGCGGTGGCGGGGCTGTCCGACGCGCTCGTGCTGCCGGGCGGCGGGGCGGGCGCGATCGCGGAGGGCGTGCGCGATGCGTTGTCGGGCGCGCTTGCGTTGCCCGATGCGCGCGCGTGCCGCCGTTACGCGCGCGAGCATTTCGACAATGCGGTCATCGCGCGGCGCGTGGCGGGGTGTACGAGGAGGCGATCCGGGCGGCGGGTAGGCGGGGCGGCTTGGTAGGGGCGATCGAGGGAGGCGCGGCGGGTCGTGGCGGCCGGACGGAGTGATGTTTCGGTGAGTGAGCCGATGCGCGCCCGCCGCGATCCGGCCTGGGGCATGGGCACGTTCGGCACGCCGCTTGCCGGACACGATGCCGAATAGAGCCGCTTCTCGGCGCGGACGCCGAGCGATTCCGCGGGACGGGATCAGGACGCATTTGAGCGCCGGCTTGAGGCGATGGAAGGCGAGGAGCGCAGGGTGGCGTGGCCGGGCCGCCGGCCCAGAGAGGCGTGCGCGGGGATTGGACACGTCGATTGCGCGGGGCTGGAAGCGAACTTCCTTGTGTTCATTGCCCTGGATTATTACGAATCACAGTGGAATGACGCTTTCATGGCGCTGAACATTGCTCGCGGGATATTTTTCTGTCAGTTTCTACAGCTTGCCAAAAGCATATAGTTGTAGTTAATATTACCGATTATTACGATCTGATTGGATCTTGGCTGCAGTGTGCCATTGAAATTGATGTGCACATCACGAATTAACTTTCAATCGCCTTTCAATTGCGGCATATAACTACAAGGCGTGTTGATTCGCGAGCGGGCGCAATGCGTGCCGCTGGTTGCCAAAAAGATCTTGTTTGCCACCTTCCGCGTTGCGGAAGGAATCCGAGGGCCATTTCAAGATGTTGTTGATTGCAGCGGCGGGCAGCGTAGCTGTCCGCCGCTTCTTCTTTTGCGCGTTCGCCACGGGGGTGGGCGGCGCGAATCCCTTCGATCGAGGTTCGGCATCGTGCCGTGCGCAGCGCATGGCGGACGGGCCGCGCGTGCGGCTATGGCAGGTCGGCGGGCGATCTACCGGGGTGGGCATTCCGAGGGCGGGGAATGGGCATCGCTGGTTCAGGTGCGGCGACGCGTGAATGTCCGTGCGCGGTTCGTTCAGCTTATCGCTTCGGGTCACTGCCAATTCCATCATCGATTCATGATTTTCATTTCAACCATCGCGCGCGCGTTCTCGCGCGCCTTTGTCGCGTGGGCCGCGCTCGGCGCGGCGAGCGTGGGGCTGTCGGGTTGTCAGTTGCTGGCGGCTCCGGTTGCCGGCGCGATGACGCTTGCCAACGTCATGGATCAACGTTCGCAGAACCGGCATGCGAAGCGGATCTGGGATGACGAGCGGGCTTATGTGAAGACGCTTCAGGCGAACGGCGATCCGCTGGGGGATTACCTGTATGCGATCGGGAATGCGCAAGGGTGGATCAAGGACACCCGCGATCCGGTGGAGATCGTCGGTTGGCTCCAGAAAGCCGCGGATAGGGGTTCCAGCGATGCAATGATCATGTTGGGGTTCTACTACTTCGATGCGGTCATCCCGTTAGACGGAAATTTCAAGCGTTTGTCGGCAGACAAGGTTGACCGGGTACTCGGAGAAAAGCTCGTGCGCGAGGGGGTTGCACGTCGCTGTACGTATGCCGTGCCGAGCCCCTCCGGGGAATGGGTTCGCCTTGAATACACGTCGGCTGCGCGGTGGATGGCGATGGTTTATCGGAACGGGATGGACGAAAAGGTCGGACCTCACGAATACCGGATAGTCATTCCAAAAAATCCGGCTCTCGAGCAGGAATGGCTCGACATCGACGTACGTTGCCGCGCAACGGCGTTTATTGGTTAAACATGGATCAAAGCAAAGCATGCGTAAGGATTCCAGACGAATGTGCGGAACAGGGCGCAATGTGATGAGGCACGCGTTGTCGGCTATCGCTACGCCCGTCATGTTGGCCATGACAGTAGCGCTATCCGGCTGCCAACTGGCAGCCGCGCCGGTTGCCGGCGTGATGACGCTCGCCAATGCGGCGGACCAGCGGTCGCAGAACCGGCACGCGAAGCAGCTGTGGGATGACGAGCGCGCGCGCGTGAAGGCGCTGCAGGCGAGCGGGGACCCGATGGGGGACTACCTGTATGCGATCGGCAATGCGCAAGGCTGGATCCAGGATACGAACGATCCGGTAAAAATCGTTGAACTGCTGCGGAAAGCTGCCGACAAGGGTTCGAGCGACGCGATGATCATGCTTGGCTTCTATTACTTCGACGACACGATTCCGCTGGATGTGGGGGTTGCTCGCGTGCCCGGCAGCATGGTGGATCGAGCGCTTGGGGAGAGCCTGATCCGAGCCGGCATCAAGGTGCGCTGCACCTATGCTAGACCGGTCGCGCGACGGGACGGCGTGTATCTGAAATATGCGTCTGCCGCGGCGATCATGAAATACGCCTACCGTGACGGCGTCTATAAAACGGACGCATCGAGCCGGAATAGCGTGGTCCTGGTGCCTAGGAATCCTCACCTGGAGAGAGTGTGGAGCGAGTTGGACGACCAGTGTCGTGCCACTGCATTCATTGGGTAAATATCTAAACAATAACTTGTATGAACAACAAAACAATACCGGATCAAGCCGTGGGAATGAAGATTGCGGCGTGGGCATATCCGAGGGCCAAGAATGCATCGCCGGACGAACATACGATGGATGGGGACTGGGTTGATATCCGCGAAATCGGGGATATGGAGCAGTATCTGAAAGAAGGATATGGAGATCAGTTCAACAGTGGCGGTACGCTCGAAAATCGTTTTGCGGTTGCACTGAATCGGGAGACGAAACAGATCGTCATCGCCTTCAAGGGTTCAGACGCATTGTCGAACTGGGTTTCCGATCTGACCAACGGCGGCGCGAGCGAATACCGGAAGATCGTCGATCAGGCGCAGTCGGTGTACGACAGCGTGAAGGGTCTCGACATCTTCAAGGGCTACACCTTCTCCACCACCGGCCACAGCCTCGGCGGCAGCATGGCGCAGATGTTCGCGCTGAAGAACGGCCTCGACACGCAGGTCTACAACAGCCTGCCGCTCGCGAAGTCGCTGATCGACGCCGGCTATTTCGGCAATCGCAACATCGGCGAAGTCATCGCCGCGTATCAGTCCGCCGGCCACGTCGCGTCGGATGTGCGCATGCCCAACGACATCGCGACCTTCTTCTATCAGGCGCCCGTGTGGGGCCCCTACCTGTCGCAATCGATGTCGCAGCCCGTCACCTACCTGCCGGGTGCGTACTTGCCCGTGGCGGCCAAGACGATCGCGATCACCGGCCTGCTGCCGTTCGCGCTGCCCGCCTTCGGGATCGACCACACGATGGGCGCGATGTTCGACGCCGCGGCCGGGCTGAGCATCGGCGCGGACGGCCGCTTCGCGCTGCCCGCGGGCGACACCAACGGTTTCGTGGCGGTGCCGGCGTCGGCGCGCGAATACCTGTCGAATCTGAGCACGAGCCCCATCGCGAACGTGCAGTCGGGCCTCGACAACAGCTTCACGGTTACGCGCCAGGACGGCTCGCAGCAATGGCTGAAGGTCGACGCCGCAACGGGTGACACGCTGCTCCAGCAGGCGACCCCGCTCGGCGTGAGCGAACTGACGATCCACCGCAACGGCGCATACACCGAAGTCACGCGTCGCCAGGACGGCGCGTTCGGCGAACACACGGTCAGCGCGCTCGGCGACATCGTCGGCTATCGCCCGCTGCTGCCGAAGGGCATCGCGCTGGCCCCGGACCAGTTCTACGTCGACGCGTCGACCAACAACCTCGACACCGTCTCCGCGCTGACGGGCATCTCGGTATCCACGCTGATGGGCGTGAACGGCGGGCTCGGGCTGTCGTCCGGCGCGCAGGCGATCGGCGTCGGCAAGATCATCCAGCTGTCCGCGCCGACCAACCTGATCAACATCGACATCAACACGAATCCGCAGCCGCAATCCGGTTCGCTCGGCGAGGGCAAGGCCGCGCAGGACGTGCGCAACGGCTTCGTGCAGAACAGCGCGACCAGCAAGATCTCGTTCTCCGACAACACGCTGAACCGCACCGACTTCGCCTCCGCGCAGATGGGCAGCCTCGCGTCGGGCGGCATCCGGCCGGGTGAGTTCCAGCTCGATCCGAACGCGAAGCCGGGCGCGTATCTCGGGCAGTTCTACACCGATCCGGGCGCGACCGGCCGGCCCAACGCGAGCGGCCTGAACGCAGCGGTGCTGAACGGCCTGTCGGCGATGACCACCTTCAACACCTACATCGATCCGATCCTGCTCGACCTGACCGGCAACGGCGCGAAGACGACCGGCATCGAGGACGGCGTGCTGTTCGACGTCGATCACAGCGGCACGCTCAAGCGTACCGGCTGGGCCGACGCCGGCACCGGGATGCTGGTGGTCGACGCGGGCGGCGGACAGATCACGAATGCGAGCCAGATGCTGTCCGAGTACTTCGGCGGCGCGGCGGGCGCGAACGGCGCGGCGGGCCAGGCGCGCTTCAAGGACGGCTTCGGCGCGCTCGACAGCGTCGATGCGAATCACGACGGCGTGCTCGATCGCAACGATCCGAGCTGGTCGACGCTGCGCGTGTGGGTCGACGCGAATCATGACGGCAAGTCCGCGCCGGGCGAACTGAAGACGCTCGACGCACTCGGCATCACGCAGATCCAGGTGAAGCCGGTCTCGCGCAGCGCGGGCGAGACGCAGAACGGCAACGAGGTGCTCGGGCGCGGCACCTTCACGATGAACGGCGCGACGCGTCAGATGATGGCCGTGAACTTCCTCGCCGATCCGGTGGGCAACACCTTCACGGCGGTCGACGGCGGCGCGAAGGTCACGTCGACGACGGGCGGCGCGACCCGCACCGCGTTCACCAGCGCGGCGACCGCGAGCGAGACGCTCGACGCGGCGAAGCTCGGCGTCGACAACGTCTACGCCGGCAGCGGCGACACGACGCTGATCGCGGCGCCCACGGGCAGCTGGCTGGTCGGCGGCGGCGGCCACAACACCTATGAAGGCGGCGCGGGCGACGATGTGTTCGTGATCAGCGCGCGCGACAATCCCGACCGGATCCACGGCAACGGCGGACGCGACACCGCGATCGTGGTCGGCGACCAGGGCGTGACGCTGAATCTCGCGCACGCGGGCCTGACGATCGCCGAAGGCGGGCGCGGCGACGACGTGCTGGTGAGCGGCGGCAACCGCAGCGTGTTCCTCAAGGGCGGACAGGGCAACGCGACGCTGATCGGCGGCGGCGGCAACGACGTGCTGGTCGGCGGCTCGGGCCACAACACGATCGTCGGCGGCAGCGGCAAGGCGGTGATCTACGCCGGGCCGGCGGGCGACACGATCTATGCGTCCGCCACGGGCAGCGTGATCCACGCGGGCGGCGGCGCGGACCGCATCTTCGGCGGCGCGGGCGACGACGTGATCGAGGCGGGCCACGGCAACGCGTCGATCGACGGCGGCGGCGGCACCAACGTCGTGACGCTGCACGGCAGCCACGGCGACTACACGATCACGCGCACCGACGGCGGCTACACCGTCGCCGACCATCAGGCCGGCCGCGACGGCACGCTGACGCTGAAGAACGTGCAGAAGCTCAACTTCTCGGACATCTCGGCCGTCGATCTGACGCTGCCGAACCCGATGCCGGTCAACGATGCGCTGCGCGTCGACCAGGCGGGGCAGGCGTTCGACCACACCCGTGTGCACCTGATCGCGGCCGCGCAACTGCTCGCGAACGACCAGCGGCTGAACAGCCAGGGCGCGCTGAAGCTCGTCTCGGTCGGCGACGCGGTGGGCGGCACGGTCGCGCTGACGCCGGCGGGCGACGTGCTGTTCACGCCCGATGCCACGTACGCAGGGGTGATGAGCTTCAAATACGGCGTGACCGATGCGGCGGGCAACCCGGCCGCGACCGTGGTCGACCTGAACAGCGGCAAGACCGCGCCGATGCGCGCGACCGTCACGCTGTCGACGCCGGACATGCCGGCCGATCCGCTCGCGGCGCAGGAGTGGTATCTGAGCGACGCGAACGTGATTCCGGTGTGGCGCGACTACACCGGCAAGGGCGTGCGCATCGGCCAGTTCGAGCCGGGCGGCGAATTCTCGACGGGGCCCGAGATCCTCGACCTGCATCATCCGGATCTCGCGCCGAACATCGATCCGGCCTGGCTCGCGACCCAGCAGGGCAATGGCACGCTGCCGCAGGCGGTGTCGAACCACGCGACGATGGTCGCGGGCGTGATGGTCGCGGCGAACAACGGCCAGGGCGGCGTCGGCGTCGCCTATGACGCGACGATCGGCGGCCACTATCTCGCCAACAACGGCGCGGACCTGAGCGGGCTCGGCCACATGGTCAGCTACGACATCGCGAACAACAGCTGGGGCTTCACCAACGATTTCGCGCTGAGCAACTTGCAGAAGGGCAGCATCAACACCGAGAGCGCGCTGCTCGCGAATGCGCAGTACGCGGCGGACGCGGGCCGGGGCGGCCTCGGCACGGTGATCGTCGCGGCGGGCGGCAACGCGCGCGAGAAGGGCGGCAGCGCGCAAGGCTCGCTGACCGGCAACAACCGCTTCACGATCGAGGTCGGCGCGATCAACGCGCAGAGCGACCTGTCGACGCTGCAGCTCGGCTCCGCGCCGTTCTCGAATCCGGGCGCGAGCCTGCTCGTGTCCGCGCCCGGCAGCAATGTCGTGTCGACGAGTCACATCCTGGAGACCGATCGCGGCTCGACCTTCGGCAGCCAGTACAGCGACATGCAGGGCACGAGCTTCGCGACGCCGATCGTGTCGGGGGTCGTCGCGCTGATGTTGCAGGCGAATCCGAATCTCGGCTATCGCGACGTGCAGGAAATTCTCGCGTTGTCCGCGAAGGGCGTGCGCGACGGCGCGACGCAGTGGCGCGACAACGGCGCGCGCAACTGGAACGGCGGCGGCATGCATGCGAGCCACGACTACGGCTTCGGCGAGGTCGACGCGCGCGCGGCCGTGCGGCTCGCCGAATCGTGGGCGAAGCAGGGCACGGGCGCGAACGAACGCGTCTATGCCGGCACGAGCGGGCCGCTCGGCGCGACGGTTGCGTCGGGCGCGACCGCGCGCGCGACGCTCGCGATGCAGGCGGGCCTGTCGGTCCAGCACGCGGAGATCGATTTCGACGCGGAGGTCGGCCGGCTCGGCGACCTGACCGTGAAGCTGATCTCGCCGGACGGCACCGAGAGCATCCTGCTCGACCGCGCGGGCAAGGCGCCGGCGGGCGCGCCGGGCGCGAGCGCGGCCGATGCCGGCAGCACCCGCTCGGGAAGCTTCCGCTATACCTTCATGTCGACGCACGACTGGGGCGAGCGCTCGGCCGGCAACTGGACGCTCGAGGTGACCGACGCGGCGAACGGCCTGCCGGTCAAGCTCAATCAGTGGTCGCTGCGGCTCTACGGCGACCGCGCGAGCGCCGACGATACGTACTACTACACCGACGAGTATCGCGCGCAGGCGGCCGCGAATCCGGCGCGCGCGATCCTCGACGACGCGGCGAACGGCACGCGCGGCGGGCGCAATACGCTGAACGCGGCGGCGGTGTCGGGCGACACAACGGTCGATCTGACGACGGGCGTCGCGAGCATCGGCGGCGCGGCGCTGACGATCCGCGACCCCGGCGCGATCCAGAACATCGTGACGGGCGACGGCAACGACCGGCTCGTGGCGGGCGCGGCGGACGCGCTGCTCGACGGCGGGCGCGGCGCGAATACGCTGGTGGGCGGCGCGGGCCGCGATTTCTTCGTCGTGCACCGGCGCGCGGGCGGCCTCGATACGATCGAGAACTTCGACGCCGCGCGCGGCGAGACCATCGACCTGGTCGGTTTCGCGGGCCGGAAATTCGGCGATCTCGCGCTGACCCAGCAGGGCGCGGACGTGCAGATCGCGCTGGGCGACGGGCAGCGCATCATCGTCAAGGGGCAGCAGGCCGCGGCGCTCGATGCCGGGCGCTTCCTGTTCCAGGACAGCTTCATCGCGCCCGCGCACTACGTCGACAGCGCGGCGGGCGATGCGGCGCTGCCCGTTGCGGGCGGCACGGTGGTGCTGAACGGCGGCGCGCGCGGCGTGAGCTATTCGAGCGATGCGAACGGCCGGCTGGTCGCGTCGCTCGCGGGCACGGTCTACAGCCACGATGCGGCGAGTTCGGATACTTTCGTGATCGCGCGTCAGGACGGCGTGTCGAGTTATCACAACGCGCTGCGCGGCTTCCGCCACGGGATCGACAAGCTCGACCTGAGCGGGACCGGCGTGACGCGCTTCGACGATCTCGTGATCGCGCAGCAGAACCGCGCGACGATCAACGGGCTGTCGCAGATCCACGGCGTGAGCCTCGGCAGCAAGTCGCTCGGCACGGCGGCCGCGCCGCTCGAACTCGTGTATCTCGATGCGCTCGATCCGGCGCAACTGGGCGAGGGCGACTTCATCTTCGCGACGCCGACGCCGGATCACGCGGGCGTCGTGACGAAGCCGCCGGTCGCGGTCGATCCGTCGGGCGGCGATCCGTTGGGCGGCAATCCGGTCACGCCGGTCACGCCGGGCACGGGTAACCCGGTGCCGCCGATCGAGTGGCCGCCGGTGAAGATCCCGACGATTCCGACCACCCCCCCGGTCAAGGTCGATCCGATCGGACTGCCGCCGGTGACGATGCCGACCGGGCCGACGATCCCGCCGGTGAAGCTCGATCCGATCGATGTGACGCCGGTGAAGATTCCGCCGGTGAAGCTCGATCCGATCGATGTGACGCCGGTGAAGATCCCGCCGGTGAAGCTCGACCCGATCGATGTGACGCCGATCAAGATCCCGACGGTGCCGCCGATGCAGCCGCTCCCGCCGGTGAAGCTCGTGCCGGTCGATCTGACACCGGTGAAAATCCCGCCGGTCAAGGTCGACCCGATCACGCCGACCTTCCCCGCAGCGCCGACGCTGTCCGGCCGCGCGCCGACCGCGTGGATGGCCGATTCGGCCCAGCCCTGGACCAGCAATCCGTTGGCGTCGCTGTTCGCCGTGCCGCGCGACGAAGCCGTCAGCTACACGGTCAGTCTCGCGGACGGCGCACCGCTGCCGGCCTGGCTCGGCTATGACGCGGCGCAAGGCCGCCTGACGCTGTCGCCGGGCGCGGCCATGACCGGCCCGCTCGCGGTGAAGGTCAGGGCGACCACCGCATCGGGCCAGTCGGCGGAGTCGGCGCTCGAACTGCTGGTGCAGCCCGGCGTGCAGAAGGTCGGCGTGATGGCCAGGGTCGACGTCGCGGACAGTCAGGTCGCGATCGACCAGGGCGAGGCGATGTCGACCGTCACCGCGACGGGCGGCCGCCATGTGCTGCTGCAAGGCGGCACGTTCGGCTCGGCGACGCTGGGCGGATCGGGCGCGCACGCGGTCACGGCGACGGGCAGCGGCACGAAGCTGACCACGGGCGACGGCGACAGCACGATCGAGTTGCTCGGCTCCGGCGCGACGGTGACGGCAGGCGGCGGCAACAACCACGTGACGGGCAGCGACAGCAACGCGGCCATCACGCTCGGCAACGGCGACAACCATGTGACGGGCGCGTTCCGGCAACTGACGGTGGGCGCGGGCCGCAACGTGATCGACAGCACGGGGTCGCTCGCGACGCTGCGCCTCGGCGACGGTCACGACGTGGCGACCCTCAAGGGCGCGCTCGCGACGGTGCAGGTCGGCCACGGCACCTACGAGCTCGATTACGCGGGGAGCCTCGGCAAGCTCGCGTTCGGCGCGGAGGTCGGCGCGGAGCGTCTGTGGTTCCAGCATGCCGGCGACGATCTGCGCATTTCGGTGACGGGCAGCGCCGAGACCGTGACGCTGAAGAACTGGTATGCGTCGCAGCCGGATCGCCCGGGTTCGATCGTCGCGGGCGACGGCAAGACGCTGTCGGGGCTGAGCGTCGAGAGCCTGGTTCAGGCGATGGCGAGCTTCGCGCCGCCCGTTGCGGGCGCAACCGCCATCACGCCGGAGCAGCAGAAATCGCTGCAGCCGGTGCTGGCGGCCAACTGGCACTGACCGCGTCCGCCGCCGCCCCCGCCGGGGGCGGCGGCGTTTCGGCCTTTCTGTCTGATCGACGATGAACGACTTTCAATCGACTCCCTCCATGCCGGATGCCGGCCTCGCGGCGCTCGTGCTGATCGCGCAGTTCCACGGCCTCGCGACCGACGCCGACCAGCTGCGCCACGCGAGCGGGCTGCCGGACGGCGCGCTCGGCGCGGCCGACCTCGAACTGGCCGCGCGTTCGCTCGGCCTCAAGACCCGCCGCGTGCGGGCGAGCGTCGAGCGGCTCGCGGCGCTGCCGAAGCCCGCGCTGATGCTCGCCGGGGACGGCGCGCATTTCGTGCTGGCCGCGTGCGATGCCGGGAAAGCACTGATCGCGGAGGCGCACGCGCCGTCGCCGACGGTGTCCACGCCGGCCGACGTGATCGCGCGCACGGGCGGGCAGGTGCTGCTGGTCGCGTCGCGCGCGACGCTGGCCGGCGAATTCGCGCGCTTCGACTTCTCGTGGTTCATCCCGGCGGTGGTCAAGTACCGCCGCCTGCTGCTCGAAGTGCTGCTGGTGTCGGCGGTGCTGCAGGTGTTCGGGCTCGTGTCGCCGCTGATGTTCCAGGTGGTGATGGACAAGGTGCTGGTCAATCGCGCGTTCAACACGCTGAACGTGGTGTGCGTCGCGCTGCTCGTCAGCGCGGTGTTCGAAGTGGTGCTGAGCGGCGTGCGCAACTACGTGTTCGCGCATACCGCGAGCCGCATCGACGTCGAACTGGGCGCGCGGCTGTTCCGCCACCTGCTCGCGCTGCCGCTCGCCTACTTCGGCGCGCGGCGCGTCGGCGACACGGTCGCGCGCGTGCGCGAGCTGGAGAACATCCGCAGCTTCCTGACCGGGCAGGCGGTGACGGCGGTGATCGATCTGTTCTTCTCGATCATCTTCCTCGCCGTGATGTGCATGTACAGCGTGTGGCTCACGCTCGTCGTGGTGATCTCGCTGCCGGTGTACGCGGCGATCTCGATGGGCATCACGCCGGTGCTGCGCCGGCGCCTCGACGAGAAATTCGCGCGCACGGCCGACAACCAGTCGTTTCTCGTCGAGACCATCTCGGGCGTCGAGACCGTCAAGTCGATGGCGGTCGAGCCGCAGTTCACGCGGCGCTGGGACAACCAGCTGGCCGGTTACGTGTCGGCCGGTTTTCGCGTGACCTCGCTCGGCAATGTCGGGCAGCAGCTGATCCAGCTGGTCGGCAAGCTCGTGTCGCTCGTCACGCTCTATCTCGGCGCGCGCTTCGTGATCGAGGGCAAGCTGTCGGTGGGGCAGCTGGTCGCGTTCAACATGATGTCGCAGCACGTCGCCGCGCCGGTGCTGCGGCTCGCGCAGCTGTGGCAGGACTTCCAGCAGGTCGGGATCTCGATGAACCGGCTCGGCGACATCCTGAACACCCGCACCGAACTGTCGCAGAGCCGCCAGACGCTGCCCGCGGTGCGCGGCAACGTCAGCTTCCAGGACATCCGCTTCCGCTACCGGCCCGACGGCCCGACGATCCTCGACGGCGTGTCGCTCGACATCGCTGCGGGGCAGGTGATCGGCATCGTCGGCCGCTCGGGGTCGGGAAAGAGCACGCTGACCAAGCTGTTGCAGCGGCTCTACGTGCCCGAGCACGGGCGGGTGAGGATCGACGGCATCGATCTCGCGCTCGCCGATCCCGCATGGCTGCGCCGGCAGATCGGCGTGGTGCTGCAGGAGAACCTGCTGTTCAACCGCTCGATCCGCGAGAACATCGCGGTCACCGATCCCGGCGCGTCGCTCGACGTGGTGATCCGCGCGGCGCAGCTGGCCGGCGCGCACGAGTTCATCTCCGAGCTGCCGGAAGGCTATGACACGATGGTCGGCGAGCACGGCTCGAACCTGTCGGGCGGCCAGCGCCAGCGGATCGCGATCGCGCGCGCGCTGGTCACCAATCCGCGCATCCTGATCTTCGACGAGGCCACCAGCGCGCTCGACTTCGAGACCGAACGGATCATCCAGCACAACATGCAGGCGATGTGCGCGGGCCGCACCGTGATCATCATCGCGCACCGGCTCACCTCGGTGCGCCATGCGCACCACATCGTCGCGATGGACCGGGGCCGCATCGTCGAGAGCGGCACGCACGACACGCTGCTCGGCCTGCAGGGTTACTACGCTCACCTGGTGTCGCTGCAACATGCATGACGCCGCTTTTCGCCACGACCGATGATGCTGAAACTTCACGCGCTCGGCGCGCTGCTCGCGCGCTATGCCGCGGTATTCCGCGAAGCCTGGCGGATCCGCCGCGCACTCGACGGCGCGCCGCGCCTGCCGCATGAGCGGGCGTTCCTGCCCGCGCACCTCGAACTCGTCGAGACGCCCGTGCATCCGCTGCCGATGTGGACGATGCGGGTCATCGTCGCGCTCGGCGCGCTGATTGTCGCGATCGCGCTGATCGGCCAGCTCGACATCGTCGCGGCCGCGCCCGGCAAGCTGATCCCGAAACAGCAGGTGAAGACGATCCAGCCCGCGCTGACGGGCGTCGTGCGCAGCATCCTGGTGCGCGACGGACAGCGTGTGCACGCGGGGCAGCTGCTGATGGAACTCGACACCACGCAGGCGGCGGCCGATGCGGACAAGGCGCGCCTGAGCCGCGTCGACGCGGCGCTGACCGCCGAGCGTTCGCGCGCGCTGCTGGCCGCGCAGACGCAGGGCAAGATGCCCGCGCTCGGCCCGGTCGACGGCGCGAGCGAGCAGCAGGCGCTGGAGGCGCAGCGCTTCGCGGAGAGCTTCTACAGCGAGTATCGCGACCGCTTCGGCAGCGCGCAGGCGGAGCTGCTCAAGCGCGAGGCGGAACTCGCGACCACCGCGCAGCAGATCGCCAAGCTCGCCGCGACCGCGCCGCTCGCGCGCCAGCAGGCCAACGACTACCGCGCGCTCGCCGCCGACAAGTACGTGGCGAAGACCGAATACCTCGACAAGGAGCAGAGCGCGCTGGGCCAGGAGCACGAACTGGCGGCGCAGCGCAGCCATGCGCGCGAGCTGACGGCGGCGATCGCGCAGCAGCGCGCGGAACTCGCCTCGACCACGTCGCAGTTCCGCCGTCAGCAGATGGACCTGCTCGACAAGGCGACCCAGCAGCTGGCGCAGAGCCGCAACGACGAGACCAAGGCCGACACGCGGCAGAAGCTGCTGAGCCTGACCGCGCCCGTCGACGGCACGATCCAGCAGTTGCGGATCCACACGCTGGGCGGCGTGGCGACCGCCGCCTCGCCGCTGATGGAGGTGGTGCCGGACGATACGCTCGAGGTCGACGCGAGCATCGAGAACAAGGACATCGGCTTCGTCAAGGTCGGGCAGCCGGCGATCGTCAAGGTCGAGGCGTTTCCGTATACGCGCTACGGCTACCTGAAGGGAACCGTCGCGACCGTGTCGAACGACGCGGTGCAGGACCGTCGGCGCGGGCTGACTTTCCCGGTGCGGGTGCGGCTCGCGACCAACCGGATCCGCGCCAACGGCACCTGGATCAACCTCACGCCGGGGATGGCGGTGACGGCCGAGATCCGCACGGGCAAGCGCAGCGTCGCGCACTACTTCCTCGATCCGGTGATCCAGACGGGGCAGGAGAGCTTGCGTGAGCGTTGATCTTCATCGCGGCGCGCGCCTTGCCGCCCGCGCGCTCGGACTGGCCGCGCTCCTGGCGTGCGCGCGGCCCGCGTGCGCGTTCGATCCGTTCCTGACCGGGCGCGCGGTGTCGGCGACGCCCGCGCGCGACCTGCTCGGCGACGGCGCGCGGGCCTGCGCGTTCGGCGAGCTGCCGTCGCCGCTGCGTCTGCAGGACGCGGTGGAGCGCGCGCTGTGCGGACATCCGAAGACCCGCCAGGCGTGGGCCAACGTGCAGATCCAGGCGGCCGCGGTGGGGGTGGGGCGCGCGGCGTTCCTGCCGACCGTGACCGGCAACTGGCAGGGCACGCGCGACAACGCGAGCAACCACGTGACCGGCTATCCGCAATTCGATTCGAACTACCGGACGAACCTGCAGAACGCGGGCGTGTCGCTGAGCTGGGTGCTGTACGACTTCGGCGGCCGCTCGGCGGCGCTGCGCAACGCAACGTCGCTGCTCGCGGCGGCGCAGGCGAACCAGCAGGCGACGCTGCAGACGGTGTTCGCGACGGTGGCGAAGGATTTCTACGCGGCGCAGGCCGCGCAGAGCACCTACACGGCGGCGCGCGAGATCGAGCGCGCCGCGCGGGACAGCGCGGACGCCGCGAGCGCGCGCGTCGAACGCGGCGCGGCGGCGATCACCGACCAGTTGCAGGCGCAGACCGCCTACGCGGACGCGGTCGTCAACCGGACCAAGGCCGAGAGCGACTGGCGCGGCGCGGTGGGCGCGCTCGCCTCGGACATGGATCTCGCGCCGACCACGGAGATCGCGCTGCCGGACGTTGGCGACGGCGTGACGGCGAACCGCGAGTTCGGCGATTCGGTCGAGGCGCTGATCAAGGAGGCGCAGCGCAGTTATCCGGGGGTGCTGGCAGCCGAGGCGCAGGTCGACGCCGCCCGCGCGAAGGCCGCGCAGACGCGCGCGGAAGGCCTGCCGCGCCTGAACCTGGTCGGGCAGTACAACTACAACAACCAGCCGACCAGTTTGCAGCTCGGCTTCCCGGTGTTTCCGGCCTCGCATCGCGAGTGGTATCTCGGGCTGCAGGTGACGATTCCGCTGTTCGAGGGCTTCGCGCGCACCTACCAGGTCCGGCAGGCGGACGCGCAGACCACGCTGCAACGCGACCTGCTCGACGAAGCGCGCCAGCAGGTCGGGCTCGATGTGTGGAATGCCTACCAGACGCTGCAAGGCGCGACGCGCAATCTCGACAACAGCGCGACGCTGCTGGCGCTCGCGCAGCGTTCCTACGACGCGTCCGGGCATCGCTATCAGGTGGGGGTCGGCAACATCCTGGAGCTGCTCAACGCGCAGTCCGCGCTGGCGGGGGCGAAGCGGCAGCGGATCCAGGCGCTCACCGACTGGCGTTCGGCGCGGCTGCAACTGGCCGCGAAGCTCGGCAAGCTCGGCATGTGGAGCCTCGACGCGCCGGAGGCGACGCCGCATTGACGGGCGCGTGGGGCAGGCGTGGCGGGAACCGGGAAGCGGAAGTGAAAAGCGGCGTGATCAGTGACGCAGGTTGCGCCACTGGCCGGGCGCGAGGCCGAAGCGGCCGGTGAACGCATGCGTGAGCGCGCTCTGATCCGCGAAGCCGACCGCGATCGCGATGTCGGCGAGCGGGCGGCCCGGATCGTCGAGCAGCAGCAGCGCGGTGTCGAGCCGCAGCCGTCGCAGGTATTGATGGGGCGTTTCGCCGAAGGCGTCGCAGAACAGCGCATGAAAGCGCCGCAGGCCGAAGCCGCAGTGCGCGGCCAGATCGGCGACCCGCAGCGGTTCGGCGAGGTGCGCGCGCAGCCAGCGATCGATGCGCGCGACGGCGAGCCCGCCCGCGCGCGCCGTGGGTGCGGTTTCGCCGAGCGTCGCGACCAGCGCGTCGCACAGCCGCGCGGCGGCCTGCCAGTGAAAGCGCCGGCCGCCTGCTTCCGCATGGCCGGCCAGTTCGGCCGCGAGCACGCCGAGGGCCGGTTCGAGGCGCAGCGTGCGGGCGCGTTCGAACAGCCGCGCGGGCACCGCGAGCGACGCGGCGGGCAGGTCGAGCACGAGCTGGCGGTTCGCGCCGAGCCCGGCATAGGCGTGGCGCGCGCCGGCCGGGACCAGCCAGGCCGAATGCCGGTCGATGCGCGCGTCGACGCCGTCGACCGACATCACCATCGCGCCATCGACGCCCAGCACGATCTGGTGGAAGTCGTGCACGTCGGACGCCTCGGACTGGCCGTAGCGGCGCAGCGAGACGGTGGGCGACGCGAGGGCGGCTTCCATGATCGGGCGCGGGGCGTGGCTCAGATGTCGAGCAGTTCGACTTCGAACACGAGCGTCGCGTTCGGCGGAATCACGCCGCCCGCGCCGCGCACGCCGTAGCCGAGTTGCGGCGGAATCGTCAGGCGCCGCACGCCGCCGACCTTCATCCCCTGCACGCCTTCGTCCCAGCCCTTGATGACCATGCCGCCGCCCAGCACGAACGCGAACGGATCGTTGCGGTCCTTGCTGGAATCGAACTTCTGGCCGTCGGTGAGCCAGCCGGTGTAATGGACGCTGACCGTCTGGCCCGCGCGCGCTTCCTCGCCGCTGCCTTCGGTCAAATCTTCGTACTTGAGACCCGATTCGGTGGTCACGACTTCCATGAACGACTCCTGAAAAAACGAACGAAACCGCTATTGTAGGGGAGCGCACGCTCCGCGTGCGCGGCGCGCGGTCCGTTGCACGGATCGGAGCGGCCGAGGCGACCCCGCCGAGGGTGACCCCGCCAAAGGTGACCCCGCCAAAGGTGGCCCCGCCAAGGGTGGCCCCGCCAAGGGTGGCCCCGCCAAGGGTGGCCCCGCCAAGGGTGACCCCGCCAAGGGTGACCCCGCCAAGGGTGACCCCGCCAAGGGTGACCCCGCCAAGGATGACCCCGCCAAGGGTGACCCCGCCAAGGGTGACCCCGCCAAGGATGACCCCGCCAAGGATGACCCCGCCAAGGGTGGCCCCGCCAAGGGTGACCCCGCCAAGGGTGGCCCCGCCAAGGGTGACCTCGCCAAGGGTGACCTCGCCAAAGGTGGCCCCGCCGGTTTGAAACACGCGGGCGTCATCCGCCCGCGCGTTTGGAAGCGAACCACTAGCGCCCGCCTTGCCTTCCGGCTTGCGCACGCCATATTGTTACAGTTAGTGATGTAACGATCGGCGGGGATCGGCCGCCGACGCACAGACCGCGGCGCGCGGGGTCCGGCGCGCCCGGCGTCCATTCAGGAGACGTCGATGACTGAGGCTGTCCGTTCGCGCGATCCGGTGCTGGTGATGCCGGTCCGCCGCGATCTTCATTTTTCCCTGCCGGTCGAGCGCGCGAAGGACTGGCACGGCCAGGGATCGCAGGTATCGCACTTCTTCAACGCGCTGTCGCTGCTGTTTCCGGCGGGCGAGCGTTTCTTCATGGATTCGGTGCGCAACTACCGCGACCGGATCCAGGACCCGGTGCTCAAGAAGCAGGTGCTCGCGTTCATCGGGCAGGAGGCGATGCATACCCGCGAGCACATCGAGTACAACGAACTGCTGCAGGCGAACCGCCTGCCCGCGCGCAAGCTCGACCAGCGCATCTGGAAGGTGCTCGGCTGGATGAAGCGGGTGCTGCCGCATTGGGTGCAGCTCGCGCACACCGTGGCGGCCGAGCATTACACGGCGATGCTGGCCGGCCTGCTGCTCGACGACGCGACGCGCCTCGACGGCTCGGAGGAAGGCTATCGGCAGATGTGGCTGTGGCACGCGCTCGAGGAAACCGAGCACAAGGCGGTGTCGTTCGACGTCTGGAACACCGTGATGAAGCCCGGGCCGGCGCGCTACCTGGGGCGCATCGGCGTGTATCTGGTGACCACGCTGACGTTCTGGCCCACCGTGTTCCTGCTCCACACGCGCCTGATCCGTTCGGACCGGCAGGCCGGCCACCGCGTGCGCGGCATGTGGCGCGTGGTCGCGTTTCTGTACGGGCCGCGCCACGGCCTGTTCCCGCGCATCGCGCGCGAGTGGCTGAGCTTTTTCCGGCCGGGCTTTCATCCGTGGGATCACGACAACCGGCATCACCTCGCGCGCGTCGACGGGATCGCCGCCGCCCACGGTCCGCGCGACGCGCGGCCGCTGCCCGCGATCGGACGTTTCGACGCCGCCTGAGCGTGTTGCCCGGCCGGCATGCGCGCGCGGCGTCGCCGCGCTCGGCCGGGCCGCATGACGCGACCGCCTGCCGGGCGGGGCGGGCGCCAAGGCCGGCGGCTCGGCATGCCGCCGTGGCCGTCGCCGCGACATCCGCCTGCCGCGGGGCGCGCGCGACCAGACACCCTCCGCAAGCTTTTCCGCACGCCCTCGTCGCGCGGCCCCTGTTTCCCATGCCTGCCGTTCACCCCGCTGCCCGGCCGCGACGGGAACGCATCATTCGCCGCGCGAATCCGTCCGCGACGCCGCACGCGGCCGGGCGATCCCGCGCCGCGCGGATGGCATCCACCCCCTGTCCCTTGAAATCATCTAGAATTGGACTAATCTTGTTAGTGAATTCATATTGAGACTAACGGTGATGTCCTATCCTGCCTTGAAGCCCCACCCGAATCCGCCGGACGCGTCGGTCACCGAGATGTCGGCGGCCGGGCTGCGGGCGTTCTTCAACATCGCGCGCGACTGGGAGCTGTCGGTCGACGAGCAGCTGGTGCTGCTGGGCTCGCCGGGGCGCTCGACCTTCTTCAAGTGGAAGGCGTCGCCGCAGACGGCGCGCCTGACGCGCGACACGCTCGAACGCCTGTCGCTGATGCTCGGCATCTACAAGGCGCTGCAGATCCTGCTGCCGCAGGCGGCGGCCGCGGATGCGTGGGTCAAGCGTCCGAACGACGCCGCGCCGTTCAACGGCAGGCGCGCGCTCGACCGGATGCTGGCGGGCAACGTCAGCGACCTCGTGGCCGTGCGCCAGTATCTCGATGCGATGCGGGGCGGATGGGCGTGACCTCGATCGCACGGCGTGCCGACTGGCCGCTTGCCGCGCTCGACTGGGCGCCGGCCTACCGGGTCATCCCGACGCGTTTTCCCGCGATCAACCTGTTCGACCGCGTCGCGTCGGCCGACGATTTCGAAGCGCTCTACGCGCTCGAGGCGCTGACCAACGACCGGGTGCGCAGCGAGGTCGGCCAGCTCGATCTCGTGCCGCCCGGCGAGCGCCGCTTCGGGGCCGGCTACGGGCCGATCATGGCGGCCTTCACCCACCTGAACCCGAACGGCAGCCGTTTCTCCGACGGCCGCTACGGCGTGTTCTACTGCGCCCGCGCGCGCGACACCGCGATCGCGGAAACGCGCTACCACGCCGCGCTGTTCCTGGCGGCCACCCGCGAGCCGTCGATGCGCCAGCAGATGCGGCTCTACACGGTGGTGGCGCAGGGCGAGGTGGCCGACGTGCGCGGCTGGTCCGCGCGCGATCCGGCGCTGCTCGATGCGAACGACTATCGCGCGGGGCAGGCGCTGGGGCAGGCGGTGCGCGCGGCGGGCGTGGCGGGGATCGCATATCCGTCGGTGCGCGATCCGGCGGGCGAGTGCCTCGCGGCGTTCCGCACGACGCTGCTGCGCGACTGCCACCACGCGGCCTATCTGGAATACAACTGGAACGGCGCGGCGATCGACGCCGTCTACGAGCTGAACCAGGTCGGCTGAGCGGCTCAGGGCAGCGGCAGGTCGGCCGCGCCGCGAAAGCGCGCGGCGGCCACCGAGATCGCCCAGCATCGGCCGCTTTCCACCTCGAGCAGCGTGAGCTTGCCGGAGCGGTCGAACGCGCCGGTGTCGACGAAGGTCTGCGCGCCGATGCGCATCACTTCGTGCACCGGCGTGTGGCCGCAATAGGTCGGCGAGAGGCCGGCCTGCCGGGCCGGATCGGCGCGGCCGTACACCAGTTCGCGGCCCCACAGCAGGCGCTGGCGCGTCGCGTCGTCGTAGTCGCCGCGCGCGAGTGCGGCGTCGTCGCCGAAGAATTCCGCATGGAGGATGTGAAAGCGCGCCGCGCCGTCGCCGATGCTGCGCACGAGCGGCAGCATGCGCAGCCGCCGCGCGTGGCGGGCCAGCGCCTCCGCCGGCAGGTGCGCGGCCCACGCGCCGCCGATCCGTTCCCACACGCTCATCGCGAGCGCGCCTTCCGCGACCGCGCACAGCACGTCCTCGTGGTTGCCGAGCACCGGGAAGAACCACGGGCGGTCGAGCAGCGCGAGCGCGGCTTCCGGCTGTTCGCCCCGGTCGACCAGATCGCCGACCGAGAACAGCCGGTCGCGCGCGGCGTCGAAGCGCGCGTCGTGCAGCAGCACGCGCAGCGGATCGACGCAGCCGTGCAGGTCGCCGACCACGAAGTCGCGGCCGGCATGATTGGCGGCGTGACGGCACAGGAGAGGGGCGGGGCGCATTCCCCCATCTTAGGATGCGCATGCGCTTGGCGCAGGCGAACAAGCTGACGATAATGGCGGTTCATCGTGCTGCATCGCGGCGCGCCTTTCACGATCATTTCAGTGACGCGATGACGCTCTATCCCCAAGTGTTGCGCAACCGGCCGCGCATGATGGCGGCGCTCGCCGCCGGCGTGTTGTTCGGCCTGTTGTTTCCCCAGCCGCTGCGCCCCGTCGTGCGCGTGCTGATCGGCTGGGACGTCGCGATCTGGCTGTATCTCGCGCTGATGTGGACGCGCATGATGCGCGCGCATCATCGCAAGGTGGCGGACATCGCGATGCTCGACGATGAAAAGGCCACCACCGTGCTGACCGTGATCTGCCTCGCGACGGTCGCGAGCATCGCGGCGATCGCGATCGAACTCGCGAGCGCGAAGGGCGCGGGCATCGGTCACTACGTGGTGACGGGCGCGACGATGTTCGGCGCGTGGTTCCTGATCCCGACCATCTTCACGCTGCACTATGCGCGGCTCTACTACCTGTCGCCGCGCGACGCCCGCGCGCTGCAATTCCCGGACCGCGACCTCGATCCCGACTACTGGGACTTCCTGTATTTCTCGTTCACGATCGCGGTGGCGTCGCAGACCGCCGACGTGTCGCTGGGCAATCGCTCGATCCGCCGCGCCGCGCTCGCGCAGTCGATCCTGTCGTTCTACTTCAACATCGCGGTGCTCGGCCTGTCGATCAACGTCGCGGCGGGGCTGCTGAGCTGAGCTCAGCTGAGGCGCGCATCCGCGGCCGCGCGTCAGGGGCCGCCGTCAGTTCGCGAACGCATACGGGCCGCCGCGTTCGAGCGCGCGCCGATAGGCAGGGCGCGCGTGAATGCGCGCGAGGAAGGCCGTGATCGACGGCAGCGCCGCGACCGCGCCGTCGCGCGAGGCCGCCGCTTCGAGCGGGAAGCTCATCTGGATGTCGGCCGCGCTGAACGCGTCGCCGACGAACCAGCCGGTCGGGCGCAGCGCGTCGTCCAGATAGCCGAGATGCAGCTTCAGCTGCGGATCGATGAAGCTCGACTGCAGCGTCGCGGCGATGCGCCGCGCGATCGGCTTCGCGAAGAACGGCATCGGCGCGCTCGCGATGCGCAGCGCAACCAGCTTGAGCAGCAGCGGCGGCATCGCCGAGCCTTCCGCGTAATGCAGCCAGTAGGTCAGCCGCGCGCGCTCCGGCGTGCCGCGCGGCGGCGCGAGGCGACCTTCGCCGTAGCGGTCGAGCAGGTATTCGACGATCGCGCCGGATTCCGCGAGCGTCAGCCCGTCGTCGGTGATCACCGGCGACTTGCCGAGCGGATGCACGGCGCGCAGCTCGGGCGGCGCGAGCATCGTGGCCGGATCGCGCGCATAGCGCTGGATCTCGTAGGGCACGCCCAGTTCTTCGAGCAGCCACAGCACGCGCTGCGAGCGGGAGTTGTTCAGGTGATGGACGGTCAGCATGGGCGCGCACTCGATCGGAGGGTGACGGGGCGCGGGCCTCGGACCGGCCGCCCGCGTGGACGGATGATAACGCCGCCGCGCGGCGGCCGCGCGACCCCTGCGCTATAGTCGCGGATGCCTGCCGCTCCGGCAGCGCGGCCGGGGCCTCGCGCCTTCGGCCATTCACGCGCGCAGAGGTGTCGCCATGACGTATCCGTTGACCCGCTTGATCCTGTATGTGCACGACGTGTCGCGCCTGAAGGCGTTCTATGAACGGCATTTCGGCTTCGTCGCGAGCGAGGAGATCGACAACGAATGGGTCGTGCTGCGCGCCGGCGCGATCGAGCTGGCGCTGCATCGCGCCGGTCCGGCGTTTCGCGACGCGACGCGGCCCGGCGACGGTTCGAACGTGAAGCTCGTGTTCGCCGTGCAGGCCGGCCTCGACGCGTTGCGCGAGGCGCTCGCGGCCGAGGGCGTGCCGATGCGCGAACCGAAGCGCTTCGCGGGATTTCCGTATCTGCTGTGCGACGGCGAGGATCCGGAGGGCAACGTGTTCCAGCTGATGCTGCTCGATTGAGTCGCCGTCTTCCGAATTGGGCGGGTTGCGGCGAGCGTCCCGAAGGGGATGGGTTCCGACCAGGGCGGTGAGCATGAGCGGGCGCTTGCGCATGCAAGCCGACCATGCGCCGCCGGCCGCGGGTTCGCTGACCGTCAGACCGCCAGACCGCCAGACCGTCAGACCGCCAGACCGCCAGACCGCCAGACCGCCAGACCGCCAGACCGCCAGACCGCCAGACCGCCAGACCGTCAGACCGTCAGACCGTCAGACCGCGATCGCTAGACCGAGCCGAAGCGGCGGCGTGCGCCCGTCTCGCGGACGGCGTCGGCCAGTTCCTGCGCGATGCGCGATGCGTGGCGCGCGAACACGTGGAAGCGCACCTCGGGCAGCGGCGGCAGGCCGTCGGCCGCGCCCAGCGCGCGCAGGCCCTCGCGCAGCTGGCTGGCGGCGACGGGCGCGACGGCGAAGCCCGCCTGCGCGGCCGCGAGGCAACCCGCCATGCTGCCGCTCTCGAACGCGAGCCGCCAGCGCTTGCCGGCGCGGGTCAGCGCGTCGATCGCCGCCTCGCGGTACACGCACGGTTCGGCGAAGGCCGCGAGCGGCAGTTCCGCTTCGGGGTCGAACGCGCAGGCGGCGCCGAAGGTCCAGACGAGCGGTTCCTCCCACAGCAGCGCGCCGCCGTCGGGCGCGCGCGCGCAATGCTTGCCGAACACCAGGTCGAGCTGATCGTGTTCGAGCGCGCGCAGCAGGTCGGGCGTGATGCCGACCTGCAACGTGATCGCGACGCCCGGATAGCGATGCTGGAAGGTTGTCAGCACCTGCGGCAGCCACGCGCCGGTGAAATCCTCGGATGCGCCGATGCGGATCCGTTCGTGCGTCGCCGCGTTGCGCAGGCGGATGCGCGCTTCCTGTTCGAGATTGACGATATTGCGCGCATACGCGTAAAGCATTTCGCCCGGGCCGGTCAGCTGGACGCTGCGCGTCGTGCGCGCGAGCAGCCGCGCGCCTGCCACGTCCTCGAGCCGCCGGATGTGACCGCTGACGGCGGACGGGGTCAGCGCGAGCCGGTCGGCCGCGAGCGCGAAACCGCCCAGTTCGACGACTTCGATGAAGGTGCGCAACAGGACCAGATCGAGCGACGCCGATCCGCCCGGGGCGGGAGTCGATGCTTGCACGGAGAGCCTCGCAACGGGAAGCGGCGTCGGGACGCCGGGATCCGGGCATTGTGACAGAGGCGCCCCGCGCACGCCCGATGGCGGGCGCGCCGACGCTCGGGTATGCTCGGCGACGGACCACCGGCCAAGGGCGCTGCCCACTCCGTTCCCGATGAATCGAAACGATACGATCATTCTCGCCGCCGATCTTGCCGGCACCGCGGTGTTCGCGCTCGAAGGGGCGGTCGCGGCGATGCGGGGCGGCCTCGACCTGCTGGGCGTGATGGTGCTGGCCTTCGTGGTCGCGCTGGGCGGCGGGGTGATCCGCGACCTGCTGATCGGCGCGACGCCGCCGAATGCGATCCGCGACTGGCGTTATCCGGCGCTGGCGTTCGCGACCGGCCTGCTGACCTTCGCCATGCATGCTCAGGTGCTGCGCGTGCCCGCATCGCTGCTGGTCGCGCTCGATGCGGCGGGGCTCGCGCTGTTCGCGGTGGCGGGCGCGCAGAAGGCGCTCGGCTACGGCATCGGGCCGTTCATCGCCGCGCTGATGGGCACCGTGACGGGCGTCGGTGGCGGCGTGCTGCGCGATCTGCTGCTCGCGCGGATTCCCGGCGTGCTCGTGACGGACATCTATGCGAGCGCGGCGTTCGTGGGCGGGACGGTGGTGGTGGTCTGCCGCCGCCTGCGCGTGCCGCCCATCGTCGCGGCCTGGTCGGGCGGCGGCGCGTGCTTCGCGGTGCGGATGGCGGCGGTGCGCTACGGCTGGCATTTGCCGCATGCGCTGCCGTGAGCGGACGCGCGGACGCGCGACCGGATTCGTCGGCGCCAGAATGATCAGGCATCCTGTTCGAATGACCCGACCCGACCCGACCCGACCTGACCCGACCCGACCCGGCCCGGCCCGTTGCGATGCGCGCCACGCGCCGACGCAATCGGGCGAATCGACCGCGCACGGATTGATCGCGAAATGTCATCAATCGGGCCGCGATCGTGACGAATCGGCGCGGCCGCGCGAATTAAGCTGACGGCTTCATCCAGGAATCCCGGAGTCGCGATGTCTGAGTATGTCTTTGTCGATACCCGCCGGTTGCGGATCGGCTATCTCGAATGGAATCCGCGGGCCGCGCGCTGCGCCGTGCTCGTGCACGGCTGGCCGGACAGCCCCGAAACCTGGGCCGACGTCGCGCGGCGGCTGGCCGATGCGGGCTATCGGGTGCTGTGTCCCGCGCTGCGCGGCTTCGGCCCGACCCGCTTCCGCGATCCGGGCACGCCGCGCAGCGGACAACTGAGCGCGTTGGGTCGCGATCTGCTCGATTTCATCGAGGCGCTCGCCCTGCGCGCGCCGCTGCTCGTCGGCCATGACTGGGGCGCGCGCGCGGTGGCCAATGCCTGCGGCTTGCGCGACGGCGTTGCGTCGGGCCTGGTGATGCTGTCGGTCGGCTACGGCACCAACGATCCGCATCAGGCGCTCGGCTACGCGCAAGCGCGCAACTACTGGTATCACTGGTTCATGGCGACGCCGCGCGGGGCCGCGGCGGTGGAACAGGATCGCCGCGCGTTCACGCGCGGGATGTGGGACACCTGGTCGCCCGCGGGCTGGTATGCGCCGCCGGACTTCGAGGCGGCCGCCGCCGCGTTCGACAATCCGGATTGGGCGGCGGTGGTGCTGCATTCGTACCGGCATCGCTGGGGCTTCGTCGCGGGCGATCCCGCCTACGCGGACGACGACGCCAGCCTCGACCCGCCGCCCCGGCTCGCGGTGCCGACGCTCGTGCTGCATGGCGGCGCCGATGCGTGCAATCACCCGGACAGTTCGGACGGCAAGGCGCACTGGTTCAGCGGACCCTACCGGCGCGCCGTGCTCGATGGAATCGGCCATTTTCCGCAACGCGAAGCGCCTCGGGCCGTTGCGGACGAGATCCTCGCCTTCGCCGGGGCGCGCTGAGGCGTGCCGCCCAGGCGTGCGATGCGCGCGGCGTTGCCGTGCGGTGCGCCGGGTCTTCCCGCATCGCCGGATGATCGCAGGCGGGCGGCGCGAGCGCGCCGCTTGCTTGCGCGCGCATCCATTCAGGCATGTGCTGGCCGACGGCAGCGGAACGCCTGCGCCGCGTGCGTCGTACGCGATGCGCCAACCGCAAGCCTCACGCGCGCCCGCGCACGGCGTCGGTTGGATCGCGCCGCGCGCTCAAACCTTGATGCGCGACGCAAGCTGCGCGAGCAGGCGCGCGACCTCGTCCGATTTCGGGAAATCGGCGGTGCGCAGCACTAGCCGCGCCTGCTCGTCGAAGAAAAACACCTGCCCCGTGTGCCGATCGGACCCGACTGCGCGTCCGTTCAGGAAGTCGAGCCATGCATCCACGCGCCCGGCCTCGGGAATCATGCCCGTCCAGGCGGACTCCGCGCCGAATTTCGCGAGCCAGCCCTGCATTGCCCGAGGCGTGTCGCCGAACGGGTCGATGCTCGCGGATACCAGTTGCAGCGGCAGCCGCCCGGCGCGGGGAAGCGCGGCCTGCACCTGCGCGAAAAGCGCGCCCTGAATCGGACAGGTCGCGCTGCAGCCGGTGAACATCAGCTGCAACGCCGTCGCCTTTCCGGTCAACAATGCGCGCAGCGTCGTCTGGCGTGCGGTGTGCGTGACCAGTTTCATCTCGGGCGCGCCGCGCGGCGGGCTCACCGTTCCGGCCTGATTGTGCGCGGCCGCCAGCCTGCCGACGCCCGCCAGCGCGATCCAGCAGGCCGTGCGCAGCGCCGCCCTGCGTGTCGGGGAGTGTTGTGTCATGCGATCACTCGGGGAAAGACGGCGTGCGTCGGCCGGGCGGCGCACGCCGCGGTGGCCGCCGGCCGATCCCGGAAGAAACGCGGGCCGTCAGGTTGCCTGTGTCAGATAGCGCCACAGGGTCGCGCATTGATCCCGCGTCAACGTATAACGCGGCATCGTCTCGTTGATCATCACGTCGTCGGGGCCGATGCCGTCGCGCAGCACGCGGCAAAACGACGTCTCGTCGTACGCGCTTGCCGGACCGCCGCGCCGCACGCGACTGTCGAGCAGGCGCGATGCCGTCAACGCCGGGGCGAAGCTCGCCTGTCCGGCGCGATCGACGTCGGCATGACAGTTCGCGCAGCGCGTCGCCACCGGCGGCAAGGCGTCGTCGTGGCCCGCGAGCCTCGCCGCCGCCGGCAGCGATCCGTCGAACAGACGCCGTCCGTCCTCGAATGGCCTCGTCCGCGGCGGGCCGCCGGTCGGCCCGCCGCGCCATGCGTGCCCGATCGCCCCGACGCCGGCCGCCAGCGCGATCGCGAACACGAGGCGGCGCATGCGCATCGGGACGCGCCTATTCATCGGCCTCATTCGCGTCACGGACCATAGATCACGCCGATCGCATTCAAATACGTATCGCTCGCGCCGGCGAATCCATAGATCTTCCTGCCCGCCGGCACCGTGTAGTCGAACGGGACGCTTGTCCCCGGTCCCAGGTTGCTGCCGTACGGACCATAGGTCTGGCCCGTGTTCGACACGAACGTGATCTGCCCGATGGTCTTGCCCGGGGTCGCCCGGCCGTATATCCGGACCAGGTATTGCCCGGCCGGCAGCCTGAAGCTGGCGGCGTTGCCGCCGTTTCCGCCGTGCGCCGGCAACGCGCCCGAACTGGTCACACCCTGGATGCTGTCCAGCCAATAACCGCCGCGGAGATTGACGCCGACGAGCGGATTGACCGGCTGCACCGTGTCCGAGAACGCGGCGCCGAGCGTCGGGGTGCCGAAGGCCGGGCCGGTCGAGAACGTACCCGGCGCATAGGCTTCGTCGCCGCCGATCTGCAACACGTACGCGCTGACGGACGCCAGATCCGCGGGACTCAGGCTCACATTCGCATGGGCGGCGATCGCGGCGTCGACCGTCGGCGCGGAGCCGTCGTGCAGGTACGGCGCGGTGGCCCAGACATCGCGCAGGGTCGGCGTGTCGAAGCCCGGCAGTGCGCCGCCCAGGCGTTTCCCGCTGCCGGGGTAGAGCGTGCCGACGTCGCGCAGGTCGGTGGTCGACGTGCCGGCGAACGTAAAGCTGTCGGTGAAGTTGACGCCGCCGTGGCAACTGGCGCAGTGGGTCGCGAAGATCGTCTTGCCCGCAAGCGCGGCGCCTGTGAGCGTGCCGTCCTGATTCCGGAACGGACTCGGGCTGAACACGTTGAGCGACGACACGTACGCGGCGAGCGCGTCGAGATCCGCGCTCACGCCGGCCTTCGGATCGCCGAGCGGCTGGCTGCGCGTGCCGGTGTTGAACTGCGCATTGGTCATCAGCCCGGTGCCCTGCTCGAACACCCGGATCTGCCCTTCGAAGTCCTGGATCTCATCGAAATTCGCGCTCCAGTGCTTGTTGCCGTGGCCGCCCGCGCGGCCGAGCAGGCTGATCGTATTGCGCAGCCCCTCGCCGAGGCTCGTGAAGTCCCAGACCCGGCCGTCCTCGCCGCCCTCGTTGTGGCAGCTTGCGCAACTCATCCAGCTGTCGCGCGCGAGGCGAGGGTCCTGCGCGTCGTAGAACAGCTGCTTGCCGAGCAGCACGTTGGCCGGCAGCTTTTCGACGCCGATCGTGGCGACCGTCGCGAGCTTCGGCAGGCGCAGGTTGCCGAGCTGCAGCAGCGGGTTCAGGTCGTAGACCGACACGGTGCGATCCATGAAGTTGTTCACGTACAGCTTCGTGCCGTCCGACGACAGGCTCAGCCCGTTCGGCGCGCGCCCCGCCGCCACGCGCAGCAGTTCGCGTCGCCCCGCCGCATCGAGCACGGCGATTTCGCGCGAGGTTTCGAGCGCGACGAACAGATACGCGCCGTTCGGATGATAGACGGCGGCGGTGGTGAAGCCGCTGTTCAGATGGAAGACCCGACCGGCCAAGTCCTCGGTGTTCGCGGTCAGGTCCAGATGCGACGTGATCGCGCGCACCGTCGTTTCGAAGTCGAGGGGCTTGCCGTCGCGGTAAGCGCCGCGCTGGATGTTGTCCTGCTTCGACGGCACCCAGGCATGCGCGCCGTCCGGCGAAATCGCCGGCGCACCCAGGTAGTTCGGCACGCCGCGCCCCGACACGAGGGTGTCGGGCAGCCCGCTGAACTGCAGCACGAACTGGCGCACCTTCGCGAGCGACGCGGGATCGAGTTCCGTCACGGCCCCGCCGGTCGGCTGGCCGTTGACGCTCGTCATGACCGTCTTCGTGCTTTCGCCGGGCTGCGGCGCGGTGATGAAGCGGCTCGCGAACAGACGCGCGCCGTCCGCGCTCATCGCGAGATCGCGCACGCCGGGCACGGCGGCGCTCGCGCTCTGCACGAGGCCGCCGTCGAACTTGAGCACCTGGCCCAGGGCTTCCAGGCCGACATAGGTGCTGCCGTCCGGCCCGACGATCACGCCGTAGGGTTGCGATCCGCGCGGCAGCGCGACGGTGTTCAGGACTGCGAGCGTATCGGTGCTGACGACGCTCAGGCTCGCGCCGCCCTTGTTCGTCACGATCGCGGTCGCGCCGCGGATCGCGACCGTGTGCGCGGCTGCAGTCCGACCGGAATTTCGCGGACCAGCGTGTTGCCGGCCGTATCGATCACGGACACGCTGCCGTTGTCGGGATTGACGACCCAGAGGCGATCGCTCGCGCCCTTGCGCTTTTCCACCGCGATGTCGGACGAGCGCGCCGCGCTCGCGCCGGTGTTGCGGCCGCTCGTCACGGCCTGCACGAAATTGCGCGTCACGACCGTTCCGCTGGCATTGGTCGCGCTCACCGTCACGGTGTAGACGCCCGGCGCCGTATACGTATAGCTCGCGGCGTTGGCGGTCGTCGGCTGCGTCGTCGAGCTGCCGTCGCCGAAATTCCACGTATAGCTGAAGCTGCCTGCGCCGGCATCGACCGTATAGTTCGCCGTGCTGCCGCTGATGACCGACGGGGCGCTCACCGGCTGGATCACCGGGATCGGCGGCTGGATGACCCAGTTGAAGCTGGTGCTGGCCTTGCCGCCGTTGCCGTCGCTGACGGTCGCGTTCACGACGTACGTGCCGGCCGTCGTGGGGAAGCCGGCGATCACGCCGGTCGAGGCATTGATGAGCAGGCCGGGCGGCAACCCCCGTCGCGGCGTAGGTCAGCGGGCTGTTGCCCGGTTCGCTCGCCGCCAGCGTGATCGAGGTCTCGACGCCTGCGTAGGAAGTCGGCGGAATCGGCGTCGCGATGACCGGCGCCGTGGGCGCGGACGCCACGGGCGCATACAGGGCGCCGAGCGCGTTGAGATACTGGCCGGCGCTGCCGGTGAAGCCGACGATCTGCATGCCGGTCGGCACCGTGTAGTTGAACGGCGTGGTGCGTGTCTGTCCCAGGTTCTGCCCGTATGGGCCGAAGGTTTGCCCGGTGTTGGTGACGAAGCTGATCTGGGTGATCGTCGAATCGCCGGCCAGGCCGAACATGCGGACCAGATATTGCCCGGCCGGCACCGTGAAGCCGTTGGCGTTGCCGCCCGCGCCGCCGTGCAGCGCGAGCGCGCCGGACGCGCGGACACCCTGGATGCTGTCGAGCCACCAGGCCGAGCGCACGTTGACGCCCGTCAGCGCGCCGCCGCCGGCGTCGGTGAACGATGCGCTTGCGCCCGGCGTTCCGTAGACCGGGCCCACGGCCGGCGCGGTGGCCGCGGCATTGACGTCCCATTGCAGGATCGAACTGACCCGGCTCGTTCCGTTCGAGGCGACGATCGTCGGATAGTAGGTGCCTTGCGTCGTCGGTGTGCCCGAGACGACGCCTGTCGCCGCGTTGACGGCGAGCCCCGGCGGCAGGCCGGTCGCGGAGTAGGAGACGGTCGCGCCGCCGTTCGCGCCGGCCTGCACGCCGAACGAAACGGGATAGCCGACAAAGCTCGCCTGCGAGTCGGGCGCGACGAGCGTCGGCGCGCCGTTGCCGCCGATCGTGATCATCTTCGCGACCGACGGCGTGCCGTTCGCGTTCATCGCGAACAGCATGTACATGCCTGGCACCGCCCAGCCGGGATTGCTCGGCGCGTCGATCTGATAGCTGTTTGCGCCGTTGCTGCTGAACGTCAGCGAGAGGCGGCGCTGATCGTTGTTCACCGTGTGCGTGGTCGACGAGAGGCGGACCAGCGAAAAGCCGGTGACGGCCGAATCCGTCGACACGGTGATCGTGCTGCCGTAGCCGGCATAGCCCGGCGCGCTCGTGATCGCGGGGCGCGGTGCGGGCGTGCCGTCCGGGTTGAGCAGGTAGTTCGGCGTGAGGATCTGCAGGTCCGGATGGTTGGCCGCGCACCCGGCGCCGCACAGCCCGCCGCCGGCGACGAGCACGCGCCCATCCGCCAGCAGGACGGCCACGCTGTGATAGTTGCGGGGAATCGCCATCGGCGGCAATGCCGCAAACGTCTCGGTGACGGGATCGAAGACCTCCGGCCGCATGACCGAGTTGTTGTCGGTGAACTGGCCGCCGACGGTCATCCCGCCGAGGATCATCACCTGGCCGTTCGGCAGCACGACCGAGTTCTGGTACGACCGCGCGTAGTTCATCGGGTTGATCTTGCGCACGTTGACGCCGGCGTTCAGGTTGATCACGTAAGCCGACGCGCTCGACGGCGCATTCATGTTCTGCGGCGAACCGCCGACTTTCAACACCTTCCCGGTGTCGTACATCACGGCGTTGCCGTGAAACGCGAACGCGTCGTCGCCGCGCGTGCCCGCGTTCGTGACGCTGCCGTTGCCGCGCGTGTCGATCCAGTGCATCGCCTCGCCCGGACCGGCATGGAAGGTCTTTCCGTTGCCGGCCGGAATCAGCCACAGGTGGCTGTCGGCCACGTACGGCTCGGGGGAACTCTGGCCGGGCTCCAGAAACGGCTGGATCGGCACGCCGGTCAACTGCCGCCAGGTTCCGGACGACGGCGACCACAGTTCGGCATTCTTGGGGCTCGCGCCGCTAAGCCACGAGCCGCCCAGCGTGAGCACCGTGCCATCGGCCAGGACCGTGTTCGCGTTGTAGGCGCGCGGAATGGTCAATCGCCCCGATGCGGACCAGGTGTTGAGTGCGGGGTCGTAGATGCTCGTCTTCGCGTCGTCGCCGCCGCCCGCGATCAGCAGCCGTCCGTCCGCCAGGTTGCTCGTGCCGGAGCAGAACATCTCGTGGCCGGTGTTGCTGACGAGCGTATCCGATGAGGTGTTGGTGGCCGGATCGTAGATCGTCGAATAGGTCATGCCGCCGGGGCCGACCGTGAAGCCGAACTTCGCATCGGCGGAGAACAGCAGGACCTTGCCGCTCGGCAGCGTGGCGGCGAACGACGGCACCAGCGACAGCGTCGTCACGCCGGACCATTGCGACTGCGACGGTGCCGCCATCGCCATGAGCCGGCTGCGCTGGTTGGCGAGCGAGGCCGCGAAATCCTCGCCCTCGGCGGCGTTCTTCGATCCGTCACCGCATGCCTGGAGCGCGGCCGCGACGGCCAGAATCAATCCAAGAGGAAAACGACGCGCGGCAATTTTCATGGAAGGCTCTTATCGGAGGGGCGGGCAGCATCGAGCGACGCGTCGTCGGCACGGCGGGCCTGGTTTGCGAACATCGTGTCTTGCATTGAAGAAAGTTCTGAATCGGATGATTCGTTATTTGTTTTTGAATCTTGAATAATTATTCATGGAGGGCGATGCGGATGAGGTATTCCGATCGTCCGTCCTGGACGGCGCATGTGGCACACCGTGTTCTTGCCGGCTCGAATGACCTGGTCGGTATTCGGCTATCTGTTGCTGGAAGCAGTGCTAATCATTTATTAAGCGAGAACTTACGTGAATTGTTGCTGTCGCCTCGCCGGGCGACGGCGTAGGGTAATGGAGCCCCGTCGCTTCGTTCAGCGGGCCAGATTACACAACGCGACGATAAGCGACGGCATGGGCCGTCCGGGCTATCCGGGCCGGCTCGCAAGGGAGGCGCACGGCAGCGGCGACCCGACGTCGGCCATCGCATCGGCATCGGGTTTCACGCGGATGATCTCCGCGTCCGTGGCGTTTGCTGCCGTCGAGGGGGCGGTCGGTGGTCACGCGCCGAATCTCAAGTGCGTCGGGAACCGGAAATCGCGGCGGTGTGGTGGCACGGACGACGATGAGAGCAACGGCAGGCGTCGCCTCGGCGGCAAGAGGTGGTTGCGACGCCCGCGCCACGCTTGCGGGTCTCCCGGCTGAGCCGATGGTCGCCGGCGGCATCTGAACGGCACGATTCGGTCGGCGTCGGGTTCGTTCCATTGATGGCGGATATCGACGCCGCTTCACCGGAGCGCCACGGTACGAGCCATAAGCCGCATCGGCGGGCTTGGGGGATCCGGCAGCAGGTTTGGCGGATCTCGGCGATAGCCGGGCAGATCGGGCGCGGCGACGGTTGCGGGCTGTCGCGCGGGATCTTCGGATGTTCTGATCGGCATGAACCCATACGGCGGCGTGGAATGAGGCGTCGGTTGGCTTCAGGGAACGCCGGCATGTCGACGGGCGAGCCGCGTGCGTGTTTTCGATGAGGAAACCGGTTCTTGCGATGACGGCGTGCGTGGTCTCGCCGGAGTTGAGAAACAGCAGCTTCTCAATTTATGTGGAGTACAGAGCAAAAACGATGCTGAGGAAATTCCCGGTGATTTTCGGTTTGCTGGAGAGCGGTGGGGAAATATGGGAATTTTATCGATTAATTGTTTATTGAATTTTATGGTGATTTTAGTGGGCTATTTTGGTTGTTTTTGTTTTTTGAAACAATCGCTTGATTGGTTCGATTTGAGGTGAAAATTTGCAGTCTAACGTCCCAAGATGGGGTCAATACGTTTGCTGATGAATTGAAAATTAAATTATTAAGGGAGGTATCATTTCGTGGAAATTTCTTGATACTCTGCACCTCCATGAATAGATTGCTGACGGTTTTGCAATGGATGGTTGCCTTGAAAATCGGCTGAATTGATAAAGATTAAACATTGAGTTTCATTGGCTCGTCGTATCGAATGGCGGCGATCGACGGGCGATGAATGGCGCAGAGGGGCGCTTGCCGTTCGGCATTGAAGTCATTCCGAAAGAGATAAGCTCATGACGGAACCAATGCATATTCGATGGGTAATTGAATTATTCGACTCGTCGAATATTCCGGATCAGGGTTACGTATTTTTCAGTTGTCGAAAAAGTTACCTGTGCTATCCGGGCGAAACGGTTGAATTTTTTTCCGATTGTCTCGCGACGGCCACGGCCGCGCTGCGCCGCTACCTGAAGCAGGAACCGCCCGAAGATCTGTACGTGCCTTACAGCAAAACCGCCCGCGCACGGCCGGGCAATGCGTCGCGCCAGCTGGAATCGGCGTGACGGTTCGCAGCCCGGCCGGGTTGCCGCCGGGAGGCGGCGCGGGCCTTCAATCATCGATCAGGAGAGAGCACGCATGAGCAACGCGAGTGTCGTAGCGAAGGTCAAGGAAGCGCAGGCGGTACAGGACGCGCCGGCGGCGGCGCGGTTCGAGACGCCGGAGACGGTGGCGAAGCGGACCTCGGTGAAGCTGACCAACGTGGGCGGCGGCGGCGAGTCCAAACGCTCGGGGCTGGACGGGCAGCTGGTGTGGTACGACACGGTGCAACTGGCGAAGCCGCAGCCGGACGACAGCGTGTTCGTGCGGGTGATCAATTCGCTGTACAGCGGGGTGGTGGTGTACCTGGAGAACGCGGCGAACCTGCTGCCGGCGATCCCGGAGCGGATGCAGGTGGTGCTGAAGCTGCGCGACGCGGCGGAACTCAAGGCGTTCCGAGACAGCCCGCAGCACGCGGCGTTCAAGCCGGACGGCAAGCGCCGGCGCAGCGTGGCGTACCACGACGCGGCGGCGCTGCGCGCGCTCGGCGCGGAAGGTTTCACGACCTGCTACACGAGCTACGTGGACGACCGCGAGAGCCTGCTGGGCTCGATCAACGATGGGCTGGGCTTCAACTATCTGTGGATCCTGTTCCGCGACCCGACCAACATTCCGCTCGAACTGGTGATCGCCTCGCTGCAGTCGACGGGGACGATCCTGATGAAGGAGATCAAGGATCCGGCCAACGTGGACGACGCGATCGTGTCGTACGGGGTGATGGAGTACGGGGCGGAAGGGGTGATTTTCTCGCCGCGCGACCACCAGGTGATGACGACGTTCCTGGACCAGATGTCGGAGGCGGAGCACGCGAACCTGTCGATCCAGGTGGGGACGGTGGTGGAGAGCCGGCCGGTGGGGATGGGCTACCGGGCGTGCATCGACACGTCGACGCTGTTCGATCCGGATGAAGGGATGCTGGTGGGGAGCACGTCGCAGGGTGGGCTGCTGTGCTGCCCGGAGGTGTTCTTCCTGCCGTACATGGAGCTGCGGCCGTTCCGGGTGAACGCGGGGGCGGTGCACTCGTATGTGTTCAACACGGGCAACCGGACCGACTACATGAGCGAGCTGAAGGCGGGGTCGCCCGTGATGCTGGTGAATTCGAAGGGGCGTGTGCGGCGCGCATCGGTGGGGCGGATGAAGATCGAGCAGCGTCCGCTGCGGCTGATCGAGGTGGAGTTCGCGGGCAAGGAGCGGGTGAACATCCTGATGCAGGACGACTGGCACGTGCGGGTGTTCTCGGATGGGGCGAAGCCGCTGAACATCTCGGAACTGAAGCCGGGAGACAAGGTACTGGGCTACGTGACGGAGCCGGGTCGTCACGTGGGGATCAAGATCAACGAGACGATCATCGAGAAGTAGGAGGGGACATGGGCTACGTCGGCAGGAAACTGAGAGAGCGTCGGATTCTGTTCCCGGAGTCGCAGCGAGGGCTGATCGTGCCGGTGGATCATGGACTGACCTTGGGGCCGATCGCGGGGATGGAGGCGACGGACGCGTTCGACGGATGGATCGGCAGCCCGCACCTGAGCGCGGTGCTGGGGCACAAGGGCTTGATCGAGCGCCTGATCGTGCGGGAGCGGCTGCACCCGTCGACGGGGGTGATCGTGCACCTGAACGGGATGGCGAGCCTGTCGCCGGACGCGGACACGAAGGTGATGGTGTCGGACATCGAGACGGCGCTGAAGCTGGGAGCGGATGCGGTGTCGATGCAGGTGAACTTCACGGAGGAGAACTTCGCGCACAACTTCGCGATGCTGGGGGCGGTGACGGACGCGGCGCACGCGGTGGGCCTGCCGCTGCTGACGATGCTGTACGACAAGGTGAAGGCGCCGACGCAGGCGGAACGTTCGGGCCGGCTGAATCACCTGGTGCGGGTGGTGGCGGAGCTGGGTTCGGATGCGGTGAAGCTCGCGTATCCGGAATCGCTGCAGGAGATCGGAGGGCTGGTGCGTCGTCACGGCGGGGACATCCGGATTTTCTTCGCGGGCGGGGAGAAGGCGGGCGAGGAGGGGCTGGTGGCGATGACGCGCACGGTGGTGGAGCAAGGCGCGAGCGGGCTGTGCATCGGTCGCAACGTGTTCCAGCATGCGCGGCCGCTGAGCCTGCTGAAGCGGCTCGCGGATTGCGTGAAGGGCGAGGCCGAGCGCGTGGCGGAGCTTGAGGTGGTGTGAATCCGGGCGCGTGACGGAGCCGCGTCCGGGTTCGGGCGCGGCTCCGGCCGGCGAGCCGGGCGCCGCCGGCGCATTTTTCCGCCGCCGGCGCGGCCCGGACGGGTACGGCGTGTCGCCGGAACGGCCATTCGTCTGTCGTGACGAATCAGCGGCGGAAGCGGGCCTGCTTCCGCCCGGAGCCCGGCGCGGCGGCACGACGCGCGCCTCGGCCGACGACGCGCACCGATGGTCAATCTCTGAATGGAGCAGGCACGACCGATGAGCAATCAGGACTACGAATCCGGCGCGATCACGTCGGTGCGACAGCGGCTGGCCGTCGCGGAAGCGGAGCGGGTGACGCGGTACGTGTGCGACGGGCGCAGCTTCGAGGTGCATGAGGACGTGTTTCCGCCGACGCACTTCCAATCGACGGGGATCTTCACGCGTTACCTGCCGTATCCGTCCGGCGGCGCGTTCCTGGAGATCGGCTGCGGCGCGGGCGTGACCGCGGTGACGGCGGCCTTGTCGGGGTGTACGCGCGTGGTGGCGTCGGACATCAGCGAGGCCGCGGTGGAGAATGCGCGCGCGAATGCGCTGCGTCACGGCGTGGCGGGACGGGTGTCGACGCGTCATGGAGATCTGTTCGACGTACTGGAGGCGGGTGAAAGGTTCGACGTGATCTTCTGGAATTCGAACTTCGTGTTCGTGCCGGACGACTACGCGTTCGAGCAGCCGATCCTGCGTGCGTTCTGCGACGCCGGGTACGCGGCGCATCGCCGCTTCCTGCGGGAGGCGCCGTCCTACCTGAGCCCGGGTGGCCAGCTGCTGATCGGCTTCAGCAGCCAGGGCGACGAAGCCGCGCTGAAGACCTTGCTCGGCGAACACGGCTATGCCTCGACGGTGGTGGCGTCGGCGTATGGCGAGGGAGAGGGCGCGCATCGTTACGACATCCTGCGGCTGTGTCCGGCCGCGCGCGAAACGGGAGGGCCCGGCGCGTGAGCACGGCAACCGTGGACACCCTGGAAGGCGCGTCGCCGGAGGCGCTCGACGGTATGCCGCAGCGCCCGGTCGCGATCGTGGGCGGCGGGCCGGTGGGCCTGATGCTGGCGCTGTTCCTCGATCGTCACGGCGTGGCGACCGTGGTCTTCAACCTGGAGAGGGACAGCCGCTGGCATCCGAAGGGCAGTACGCACAACGCGCGGACGATGGAGCACTACCGACGGTTGGGCATCGCGGACGCGGTGCGCGGGCTGGGCCTGCCGGTGGATCACCCGCGCGACATCGCCTATTTCACGCGGCTCGCGGGCTGGGAGCTGACGCGGCTGGCGATGGGCACGGAGCGCGAGCGCGCGCGCGTCGCGCAGGAAGCGGGAGAGCGCGATCAGGAGCCCGAACCGCTGCTGCGCGCGAACCAGATGTACGTGGAGCGCTTCCTGCTCGCGCATGCGGGCACGCGCGCGAACATCACGCTGCGCTATGGCTGGCGCGTGACGGGATTCGAACAGGACGCGGCGGGTGTGACGCTGGCCGCCGAGCCGGCCGACGGCGGCGCGCCGGGCGAGCGTTGGCGCGCCTCCTATCTGGTGGGTTGCGACGGCGGCCAGAGCTTCGTGCGCCGCACGCTGGGCATCGCCTATGAAGGGCCGGGGGGCGCGCACGACGGCTTCCTGGGCGGACGGATGTTTTCGAGCTACGTGCGGATCCCGGCGCTGGACGGCGAGCTGCTGCGCGGTCGCAAGGCGTGGATGTACAACGTGATGGCGCCGGGCGCGCGGATGCTGCTCGTGAGCCTGAACGGCGGCGATGAATTCCTGCTGATGTCGAAGCCGGATGCGCAGGAACGGGAGCCGGACGACGCGACGGTGATCCGGCGGATCCAGAACGGCGTGGGCCGGAAAGTGGATGTGGAGGTGATCGCGCACGTGCCGTGGCAGGGCGGGGTGGCGCTGGTGGCGCAGCGCTTCTCGTCGGGGCGCGCGTTCCTCGCGGGCGATGCGACCCATCTGTTCTCGCCGACGGGCGGCTTCGGCATGAACACGGGCATCGACGGCGCGGCGAACCTCGCGTGGAAACTCGCGGCGGCGCTGGAGGGCTGGGCGGGTGAGGGCCTGCTCGCGTCGTATGAAGCGGAGCGCCGGCCGATCGCGTACCGGAACACGGCGGCCGCGCGGTTCCTGACCTTCCAGGTCGGGGACCTGCGGGTGCCGGTGGAGGTGGAGTCGGACGATGCGGCGGGCGAGGCCGTGCGGCGCGAGTTGGGCGAGAAACTGCAGGCGTTCCGGCCGCAGTTCGAATCGCCGGGGGTGGAACTCGGCGCACGCTACGACGGTTCGCCGATCGTGTGGCCGGACGGCGTGCCGCCGGAGGACGATCCGCTGGTGTACCGGCCGAGCGGCGTGCCGGGCGGCCGGCTGCCGCACGTCTGGCTGACGGGCGAGGACGGGGCGCGACGTTCGGTGTTCGATCTGCTGGGCTTGGGTTTCACGCTGCTGCGGGTGCGCTCGCGCGGCGCGGAGGCCGATCCGCAGGCGGACGACGGCGGCGCGCGGCTCGGCGCTGCGGCGCGTGCGCGCGGCGTGCCGCTGTCGATTGTCGAGCTGGAGTCGGATGCGGCGTTCGAGTTGTATGCGCGCCGGCTGGTGCTGGTGCGGCCCGACCAGCATGTCGCGTGGCGCGGCGACGGCGTGCCTGCCGATGCGGGCGTGGTGCTCGATCGGGTGATCGGGCGCGTCACGTCGACGTGCGGGAGGCGAGCCGGTGAATCCGATGAATCCGGCGAGGAGACGGTGTCGCCGAGCATGGCCGGCGCGGCGCGCTGATCCGGGATGGGGCGTGCGGCGCGGGGCCGGCTGTGCGTCGGCGCGGAGCTGCGACAGGTACGCGCGGGCCGGCTCTGCATGTGAAGGCCGAATGCGCGCTTGCCGCCGTCCCGCGTTGCGTCGCTGATGATGTATCGCTCCATGGGTCGCTAACTGCGCGCAGTTAGCGACCCATGGAGCAATGGGGGCGGCCAGCGCAAACGGCCAGCGCAAACGGCCAGCGCAAACGGCCAGCGCAAACGGCCAGCGCAAACGGCCAGCGCAAACGGCCAGCGCAAACGGCCAGCGCAAACGGCCAGCGCAAACGGCCAGCGCAAACGGCCAGCGCAAACGGCCAGCGCAAACGGCCAGCGCAAACGGCCAGCGCAAACGGCCAGCGCAAACGGCCAGCGCAAACGGCCAGCGCAAACGGCCAGCGCAAACGGCCAGCGCAAACGGCCAGCGCAAACGGCCAGCGCAAACGGCCAGCGCAAACGGCCAGCGCAAACGGCCAGCGCAAACGGCCAGCGCAAACGGCCAGCGCAAACGGCGCGATGCGCGAATCCGCATCGCGCGTCGCCCACGGTTGCGTGAGATGGCCGTCCGGGGTCGGTTCTGATTTAAATCGAACGCGCTGCTGAGCGATTCAGCGCATACTGATCAGTCTGTTCTGTCCGGCCAAGCGCTGCACGCATGCGCGCCCGCTCCGGCGGCGCGTCCGATGCCTCTGCACGCACGAGGAGCGCAATCATGTCCGATTGTCCGCATGATCCGTACGCGCGTCACTATGCTCACTGCCTGCCGTTCGGCGCCCAGCCGTGCGGCGCCGCCTGTGCGACACCCCGTACCCATTTCCGCCTGTGGGCGCCCGCCCATGCCGAGGTCGCGCTCGAATGCACGCCGCCGGGCGCGACTGCGCGAACCGTGCCGATGACGCATGCCGGCGACGGCTGGTTCGAGGTGTTCGCCGAATGCGGCGCGGGCACCCGCTACCGTTACCGGCTCGACGGCGCGCTGCTGATTCCCGATCCGGCCTCGCGCGCGCAGCCCGACGGCATCGCGGGCGAAAGCGAGGTCGTCGATCCGCGCGCCTTCACCTGGCGGCACACGTTCTGGCGTGGCCGGCCGTGGGAAGAGATCGCGCTGTACGCGATCGATCCGGGCCTCGCGGGCGGCTATGACGGCGTGCGGCGCCGTCTGCCGCAACTCGCGCGGATGGGCGTGACCGCGCTCGAACTGCTGGCGACGCCGCACACGGCGCACGACAGCCTGCCGTTTGCGCCGAGCGCCGCGCAGGGCGGCCCCGACGCACTGAAGTCGCTGATCGACGCGGCCCACGGGCAGGGCCTCGCGGTGCTGCTCGATCTCGACTTCGCGCGTTTCGGCGGCGGCGGCGACGACGCATTGCGCCACTATGCCGCGCCGTTCTTCCGCAGCGGCGACGATCCGCTGCAGGCGCCGTCGCTCGCGCTCGACCATCCGCAGGTGTGCGATTTCTTCTGCGACAACGCGCTGTATTGGCTAGAGGAATACCGCTGCGACGGGCTGCGGCTGCGCGAGGCGGACCGGATCGGCAGCATCTGGCTGCGCGAGATCGCCGACCGGGTGCATGGCGCGATCACGGGCGATCGCCTCGTGCATCTCGTGCTCGGCAGCGAGCGTCACCCCGCGCATCTCGCGGACACGCACTTCGACGCGCAATGGAACGGTTGCGGCGAGCGCGCGCTGCATCGCCTGACCGGCCGTCACGACGGCGCCTGCCACGAGGGCGTGTCGAACCGCCAGTCGATCCATGCGCTTGCGCGCGCGCTGACGGCGGACGGCGCGGTGTTCCAGCGCAGCGACGCGGGCGCGGCGGAGGGGATGGCGATGAGCGCGCTCGTCCTGTCGGACGGCCTGGCGCAGACGGTGCGGCCCGCGCGCGAGGCCGAGCTGGCGGCGCTTGCGCTGTCGCTGCTGACGCCGCAGATCCCGCTGGTCTTCGAAGAGGCGGCCGGCGACATCGAGCGCCGCCATGTGGTCCAGTCGGCGCTGGCCGTGCGCGCGAAGCTGATCGCGCCGAGGCTGGCCGATGCGCGGCCGCAACGCGCCGACCTGCTGCGCGCCGATGACGGCGCGGAGACCGATGCGCTGGTCGCGGCGTGGCGGCTGGGTGACGGCGAGGTGCTGAGCCTGGCGCTGAATCTGTCGCCGGAGGACTTGCGTTTCGACGACGCGCCCGACGGGACGATCGTGTTCGAGACGCCGGCGCGCGTGCGGGACCGGGTCGACATCGGCGTGCTGCCGCCGTATGCGCTCGTGGCATGGCTCACGGGCGACGTCAATCACTATGCGCTGACGCACGACGCGCGCCATTCACCCGACGACATCGCGCGCCCGCGCGCGTCCTGGTGACGCGCGGCGCCTACCAGAAGCCGCGAATCCCCGCGATGCCGTGCGCGCCGTGCGCGCGCGCGACGGGCAGCAGCGCGGGCGTCATGCCGCCGAGCGCGTAGATCGGCAGGCCCGCATCCGCCGCGCAGGCGGCGAAGCGTTCCCAGCCCAGCGTGGGCGCGCCCGGATGGGTGAGCGTCGGCAGCACGGGCGAGAGCGTCGCGCAATCCGCGCCGATGCGCATGGCCCGCAGGACGTGTTCCCGCGAGTGACAGGCGACCGACAGCAGGCGCTCGGCCGGCAGCGGCCGCGCCTCCAGCGCGGCGAGCGCGAGGCTGCCCAGATGCACGCCGTCCGCGCCGCTTGCGAGCGCGCGCGCCGGATCGAGCGGGCCGTTGAGCACGATGCGCGCCGCGTGGGCGTGGCAGCGCGCGACGGCATCGGCCGCGAGTGTCGCGTATGCCCCGGCGGGCAGCGATTTCACGCGCAGCTGGACGAGCCGATGGCCGCCCTCGAGCGCGGCCGACAGGCGCGCGAGGAAGTCGGCCAGATCGGCGTCGGCGCCGGAGGCGGGCTCGGGCGTGATCAGGTAGTGCGCGGGCAGCGGGTGAGCGTCGGGCATGCGGGAAAGGCGGGAGAAACGGCCGGGATGAAGTAAGCCGCGCGCGGCTCGCTAGAGTTTCACGTGCTGCGCGAGGAAGTCGAGAAAGCCCTGCACGCGGCCGGTCAGCGCAGCGTGCCGATAATACACGGCGGATACGGGTTGCCGATGCTCGCTCATGGCGCGGGGCAGCAGCGGCACGAGGCGGCCCGCCGCGACGTCGGCCGCGCACATGAAGTCGGCGAGACAGGCGATGCCGAGGCCCGCGAGCGCCATGTGCCGCAGCGTTTCGCCGCTCGACGCGGCCAGCGTCGGCTCGATGCGCAGCCAGTCGCTGCCGCGCTGCCGGATGGGCCAGCGGTTCAGCGTGTCGGGTTCGGTGAAGCCGAGCAGCCTGTGCCGCTTCAGATCGGCGGGCGTGCGCGGCGCGCCGTGTCCGGCGAGATAGGCGGGGCTCGCGAGCAGCCGGCGCGGGCTCGCGCCGAGCGCGCGCGCATGCAGCGACGAATCGGGCAGCTCGCCGATCCGGATCGCGATGTCGATCCGCTGTTCGATCAGGTCGACGAAACGTTCGTTGTTGCTGAGTTCGAGCTGGATGTCCGGATAGCGCGCGACGAACGCGGGCAGGTGCGGCACGATCGCATGCAGCATGAACGGCGTGGCCGCGTCGACGCGCAGCCGGCCCGCCGGCTTCCCGCGGCCGAGCGCGACCGCGGTTTCCGCTTCCTCGATCGACTGCAGGATGTCGCGGGCGCGCGCGAGCAGCAGTTCGCCCTCGTCGCTCAGCTGCGAGCTGCGGGTCGTGCGGCGTAACAGCGTGACGCCGAGCTTGCGTTCGAGGCGGTGCAGCGCGCGGCTCACGCCCGAGACGGTCTGCCCGAGCTGGTCGGCGGCGGCGGTGATCGAACCGCTGTCGACGATCGCGACGAACATCTGCAGTTCCTCGGTCGTGGTCTTCATTGTTGATCCGGAATCAAGAATGACTTGAGCCTAGCACGGTTTTTCCGGCGCGCGCGTGCGGCCACACTGACGCCATTCCATCTGGCATCGACACAAGGAGGGCGGCATGAACATTTTCGTGACAGGCGCGGGCGGCTTCATCGGCGGTTCGATCGCGGCGGGGCTCGTCGCCGACGGCCATCGGGTGAGCGGGCTCGTGCGCGATCCGGCGCAGGCCGACGCGCTCGCGCGGATCGGCGTGACGCCGGTGACGGGCACGCTCGACGCGCACGCGCTGCTGGCCGCGCAGGCTGGCGCGGCGGACGCGGTCGTCAATGCGGCGAGCAGCGATCATCGCGGCGCGATCGAGGCGCTGATCGACGGGCTGCGCGGCTCGGGCAAGGTGCTGCTGCACACGAGCGGGTCGAGCATCGTCGGCGACGCCTCGGGCGGCGAAGGCAGCGAACGGATCTATCACGAGGATGCGCTGCCGGAGCCGACGCCGGACAAGGCCGCGCGGGTCGCGCTCGACCGCCGCGTGCTGGCGGCCGCCGAGGAGGGCGTGCGCAGCGCGGTACTGTGCAACACGCTGATCTACGGACACGGCCGCGGCCTGCCGCGCGAGAGAGTGCAGCTGCCGCGCCTCGTGCGCCAGGCGCGCAAGAGCGGGATCGTGCGCCATGTCGGGCGCGGGCTCAACATCTGGTCGAACGTGCATATCGACGACGTGGTCGACCTGTACCGCCTCGCGTTGGCGAAGACGCCGGCGGGCGCGTTCTACTTCGTCGAGAACGGCGAGGCGTCGTACCGCGACATGACGGCGGCGATCGCCGCCGCGATGGGGCTGGGCGCGGCGCAGGACTGGCCGCTCGCCGACGCGGAAGCGGAATGGGGCTACGAGATGGCGAACTACGGCCTCGGCTCGAACAGCCGGGTGCGCGGCGAACGCGCGCGCAGCGTGCTGGGCTGGCAACCGCGGCACGCATCGGTGCTCGACTGGATCCGCGGCGACCTGCTGCGCGACGGCGCATGAAAAAAGGCGCGCGACCTCGCGGTCGCGCGCCTTCGCGAGGAGGCGCGGGCGGCGCTTATTCGTCCGCTTCCTTCGCCGCCTTCGGATAGACGCGCACCAGCACGATGCGCGGCCCGATCATTTTCTTCACGACCACGTCGAAGCGTTCGAACGACACACGCTGGCCTTCGCTCGGCAGGTCGCTCAACGCCTGGATCACGAGGCCGCCGACCGACTCGGCGCGCCCTTCGTCGATGTCGATGCCGAGCGCCTGTTCGAGCGACACCACGGGCAGGCTGCCCTTGCCCATCAGCGTGCCGTCGTCGAGGCGGCTCCAGTCCGATGCGCCCTGGCGGAATTCGTCGTGGATCTGGCCGACCAGCGCGCCGAGCAGGTTGTCGAGCGTCAGGAAGCCGATCGGCTTCTCATGCTTGTTGCCGACCAGCGCGAAATGCGGCGCGCCCTTGCGGAAGCGCCGGAACAGGTCGAGCGCGGGCGTGTCGGGTTTCACGTACTGGACCGGGCGCACGTAGTCGGACAGGTCGTCGAGCGCCGCGCCCGCGTGGCGCGCGAGCAGCAGGTCCTTCAGGTGGATCAGGCCGCCCACGTGTTCGCGCGATGCATCGCCGAACAGCGGATAGCGGCTGAAGCGGTGCCGAGCGACCACCTCCATGTTGTCGGCGAGCGAGACGTCGCGGCGCAGGCCGACCATCTCGTGCGCGGGGCGCATCAGGTCCGACACCGTCATCGACGAGAAATCGAGGGAATGCGCGAGCGTATTCCATTCGTCGGTGCTGTACGCGGCCTTCGCCGTCTTCGACGCGCCCGCCGCGTTGCGGCGGCTGCGCAGGATCAGCTTCAGCTCGTCGGTCGAGTAGTGGGCGTCGTCGCCGTGCCCGGCGGACAGCCCCACCATGCGCAGGATCGCGTTCGCGCTCGTGTTCAGCACCCAGATCGCCGGATACATCGCCCAGTAGAACGCGTACAGCGGCAGGGCCACCCACAGGCCGACCTTCTCCGACTCGCGGATCGCCATCGATTTCGGCGCCAGCTCGCCGACGACGATGTGCAGGAACGAGATCAGCGAGAACGCGAACACGAGCGAGACCAGGTGCACGACCTGCTCGGACTCGACCCCGAGCGCCGCCAGGAGCGGCGTCAGCAGCTGGGAGAACGCGGGCTCGCCGATCCAGCCGAGGCCGAGCGAGGCGAGCGTGATGCCGAGCTGACAGGCGGACAGATAGGCGTCGAGGCGCGCATGGACGATGCGCAGGATGCGGCCGCGCAGCCCGTGCTGGCGCGCGAGCGTCTTGACGCGGGTCGCGCGCAGCTTGACGAGGCCGAATTCGGCCGCGACGAAGAAACCGTTCAGGGCCACCAGGAACAACGCGCCGATGAGCGCGAAGATCTGTATCAAGAAATCACTCCGGAAATGAAAGAAGCGTCAGTATAGGGCTGGAAAGGAAAACGTAATGATTTGCGTTGCGCAGCGCGCTCAGCGGACGGCCGTGCGCGGCAGCGTCAGCGCCAGCGTGGACGGCGCGCCGTCGACGAGCGGGTCCTGCGCGAAGGCGCCGCCATGCGCCTGCGCGACGCGCAGGCACAGCCCGAGCGCCCAGGCGCCGCGCTTCGCGTCCTGCACCTGCAAGGCCTGCTCGCGCGCGAACGCTTCGAGCAGGTGAGGCAGGGCCGCATCGACGAGTGCGTCGCGGTGCACGGTGAAGCGCACCTCGAAGCGCAGCGTGGCGGCGTCCGACGAGGCGGCGAGCGTGACCGTGCGATGCGGCGCGCCGGCCTCGGCCGCGTAGGTCAGCATGGCGAACAGCGCCTGGGCGAGCCGCTCGCCGTCGGCGGAGATGATCGCGGCCAGGTCGGGCGCCGGTTCGATTTCGAGCGGCGTGCCGCGCGCGTCGGCAAGGGCGAGGCGCGCGAGCGCCGCCGCCTGCTGCGCGAGTTCGGCGGGCGCGACGGCGGCGCAATCGAGCGCGAGCGCGCGGGTCGCGGCGCGCGGCGCGTCGACCTGCGTCTCGATCAGCTTCGTCTGCTGTTCGATGCCGGTGCGGATGCCGGCAAGCGCGCGCAGGACGTTGGCGTCCGCGTGGGCGAGCTGGCGTTCGAGCACGTAGGCCCAGCTGTGCATGGCGTTGAGCGGCCCGCGCAGGTCGTGCGAGACCGTGGACAGGACCTGGTCGCGCGCGAAGCGCGCCGTTTCGGCGGCGAAGTACGCGGCGCGCGCGCGCAGCAGCGCGGCGGCCGGATCGGCGGAGAGCGGAGTCACGGCGTGTTCTGGATCAGGGTGCGGGAATGGAACCAAGCGCCATTATAGGGATGGGTCGGGCAGGGCGGTCTCAGGCCGGTTGCGCGTCGTTGCCGGGTGCGGCGTCGCGGGTGGGCAGCAACTGGCACGCGAGCAGGCCGGCCAGCATCAGCGCGCAGCCGAGCAGCGCGCGCGCCGACAGGGTTTCGCCCAGCGCGGCCCAGCCGGCGAACGCGGCGAATACGCCTTCCATGCTGAAGATCACGGCGGCGTGCGCGGGCGCGGCGTTGCGCTGCGCGACGACCTGCAGCGTATAGCCGACGCCGACCGACAGCAGGCCGCCGTACAGCAGCGTGGGCAGCGCGTGCCGGAGCATGGTCAGGCTGAACGGCTCGAACACGGCGCCGAGCGCGCTGCACAGCAGGCCGCAGACCACGAACTGCAGGAACGACAGCACGAGCGGATCGTGGCGGCGCGCGAGATAGCCGACCGCCATCACGTGCGCGGCGATCACGAACGCGCCCGCGAGCTGGAACCAGTCGCCGTACAGGATCGAGAAGTGCTCGTCGATGCTGAGGAAGTACAGGCCGAGCGCGGCGAGCAGCGCGCCGAACCAGGTGCCGAGGCCGGTGCGGTGGCGCAGCAGCACGCCGAGGAGCGGCACGAGCACGACGTACAGCGAACTGATGAAGCCGGCATTGGCGATCTTCGTGTACTGGAGGCCGATCTGCTGCAGCGAGATCGAGACCGCGAGCAGCGCGCCGAGCGCGATGCCGGGCAGCAGCAGCGTGCGGTCGCGCGCGATCGCCGCGAGTTGGGCGCGCGCGGACGCCTTCATCCACAGCAGCGGCGTCAGCACCGCCGCGCCGAGCAGGAAGCGCAGCCCGGTGAACAGGAACGGCCCGATCACGTCGAGGCTCAGGCGTTGGGCGACGAATGCCGACCCCCAGATCGCGGCGGCGGCGAGCATCAGCAGGTTGGCGCGAAGGTGTTGGCGGGCGGACGGTGTCATGCGGCGGATCGGAGTCGGGTGGGCGGCGGCAGTGGCGCGACCCGCTAGTCTACGCCGGCCCGGCGAGACTGTCGGCGAAACGACGCAGCGTGTCGATCGAGCGCGCGTCGCGCACCCGCGAGTACAGCACGACCTGCGATTCGGGCAGCGGCGGCAGGCCGAGGCGCGCGCCGACCTCGACCAGCGTGCGCGGCGCGACGCGGCGCGCGAGCGGGGAGACGGCGAGGCCCGCTGCGGCGGCGGCGGCGACCGCGGCGACGCCGCCGCCCGTGAAGCGTTCGCGCCACGGCAGCCCGGCCCGCTCGAGCGCGCGCAGCGCGGCCGAGCGGACCCCGCACGGGCCGGCCAGCACCGCGAGCGGCAGCGGCTCGCCCGCGCGCGGCGTCCAGCCGGGCGCGGCGAGCCAGGCCAGCGGTTCGCTGAACAGCAGCGTGCCGTCGTCGCGGGGCGGGTCTTCCGTGGGCTCGTGGCGCACGATGACGGCGTCGAGGCGGCGGTCGTCGTAGCGGGCGAGCAGGTCGCTCGAGGTGCCGAGGTGCATTTCGAGCGCGAGCCCCGGGTCGTGCCGGTGCAGGCCGCTCAGCACGGCGGGCAGGTCCGGCACCGCGACGTGCTCGCTGACGCCGAGCACGAGCCGCCGCGGCGTGGCCGCGAGCGCGCCGAGCGCCTGCTCGTGCGCGTCGAGCAGCGCGCGGGCGGCCGGCAGGAAGCGCGCGCCGTCGGGCGCGAGCTTCACGACGCGCGGCGTGCGCGCGAGCAGCGGCTTGCCGAGATGGGTTTCGAGCCGCTTGAGCTTCAGGCTGACGGCCGATTGGGTGGTGCCGAGCGCGTCGGCGGCGCGCGTGAAGCTCGCGAGATCGGCCACCAGCACGAACGCGCGCACGGCATCGAGATCGAGGGGTTTCATTTCAGGTGGAAATGGATGAAATATTCATTGATATCTGTTCATTATAGATGGGGGTGCCTAAGCTGAAGGTGGATTTGACGACCGTCCCGTCCCCCTCAATCAGGAGAACCGCCATGCCGTTCACCCGAATCGCGTTGCGCGAAGGCAAGCCGGCCGCGTATCGCCGCGCCTTGTCAGCCGGCATTCAACAGGCCTTGACGCGCGTGTTCAACGTGCCCGACGACGACCTTTTCATGGCCGTCACCGAGCATCGCGACGACAACTTCCTCTACGACCGTCAGTACCTGGGCATCGCGCGCAGCGACGATCTCGTGATGATCCAGATCACGGTCACCGATTCCCGCGGGCCGGAGCAGAAGCGGGCGTTGTACCGGCAGATCGTCGAGGCGCTCGCGGCGTCGCCCGGGGTGCGTCCCGAGGACGTGTTCATCAATCTCGTCGAGGTCCGCAAGGAGAACTGGTCGTTCGGCAACGGCATCGCGCAGTACGCGCCGGAATAGTCGGTCGCGTAACCGGCGCGGCGATGCGGGGGGATGCCGGCGGCTTCGCGTGTCGCCCGCTCGACGATTTTCCAGGCGTCCGGCTGCGCCGACGGTTTCCGCGCAACCGTCCCTCCGCTTCCCCGGTGCGAGCGTCGGCTGCAACCGATCGAGGTGCGCGGCGGCGTCGACCGGGTCGCGGTCATCGCGATAGTCGACGTCGTGCGGGCGGCGGTTTTGAAAACCGGGCTGACCATGGCCGCCGCTGCCGCTATCATCCAGCCATTGACGACCACGATCCTCAGGACCTATGTCTCGACGTCTAGCATCCTGCAGTTGCGGCCAGCTCAGCGCCGAGGTCGTCGGCGAGCCGGTACGTATCTCCATCTGCCACTGCCTCGCCTGCCAGCGCAGGACGGGCAGCGCCTTCAGCCAGCAGGCCAGATTCCGTCGCGAGGACGTATCGCTTTCAGGGACTTCATCCGAGTACGTGCGCGTCGGTGACGAAGGCTCCCGCATCACATTCCACTTCTGCCCCCACTGCGGCTCGACGGTTTACTACGAACCCGAGGGACTGGAGGCGTACCTGGCGATTCCCGTCGGGGCGTTCGCCGATCCGAGCTTCCCCGCGCCGAACGTCTCGGTCTACGAAGAACGCATGCACGCATGGGTCGTTCCGCCGGCGGACGCCGAACACATTTTCTGAGTGGGCCCGCTCTAGCACGCTGCGGGTCCCAGGCTCGGGCAGCATGGGGCGGGGAAGCAGGCGAAGGTCCGCTATTGCCGACAGGGTGCCAATACCGCCGGGCATTTGCCGAGGGCGCATTCCGAATAGATTGGCGATGCGCCTGTATCGGAGCGCCACAGCGGTTGTAACGCGTTCTCAGTGGGCCCGTCCGGGGGCGCGCGGCTGACTCCGGTCCCGGGCAGCATGGGGCGGCGGACGCATGTGCAGCGGCCCGCAATGGCCGCCAGGGTTTCAATGCTGCCGGGCATCCACCGGCGTTGCGCTTCGAACATCGTTGGCGACGTGCCGGTATCGGAACGCCCCTGCGGCGATCACGCATTCTGAATTGGCCCGCCCGGTTGCGCGCCGCCGACGCCGGACCCGGGCGGCATGAGGCGGGGGACGCATGCGAAGCGACCCGCCATCGCCGGCATGATCAAGACGGCCGGGCATCCACCGCCGGCGCGTTCCGGACACCGTGGACGACGCACCCGTATCGGAACGCCGCGACGGCGGCGCACGCATCGAGACGTCGTCGAGCGATGCAGGAAGTCGCGCACCTTGGTGCGCCGCGCGGCGTCCGGACGCTGTCCGGGCGGCTGGGAGGCCGTGTACCATGGCACCGGATGCGCCCGCCCGGGCGCGCCGATCGCGGAGGGGCCATGTCGCGCGTGCTGGAGATCGTGCTGGGATTTCCGTTGCAACACTGGCCGGCGAACGCCGGCGTCCGCGGGCGTGCGGCCCGCGATTTCGGCGCGGAACTGGTGCGCGCGTGGCGGATCTGTCCGCAGGTGAAGATGCGGCGCGGCGCCGAGCGCATCTCGATCGCGCCCTGCCGGATGCCCGAGGCGGAGCCCGGCGCGCCGGGCTGCTGGTGGACCTGGATCGAAACCACCGACCAGGGCCGATATGTGCTCGCCGCGCGTGCGCGTGCATTTGCGCCCGGCGTTGCGATCCGCGAGCGCTTCGATGAACGGCACGCCGAACTGCCGGTTGCGCCGCCTCCAACCGATTCCTCCGACCACGCCGGCGCGCCGGCGGCCACGCTCGTCAGCATGCGTCGACGTGGCCGCTGGCAGGACGAGGACGGCCTTGTGATCGAGTTGACGCTCGACGATCTCACCCAGCCCGACGCCGACGGCGCGTTGCGTTTTTGCGAGTTGCGCGCGGCCGTCGCGGACGCCGACGACGACACCCGGCGCGCGGCGGCGCTGCGCGCGCTGTTCCGTGCGGTGCGGGAGTTGAGCGGTGCGTGGCCCGCCTTCCCGCTGCTGACGGGCGCACTCGATCGCGCATGTCAGGGGATGGCGCTGGATGCGCGCGCCGAGCCCGTGAAAACCTCGCGCGTCGATCTGACCGGGCTGCGCACGCAGCGCGCGGCATTGTTTGCGCTGGGCGGCAACGTGACCGCGCAGTGGTTCGCGAACGAAGCCGGCGCGCGCGACACCGGCGATCCGGAATACGTGCACCAGATGCGGGTGGCGTTGCGCCGCCTGCGCACGCTGATGCGTTTGTTTCCGCATTTCGCCGATGGCGCGTGGAAGCACGCGTTCGCGGGTGAGCTGGGCTGGCTGGGCGGCCTGCTCGGCGCGGTGCGCGACTGGGATGTCTGCGGTGCCTCGACGCTGCCGGCGCTGGCGGCGGCGGACAGCGATCCCGACGCGTGGAGCGCGACACTCGCCGCCGCGCACGCGCATGGCGCGGCGGCGCGCACCGAGTTGCGTCAGGCGCTTGGCTCGGCGCGTTACGCGGGGCTCGCGCTGTCCTGGCTCGAATGGCTGTGCGGGCTCGGCGCGCCGGAGGCGAGTGCCGAGGAGGCGTCGCCCACACGCGGCGCGGACCGCGCGTTGCCCTCGCTCAAGCGCCATGCGGCGAAGCGCGTGAGCCGGCTGTTCGGGCATCTGTACGGCGCGCCGAAACTCACGGCGCTCGATGCGGCCGCGCGGCACCAGGTGCGGATCGATGCGAAGCGGCTGCGTTACGCGCTGGAGTTCTTCGCCTCGCTGGCGTCGCGCCGCACGCGCGGCGAGACGACGCGCGTGCTTGCGCGCGTCCAGAGCGTGCTCGGCGACGCGAACGACGCGGCCGTCGCGCTGCGCTGCCTCGAACGGCTGGCGGCGCCTGCTTATCAGCTGGGGTTCGCGCGCGGCTATGGCGCGGCCGCGCAGCGGCACGCGGCGCGCGAGGCCGAGGGCTTGTTGCGCGAGCTGCGCACACCGAAGATCGGCGGGCGCACGGCTTGACTATAATGAGTTTCCCCGCCGCCGCCTCGCTGTCATGACCGATCCCACCCCCTTGCCGTCATCGGCTTCCGCTCGCGAACCGCTCGCGCTGCGCGGCGAACTGTGGCTGCACGCGGGCGCGCACACACTCGGCGGCGCGGCGCGCATCGCGCTCCTCGCCGCGATCGGCGAGACCGGCTCGATCACGCGTGCGGCGAAGGCGGTCGGCCTCAGCTACAAGGGGGCCTGGGATGCGATCGACACGATGAATAATCTGGCCGGCGAGCCGCTCGTGCTGCGCTCGACGGGCGGCAAGGGCGGCGGCGGCACGGTGCTGACGCCGCGCGCGATCGAGCTGATCGATGCGTTTCGCGTGATCGAGCGCGAGCATCGCCGGTTTGTCGAGGCCGCGAGCGCGGCGGTGGCAGGTTTTGCGGTCAACTGGGAACTCATCGGGAGAATTGGCATGAAGACAAGCGCACGCAACCAGTTGCTCGGCGAGGTCGCGTCGATCAAGCATGGGGCGGTAAACGACGAAGTCACGCTGGCGTTGCCGGGCGGCCAGACGATCGTCGCCGTCGTGACGCACGAGAGCACGGAGGCGCTGGGTCTCGCGGTCGGCGGGCAGGCTTGCGCGCTCGTCAAGGCGTCGTGGGTGATTCTGGCGACGGAGGACGACGGCGCGCCGTTGCGGCTGTCGACCCGCAATCAGCTGCGCGGCGTGGTGAGCGACGTGAAGCGGGGCGCGGTCAACAGCGAGGTGCTGCTGGCGCTCGACGGCGGCGTGACGCTTGCGGCGATCGTGACCAACGAAAGCGTCGATGCGCTCGCGCTCGCGAAGGGCGTGAAAGCGCTCGCGGCGTTCAAGGCGTCGAGCGTGATCCTGGCGGTGAACGGCTGACGCGCGAGCGTGGCCCGCGTCAGGCGGGCTGATGGTTTGGCGAACCCCGCGCTGTTCTCAGTGCGGGGTTTTGTTTTTCGAGGGCGCCTGGCGGGCGGGGATCGATCGAAGCGTTCGATGAAGACATGGGCGCGGCCCGCGCCGTTCTTCGATGCTCCAGCGCAAGCGCCTCGCCGATACGGGACTGTGATCGATGCGCTTGAGCGCGCGATGGAGGCGTCGGCTCACGCGATCCCGAGCGCGCAGCCGATGCCATTTGAAATCTGCCGTTGCAATGACATGCGCTTGCCGCTCGTGCGGGCCCGCGGTTCGAGATTGCCGGGCGTGGCGTGTGAGCACTCCGGCTCGGTTGGCAGAGATCTGGCGCGCTCCGCGCAGCGTTCTCCGTATCCGCTGTTGCGGCGATCCGCGCGGGCCGCTCATTCGGGCAGCGCGCAGCGTGGACAGATAGCGTCGAACGCTCCTGTCACACGGACCGGAACCGAAGCGGCCTCACCCCCGCCCCCGCATGTCCGGCCCGGCGCGGCCTCAGCGCACGCTCGCCACCCATTCCGCCAGCGGTGCCCCGGGCTGCACGCGGCCGTCGTGCAGGCGCACGACCTCGTCGCCGAACGCGGCGACGTCGTCGGGGTCGTGCGTGATCAGCACCATCGGAATGTCGAGGCGCGCCTGCAGGTCGGCGAGTTCGCGGCGCATGCGCTGGCGCATCGCGACGTCGAGCGCGGAGAACGGCTCGTCGAGCAGCAGGATGCGCGGCTGCGCGATCAGCGCGCGCGCGAGCGCGACGCGCTGCTTTTGTCCGCCCGACAACTGCGCGGGGAAATGGCCCGCGAGCGCTTCGAGCTCGAAGGCGCGCAACCAGTACGCGACCTCGGGCGGCAACGCATTCGCGCGCGGATTGCGCCAGCCGCGCCGCAGGCCGAACGCGAGGTTCTGGCGCACGTTCAGGTGCGGAAACAGCGCGTAGTCCTGGAACAGGTAGGCGACGCGCCGCGCCTGCGTCGGCACGTCGATGCCGCGCGCCGAATCGAACAGCGCCTCGCCGTTCAGCGAGATGCTGCCCTGCTCCGGCGTGAGCAGCCCGGCGATCGCCTGCAGCGTCAGGCTCTTGCCCGCGCCGGACGGCCCGAACAGCACGATGCGCTGGGCGTTCGACGCGAACGCGACGTCGAGCGCGAATTGGCGCTCGGGCGTCGCATAGGTCTTGCGGATGTCGACGACGAGGCTCATGTCAGCGGGCCCCGAGCAGCGCGCGCTGCGGCACGAGCCGGCCGGCGATGAGCAGGATCAGCACGCAGGTGACCGAGGTGACGAGCACGAGGAAGTTCGCGGTGTTGTCGTCGCCGGCCTGCACGGCCGCGTAGACCGCGACCGACAGCGTCTGGGTGCGTCCGGGCAGGTTGCCGGCGATCATCAGCGTCGCGCCGAATTCGCCGAGCGCCCGCGCGAACGCGAGCAGCGCGCCCGCGAGGATGCCGCGCGCGGCGAGCGGCAGCGTGACCCGGAAGAAGATGCCGGCTTCGCTGACGCCGAGCGTGCGCGCGGCGCGTTCGAGCTGCGGATCGACCGATTCGAAGGCCGCGCGCGCCGACTTCAGGATCAGCGGGAACGCGACCACCATCGACGCGATCACCGCGCCCTGCCAGGTGAATACCAGCTGGATGCCGAGCTGGTCGAGCCATGCGCCGATCACGCCGCGCCGGCCGAGCAGCACCAGCAGGTAGTAGCCGAGCACGGTCGGCGGCAGGACGAGCGGCAGCGTCAGCAGGGAGTCGACCACGTCGCGCGCAGGCGAGCGCCAGCGCGCGAGCGCATAGCCGGCGGCGACGCCGAGCACGATGTCGAGCGCCGTCGCCCAGCCCGCGACCTTCAGCGACAGCAGCAGCGGGATCCACGCGTCATGCATGACGAACCGCCTAGTTCGCCGTTGCGGCCGGCTTGAAGCCGTACTTCGCCAGCACCGCCTGGCCCGCCGGCGACAGCACGAAATCGACGAAGCCCTTCGCATCGGCCGCGCGCCGGCTGTCCTTCACGACCGCGATCGGATAGGTGATCGGCGTCTGGGTGGGCACCGTCAGCGCGACCTTCACGCGCTCGGGCATCACGGCCGCATCGGTGCCGAACACGAAGCCCGCGTCGACTTCGCCGCGCGCGACATAGTCGAGGCTCTGCCGCACGTTGGCGGCGAGCACGCCCTTCGGGCTCACGTCGTTCCACACGCCGGCCGCCTTCAGCGCGCCTTCCGTATACCGGCCGACCGGCACGGACGCCGGGTCGCCGTAGGCGACGTGCTTCACGCCGGCCGCCGTCAGGTCGCGCAGCGAGGCGAAGCGCGCCGGGCTGTCGGCGGGCACGATCAGCACCAGCGAATTCGCGGCGAAGTCGCGCCGCGTGCCGGTCGCGATCACGTTCTCGCCGACCGCGCGATCCATCGCCTTCTGGTCGGCGGACGCGAACACGTCCGCGGGCGCGCCCTTCGCGATCTGCTGCATCAGCACGTCGGACGCGCCGAAATTGAACAGCACGTGGGTGCCCGGATGCTGCTTCTCGTAGGCGTCGCCGACTGCCTTGAATGCGTTGGTCAGGCTGGCCGCGGCGGACACGACCAGTTCGTCGGCGGCGCGGGCCGCCGGCTGGACGGCGGCGAACCCGGCCGCGAGCGCGGCGAGCGAAAGCGTGCGGACGAACAGGCGGCGGGTGAAGCGGGCTGCGGACATGGCGGTGGCGCTCGTGTGGAGGAAAAACGTAATCGTAATATAGGGTGGGTAATAACGCTCGACATACCGGTCATCCGGCGGCGCGCATGACGGCCCGGCGCGCGCGGGGCGGGGCTCAGGCGTGACGGGGGGCGGGCGTGTCGAGAGTTTGCTGCTGGGAGGCGGGCCGCGCGGCGGGGCGATAGTTCGGGTTCGCCTTCCAGCGCGCGCGGACATACGGACGCTCGTGTCCGGACAGTTGCAGCGCGACCTGGGTGACCCAGCGGTGCGACGGCACGGTGACGCCGTGCAGCGCGAGGGTCACGAGCACGAGGCTGACCGCCACGGCGGACGCTGACCAGCGGTGCGGCTGCGCCTGCCAGGAGCCGATAATGAAGGTCAGGGCGGCGAGCGCGCCGATGATGCAGCCGGTGACCGCCTCGGAGGGGGGAATGCGCGTCGAGCACGACGCGTGACAGCCCGACCGCGACGCCCGCGGCGAGGCCGAGCGCGACGCCTGCGATGCGTACCGGCGTGCGGGTGTGGAAGAGCATCAGGAACAGCGCGACCGGATAGACCGAGGTGGACAGCATCGCATGGCCGCTGAAGCCGGTGAAATCCCAGGCGCGCACGCCGATGCCCCAGCCGAGGAAGGCGATCTTGGTCAGCGCGACCACGCCGATCGCGGCGCCCAGCACGGCGAGCCAGGCCGCTGCGCGGCGCAGCGAGTAGCCGAGCGCGAGCCAAAGGGCGATCGTGACGGCGAGCGGCAGCGTGAGGCCCGCGCCACCGAGCGCGGTGATCGAGATCCACAGACGAGGCGGCAGGTCGTACATCAGGGGGTGACGGAGGCAGGAGGGGGGAAATGCTTGATCAACGCGCGAGCCGGGCACAGCGACGACAACGAATAATCCAAGCAACCAGCCTTCAGTATACAGGGGGGCGCGTTCAGGATTCCGATAGTTCGCCTGGAGAACTTTGGGGGCGTCGGAAAGTTTCCGCAAAGCATGCTATTGTGCGTTGCACAAATTCACCTTGGCGCGTCCCGGCGCGTCCCTTTCGACTGTGAGCCTCGATCGATGACCAAAAAGTCTGACGAAACTCTGGCTGGGCGGGATGAAACGCATGCTTCACCTGCCGCCCCAGCCCGGCCAGCAAGCGGGCGCGCTGTGGCCCGCCGCGGCATCCGTCGCGCCGCGCGAATCGCGCGTGCGCCCACGCGCCGCCGCGTGGGCGGGCGGCGACTGGCTGCGCGCAGAACATCCGCTGCCGCCCATGCTCGGCCGCTTCGTCCAACACCTGTCCTACGGCCTGTACGTGCCGCCGGGCGAGGTCGATGGCCCACGTCCGCTGGTGGTGATGCTGCATGGCTGCAAGCAGGACATCGACCAGTTCGCCCAGGGCACCCGCATGAACCTGCTGGCCGACCGCCACGGTTTCGCGGTGCTCTATCCGGAGCAGGATCCGCGCGTGCATCCGCACCGCTGCTGGCACTGGTACGACGACAGCGAGCGCGGCGGCCGGGGCGAGGCGCGCGCCGTCGCCGATCTGGTCGACGGGCTGGTCGCCGAACACGGTTTCGATCCGGCGCGGGTCTACGTCGCGGGGCTGTCGGCGGGCGCGGGGCTCGCGACGCTGCTGGCGCTCTACTATCCGCACCGCTTCGCCGCGGTGGCGCTGCACTCCGGTCCGGCGTTCGGCGAGGCGCAGTCGGGCATCACGGCGATGGACGTGATGCGGCGCGGGCTGCATCAGAACCCGGCCGCGGCCGTCGATGCGCTGGTCGAGCCGGGCGCGTATCCGGGCATGCCGGCGCTGATCGTCCACGGCGACGACGATCGCGTGGTGGTGCCGCAGAACGCCGACCAGCTCGCGGTCGAATTCCTGCGGCTGAACGGGCTGGCCGACGCACAGGGCAGCCTGCGCGGCGCGTCTCGGGTCGAGACCCGCGACGACCGGATGGACACGCTCGAGTACCGCAAGGGCGCGCGGACGGTGGTCCGGCTGTGCCGCGTCAAGGGCCTCGGCCACGCCTGGGCGGGCGGCGACGACACCGTTCCGTTCCACGCGGCGATCGGGCCGGACGCGAGCGCGCTGATCTGGTCGTTCTTCGCGGCGAGCGCGCGCGACGTTGTCGTGTTGTAGCGACACGCGGACACAGGGCGCTGGCACTCGATCAGGGTTTTCCCTATAATGCGGGTAAATACCTAAGAGAAATCCCTTGGATTGGAGAAACCGATCATGTATCTGCTGAGCCGCCTGTTTCTGTTCCTGACGAAGTCGTCCGAGCAGATCGCAAAGGAGCGTGTCGATGCCTACCTGGCCGACGCCACCGATCTGTACGACCTCGAATTCCGCATGCGCAAGCTCGACCGCGAGACCGCGATGAGCCAGCCGTCGTGGATGACCGCACGCTAAGCGTTTAGTAAATTTATACGCATAAAGTTAAAAAAGGCCTGCCGGCGCTAAAGCCGGCAGGCCTTTTTGCTTTTCGCGCGCCCAGCCCGTGGGCCGGGCCGGCGCGCTGAGGCTCAGGCCACCACGAGGCGCACCGCGACGTTGTTGCGGGTGGCGTTCGAGTACGGGCAGACCTGATGCGCCTTGTCGACCAGCGCCTGGGCGGCGGCCGTGTCGAAGCCCGGCAGCGCGATGCGCAGTTCCACGTCGAGCGCGAAGCCGCCGTGATCGTTCGGGCCGATGCCGACCTGGGCCGTGACCGTCGTGTCGGCCGGCAGCGCCTGCTTGTTCTGGCCCGCGACGAACTTCATGGCGCTCAGGAAGCACGCGGAATAGCCGGCGGCGAACAGCTGCTCGGGATTCGTGCCTTCCGCGCCCGTGCCGCCCAGTTCGCGCGGCGCCGCGAGCTTCACATCCAGCTTGTTGTCGACGGAGACGGCGCGGCCATCGCGGCCGCCGGTGCTGGTAGCGCTCGTCTTGTAAAGGATGTTCATGGTGCGACTCCTGACTAGAATAGATTGGAAAGGCGGCTCGGCGGAGAAGGATGCGTCGGCCACGGGATGAAATATAGTTCGATAATGATTAGTGTGCAAATTAAATTTTCGCTATCGAGGCGATAGCGGGATCGGATGGGGTTCAGTCCGGCAGGTTGTCGGCGAGCGCGCTGCGCAGCTGCGTCAGGTCGGCGCGCAGCCGGACCAGGAACTCGGGCGTTTGCCGCATCGCGCAGAACAGGTCGGCGGGCACCGAGCGGGCCTTGTCGCGCAGCGCCGCGCCCTCGGCGGTGAGGCGCGCGTGAACCACCCGCTCGTCGAGCGTGCCGCGCACCCGCTCGATGTAGCCCAGCGCCTCGAGGCGCTTGAGCAGCGGTGTGACGGTGGCGGGATCCAGGCTGAGCCGTGCCGCGATGTCCTTGACCGCCATGTCGTCGGTCTCCCACAGCACCAGCATCGTCAGGTATTGCGGATAGGTGAGCGCGAGCTTGTCGAGGAGCGGCTTGTACGCCTTCGTCATCGCGAGCGAGGTCGAGTACAGCGCGAAGCAGAGCTGTTCGTCGAGCGTTTGCGGCAGGGTGGGCAGGGCGTCCATGATGGCTGCGGGTGCAAAAGATTAGCGTGCAAATGATTCTGCGCCGAAATGTGACGAATGGCGAGCGGCGGAAAATCGGGGGAAGGATCGAGCGGCCGCGCGCGACGGGGCGCGCGGCCGCGGGGGATCAGCGGGAGGTGGGCAGGGTCGGCGCGTCGGGCTCCTGGACGCCGAAGCAGCCGCGATACGTCGCGTAGAACGAGCAGTAGAGCATCGAGGTGATGATGATGGTGGCGGGCATCATCACCGTCAGCGCGTAGGCGCCGGCGCCGATCGCCTGCATCAGCGCGGCGATGCCGAACGACACGCCGAGCGCGACCGCGAACCACAGCAGCCCGTAGAGCGTGAACGCGCCGCGGTTGCGCCAGCAGCTCACGACGCTGAAGAACAGCGCCTTGACGGGCGGGATGTCGTGCCACGCGGTCAGCACCGGCGCGAACCAGAACATCATCGCGACGGGCATGTACAGCGTCGCGGCGACGAGCAGCGCGACCAGCAGGCCCGGCGACGCGAGCGTTTCCGGATCCGGGTTGGCGCCGCCGAGGCCGAACATGACCTTGAGCAGGGTGCCGCCGTCGCCGAGCGCCGACGCGGCGAACACGACCGCCATCGACACGATGTAGAGGCCGCCCAGCGTGAACAGCCGCTGCATGACTACGGGCCCGTACGAGCGGAAGCCGTCGACCAGGATGGTCGGCATCACCGGCTTGCCGGCGATCGTGTCGCGGCACGCGGCCATGAAGCCGACCGCGATGCCGGGGATGAACAGCAGCGGCAGCGCCGCGCCGATCACCGGCACGAGCGACACCAGCATCATCGCGAGCAGGTAGGTGAAGAACAGCGTGATGAACGCGAGCGGATTGCGGCGGAACAGCCAGATACCCTGGCGGAACCATACGTAGCCGGTCTTGGCGGGAACTTCGATCAGTTGCATTGAGGAATCTCGGGGAGCGCGCTGGCGTGCGCGATGCGCTCAAGCAGGATGCGCTCGAAATGGCCCGGGTCGTGCGGCTTCAGCATTTCCGCGGCGCGGGGAAGGTGGAAATCATACAGGCGCGACACCCAGAAGCGGTAGGCGCCGGCCCGCAGCATGTCGTTCCAGTGGCGGCGCTCCTCGGCCGTGAACGGGCGCACCGTCTGGTACGCACGCAGCAGCGCGTCGGCGCGTGCGTGATCGAGCGCGCCCGTGGCGAGGTCGACGCACCAGTCGTTGACCGTCACCGCGACGTCGAACAGCCACTTGTCGCAGCCGGCGAAATAGAAATCGAAGAAGCCGCCGAGCCGCACCGTATGGCCGGTGCCGGGCGCCGCGGGCGTGAACAGCACGTTGTCGCGGAACAGGTCGCAGTGGCATGGGCCTTCCGGCAGCGCGGCGTAATCGGCCGACGCGAAGAACGCGGCCTGGTGCGCCAGCTCGCCCGCGAGCAGCGCGCGCTGCGCGTCGCTCACGAAGGGCGCGACGGTGGGCACGGTGTCGCGCCACCAGGACAGGCTGCGCAGGTTCGGCTGACGGCGCGGATAGCCGCGGCCGGCGAGGTGCATGCGCGCGAGCATCTGGCCGACCTCGACGCAGTGCTCGACGCGCGGCGCCATGTCGGCCGCGCCCTCGAGTTTCGTGACGATCGCGGCCGGCTTGCCGTGCAGCGTGCCGAACAGCGTGCCGTCGTCGCGCGCGATGGGCGCCGGGACCGGGACGCCATGCCCGGACAGGTGGCTCATCAGGTCGATGTAGAACGGCAGCTGGGCGGCCGTCAGGTTCTCGAAGATCGTCAGCACGTACTCGCCGCGCGACGTCGTGAGGAAGAAATTGCTGTTCTCGATGCCGGACGGAATGCCGCGAAACGCGACGACGTCGCCGAGATCGTAATGGCGCATCCAGTGCGCGAGATCGGAGTCGGAAACAGCAGTGAAAACGGCCATGCAGGAAAGCGTCGGTTCGGGTTGGGCTGGCCGGCGGAGGCGCCGGCGCAGCGAAAGGACGGCTGAGGCGCGCGGTCGACCGCGCGCCGCGGCCGCCGGCGGGCGGCGACGCTCAGTAGCGCAGGTTGACCGACGGCAGGCGCGTGATCGGCACGCCGGCGTCATGCGGGCGCGGCGAGGTGTCCGGCGAGGCGGTCATCTGGTAGCGCGTGCCGAAGTTCGATTTCACGTTGATCTCGACCGGCTTGCCGCGGTCGCGATACTCGGTGATCTCGGTGCCGCTCTTGCTCTTCTCGTGGAAGCTCGGCGTACGCTGGATGTCGTTGAAGTCGACCTTCGACGTGACCTCCGCGCCGGGGCGGTTGATCTTCGTGAGGTCGGGCAGGCCGGCGGCCTCGTTGGCTGCGGCCTGGGCCTGAGCGTCGGCGCTCGGCTGCGCGGCGTTGGCCGCGTGCGCGACGCCGCCGAGGGCGAGAGCCGCGAGTGCGGCGGCGAAAAGGAGCGGCTTCATCGTGATTCTCCTAGGGAACCGTGCAATTCTAACAAATCCCGGCCGTCCGCCGGGGCTCGTGGGGCTTCGCGTGCGGCCTTGCGGGCGCCGGGGGCATCGGTTGCGCGGCCGGATTTCCGTGGTAATGTCGGTTGGATCTGAAGAGGATCCGAGCGAATCATGAAGAACGACCTGAACCGCCGCTCCCGGACGCTGCCCCCCGAGAGCCCGCCCGTCGAGTCCTTCGACGATCCGAACGCCGCCGTCGCCCGCCTGGCGGCGATCTACGAGGCGAACACCGCCTTCCTGCGCGACGCGTTCGCGCGCTATCGCCGCAACGAAGTGTTCAACGAGCACGTGCGCGCGTGCTATCCGTTCCTGCGGGTCCGCACCGATGTCAACACGAACGTCGATTCGCGCCGCTCGTACGGCTTCGTCGCCGGCCCGGGCGTGTTCGAGACGACCGTCACGCGTCCCGACCTGTTCTCCAGCTATTACCGCGAGCAGTTGCGGCTGCTGGCGAAGAATCATCATGGGCAGATCGAGGTCGGCGTGTCGCAGCAGCCGATTCCGATTCATTTCGCGTTCCCCGAGGGGATCCACCTCGAGGGCGATCTCGACCGCGACCGGCTGCTCGCGATGCGCGACGTGTTCGACACGCCGGATCTCGCCTACCTCGACGACCGGATCGTCAACGGCACGTACGAGCCGGCGCCGGGCGAGCCGTATCCGCTTGCGCTGTTCACGGGCGCGCGCGTCGATTTCTCGCTGCACCGGCTGCGCCACTACACGGCGACCTTGCCCACGCATTTCCAGAACTATGTGCTGTACACGAACTACCAGTTCTACATCGACGAGTTCGTGAAGCTCGGCCGCACGCTGATGTCGGCGAGCGACGATCCGGAGGTGCGCGCGTACCGCAGCGAATACACGTCGTTCGTCGAACCGGGCGACGTGATCACGCACAACGCGAACCTCGGCGACGAGGCGACCGAAGGCACGCCGCCGCCGCGGCTGCCGCAGATGCCCGCGTATCACCTGAAGCGCGCGGACGGCAGCGGCATCACGATGGTCAACATCGGCGTGGGGCCGTCGAATGCGAAGACGATCACCGACCACATCGCGGTGCTGCGCCCGCATGCGTGGGTGATGCTCGGCCACTGCGCGGGCCTGCGCAACACCCAGCGGCTCGGCGACTACGTGCTGGCGCATGGTTACGTGCGCGAGGACCACGTGCTCGACGACGACTTGCCGCTGTGGGTGCCGGTCCCGGCGCTCGCGGAAGTGCAGGTGGCGCTCGAGCGCGCGGTTGCGCAGGTCACGCAGCTGGAGGGCGTGGAGCTGAAGCGGGTGATGCGCACGGGCACGGTCGCGAGCGTCGACAACCGCAACTGGGAGCTGCGCGATCATCGCGAGCCGGTGCAGCGCCTGTCGCAGAGCCGCGCGATCGCGCTCGACATGGAAAGCGCGACGATCGCCGCGAACGGGTTCCGGTTCCGCGTGCCGTACGGTACGCTGCTGTGCGTGTCGGACAAGCCGCTGCACGGGGAGCTGAAGCTGCCGGGGATGGCCGATCAGTTCTATCGCGCGCAGGTCGACCAGCATCTGCAGATCGGGGTGCGGGCGATGGAGATCCTGCGCACCAATGGGCTGGAGCGGTTGCATAGCCGCAAGCTGCGGAGCTTCGCGGAAGTGGCGTTTCAGTAACGAACTTTTGTCGTATAAGGCTCCCCGGATGGTTCGGGGAGCCCTCGCGCTCACTATGAGCGTTGGTGTCTAACTTGCGTGTCTCTGGAACGGGCTGGACGCGTTCTATTTCGCGAGATTTCGTGTAGTGCGCCGCGATGCAGCGTTTTTTTGGTTATTCAGCGCAGGAAAAGAAATTCGCGTGGTCAGCCGCGTGGGGTCACATACGATTGGCGCCAATCATCGTATGACTCCCGTTTCAACGTTTCATCTAGTCGGCTCATTTGCAGAGTGGTCAGTCGCCTTAAAACGCATCTGAACGACCTCAAAGGGAAGGCCATCCTCTTCCTCTGCCTGCCGAGTAACTTCCTCGAACCCCAGCCGTTGATAAAAGGCATGCGCATCAAGGTTAAGGGCGTAGACCTCCAATTTCAGCTCACCTTTGAGATTGAGTGCATGCGCAACCAGTGCCCGGCCAATACCACTCCCCTGCATAGCTGGGTCTACGAATAGCCCCCCAATAAACGTATCTATTAGCGCTATGAATCCAACGGGCTTGCCATTCTGACAAGCCACCCAAGTTTCCGATCTTGGCAAGTAGGTGTCTTCGATTAGCGTCCTCTGCTCACGAAGTCGCTGCTCGCCAAGAAAGGCATGCACTCGACTGGAGGCGCCAAACCAAATTTCTGATAATTTTTTAATATCCGAGGTCTCGTAAGCACGGATCTGCACTTCCATGGCATTCACTATGCTCAGTCCATGTTCGGTGACGCGGATGTCGAGCCGCTACGATGACGCCCAGCGGGCCATTTCAAGCGATCTATACCAAGCCCCTCGTTCGATTGTACTTGCTCCACTTGGACACGCAGCATCCGAGTACAGCGACTCTTACGCAAGGGCGTCGTCAATGGATCACATACGCTGTAAATGGACCGACCGCACGATGGGCAACACGACGGTTGCCGCGAACGATAGAGTGTGGACCACGTTTCAAGGCACCCAAAAACGACGGTGAGGCGTCGTACTTCGTGCATTTCATCTTCGAGCCCGGCCACGTTGACAGAACGGTATTACCTGTTGCGGGGCGATTTCGCCGCGCCCGGTTTCCTGGATCGATCCCGGACCCGGGAGAACCCGCTCACCAGGACGGATGAGGTGACGAGTGCGATGACGAAACTCACGAGCAGCAGGGAACCGAACAGGTAGTCGTCGTTCTGCTCACCACCTTCCGAGCCGAGTGCCCGAAAGAGCGACCCCACGGTATCCCATCCGGAGCCGGAATTGAACCAGTGAGCCAGCGCTGGAATTGCCGTGATGCCGGCGTAGATAGGCATCGTGAGCGCGAGGGCGAGCAGGGTGCGAGCAATCGGTTTCATCGGACCGTCACCCGGCCATAGGCCTTCAGCGTGGTCCCCGGCACCTGGAAAGTCGGCTGGGCCCTGAGGAACGTACGCAACTTGTCGAACTGTGCGGGGCTTGTGAGCGTGATACATCCGTCGCTTTCTCGGAAGCGGCCGACCGGATGCAGTCGGAAGTGCGCCCGACGGATGCCGTTCACAATCGTTTCGTCGTCGATACGGCCATCGTTGCGGTAGAGAGCGAACCAGTCCGCGCGGTGCGTGTCGGCGCCGATATCTTTCACGGAATCCCAGAACCAGCCCATGTGCCCGCCGCTTTGGCGGTCGACGATGAATATGTTCCGGTCGGCAAGGGCCGCTTATCAGCGACAGCGGTTGAGCTGGGGTCGTTGGTGTACCTGCCGTTACCGGAGAAGGCCGCGACGCTACCGAAGCCGGGGCAGGTCAAAGTCGACAGGCTTCGATGATTCAAGACGAACGTGCATTCGACGGGCATCGGGGCTTCCTCGGTGCAAGTCTTTCGGGTGGATTGGCGTGTGCGGGCTCGGCAGAGCAGATTTCTGATGCGGCGATAGTGTTGCACTTTCCATCTTGCTCGGCTACCCGGATTGGTTAATCAGTCGCTGTGTAGGCGCAATCAAACGGGTCGTTCGACGCGCTGCTACCGCACTGAATGGAAGGGGCGAGAGCGACTGGTGGGTGGAGGTCCTCGACGTTCAGTAGCTACGCTATTCCGCGCGCGTTGGTTGTCCGGTAAGAAAGATTTTTCCGCGGGACGTCAGCGTACGTTCCGTTCGCATGTAGTAGGGCGCAAAAGCGTTTTCGCGCGACTGTCTTGGCAGCTTAGTGGAACTCAGGATGGTCGATTGCCGCAACGGCGAAGCCGGCCCTGGCGAGGTCGATGAGTATGTGATGGCTTGGTGGCGGGTGAGCCAAAAGCATTGGCTAACACTTGAGCCAGGAAGCTGGCGGCGATCTGAGTAGGTGGCTGCTCAATATTTTCACAAAGTGTTAGAGAAACGTGTCCGGGATGCGGGTTGTGATCGTGAATGAGGTTCGGGGTCGCACGGCGGATGGGGCGACGCCCGGGCGTGCGAGATGTGAACACCTCGGCTTGACCCAGGCCGAGGTGGCTCGGCGTCAGCCAGTCCGCCTATGCGCAGCAGGAAAACAGCGACAAATTGCGGGCGTCGTCGCGGGTGAAGATCGTGGCCGCGCTGGGCATTGGCGCGAATCAACTCGACTTCTGATCCGACGCGCGTGCATTCGGCGCAGACCAAGGTAAGGTGGACACGTCAGGTTCGGGCGGCGCCGCCCGACGGGCGGGGAGGGTGGAATAGCGGGCTTTAAGCCGGGCGGGTTGGTTAACCCATCAGGCGCGCAAGGGCTGAGCGCCACCCAGGCTCCTCTTCTGCCTGCCGATCGCGAACTTATTTATTTTCCGTAAGGGTTTTCCCTTAACATGACGCCAGCCCGGCCATCCGGTCCCCGCCGCGCCTCCCCGGCCGACCCGCTGCCGATGGAGCCTGCCGCCTTTCCAGTCCTATCATCGAACGCGTCATGTTTCACCACCTCCACCGCAGGATCCGGCAGACCGCCACCCGCTCGCTGAGAGGGTTCTATCTGTCCGCCGCCGCCTGGTCGCGCCGGCGGCCGGTGTGGATGGTGTCGTTCGCGCTCGGCGACGCCAGCCTGTCCGAAGGCCTGCGGGCCGCTTGCGCATCCACGGCGATGCTGGTCCTCGGCAACCTGCTGCACGAGCCCGAATTCGCATGGGCCGCGATCGGCGCGTTCTGGACCTGCCTGGCCGACGCCGCCGGCTCGAACCGCTCGCGCTTCGCATCGATGACGAGCTTCGCACTGCTGTCCACGCTATGCGGCACCCTGACCGCGTTCGCATCGGGCGCGGGCACCGTGGCGGCGGCGTGCGCCGTGCTGCTGTTCACGACGGCGGGCGCGTTCGGCCGCATCTGGGGCGCGGCCGCCGCCCAGGTCGCGATCCTGGCCGCCACCGCCTGCGTCGTGATGGTCGATCGGCCCATGCACGACTGGCGCGCAAGCCTGAGCTTCGTCGCGATCTATCTGGGCGGCTGCCTGTTCGCGATCGCGCTGAGCCTCACGGTCTGGCGCATCCATCCGTTTGCGCCCAGCCGCGCCGCCCTGCGCGCCGCCTATGCGCGGCTTGCCGACATCGCCGCGGACAGCGCGCGGCTCGTTCGCGCGCCCGCTTCGGGCGCGCGACACTGGGAACTGCATGCCGCGAAATTCCGCGCCGATGCGCGCACGGCGCTCGAGCGTGCGCGCAAGGTGCTGGCCGGCGTGCCGGCGGCGCGCGCCGATCAGCGCGACACCTACACGAATCTGCTGATCGCGCTGGCCGACGGCGAGCGCTGGTTCGCATATCTGATCGCGGTGACGGGCGCCTGCCAGCATGGGCTCGCCGATCCGCGCGCCACGCGGCGCGCCGCGCGCGCGCTCGACGGCTTTGCGGAGCGGCTGCGCCGCATCGGCGGCGCGCTCGACGATGCGCCCTGGGCGCGTCCGGTCGAAGCGCAGCGCCGCCTGCGCGGCCTTGCCCGGCAACTCGATGCGGCGCTGGGCGGCGCGTTGTCCGGGGCGACCGCGGCGGATCCTGCGCCGCCTGCACCGGTCCCGTCACCGGAGCCGGCCGCCGCGAGCTGGCGCGCCGGCCTGCGCGATGCGCTCGCGCGCGCCGGGGCGACGCTGCGCGCGAACCTGTCGTGGCAGTCGGTGGGGTTGCGGCATGCGCTGCGGGTCGGCGTCGCGACCACGACGGCGTTCCTGATCGTGCGGCTGCTCGGCGTGCCGTTCGGCTACTGGGCGACGATGGCGATCCTGTTGATCCTGCAACCGTCGATCGCGCTGACGTGGCCGCGCAGCGTCGAGCGCGCGGCGGGCAGCATCGTCGGCGGGCTGCTGGCCGCGCTGATCGGGCTGGCGATCCATTCGCCGCTCGGCATCTCGCTCGTCGTGTTTCCGCTCGTGTGCGCGACGATGGCGCTGCGGCCGGTCAGCTACAGCTTGTTCGTGCTGTTCCTGACGCCGACCTTCGTGCTGGTCGCCGATTTTGCCGTGCCCGGCGCGCGCGAATTCACCTACGCGCTGACCCGGCTCGGCAACAACGTGCTCGGCTGCGCGCTCGCGCTGCTCGCGACTTTCCTGTTGTGGCCGACGCGCGAGCGGATCGATCTGCGCGCGCGGCTCGACGACGCGGTGCGTGCGAATCTGCGTTATCTGGCCGATGCGCTGGCGCGATCGGGCGCGGTCGACGCGGATGCGGAGCAGGTGCGGCGCGCGGCCGGTCTCGCCAGCAACAACGCGGAAGAGGCGTTCAACCGGTTGCGGCTGGAGCGGCTCGACGATACGCGCTTCGACACCACCGCCTCGACGATCCTCGGCCTGCTGCGCCGGATGGCGGGCACGGCCGCGCATCTGCGCCTGAGCGAATACGGACAGCCGCGCGACGCGGCCTTGCTTGTCTGGCTCGCGGTGATGAGCCGCGAGATGGAGCTGCTGCTGCAACCGGATGGCGTATCGGCGCGTCACGCGCTGCCGCCGCGCGAGCGGCTGTCGCGGCTGGAGGTGGACGCGGTCGGGCAGATCGCGCTGCTGCAGCGTCTGCTCGTCGATCTGCGCGGCGACGCAGGCGCGCCCGACGCGGCGGAACCGCGCGCGCGACGGGCGGAGTAGATGCGCCCGCGCGGCGTCCGCGCGCCAAGGAAAAACGGGCGGCGCCGCGAGGCGTCCGCCCGTTCCATCGCGCGATGCGCGATCACGTCGTCACGATTTCACAGATAGAACATCCGGTCTTCCTCGGGACGCGGCGGCTGCGAATCGTCGCCTTCATCGCCGCGGTCTTCGTAGAACGCCATCACGGCTTCGAGCACTTGATCCGGATCGTCGATCACCTGCATCAGGTTCATGTCGTCCGGGTTGATGAGGCCCATCGGGATCAACTGGTCGCGGAACCATTGCAGCAGCCCCTGCCAGAAGTCGCTGCCAACGAGGATGATCGGCACGAGGCGCGACTTCTTGGTCTGGATCAGCGTGAGGACTTCGGACAGCTCATCGAGCGTGCCGAAGCCGCCCGGCATCACGATCACCGCGTCCGAGTTCTTGACGAACGTGACCTTGCGCGTGAAGAAATGGCGGAAGCGCAGCGAGATGTCCTGGAAGTGGTTGCCGGCCTGCTCGTGCGGCAGCTCGATGTTGAGGCCCACCGACGGCGCCTTGCCGGCGTGCGCGCCCTTGTTGGCGGCTTCCATGATGCCGGGGCCGCCGCCGGAGATCACGGCGAAGCCGGCGTCGGACAGCTTGCGGGCGATCTGCACGGCGAGCTTGTAGTGCGGCGTATCGGGCTTCAGGCGCGCGGAACCGTAGATGCTGACAGCCGGGCGGATCTCCGACAGGTACTCGGTCGCCTCGATAAACTCTGCCATAATCGTGAACATCTGCCACGAAGCGCGGGCCTTCTTCGCCGTCGCGCGTTCTTGATCTGCGAGCGAACGCAGACTCGGAATCACTTTTCTCTTGTCCATAAATGCCTGAAGAACTGAACCTGGAAGGTAAGACCCTGCTATTGGTGGATGGTTCGAGCTACCTGTACCGGGCCTACCATGCGATGCCGGATTTGCGGGGCCCCGGCGGAGAGCCGACCGGCGCGCTCTACGGCATCATCAACATGTTGCGCCGGATGCGCAAGGAAGTCACGGCAGAGTATAGCGCGTGCGTGTTCGATGCAAAGGGCAAAACCTTCCGCGACGATCTCTACGCGGAGTACAAGGCCAACCGGCCGTCGATGCCCACCGATCTCGCGCAACAGATCGAGCCGATCCACACCGCGGTGCGCGCGCTGGGCTGGCCGCTGCTGATGGTCGAAGGCGTCGAGGCCGACGACGTGATCGGCACGCTTGCCAAGGCGGCCGAGCAGCGCGGCATGAAGGTGATCGTGTCGACGGGCGACAAGGATCTCGCCCAGCTCGTCACCGATCGCGTCACGCTGATCAACACCATGACGAACGAGGTGCTCGATCGTGACGGCGTGATCGCGAAGTTCGGCGTGCCGCCGGAGCGGATCGTCGATTACCTGACGCTGATCGGCGACACGGTCGACAACGTGCCGGGCGTCGACAAGTGCGGGCCCAAGACCGCGGTGAAATGGCTGACGCAATACGCGACGCTCGACGGCGTGGTCGAGCATGCGGCCGAGATCAAGGGCGTGGTCGGCGACAACCTGCGGCGCGCGCTCGATTTCCTGCCGCTCGCGCGCACGCTGGTGACGGTCGAGACGGCCTGCGACCTCGACGCGCAGGTGGAGTCGATCGAGGCGTCGCTCGCGACGGGCGGCGAGCAGCGCGAGCCGCTGCGCGAGATCTTCTCGACCTACGGTTTCAAGACCTGGCTGCGCGAGATCGACAGCGCGCCGGCGGCCGCCGCGGCCGATGCGGACGCGGGCGCCGGCACGGGCGCCGTCGCGGCGACGCCCGGGTCGGGCGAGCTGGCCTTCGCGGCGGAGCGGAACTACGAGACCGTGCAGACCTGGGCGCAGTTCGACGCCTGGCTCGCGAAGATCGAGGCAGCCGAGCTGACCGCGTTCGATACCGAGACGACCTCGCTCGATCCGATGCTCGCGCAGGTGGTCGGCGTGTCGCTGTCGGTCGAGCCGGGGCATGCGGCCTATATTCCGCTCGCGCATCGCGGGCCGGATCTGCCGGAACAGCTGCCGCGCGACGACGTGCTCGCGAAGCTCAAGCCCTGGCTCGAGAACCCGGCGCGCAAGAAGCTCGGCCAGCACATGAAGTACGACGCGCAGGTGCTCGCGAACTACGGCATCGCGCTGAACGGCATCGAGCACGACACGCTGCTCGAATCGTACGTGCTGGAATCGCACCGCACGCACGACATGGACAGCCTCGCGCTGCGTCACCTGGGCGTGAAGACGATCAAGTACGAGGAGGTTGCGGGCAAGGGCGCGCAGCAGATCGGCTTCGACGAGGTGTCGCTCGAACAGGCCGCCGAATACGCGGCGGAGGACGCGGACATCACGTTGCAGCTGCATCAGGTGCTGTATCCGCAGGTGCGGCGCGAGCCGGGCCTCGAGCACGTGTATCGCGACATCGAGATGCCGGTGTCGCTCGTGCTGCGCAAGATGGAGCGCACCGGCGTGCTGATCGACAGCGCCCGCCTGCAGGCGCAGAGCCAGGAGATCGCGATGCGCCTCGTCGAGCTGGAGCAGGGCGCGTACGAGCTGGCGGGCGGCGAATTCAACCTCGGCTCGCCGAAGCAGATCGGCCAGATCTTCTTCGAGACGCTGCAGCTGCCGGTCGTGAAGAAAACGCCGAGCGGCGCGCCGTCGACCGATGAAGAGGTGCTGCAGAAGCTGGCGGAGGACTACCCGCTGCCGAAGCTGCTGCTCGAGCATCGCGGGCTGTCGAAGCTGAAGTCGACCTACACCGACAAGCTGCCGCGCATGGTCAATCCCGATACGGGCCGCGTGCACACCAACTACGCGCAGGCGGTGGCGGTGACCGGGCGGCTGGCGTCGAACGATCCCAATCTGCAGAACATTCCGGTGCGCACGGCCGAAGGGCGGCGCATCCGCGAGGCGTTCATCGCGTCGCCGGGTTGCAAGATCGTGTCGGCCGATTATTCGCAGATCGAGCTGCGCATCATGGCGCACATTTCGGGCGACGAATCGTTGCTGCGCGCCTTCGCGCACGGCGAGGACATTCACCGCGCGACGGCCGCCGAGGTGTTCGGCGTGACGCCGCTCGAAGTCAGCTCGGACCAGCGGCGCATCGCGAAGGTGATCAACTTCGGCCTGATCTACGGCATGAGCGCGTTCGGCCTCGCGTCGAACCTCGGCATCACGCGCGACGCGGCGAAGCTCTACATCGACCGCTACTTCACCCGTTACCCGGGCGTCGCCCATTACATGGAGGACACCCGCGCGAGCGCGAAGGAGAAGGGTTACGTCGAGACCGTGTTCGGCCGCCGCCTGTGGCTGCCGGAGATCAACGGCGGCAACGGCCCGCGCCGCCAGGCGGCGGAGCGCGCGGCGATCAATGCGCCGATGCAGGGCACGGCCGCCGATCTGATCAAGCTGTCGATGATCGCGGTCGATCGCTGGCTCGAGGCCGACGGCCTGGCCTCGCGGATGATCATGCAGGTGCACGATGAACTGGTGCTCGAGGTGCCGGAGGCCGAATTGCCGCGGGTGCGCGAGAAGCTGCCCGAAATGATGTGCGGGGTGGCCAAGCTCAAGGTGCCGCTCGTCGCCGAAGTCGGCGCGGGCGACAACTGGGAAGAGGCGCACTGATCCGCCGGCCGCGCGTCGCGCCCCGCGGCGCGTGGCATATCGTCGCGAACATGGCATTTATGTATATTGCTTGCTTGTCGTCAAGGCGTCTGCTCCGGGACAATGTCCGGGTGGGCGCGCCGGCCTGGCGGGCGGCGGCCAATACGGTGTCCGGATGGTTCCGGGCGCCGGCCTGACGGGGTGGCTGTCCGCGCCCCTGCGCCCAGGCAGTGTTGAATCGCACAAGGGGGATCGGATGCATCGTTTCATTATCATCGGCGGCGGCGCGGGCGGCCTGGAACTGGCCACCCGACTGGGCGACCGCTATGGCGCACGCGGCAATCGGCCCGCAAGCGCACTGGTCACGCTGGTCGACCGCTATCCGACCCATATCTGGAAACCCCTGCTGCACGAAGTGGCGGCGGGCAGCATGGATCCATTCACGCAGGAGCTGGAGTACGCGGCGCAGGCGCGCTGGCACGGCTTCGAATTCCAGCAGGGCGAACTGACCGCGCTCGATCGCAGCGCGAAACGCATCACGCTCGCATCCGTCAACGACAGCGACGGCGAGGAACTGCTGCCGCGGCGCGAGCTTGAATACGACACGCTCGTGATCGCGATCGGCAGTACGACGCATTTCTTCGGCGTGCAGGGCGCAGCGGAAAACGCTATCGCGCTCGATACCGTCGGCGAAGCCGAGCGCTTCCGCAAGCGCCTGATTGCCGCGTGCATGCGCGCCGAGCACCAGCCGGTCGATCCGCAGGCGGATCCGTCGGAGCCGCGCATCCAGGTGGCGATCGTCGGCGGCGGCGCGACGGGCGTCGAGCTGTCCGCCGAGTTGCGCAACACCGCGCAGGTGCTGTCCGCGTATGGCCTGCACAAGCTCGATCCGCGCCACGATGTCGGCATCGTGCTGGTCGAATCGGGGCCGCGCATCCTGCCCGCGCTCCAGGAGCGCGTGTCGACCGCGACCGCCGAGCTGCTCGAAAAGCTCGGCGTCAAGCTGATGCTCGGCGAGCGCGTCATCGAGGTCGCTCCGGGCGTGGTGCGCACCGCGAGCGGCAAGAGCGTGCGGGCCGACCTGACGGTCTGGGCGGCCGGCATCAAGGCGCCGTCCGTGCTCGCCCAGCTGGACGGGCTCGAGATCAACAAGCTCGGCCAGCTGGTGGTGAGCCGCACGTTGCAGACCGTGACCGACGAGAACGTCTTCGCGCTCGGCGACTGCGCGGCCTGCGAATGGCCCGGCAACGAGCGCAACGTGCCGCCGCGCGCGCAGGCTGCGCACCAGCAGGCGAGCTTCCTGCTGAAGGCGCTGGCCGCGCGCCTGTCGAACCAGTCGCTGCCGCAGTTCACCTACCGGGATTTCGGCTCGCTGGTGTCGCTCGGCCATTTCAGCGCGGTCGGCAACCTGATGGGCGGCCTGATCGGTGGCAACATGCTGATCGAGGGGCTGTTCGCGCGGTTCATGTACATGTCGCTGTACCGGCTGCACATCGCTGCGCTGCACGGCTACCCGCGCATGGTGCTCGACACCGTCGCGCACTGGCTGCGGCGCTCGACGCTGCCGCGCGTCAAGCTGCACTGACGATGTCCTTCGCGGGCGCGGCGCGCCCGCGACCCCTTCCACGCGGGCGTTCGCCCGCGTTTCCCCTTTACTGATAGACGAGCGTCGACACGCCGCAGCTGAGCGCGATGTCGTGGATCGTGCTTTCGCCGACCTGCACGCCGAGCGTTTGCAGGAGCGGCACGACCGCGGCGTCGAGTCCGCCGAGCACGGGTGTCAGTGCGGTGTTGAGGAAGCTGCCGAGCGCGGATTCGACCGGCGTGAGCGGCAGCGACAGGCCGCCCAGCAGCGTGACCTGGGTTTGTTGCAGCGAGGCGCCGAGGCCGGACAGCGCGTTCCCCAGCACGCTGCCGACGCCGTTCGCGTTGGTGCTCTGATAGCCGCCCGTGGTGCCGTAGAAGGTCAGCGTGGGCGCGGTCGCGGCCGGGACGCTGGCGGGCAGCGCGGCGAGCGCGGTGATCTTGACGAGATTGAGCACGTTGACGAGGGTGGCGGGCGTCGAGCAGCTGAACGGCTGCGACGCCGACATGTTGGTGGGCGCGTTGCCGACGCACAGATTCGCGATCCCGGTCTGCACGCCGATGACCGACGCGCAGGTCGCGGTCGACGCGGTGCACGCGGCCGATTGCAGCCAGCCGGTGCCCGATGCGACCTGCAGCGACAGCGGCAGGCTCACCTGCACCGGCACCAGCGCGCCGAGCAGGCCCAGCGGCAGGTTGGTGGTGCCGAGACTGACGTTCAGGTAAAGGCGGACCTGTGCGGTCCGCGCGACGGTGCGCCAGGTGTGCGATACGGGATCGATGCCGCCTTCGCCGATCGCGATCACGGGCGGCTGGATGATCTGCATCTGCACGGTCGCGCCCTGGCCGCCGATGCTCAGGCCGCCGGTGAGCGTGAGCGCCGACTGGCCCGCCGCGATTTCCGCCGCGGTCATCAGGATATCGAACGGACTGATCATCGCGTTGAGCGCGGTCTGCGGATCGGACAGGTTGACCGCGAGCAGCCCCGGCGTGCTCGTCGAATTGCCGAGCGCGATGTTCTGGCTGTTGGTGTAGGTTGCGCTCGCGATCGAGCTCATCGTGCTGAGGTCGGTCTGCAGGTTCGTATTGACGACCGTGGTGGCCGCCAGCGCGCTCGACAGCCAGCTGGCGAGGGTCGGCACGCTGACCTGCATGGCCAGCAGCTGGTTGACCGTGCTGGCGCCCGCCACGTTCATCAGGTCGCTGACCTTGATGTGTGCGCTGGCGAGGCCTTCATAGGAGACGAGCGACAGGTTGAGGTTGGTGCCCAGCATCGTGTTGAGCAGCGTGTTGACCGCGCCGCCCTGCAGCTGCGCGAGCGTGGTGCCGATCGAGTAGGTCCCGATGTCGGTCGCCTGCGCGACGCTGACCGCGGAGACGGTGCGCGCCGGGCCGAGGAAATAATAGGGCACGCTGCGCGTGACCGTGACCTGCACCGCGTTGAGCTGCGCGTCGGAGCCCGCTGCGGGGGAGGCGGCGGCCGTGTAGAAGCTCGGGCCGCTGTTGTCCTTCAGGTCCCAGCGCCCGCAGGCCGTGCTGAGGGTCTGGCCGGCCACGGTGCTGTCGAAGCCGTTCGCGAGCGCGACCGATTGCGCGGTGACGGGCGGTTGCACGCAGCCGTCGTCCATCCGTTCGGCGGCGGCGAGCGCGGTCATGTCGGCGATGCTTTGGAGCTGGCGGCGCTGGTAGAACAGGTTGCCGATGTCGATCGCGCCGAGCGCGACCATGGCGACGGCCAGCGCGAGCACCGCGAGCGTGGCGAGCGAGCCGCGCTGGCGGCGCGGCGGCGCGCGTCGGCCGGTCCGGCTGACGGGAATGGGCCCGACGGGCGTATGGCGAGGTGACTGTTCCATTCCTGCCTCGTGTGCAACGGCATGGCGCATGTGCCCGCCTGACGGGGCGGGGCCGGGGCGCGTGCGGGGCGGCGGACCGCCGCGCCTGCACGCGGTGTCACGCCCCGTCATGCTTGGAAATCAGGGCGAAGCGGATTCCTTTTAAGCGATTTTTCATGGCGCTTGAATGAATGATGTGGATAGGTTGATTTATTTTGCAATCCGATCTTTTTACCGGGTTGGGTGGTGGGGAGGGCCTTCCCGTAAGGGTTTTGCTGGGTTGTGGCGTGATTTTCCGGTGCGCGGATCGGGTTGTATGACTGTGAGCGGATTTAAATTGGATTAATAAAATTTACTGCCCGGGTGAGGCGGTGGAATATCGTTGCGCATTGGCCGATGCATGCATTTCATGGCGACATGCGGGGCGCGGTGGCGCCCGAGCGCCATGCGTCGGCGCTGTGGGGCGCGCACCCGTGCCGGTTGACGCCGATGCCGGTTCTTGGGCATCGTGTGCGCTTCCGGCGGCGCGGAGCCGGCGACGGGCGGGCGGTTCGGGCGCCCCGGGCCATCCGCCGCCTTGCCGGTTTCCCGATCCGAACCCGGCCGCGCGGGTGGGTTGCACGCGGCCTTACCCTAGGAGCGTTGCCATTATGTTGAAGCCCGAGGTCGACAGTCTGGTTCCCCACGTTCCGTTTACGCGCCGCCGCTTCGTCCAGGCGGCGCTCGGCGGCAGCTTCGCGGCGGCGGTGCTGCCCGTGTCCGCGCAGACCATCACGACCGACAGCGCGGGGCTGGAGGCCGGAACGGTCGAGGTCCGTTCTGGCGATGCGAACGTGCCCGCCTATCGCGCGCAGCCGGCAGACAAGACGAATCTGCCGGTGATCGTGGTGATCCACGAGATCTTCGGCGTGCATGCGCATATCGCGGACGTGTGCCGCCGTTTCGCGAAGCTCGGCTACCTGGCGATCGCGCCGAACCTGTACGCGCGCCAGGGCGATCCGTCCGCCTATCCGACGATCCAGGCGCTGTATCAGGCGGTGGTGAGCAAGGTGCCCGACCGGCAGGTGAGCGAGGATCTCGACGCGACGGTCGAATGGGCGGGGAAGAACGGCGGCGATCTGAGCCGCCTGGGCGTGACGGGCTTCTGCTGGGGAGGGCGGCAGGCCTGGCTGTTCGCGGAACACAATGCCCGCGTGCGCGCGGCCGTGGCCTGGTACGGCATGGTGGTCGGCGACGCCACCGACATGACGCCGTTCAGCCCGGTCGACCATGCCGCGCAACTGAAGGCCCCGGTGCTGGGCCTGTACGGCGCGAAGGACACGAATATCTCGCAGGAATCGCTCGGGCAGATGCGCACGCGTCTCGTGGCCGCCAAGACCCGGGCCGGCAGCGAATCGGAGATCCTCGTCTATCCGGACGCCGGGCACGCGTTCTTCGCCGATTACCGCCCGAGCTACGTGAAGGCGGACGCCGAGGACGGCTGGAAGCGCGCCCTCGCGTGGTTCCGCAAATACGGCGTCATGTGACGCGCGGCCGCCTCCCGTTTACGGATTCGGCCCGGTTGCGACCGGGCGGCCCGGATCCGCGCTCCATTCGCTCCACGAGCCGCCGTACAGCGCGGCGTCGTGCAGCCCGGCGATCTCCATCGCCAGCGCGTTGTGGCAGGCGGTGACGCCCGAGCCGCACTGCAGGATCACTCGGTTGGACGGGGTGTCGCCGAGCACTGCGGCGAACGCTGCGCGCAGGTCATGGCCGCTCTTGAACCGGCCGTCGGCGGTGAGGTTGTCCTTGAAGAAATGATTGCGCGCGCCGGGAATGTGGCCGCCGACGCGGTCGAGCGTTTCGTTCTCGCCGCGATAGCGGTCGGCCGCGCGCGCGTCGATCACGAGCCGGTCTTTGGTCGTCAGGTTCGCGAGCACCGCCTGCACGTCGACGGCCGCCGCGAGCGGAGCTTGCGCGCGGAAATTGCCGGGCGTCGCGGCTGGCCGGTCCGAGGTCAGCGCATGTCCCGCGGCCTGCCAGGCGGGCAGGCCGCCGTCGAGCACCGCGACCGAATCGTGGCCGAGCCAGCGCAGCATCCACCACAGGCGCGCCGCGTACATGCCGCCTTGCGCGTCGTAGGCGACGACCTGCTGGTTCTGCGCGAGGCCGCGCGCGGCCAGCGCGGCTGCCAGCGCGTCGCGCGCGGGCAGCGGGTGGCGGCCGTTGGCGCCGGTCTTGGGGCCCGACAGGTCGTGGTCGAGGTGCAGGTAATGCGCGCCGGGGATGTGGCTTGCCGCATAGGCGGCTTCGCCCGCGTCGGGATTCGCGAGATCGAAGCGGCAATCGAGGATCAGCACGCTGTCGGGCGCGGCAGCCAGACGTTCGGCGAGGTTGTCCGCCGAGATCAGCGTGGTGTAGTGGGTGTGAGGCATGAGACGGCTCCTGATGAAGAAACGGGCCAGATGCTCTAAGTCTAAACAAAAAAAGACGGGCCGCAGCCCGTCTTTTCATGGTTCCCGCCGCGCGCGCGTCACAGCGTGCCGAGCTGGCGGCGCAGGAATTCGTGGAAGTGCTGCATGCCGTCTTCCATCGGGCTCTGGTACGGGCCCACCTGCGATTCGCCGCGCTGCATCAACGCGCGCCGGCCGGCGTCCATCCGCATCGCGATCTCGTCGTCCTCGACGGCGGTTTCCATATAGGCGGCGCGCTCGGCCTCGACGAATTCACGCTCGAACAGCGCGATTTCCTCGGGGTAATAGAACTCGACGATGTTGGTCGTCTTCTGCGTGCCGCGCGGAATCAGCCAGGACACCACGAGCACGTGCGGATACCACTCGATCATCAGGCCCGGGTAATAGACCATCCAGATCGCGCCGAACTCCGGCGGCACGCCGCCGCGGTAGCTCAGCACCGCGTCATGCCACTTCTGGTACGTCGGGCTGCCGGGCTTCGCGAGCGCGTTGTGCACGCCGACCGTCTGCACGCTGTACCAGTCGCCGAACTCCCACTTCAGGTCGTCGCACGACACGAAGCTGCCGAGCCCCGGGTGGAACGGGACGACGTGGTAGTCCTCGAGGTAGACCTCGATGAAGGTCTTCCAGTTGTAGTCGCACTCGTGGACCTCGACGTGATCGAACTGATAGCTCGAAAAGTCGAAGTGGTGCTTGGTGCCGAGCTGCGCGAGGTCGTGCGCGACGTCGCGGCCCTCCGCCTCGAACAGCAGCCCCTGCCAGTTCTGCAACGGCGTCGCGTTGAGGTTCAGGCAGGGCTTGTCGGGGAAGTGCGGCGCGCCGAGCAGCTGGCCTTGCAGGTCGTAGGTCCAGCGGTGCAGCGGACAGACGATGTTCTGGGCCTGGCCGCGGCCGTTCAGCATGATCGCCTGACGGTGGCGGCACACGTTCGACAACAGCTCGATCCGTGACGCCTGGTTGCGCACGAGCACGCGGCCCTCGTTTTCGGAGGGCAGCGCAAAATAGTCTCCCGCCTCGGGCACCATCAATTCGTGCCCGATATAGCGAGGTCCTTTCTTGAAAAGGGTTTCGATCTCGCGCTCGAGGAGCGCCTCATCGAAGTAAGCGGTGACTGGAAGCTGGCTGTGTGCAGACTTCAACTGCAGCGAGTCGCTCAGATTGGACATTCCCACTCCCGGTGTTAGCGTGAAAGCAGTGAACAACCCAACCATCGAAAAATCGATTTAGGGGAACCGGTGATTATACCTGGATCGGTATACTTGGGGTGGGATAAGTACCTGATTTACGTCAAAATTTCCCGGGCGCCTTGCCGCGCCCCAGCGGCGCGGGGCCGGATCGGAGGCTTGTGGCCCCAAGTCGGCAGGTCGGGAATTCTGCTTTTGCCGTAGAATGTCCGACTTGTTTTGAAATTTGACACCCCGTCCCATGGCGAAAACCGCACCCAAGGGCACCGCACCGGCAGATGCCGGCCCCGACGCGCTGCCGGAAAATTATGAGGCAGCGCTCGCGGAGTTGGAGGCGCTGGTCGCCCGGATGGAGAGCGGCGCGCTGAGCCTGGAAGACTCGCTGACGGCCTACCGCCGGGGGGCGGTACTCGTTGCGTTTTGCCAACAACAACTTGAGAAGGTGGAGCAGCAGGTGCGCGTGCTGGATGGCGCGACACTGAAGCCGCTTGCCGCCGGAATGACCGCCACGGACGGCGGAGACGACGATCTATGACATTCGAACAATGGACGCGCACAGTGCTCGAGCGCGTCGAGGAAGCACTCGGCCGGTATTTGCCGGCTGAAACCGAGGTGCCCGCGCAACTCCACGAGGCGATGCGTTATGCCGTCCTCGGTGGCGGCAAGCGGGTTCGGCCGCTGCTGTGCCATGCAGCGGGCGAACTGACCGGCGCGACCGAGGCGGCGTGCAACGCTGCCGCGGCGGCGCTCGAGATGATCCACGTCTATTCGCTCGTGCACGACGACATGCCGTGCATGGACGACGATGCATTGCGGCGCGGCAAGCCCACGGTACATGTCAAATATGACGAACCGACGGCGCTCCTGGTCGGCGACGCGCTGCAGTCGCAGGCGTTCGTCGCGTTGACCGACGCGGCGGTGCTGACGCCGGCGCGCCAGGCCGCGCTGGTGCGCGAGCTGGCGCTGGCGAGCGGCTCGATCGGCATGGCGGGCGGTCAGGCGATCGATCTGGCGAGCGTCGGCCATACGCTGACGCGCGAGCAGCTGGAAACGATGCACCGGATGAAGACGGGGGCGCTGCTGCGCGCAGCGGTCCGGATGGGCGCGCTGGCCGGCGAGACGCCCTCGGACGACGCGATGCGCGCGCTCGACGCCTATTCGGCGGCGGTGGGCCTGGCGTTCCAGGTGGTCGACGATATCCTCGACGTGACCACCGATTCGGCGACGCTCGGCAAGACCGCCGGCAAGGATGCGAAAGACGGCAAGCCGACCTACGTGTCGATCATCGGTCTCGATGCATCGCGCGCGCTTGCCGCGCAGCTGCGCGCCGACGCGCATGCCGCACTGGAACCGTTCGGCGCCCGCGCGCAGCGCCTTGCCGAACTGGCCGACCTGGTAGTGAACCGGGTCAGCTGACGCGAAAGCCCGCCGCCGCGCGCGTGGCCATCCGGCCTGCGCGCGCTGAAGAGTGCGGGCGCGTTTGTTTTCCTACACTGGAACGACGATGTACGACTTGCTGAAAACTATCGACGCCCCGGCAGACCTTCGCCGCCTCGACCGTCGCCAACTGCAACCGCTCGCCGACGAGCTGCGCGCGTATGTGCTCGACAGCGTGTCGAAGACGGGCGGCCATTTGTCGTCCAACCTCGGCACGGTCGAACTGACGATTGCGCTGCACTACGTCTTCAATACGCCGAACGATCGCATCGTGTGGGACGTGGGCCATCAGACCTACCCGCACAAGATCCTGACGGGCCGCCGCGACCAGATGCATTCGCTGCGCCAGCAGGACGGCATCTCGGGCTTCCCGCGCCGCTCGGAGTCGGAATACGACACCTTCGGCACGGCGCACTCGAGCACCTCGATCTCGGCCGCGCTCGGCATGGCGCTCGGCAGCCAGCTGCAAGGCGACGATCGCTTCTCGATCGCCGTGATCGGCGACGGCGCGATGACGGCGGGCATGGCGTTCGAGGCGATGAACAACGCGGGTGTGAGCGAGGACGCGAAGCTGCTCGTGATCCTGAACGACAACGACATGTCGATCTCGCCGCCCGTCGGCGCGCTGAACCGCCATCTCGCCCGCCTGATGTCCGGCCGCTTCTACGCAGCCGCGCGCGCGGGCGTCGAACGCGTGCTGAGCGTCGCGCCGCCCGTGCTCGAGCTCGCGCGCAAGCTCGAGGAGCACGCCAAGGGCATGGTCGTGCCGGCGACGCTGTTCGAGGAATTCGGCTTCAACTATATCGGGCCGATCGACGGCCATGATCTCGATTCGCTGATCCCGACGCTGCAGAACATCAAGGAACTGCGCGGGCCGCAGTTCCTGCACGTGGTCACGAAGAAGGGGCAGGGCTACAAGCTCGCCGAAGCGGACCCGGTGCTGTATCACGGGCCGGGCAAGTTCAACCCGGCGGAAGGCATCAAGCCGTCGGCGACGCCCGCGAAGAAGAGCTACACGCAAGTGTTCGGCGAATGGATGTGCGACGCGGCGGAACTCGATTCGCGCGTGGTCAGCATCACGCCGGCGATGCGCGAGGGCTCGGGGCTCGTCGAATTCGAGAAGCGCTTCCCGGATCGCTACTACGACGTCGGCATCGCCGAGCAGCACGCGGTGACGTTCGCGGCGGGCCTCGCGACGGAAGGGCTGAAGCCGGTCGTCGCGATCTACTCGACGTTCCTGCAGCGCGCGTATGACCAGCTGATCCACGACGTCGCGCTGCAGAACCTGCCCGTCGTGTTCGCGATCGATCGCGCGGGCCTCGTCGGCGCGGACGGCGCGACCCATGCGGGCGCCTACGATCTCGCGTTCATGCGCTGCATCCCGAACATGACGGTGATGGCTGCGTCCGACGAGAACGAGTGCCGCCAGATGCTGTACACGGCGCTCCAGCAGCCGAACCCGACCGCGGTGCGCTATCCGCGCGGCGCGGGCACGGGAGTCGCGACAGTCAAGGAAATGACCGCGCTGCCGGTCGGCAAGGGCGAAGTGCGTCGTCGCAGCGCGCAGCCCGAGGGCAAGCGCGTGGCGATCCTCGCGTTCGGCACGATGGTTGCGCCGTCGCTCGCGGCGGCGGAGGAACTGGACGCGACCGTCGCGAACATGCGCTTCGTGAAGCCGGTCGACGCCGAACTCGTGCGCGAGCTGGCCGAAACGCACGACGTGCTGGTGACGGTCGAGGAAGGTTGCGTGATGGGCGGCGCGGGCTCCGCGTGCGTGGAAGCCCTGATGGAGAGTGGGGTTATCCGGCCCGTAATACAATTGGGCCTCCCTGACCGCTTCATCGATCACGGCGAGCCCGCGAAACTGCTGTCGCAATGCGGCCTGGATGGCGCGGGCATCGCGAAGTCGATTCGCGAGCGCTTCCTGAGTCCGGCGGCCGACGTGGCCAGCCAGGCCAAGCGGGTTGCCTGAGCGAAGCGGTCTTCTCCGTTTCAGGAATACATGGGCCTGCGGGCCCATGTTGCTTTTCCGGCAGGCCCCGCGCAGGGGTGCGGCGTCATGCCGCGTCCGGCTTTTGAGGATCGAACAAGATGAACCAGATGAATCCCGCCTTCGTGATGCCCGACGTGCAGAGCACGGTCGATACCCGTCAGATTCCGATCCAGCGCGTCGGTGTCAAGGCGGTGCGTCATCCGTTGACGGTGCTGGCCGCGGACGGCGCGGTCCAGCCGAGCGTCGGGACCTGGGATCTCGACGTGCATCTGCCGGCCGATCAGAAGGGCACGCACATGTCGCGCTTCGTCGCGCTGCTGGAAGAGCACCAGGCGCCGCTCACGCTCGCCGCGTTCCGCACGATGCTGGCCGGGATGCTCGAGAAGCTCGAGGCCGAGGCGGGCCGCATCGCGGTGTCGTTTCCGTACTTCGTGAACAAGACGGCGCCGGTGTCGGGCGTGCGCAGCCTGCTCGACTACGAAGTCACGCTGACGGGCGACGTGCGGGGCGGCGTGACGCGCCTGTTCCTGAAGGTGCTCGTGCCGGTGACGAGCCTCTGCCCGTGCTCCAAGAAGATCTCGCAGTACGGCGCGCACAATCAGCGTTCGCATGTGACGATCGACGCCGAGCTGGGCGACGACGTGCCGGTCGAGGATCTGATCCGCATCGCGGAGGAAGAGGCGTCGTGCGAGCTGTGGGGCTTGCTCAAGCGGCCCGACGAGAAGTTCGTGACCGAGCGCGCCTATGAGAATCCGAAGTTCGTCGAGGACCTGGTGCGCGACGTCGCGCAACGGCTCGATCAGGACGGCCGGGTGGTCGCGTATGTGCTTGAAGCCGAGAACTTCGAATCGATCCACAATCACAGCGCCTATGCGTTGATCGAGCGCGACAAGCGCGTGGCCGCGTAAGACCCCGGCGCAGCGGTTCATGCAAAAAGGCCCGTCCTGATGGACGGGCCTTTTTGCTGTGGGCCGGTTCTTCGCCTGCTGCGGCGGCGGCGGGATCAGCGCGCGAGCGATGTCAGATCCCAGCGCGGCTTTACCGTGAAGGCGTAGTCGCGGCTCGCGTGTTCGGGCCAGCGCGCGAGCCGCAGCGCGCCCGCGAGCGCGATCATCGCGCCGTTGTCGGTGCATAGTGCGAGGTCGGGGTAGTGCACGTCGAAGCCGCGCTTGCGGGCCGCGGCCGACAGCGCATCGCGCAGCTGCCGGTTCGCGCCGACTCCGCCCGCGACCACGAGGCGCTTGAGTCGGCTCTGCTTGAGCGCGCCGAGCGATTTCGCGACCAGCACGTCGACCGCCGCATCGACGAAGCCGCGCGCGAGGTCCGCCTTCGCGCGTTCGAGCGCGGCGCCGTCGAGCCCGGCGGCCTCGATCTTCTTCATGTGGGTCAGGACGGCGGTCTTGAGGCCGCTGAAGCTGAAATCGAGATCGCCCGAGTGCAGCATGGGGCGCGGCAGCACGACCGCGCCGGGCGTGCCCGATTCCGCGAGCTTCGAGACTTCGGGGCCGCCGGGGTAGCCGAGGCCGAGCAGCTTCGCGGTTTTGTCGAAGGCCTCGCCCGCCGCGTCGTCGAGCGTTTCGCCGAGGGTTTCGTAGACGCCGACGTCGGTGACCCGCATCAGTTGGGTGTGGCCGCCCGACACGAGCAGCGCGACGAACGGAAACGGCGGCGGCTCGTCGACGAGCAGCGGCGACAGCAGGTGGCCTTCGAGGTGATGGATGCCGATCGTCGGCTTGTCCCACGCCATCGCGAGTGCGTTCGCGATGCTCGCGCCGACCAGCAGCGCGCCGGCGAGGCCGGGGCCCTGGGTGAAGGCGATCGCGTCGATATCCTCGCGGCGCGCGCCGCTTTCCGCCAGCACTTGTTCGAGCAGCGGCAGGGCGCGCCGGATATGGTCGCGCGAGGCAAGCTCGGGCACGACGCCGCCGTATTCGCGATGCATGGCGATCTGCGAGTGGAGGGCATGCGCGAGCAGGCCGCGGGACGTGTCGTACAACGCGAGGCCGGTTTCGTCGCAGGAGCTTTCGATGCCGAGAACGAGCATGGTGTGGGGCGGGCGGCTGCACGGGCGCAACCCGGAATCAACGTAACGGAAAAGTATAACAGTGCGGCCCGGCGGCTCGCCGGCGCCGGCGGGCGACGCGGGTACAATCCGCGCCATGGAAAATTTCGATATTGCTGTGATCGGCGCGGGCGCGGCCGGCATGATGAGCGCCGCGGTGGCCGGCCAGCTCGGCCGGCGCGTGGTGCTGATCGACCATTCGCCGCGGCTCGCGGAAAAGATCCGGATCTCGGGCGGCGGCCGTTGCAACTTCACGAACCTGCATGCCGGGCCCGACAACTACCTGTCCTCGAACCCGCGCTTTTGCCGCTCGGCGCTCGCTCGCTACACGCCGCGCGATTTTCTGGCGCTCCTGAAAAGCCACCGGGTGACGTGGCACGAGAAGCACAAGGGGCAGCTGTTCTGCGACCAGTCGAGCGACGCGATCATCGAGGTGCTCAAGCGCGAGTGCGACGCGGGCGGCGTGACCTGGCGGCGGCCGGTGGCGGTCGAGGCGGTGCGGCATCTCGAAGCGGACGGATTCGCGCTCGATACCAGCGCCGGGCCGATCCGCGCGCGCGCGCTCGTGATCGCGACGGGCGGATTGTCGATTCCGGCGATCGGCGCGACCGACTTCGCCTATCGCATCGCCAAGCAGTTCGGGCACAAGCTCGTCGACACCCGCCCGGCGCTCGTGCCGCTGACCTTCTCGAGCGAGGATTGGGCGCCGTTTGCCGCGCTGTCCGGCGTATCGCTCGAGGTGCGCGTGGCGACGGGCGCGAAGCAGGGCGGCGGCGCTTTCGTCGAGGACCTGCTGTTGACCCATCGCGGGCTGTCCGGGCCCGGGATCCTCCAGATCTCGAGCTACTGGCGTCCTGGCGATCCGATCCGGATCGACCTGTTGCCGCAGCAGCGCGCCGCCGACGCGCTGGTCGAGGCGAAGTCCGGCTCGAAGCGGCAGATCGGGACGCTGCTGTCCGAGTGGGTGCCCCATCGGCTCGCGCATGTCTGGCTCGATACGCATCGGGTTGCGCCGGACGCGCGTCTGGCCGACCTCGCGGACCGGACGTTGCGCCTGGTCGGCGACGCGCTGTCGTGCTGGACGCTGACGCCGAACGGCACCGAAGGCTACCGGAAGGCCGAGGTGACGAAGGGTGGGGTGGACACGCGCGAGCTGTCGTCGGCGACGCTGATGAGCGCGCGGGTGCCGGGCCTCTATTTCGTCGGCGAGGCGGTGGACGTGACGGGTTGGCTGGGCGGCTACAACTTCCAGTGGGCGTGGGCGTCGGGCGCGGCGGCCGGGCGGGCGGCGGCCGAACAGGCGCGCGGCGCTTGACGGGCTAGTGCGTTTGTGCAGCCCGTCTGCTATACTCGAAAGTCTTTCTCCGCGTTACTCCAACTTTTTACGTGACGGGTCATGACGATCATCCGCGTTAAAGAAAACGAGCCTTTTGAAGTCGCGATGCGACGCTTCAAGCGCACGATCGAGAAGAACGGTCTGCTGACCGATCTGCGTGCGCGCGAGTTCTACGAGAAGCCCACCGCCGAGCGCAAGCGCAAGAAGGCGGCAGCCGTGAAGCGCCACTACAAGCGCATCCGCAGCCAGACGCTGCCGAAAAAGCTGTACTGAGACCTGTCGCGCCGCGCGGTTCGCCGGGCGGCGCAGTGGTGGTTCGCGAGTGCCGCCGATGCCGGATCCGAGCAAACCCGCTTGAGGAAAACGTCCCAAGCGGGTTTTTGTGTTGATGCCTATGGGATGGGCGTCTCACCGATTTTTCCATATTCGGGTGAATGATGAGTTTGAAAGACCAGATCAGCGAAGACATGAAGACTGCGATGCGCGCCAAGGAGAGCGAGCGCCTCGCGACGATTCGCCTGCTGCTGGCGGCGATCAAGCAGCGTGAAGTCGACGAGCGCGTGATGCTCGACGATGCCGCGGTGACGGCCGTCATCGACAAGATGATCAAGCAGCGCAAGGATTCGATCAGCCAGTTCGAGGCGGCGGGGCGCGACGATCTGGTCGCGAAGGAACAGGCCGAACTGGTGGTGCTGGCCGCCTACATGCCGGCGCAGCTGTCGGAGGCCGAAGTCGCCGCGGAAGTGCAGGCGGCGGTCGCGCAAGCCGGCGCGGCCGGCCCGCAGGACATGGGCAAGGTGATGGGCGTGCTGAAGGGCAAGCTGGCCGGCAAGGCCGACATGACCGCGGTGTCCGCGCTCGTCAAGGCGGCGCTCTCGAAGTAAGCGCCATGTGCGCGGGTGGCCGCCCGCGCGTCCCCCCGACCTGATCTCTGCCCAGAAAACACGGTGATTCCGCATTCCTTCCTGCAAGACCTGCTGAACCGCGTCGATATCGTCGACGTGGTCGGTCGGTATGTGCAGCTCAAGAAGGGCGGCGCGAATTTCATGGGCCTGTGCCCATTCCATAACGAAAAAAGCCCGTCGTTCACCGTCAGCCCGACCAAGCAGTTCTATCACTGCTTCGGCTGCGGCGCGCATGGCACCGCGATCGGTTTCCTGATGGAGCATGCGGGGCTGACGTTCCCGGAGGCCGTGCAGGAGCTGGCGCAGTCCGCCGGCCTGACGGTGCCGCACGAGCCGTCGCCGATGCGCGGCGGTGGCGGCGGGGACGGCTATGCGCCGCCGGCCGCGTCCAAGGCCGTCACGACCGCGCTGTCGGACCTGATGCAGACAGCCAGCGAGTTCTACCGCAAGCAATTGCGCGGTGCGACGAACGCGGTCCAGTACCTGAAGAAGCGTGGCCTGACGGGCGAGATCGCGCTGCGCTTCGGCCTCGGCTACGCGCCGGACGGCTGGCAGAACCTGGAGGGGGCGTTCGACGACTACCGCAACGACGCGCTCGTCGAGGCGGGGCTCGTGATCGTCAGCGAGAAGACCGATGCGCAGGGCGTGGCGCGCCGCTACGACCGGTTCCGCGAGCGGATCATGTTCCCGATCCGCAACGTGAAGGGGCAGGTGATCGGTTTCGGCGGCCGGGTGCTGGACGGCGGCGAGCCCAAGTATTTGAATTCGCCCGAAACACCCCTATTTAACAAGGGCAGCGAGCTGTACGGGCTGTTCGAGGCGCGGCTCGCGATCCGCGAGCACAAGTACGCGCTCGTGGTCGAGGGCTACATGGATGTGGTGGCGCTGGCGCAGCTCGGGTTCCCGAACGCGGTCGCGACGCTCGGCACGGCGTGCACGCCGATCCATGTGCAAAAGCTGCTGCGGCAGACCGACACGGTGATTTTCAGCTTCGACGGCGACTCGGCCGGGCGGCGCGCCGCCCGGCGCGCGCTGGAAGCCTGCCTGCCGCACGCGGCGGACAACCGCACGATCCGGTTCCTGTTCCTGCCCCAGGAACACGATCCGGACAGCTATGTACGGGAATTCGGGGCGGATGCCTTCTCGGAGCAGGTGCGGCGAGCGATGCCGCTGTCGCAGTTCCTGTTGAACGAGGCGACGGTGGGCAAGGAGCTGGACCAGCCGGAAGGGCGCGCGAAGGCGCTGTTCGACGCGAAGCCGCTGCTGCAGGCGCTGCCGGCGAACGCGCTGCGCGCGCAGATCATGCATATGTTCGCGGACCGTCTCGACATTCCGTTCGAGGAGGTGGCGGGCCTGAGCGACGTGGACGCGCGGATCGCCGCGCCGGCGCGCCAGGCGCCCGCGCGCAGCGAGCGGCGCCGGGTGACCGACGGCGACAAGCGCGCGCTGCGCACGCTTGTGATGCTGCCGCGAGTGGCGATCGCGCTCGGCGAGGAGGATCGCGAGGCGCTGCGGACCTTGTCGAAAAATGGGGATCTGTTCGACGAGGTGATCGAGCATGCGTGTGCGTTGGGGGATGCGGCTGAATTCCGTCTGTTGACCGACATACTCCGCAATTCGGCTAACGCGGCGACCTACGATGAAATTTTCCGCGAAATTCTGGTCTATGATGAAAACGTCCGCGACTTGATGCCACAGAATCCGGAGGATGACGCAGGGCAGGAAGGGCTGCGCGAGCGGGAACGGATTGCGGGGGAGGAGCTTCAGGCTGCGGTGCTCAAGATGCGCTATGACGCGTGTTGCAGCCGGCTCGACCAGTTGTCGAGACAATCGGCGCCGACTCCCGAAATATTGGCGGAACTCAAGGACCTGCACCAGAAGCGCGCTGAGATGAAGCGGCGCCTTGGGGCCTAGGCCGAAAGAGGCTGTCCCAACGTGCTATAATATAAGGTTTTCAGCGGTTTGTTTTCTAAGCAGAGGCGAGAATCGCAATGGCAAAGACTACAGGCGGGAAAAAAGCAGCGGGCAAGGGCTCAACGGAGCCGACCACGAAGGTCATGTCGGCCAAGTCTGCTTCTTCTTCCGCGCGGACGTCTTCAGCCGGTGCGGCGCCCGCTGCGGGAAAGCAGGCCGCGGCCGGCACTGCTCACGCTGCGCCGGCGCCGGCGGCCAAGGTGACACGGGCCGCCGCGAAGTCCGAATCCAGGTCGGTTGCGAAGCCGGCCGCGAAGCGGGCGAGTGCGAAAAGCGCAAGGGGAGCGGCTGCCGCGCCGGACGATTCGGCAGTACGCACTACTCAAGCATCCACGGTTCAATCGGCTGTTGTCCAGCAGCCGCGAGTCGATTTAGCCGGTACGGCGAACTCCATGACGAAAAAGCTGAACGAAGTATCCGTCGATGACGACGCAAATCAGAGCGACGAGCAGCCGACCGCTGCACCGGGCAAAGGCGAGAAAGCCAAGGCGCGCGATCGTCGCGCCAAGGAAAAGGCGCTGCTGAAGGAGGCGTTCGCGACGAGCCAGCCCGGCACCGCCGAGGAGCTCGAGGAGCGACGCTCGAAGCTGCGCGCGCTGATCAAGCTCGGCAAGGAGCGGGGCTTCCTGACGTACGCCGAGATCAACGACCATCTGCCGGACAACTTCACGGAAACGGAAGCGCTCGAAGGCATCATCGGCACGTTCAACGACATGGGCGTGGCGGTGTACGAGCAGGCGCCCGATGCGGAAACGCTGCTGCTGAACGACAACGCGCCCGCCGCGTCGTCGGACGATGAAGTCGAGGAAGAGGCGGAAGTCGCGCTGTCGACCGTCGATTCCGAATTCGGCCGCACGACCGACCCGGTCCGGATGTACATGCGCGAGATGGGTACGGTCGAGCTGCTGACCCGCGAAGGCGAAATCGAGATCGCGAAGCGGATCGAGGACGGCCTGCGCCACATGGTGATGGCGATCTCCGCATGCCCGACGACGATCGCGGACATCCTCGCGATGGCCGAGCGCGTGGCGAACGAGGAAATCCGCGTCGACGAGCTGGTCGACGGCCTCATGGATCCGAACGCGCAGGACACGGACACCGACGGTTTCTCCGCGAAGGAAGCGGAAGAGATCGAGAACGAGGACGAAGAAGCGGAAGAAGAGGCGGAAGAAGAGGAAGAGGACGACGACGGCGCGGCGCAAGCCACGGCCAACGCGGCCCAGCTCGACGCGCTGAAGCGCGCTTCGCTCGAGAAGTTCGCGTCGATCAGCGAGTGGTTCGACAAGATGCGCCGTGCGTTCGAGAAGGAGGGCTACAAGTCGAAGTCCTACCTGAAGGCGCAGGAAACCATCCAGAACGAGCTGATGACGATCCGCTTCACCGCGCGTACGGTCGAGCGTCTGTGCGACACGCTGCGCGCGCAGGTGGACGAGGTTCGCCAGGTGGAGCGGCAGATCCTGAACATCGTCGTCGACAAGTGCGGCATGCCGCGTTCGGAATTCATCACGCGGTTCCCGGGCAGCGAGACCGATCTCGACTGGTCGGAGAAGGTGGTGGCGGAAGGCCATAGCTATGGCCCGATCCTGACGCGCAACATCCCGGCGATCCGTGAGCAGCAGCAACGCCTGCTCGATCTGCAGGCGCGCGTGGTGCTGCCGCTGAAGGACCTGAAGGAAACCAACCGCCAGATGGCGGCGGGTGAACTGAAGGCGCGCCAGGCGAAGCGCGAGATGACCGAGGCGAACCTGCGTCTCGTGATCTCGATCGCGAAGAAGTATACGAACCGCGGTCTGCAGTTCCTCGACCTGATCCAGGAAGGCAACATCGGCCTGATGAAGGCGGTGGACAAGTTCGAATATCGTCGCGGCTACAAGTTCTCGACGTATGCGACGTGGTGGATTCGTCAGGCGATCACACGCTCGATCGCGGATCAGGCGCGTACGATCCGGATTCCGGTTCACATGATCGAGACGATCAACAAGATGAACCGCATCTCGCGTCAGATCCTGCAGGAGACGGGCCTCGAACCGGATCCGGCGACGCTGGCCGAGAAGATGGAGATGCCGGAAGACAAGATCCGCAAGATCATGAAGATCGCGAAGGAGCCGATCTCGATGGAAACGCCGATCGGTGACGACGACGATTCCCATCTGGGTGACTTCATCGAGGACACCAACACGGTCGCGCCGGCGGATGCCGCGCTGCATGCGAGCATGCGCGACGTCGTGAAGGATGTGCTCGATTCGCTGACGCCGCGCGAGGCGAAGGTGCTGCGGATGCGCTTCGGTATCGAGATGAGCACGGATCACACGCTCGAGGAAGTCGGCAAGCAGTTCGACGTGACGCGCGAACGGATCCGCCAGATCGAGGCGAAGGCGTTGCGCAAGCTGCGTCATCCGAGCCGTTCGGACAAGCTCAAGAAGTCGTTCCTCGAAGGGAACTGATCGACGTCTGATGTCGTACCGCCGCCGCCGGGGTTTGAAACCCGGCGGCGGTTTTTCCCTCCAGTTGTCTTCCAAGTTGTTACAATGCCGCCCCGGCACGCGTCAGCAAACGCCGGAGCGGGGTTGTTGTCTCGCGTTTTTCTCCGCAGGGCCTGTAGCTCAGGGGTTAGAGCAGTCGACTCATAATCGATTGGTCGTGGGTTCGAAACCCACCGGGCCCACCAAGGTTTTTCTGGTAAATCAATCGCTTAGGCGGGTTTGCGTCTTCTCTGGGGAGGTTCCGGGGGAGGAAATCGCATTTTCCAGTCTCGCCATCTCCAGTTCGTTTTGCTCCCCGTCGACCCACTTCGAATAGGTGGTGAGGAACATTTCGACGCTGTGGCCGAGCTGCTTTGCGCAGAATGCGGGCGTCATGCCGGCCATCAACATGGCGGTCGCGTAGCTATGCCGCATGTTGTATGGGCGCCGGTATCGGACGCCCAAACGCTTCAACATCGGGGCCCAGTAGGTGCGCCGGAACGCGTCCTCGTCTGCCCACTCCGCGCCGTACCGCGGATCATGAAAAACCCGATTGCCGATTATCTGCGTGTGTGTCCGTTGGCGATGCAACGCCGCCAAGGCCCGGCTGTTCAGGTGAACGACTCTCGGCACTTCCGTCTTCGTCCGATCTAATTGCTGGCCGCGCACGAATGCTTTTGCTACTAGCATGGTGCCGTTGGCCAGGTCGACGTTCTGCCATTCCAGCCCGAGAATTTCGGAGGTCCGCAGGCCGGTCCAAAACCAAAACTCGATCAAGTTATGGACTTGCTCATCGTATGCCCGCTGGGCCTCGGCGATGATCAAATGCGCCTCATCGCGCGAGAATGGGTCTGGCGGGCGCTTTTGATGTTTCGCGTTAGGGACGCTCTTGACGGGATTTCCCGCGAGCAGATTATCAACGACCGCGAGTGATAGCGCCGTGCGCAGCACGGACAAGTAGTTGTTGATCGTCTTACCGCTAAGGTCCGGTCTGTTTGCGATCGCTGTTTGGATGTGGATTACCTTGAGCGCTCGAATCGCCAGAGCGCCGAGCGGTTTTGATTGGTTTTTGTCATACGCCACTCCCTTCCAGAATCTGATTGCGGCTACATATCCCGCTCGTGTCGATGCTTCGATCCGCTGCGCGGCCAACCATGTGTCCAACCATTCACCGATCAAACTTGTGGTGGTCCCTCCTTCGTCTGGAAAGTACTCTGTAATGCTAAATGTTCCATGACGAATTCGATCTCGAATTTCAGCGGCGAGTCGATGTGCATATTTGATGTTGGCCGGCGTGTGGGGAGCATGGCTTTGCCGGCAACCTTGAGTGTCCTGCGTACTTCGACTCCGTCGATGACGAACGTCATGCGGATCGACTTTGCGCGAATCTCTATGCCGCTTCCTTTTCGCCCCATTGCTGGTATCCCTTGATGGAAATGAAAATGCCGCCGTCAGGCGAGCGACGGAACTCTTTGCCCTCGATCCATTTGCCGTCTTCAATCTTGCGGCGTATTGCCTTCTGGGTAAGGCCGGTGACCATCGCGGCCAGGGCGACCGTGACGTAGGGGGCGGGGGCTATAAGGGGGGGAGATTCGAGCATGTAACGATCCCTCAGTCTCAAGAAATGATTGGACAGATGCAGAAGAAATTTGTAATGCGTGGCTACGAGATGAACTGCGAGCCGCGCGCGACGGCGGACGCGAACGCCGCCCATGCTGGAGGCTGGTCGCCGCGTACCTTCACGACGCGACGCGTCTGCGTCTTGCGACCGTCAAGGATGGCCCGTACCATCGAACCAGAAAACAATATCGGGAGTTCACGCATGGATGCGGCCTCGGCAACGGTTTCGCAGGTATATGCTGCGTGGGTTCAGGGGAGTCGGATCGATCGCGGCCATTGCGGCGGCCATTTGGATTGCATCACGGCAGGCGCGGGCGGACCGGCGTCTACGAGTTGACGAAGTGTGCGATCGACTGGAGTCTCTTTGGACGATGATCGATAGATGTTGGGCGCGAGTAGATGAGGTGTACAAGTACTCCGTTATGGCGCCGATGAATGCGGGAGCAAAACAGCTCGACGACGAACTTGTGGTCGCTATGAGAGCGTCAATTGAGATAGTTTCTATTCTTCCACCGGAATTGGCGCCAACGGGGGCGGCTGCCGAGGCGGTACTGGAAGTACGTATAGCCATCACCCGGGCCGTACGGATCCTTCCAAGTCCAGGTGGTGTTTTTCTGGCAAAATTTGAAAGAGACCTTATGATTTTGCGCGATTCTCTAAAGAAGGCAGCAGATAAATTGAATAGGGAAATCGTTTCTCGCGTGTAAAAATAGATAATCTGTGCCTGGAGCAAACTGGGTATTCTTCATGCTTCAATCTTTCTTCGATTGATATGGAGATTGTTATGGCAAGAATCCAAACTGAGCACGGCCCGAGAAACGCACAAATCGACGAATATGATCCGCTTTAGGAATTCTGGACCAATCCGAGTGCGAGTTTTGCGGCAAACTTGACCCTGAACCAGGAGGTCGTTTGTCATGAAACGGAAACGCTTTTCGATCGAACAGATTGTGGCAGTGCTGAAGCAAGCCGAACTGGGGATGCCGGTGGCCGATGTGATCCGGCAGGTCGGTATTTCGGAACAGACGTTCTATCGGTGGAAGAAGCAATACGCCGGGATGCAGTCTGATCAGGTACGCGAACTCAAGCAGTTGCAGGACGAGAATGCGCGGCTGAAGAAGCTGGTCGCCGAATTGAGCTTGGACAAGGCCATCTTGCAAGACGTAGCTGCAAAAAAGTGGCCCGGCCCGCGCTGAGACGAGACGTGGTGGATTACGTGGTGAGCCACTACGGATTGACGATGAGGCGGGCCTGTCGGCTCGTGAAGCAACCGCGCAGCGTTCAGTACTACAAAAGCATCAAGGACCCTCGCCCAGAACTGCGCTCACGTATGCGCGAGATCGCCTATACGCGTGTGCGCTACGGGTATCGACGCGTCCATGTACTGCTGCGCCGGGAAGGCTGGCAGTTGGGTCGGAATCAGGCGTACCGGTTGTATTGCGAAGAGCAGTTGCAGTTGCGCTCGAAATTGCCGAAGCGACGAAAGATGGTGGTGACGCGCGTGGCGAAGATCGTTCCGGTCAGGCCAAACGACGCTTGGAGTATGGATTTTGTGGCTGACCAGCTTGCTGATGGCTCGAAATTTCGCACTTTGACGATCGTGGATGTGTTCACGAAGGAGGCGTTGGCGATCGAAGTGGGGCAACGCTTGAAAGGCGAACACGTGGTATCCGCATTGAACCGAATCGCCGCTCGGCGCGACGCTCCGCGGCATCTGTTTGTCGACAACGGCAGCGAGTTTTCCGGGCGCCTGCTCGATATGTGGGCGTACCACTACCAAGCAAAAATCGACTTCAGCCGACCGGGCAAGCCGACGGACAATTGCCACATCGAGACGTTTAACGGATCATTCCGCGATGAGTGCTTGAACCTACATTGGTTCGAGACGTTGGGCGAAGCCAAAGCGATCGTCGAGGCCTGGCGCCGGGATTACAACGAGAGCCGTCCTCACTCTGCTCTCAAAGAGTTGGCACCAGCTGAATTCGCCCGTCAGCTGATGCCTTTGCCGGGTTCAACCAGACCCGAAACGCCGGAAAACTCGCTCTAGATCTGGTCCGGGAAACCCAAGCGGATCACCACACACCGTCCCAAACATTGGCCAACTTGCAGTTTGCATAGCGCTTCCTAGTATCCTAATCAGCGTGCACGTGACGAAGAAGTGAATTGCTTCCTGCGGCCACCGCACTGAGACGACGCAAGGCCTGGCTACGGGGATGGGAGTCGCACGACTCATCTGCAGGAGACCATCATGCGTGCCCCACGCTTCAGCGCCGCGACAGTCGCGGCCGCGGTATGTCTTTCCGTGCCATGGGCCACCTTCGCCCAAGTTGCTTCAAGCGCCACTCCCCCTCCCGCTCACCGATACGTCGTCAGTTTCGGCAACATGACAGTGTGGAACGGTGTTGCGCATGGCAAGGACATGGACTATCTGTCCTACACCGTGCTGGGACCAGGTGGGCAGAAGTTTGTTCAGGCAGCAGGGCCAATTGAGGTCGGAAAGCACGACGTCTACATCTGGAAAATCGGTTCCAAGCCGATTGCTGTGCCGGACGATTCGGGGGCAATGCTTTCGGTGTCTTGGGCGGCAGTAAATTCGGGACATAAAAAAAGGGACGACGTGCTCAAGGGGCTGATGAATGTATCCGGAGATATCGGCATACATATCGACGACCCGATCATTCAGATCCCGGCAGCGCTAATTAAGGCTGGCGCAAAGCTCATCTCGCAAAACTGCGACGCGCCCTTGTTCGGTGGCGGATTAACGTTGGACGGCGCGTCGCTGGCTGGCAATTTGAATGGGAAAGATGGATGGCACAGCGAGGGACCCGCCCGATGGCACAAGGTGTTCGACTATCCCAACATCAAATCGGATTGCGACACTGGGCACTATAACCTCGAAATTCACATTCAGCGTTTGTAGGCCGGTGCAGCTGCGTCCCGGCCGAGTATCGCACTGACCAACGGAATGGTTACTGTCAGAGGGATGACCAGACACGAGACGGTGAGCGGCGGATTGGACCGTCGCACTGGGATTCATAGCGATTACTCAGGCAAGTACGGCAACGGAACAGAGCTCTCGCGAGCAAGACGAGGACTAAAAGAATGGACAACCATGACCTGTTAGTGCGGCAACTCTTCGTTACCAACATTTCAGCCTCGATTGCAGGGTTGCCCAGTTTTGAGATATTGACACTTCCCGGCTTTCACCGGCCGGAAGATTTTCGGCAGGCAGTCAGTGAGGTCACGGCTGGTCTGAAAAAGGGGCGACGTGAGCGCATAGCGATTTCGAGCATCGATAAGCGCGACGTCGTCCTCATGCTCGAGCGTGTCCTGCGGTCGTCGATCGACGCAAGAGGGATAGTGCGCTCAAGTAAGCGACCAACAGTCGCATTGCTGGAAAGGCGTCACGGTATGCAGGTGATTCCTGAATATTCGGCTCTCCTCGCCAATACTTCGATCCCCGTGATGCGGTCTCCTCTTAAAGGAGCATCGATAAAGACGCTTGCGAGTGTGGCGGGAGGTATCGGTACGCTTGTAAACATGAAGGATCTGACGGGGCACCAGATATCGTTGTATTTCTGCCTGCTCGGTGGGACCGTGATGATCTTAGCCTTAGCGGAGGTCATTTCGGAGGCACTTAAGGAAGAACTTTCGTATTTCTTCTGGAAGCGGCGGAAAGTCAGAACCTCTCGCAGTGGGGGGAGGAACGATAACGAAATCGAAAGCGAAGAAAGCAGCCCCGACGGGAGCGACGAGAAGCGGCACACCTAAGACCGGTCGGGCAAAACCGCCTGCAGCCAAAAAGGCCAAAGCAAGGACAACTGCAGCTAAGAGATCACCTCCATCGGCACCGGCCGCTGCCACGCAAACTCCACCGTTACCGCCAGCGAAGCGTAGCGCCAGTTCAGCCCCCCCTCGCTTGCGCACCTAGGATAGCGCCGCTCGTTGGCCTGACCAATGAAAATTCGCTGTGACCAACTGTCCACCGAAGGCCGCCGCGACACGCGACTGGCTCGCGATGGCGTTCGTCGGCGCAGCACACGCGGGCAGCCGCCAGGCCCTTCACCTGGAAGAACTGCAAAGCCTCATCAGTGACGACGCAACGGGCAGGTTTACGTTTCCCCTCCAGAGCGTGAAGCGAATATTCACAAGGATAGACAGCCATGAGCATTCGAGCCCGAGAGTCGGCCATCTCCGATGACACCCGTTTGCCGTATCGAATCATCCGGGGTTCCAGTGTCGATACCTATGAGGAAAAGGTCGTTTATACCTACAAGGACAGCCCCGAAGATTGGCGCAAGGCCATCGGCGACTACCTCCTGTTCCAGTTCGGGGTCTATGACGATCCACGCTCCACTCCTCCGATCAGCCTCGACGAGTCAGGGATTCGTTACTTCGAGCGTCAACTGAAACTGGCCGGCCTAGAAGAGCCCGATCGACCGCCGATCAAGCGCATTCTTGATATCGGCTGTGGCTGGGGCTACATCCTTAAGTTCCTAGCTGAACGTTTTCCGGAATGTCGGCACCTGGACGGGGTGAATGTCAGTCAGAGCCAGTTGGAGTACTGCGCGAAATTTCACGCCGGGCAGGGGCTGTCGGAGCGTGTCAATCTCTACCTGTGCAATGCCAAGGACATCGAGTTGTTGCCCGATGCGCACAAGCCTTATGACCTGGTGATCATTCGCGGGGTGATCTCCCACTTCCCCAATGAGCTGTACGAAACTTCCATGCGCGCCCTCGCCAGCAGGATTCGCCCGGGCGGTAGCGTGATCATCTCGGACAACCTCTACAACATCCCTCTGCAGGCTTACACCTCCGACACCCCTGACGAGGTCGACCGTCTGGCCTGCGGGCACCGAAAGACCCCCGCATACTTTCGCGAAGTCCTCGAACTGAGTGGCTTCTCCGTTCGTGACATGCGGGTCCTGCCCGCCAATATTGATGTCGCCCGCTGGCTGATGGATTCCAGGGCCAATATTGAAAACAGCGAACTGTTCCCCTATGGCGTAACGGGCGCACTAGAGGAACTGAGGGTGCTGGCAGAGAACTGGTCGGTAGCCCTGCTCAAGAACGAGGTCTCAACTTATAGCGTAATAGCCACCAAACCGCTAGAAACTGAATAGCTTGACTGCCCGGCAGATTACGGAAATTTCATGCAATGCAATTTTGTCCGGTATCCCCAATGTTAACTAGTTCGAGGTGCAATTCATGAAATCAGAAAACCACGCATCAAATATCAATAGAGAAATTCCAAATCTGCCTGCTCTATTCTGGCCATTTCCCGTCCATCAATCCCCTTATATAGAGTTGCTTGAGGAAGGTGCAATAAATTTTCTGGACAGGTTTAAACTGTACCCAGATATAAAGTCGCGCGAGTGGTTGGTTCAGGGACGGATCAGTGGCGGTCTAACAGGACTGTTGTACCCAGCAGGGCCTTTCGAGCTACAACAGATCGCCGCGGATTTTTCAGCATTGGTTTTTGCATGCGATGACTATTACTGCGATGAAGGGCCCACTCGAGACAACCCTGGGCTATTAGTGGCGGCACTTGTAAAAATCGTAAGAGCAATTGAATCTCCAGAATATATTATCGATAGCAGCAACTGTTACGCACTTGCATTTCGGGATTTGAGGATACGTATGGACAAGCTTGCCCCACCAGAGCAGGTGGCTTTGTGGGCTGATGTTGTCAAGGGCTGGTTTTTGGCTGAAGTCTTCAAGGTGCATAATGTACAAAGTAAAATCATGCCAGACTTGAATGACGCCGCGCTGTTAAGATTACTCTGTGGCGGAGGAAGAGCCTATGTTGCTCTTGCGACAATAGTGCGACAGATAAAAATATCTCCACGCACCTGGGAAGACCGAAGACTACGTGCCATGGCAGAAATGGCCGATATGGTGTTGAACTGGGGGAGTGAGATCTACTCTTACTATAAAGAGGCGCATCGTTCACCCGGCCATGACCACAACATGGTTGATGTGGTAGCGCATCATTATGGATACACCGGCACGGAGATAATAAATGGTTACGTTCGGATCTATGAGCTACTTGCAAACAGATTTATAGAATTAAGGCGGGCGATATTGACGTCAACTGATGATCCAGTTATTCGCGAGTTCGTTGACTCACTTGTTGACTATGTCGGAGGAGGATTGGTCTGGAGTCAGCTCACCAGGCGCTATCTTTATGTTGATGTCGGCCCTGGTCAGCAGGTTACATTTACATGCGAGGGTCTTACCGACATACCACGCTCCATTTCTAGCGAAGCCCCGCCTATTCCTTGTATTGCCTGGTGGTGGGAGGTTAGTAAATAACTATCGGTGAAAGATCGTCTGGTGGTCAAACGATCGGTACCGGCGCCCCTGACAGGCCGGGAAGGCGCCCGTCCCACTGCGCAGAATGCTCGGGTCAAAGGGCGGGGCGAAGCGAGAAGTTGGCCCGTCGCCAGATGTGGCCGCTGCTGGCCAGGCGACCAGCACCAACTGTTGAGGGAAGCCGTTAAAAAGCCTGGGAAGTGATCGCACAACGAGGTATGGTTTTCCTTCCTGTCTATGAGACGGAGGGAGCCATGCGATGCACGGTCACTCTGGAGTTCGACGATGGCGATGGGACTGAGACCCGGCGCGTAGAAGTAATCCGACTTCACCGGACAACCAGTGATCCGACATTCGGAGACGTCGGGCTGTCCCTCGCTGAAGGGAAGTCGCTGATCAATAGTATCCAGCAGGAATTTGTTGTCGAGCAAATCACATGCTTCTGCACTTCGCGCAGGGCATGTCGGGCGTGTGGTGTACCTCGCCGCCTCCACGATAGCCACAGCTCTGAACTGAAGACCACGCTCGGGAAGGTATTCTACTGCCGAGACCGATGGAAGGCTTGCGATTGCGGCGCGGACGCTTCCAGGTATGTTTCGCCGCTCAAGCACTACTTTACGGATGTGACTACCGGTGAGCTACGATGGCTGCATGCAGAACTCGGTGCATCAATGCCATATCGGCAGGCCAGGCAGATCATGAATCTGCTGTTACCGATGTCCGGTCGTGACAGTCACGTAACGATCCGCAATCACACGATGAATGTCGGCAAATGCATACAGCACGCCCGACCCGCGCATCGATGGGGCGACGAGACGAAGCCGGATGCCGAACTCGGCATTGACGTTGGCTATGTTCGTCGCGCCCGAAGCAACGGCCAAGGCGCGAGCAAGGGCAATCGGACGACAACGGGGAAGGAATCTTCGTCGCTGGCAGTGTGGTCGCGGCTTTGGGGCGGACAGGTAGGCAACCGAGAGTTTGGGCATCCGCGATGCCGCGCAGCAGGCATTTGCAGGAGGAAATGACTGAATTCCTGAGAGACAGTGGCTACGATGATTCGAACGATGTCTGCGTACTGACCGATGGAGCACTCGACCTGACAGGCGTTTCTGCTGATCTTCCGTTCAATACCGAGTGGGTGCTCGACTGGGCTCATATCGGTCGAATGTTGCGATACGCCGACCAGGCAGTCGCGCCCCTGGCGTACGCGCAGCTCACTGTGAACGGATCAGCATTCGAACTGTGGGATCTGTTTGTTCGCTTCCGCAACCTAGTCTGGACTGGGGATGCGGCAGGTTGGCAAGGGCTCGCGAAAAAACTCCACCGACTCCTTGACCTGCGCGAGAAGCGCGATCCGGATTCGAGCTGCCAGGTCAGACAGGCGCGCCGCAAACTCCTGGACGTGGTCACATATCTACAAGCTAATCGCGATTCGCTGATCGACTACCGCACACGGCAACGCGCTGGCCGATGAATCTCGACCGGCTTCGTCGAATCCTCAATCAACCGAATCATCGGTCGCCGGATGTGCAAGGGCCAGCACATGCGCTGGAGTCGCGCGGGAGCACACAACATAGTACAGGTGCGTGTGGCCCCCCTGAATCAGGAACCCCTCGATCTCTCCAAGCACCAGTTTCCATGGATTGGCGAGCGGCGCGTATCGTGGCCATGGCAAAGCACTTCCCGGGCTTTTTAACGGCTTCCCTCAACACCAGTCGGCCGCTGGTCCGGCCGCTCGTCGCTGCGCGCCTGGACGGCGAGGAGAGTGCTGGAACTCCAGCACTAAGCCGTGAGGGGTCTTCACATCCGCTATGTGAATTTCCCCCGACTGAGCGTCGTGATCGACCACTTCCTGCCACTCTCGCGGAAACTTGTCTTTCCAGTCGCGATGCCATTGTGTTTCGGACTCGTACCATGGGTCACATGGCTTCTTTCCCTTATGAGCCCAGTGCCAAACTTTGACCCGTCCGCACTTGGCCACCATCGGACTGGAACAAAGCGGGTTAACGCAAGTTCCTTTCGAGCCGGGAGCCGCTTCCTTCTTCTCGCCCGAGACGAATGCGAACCGCATGCTGGTTCTCCTGTGTTGTACCAGCGAAAGTGTATCCGCCATAAGGATCAGAACAGTTGACCTAGGGGTGCCGACTCCCAGTTCGTGATCACCAGCTCGCGACTCGTCGACGGGCCGCCGTTCGCGTTGCCCACGCTGTACTTAATCGACAGATCGAGCATCGGAAACCCATCGAACGCGTGCCGGATGTCCTCATGGTCGTTGCACGGGCGGACGTGAGCCAAGCAACGTTTGCGGCCGAGGGGAAGCTTTCGTCCGGGGAAGACGCGTTCATGAGGTCCGTGCTCGTCGAAGCTGGACGTGCCCATACGGGCACGCTCGTATCGTTCGATCATACGGAAGGACGTGCGGTGTCAGGCCTAGCGAAGAAGGGGTTGGTTGTGCGCCTTGGCGATGAGGTTCGGCTCACCGACGTCGGCGCTGCCTGGCTCGCGACTGTTGCCGAATAGTGACCCTGAACCAGGAACTCCTCGAACTCTCTCGGCACCAGTTCCCATCGATTGGCGAGCGGCGCATTTCGGGGCCATGGCAAAGAACATCCCGGACTTCTTAACGTCTTCCTCAACAACAGCCGCCGGCGGAATCGGGCGAGGTCGGTGCCCGATGATCCTGCCGCGGCGGCGAAACCGCAAGAGGCGCGCGCGGCACGCCGCGCGCCATGGCTTACTTATTGTTACCGGCACCAAACAACAGCGTCAGGTAGTCGCCGTTGCTCTTCATCTTCGTCATCAGCGCGTCGAGCACCGTGAACTGTGACTTGTACTGCGCGGTCAACTGCTCGGCGTAGCCCGCCAGCTGTTCCCGGCGCTGCGACAGGCTCTTCATGCTCGTATCGATCTCGCTGAGGCGGACCGCAAGCGTACCCTTGTCGGTCAACTTAGTGCCGTCGTCGCGGATGTGCTGGTTGATCTGGTTGCTCATCTGCTTGCCGAGGCCGTCGGTTGCGTTGAACACCCGGGCCACGACCGCGGGCTTGTTCTGCAGCGCCGCCTTCAACGCGGCGTTGTCGACCACCAGCGAGCCGTCCGGCAGGTTCGAGCCCGCCGGCGCAAACTTCACACCGATTTCCGCGAAACCGGCCTTGGCCGTGCCGTTGTCGATCCCGCCCGCCATGATCTTGCCGAGCGAGTTGCGGATCGCGTTGAGCGTCGGGTCGCCGAGCAGGATGCCGCCCTGCTTGCCTTTCTCCGCAGTTTTGTCGAACTTCGAGTAATCTGCCGCCGTCTTCATCACGGCGTTGTACTGGGCGACGAAATCGGTGACCACCTTCGCCTGCGCATCGATGTCGGGCGAGATCGTCAGCGTCTGGGTCGAGCCGAGCGCCTCCTGCGTGACGTTCAGCGTCACGCCGGCGATCACGTCCTTCATCGCATTGTCGGCGTGGCGCGCCGTGATGCCGCCGACCGAGACGATCGCATCCTGGGCCGCCGCGTCCTTGCTCTGGGTCCAGGTGTGAGCCCCGTCCATCACCTTCGACGGGCCGCCCTTCGGATCGACCACCGACTGCACCGCGAACTTCGACAGGCCGCCGTCGTCCTTGACGTTGCTGACGTCGATGTTGATGACGTTCGCGCTGCCCGAGGCGACCGTGCGCAGCACCAGGTGCGCGCCGTCAGTGCCATTGACGATCGTGGCCGTCACGCCCGGGTTCTTCTGCGACGCGTTGATGGCGGCGGCGATGCCGGCCGGTGCGTTGTTCTCCGGGGTGATGTCGAGCGCCATCGACTTGTCGCCGACCTTGAGCGTCATCGTGCCGGTGCCGAGCTTCTGCTTCGGATCGAACGCGCTCGACACGAGCGTCTGGGAAGTCGCGACCTGCTTGACTTCGACCTGGTAGCTGCCGGCCGTCGCGCCCTTCTCGGTGGTGGCTGTCAGGCCCTTGCCCGATGCCTTGACCGCGAATTTCTGCTGCAGCGTGCCGTCGGACAGCGAGGTCAGCGCCGTCTGCAGCGACGTCAATTCGGTGCGCAGGTGGCCAAACGCGGCGGACAGATCGGTGTTCCGGGTGGAGGCGGAACTGATCGCCACGTTCAAGCCCTTGATCTTATCCTTGACCAGCCCGTTGACCAGCCCCTCAACGTCTAGATTGCTCTTACCCGTGACGCCGTTGATGATCGACTGCGCCGCGTCCTGCAGGGTGGTGTTGGAATTGATTGCCGTGTTGTTAGTAGTTAAGCCGCGGATCGCCATGGACTATCCCCTCCAGTTGATTAATCTAACCATTACGACAGTAATTTCCTGAACGATTAGCGTAATGCTTTAACCCTGCAGAAAATCTCTGCCTAAGCACCATCCTGCCTCTGTTTTATGAGGCGCGGCGTCAACATTTGTCGCCGCAGGGTGCGCATTCGTATGTAGTCCTACCTTCCCCTATCGTGGAGCCGGAAAATGCAGTGCGGCGTCTATTTTTTGTCTGTTTCATGCATTTTTGTCGCTCACGTCGAGCTCCGCGCATTTGATCATTCGTCGCCGGCCCGTCGGTTGCGCTCGACCAGCGCGCGCACGAGCGTCCAGTCCAGGCCGTCCCAGATCGCGCAGTTGAACCGACCAGAGTTTGTCACTAGGCGGTGCTGGACTGGTCGAATCAGGGCAAGCAATCCACTACAGGCCGCTGGTATCGGAAAGCACGCGAGGGCAACCATAGCCGCGTTGAACGCGTGTATCGGGAACTGGGGCTTTCGTTGCACTACGCGAATGGCTAGTCTCGACTGCTGAACAGACTCGCGATAACGTCACGTCGTGCATCGAAGCGGCAACTCAGGTTCGATCAGCGGCGATTTCCATGACTATTCGACGTCGCGCTGCGAGCCCCTGTTCGGACCGTTGTTCCACTAGTTCCACAAGCGCTTGCGGCGCGACATCTGGCCTCCCAGCATTGAATGGAGGCGCCGGAGCATACTCGAGTTCGAGCTGAATCGCCTGCGCTTCCTCAATCCCCGCCAATTCTGCAGCAACCGTCAGTCCCAAATCGATGCCCGCGGTCACACCTCCGCCAGTCATGAGGTTGCCGTCACGGACTACCCGATCGCGCGTCGGAATGGCACCAAGGGGCTCAAGCAACGAGTGGAAGGCCCAGTGAGTTGTGGCACGCCGTCCGCGAAGCAACCCTGCTGCACCAAGCAATAATGCACCGGTGCAGACAGAAGTGACGTAACGGGCACCGGCGGCCTGTTTGCGAACAAACTCGATCGTCTGAAGGTCCTGCAACAGGTCCGTTACACCCCCTCCACCGGGAACACAAATCACGTCGAGTGGCGGGCAGTCCTCATATGTGGCGGTGGGCGTAAGGAGTAGTCCATTGCTAGATGTTACCGGGTCGAGTGTTTTCCAGATCAACAGGGCCGTTGCGCCGGGAAGCGATGCGAGTACGTCATGGGGACCGGTCAGGTCTAGTTGTTGTACTTGTGGAAATACCAGAAATCCGATTTGGAGCGTCATGGGGATACCTTGTCAAATTCGCACCAGCGACTGTCTTCGAGGTGGACGGATCGATTTTATGCAGGTAGCCTTTGGCAGAATTGCCATTTACCCCACAGTTTTCGCCACGTGATGTCAGCCGAAGCACGATCCATCTTGCTGGTCGCTTTTCCGGACGTTCAACTCCTCGACGTCAGCGGGCCATTGCAGGTTTTTGCCTCCGCCAATGAACTGGCAGTAGAGCGAGGGCTTGCAGAACCTTACGTACTTCGGGTTGTTGCAGCCGAGGCCGGGCTCGTGACCTCCTCCTCCGGCTTGGCCCTGCTGACCCATTCCATACATTCAGTGAAAGGGCCTATTGACACGCTCGTCGTTCCGGGCGGCCGCGGCGTTTCTGCGGCATCGGCGGATGCGCGCTTGACCCGTTGGACACGGCGGCAAGCCAGCCGATCAAGGCGCATCGCCTCCGTGTGTTCCGGGGCTTTTCTGCTGGCAGAGGCCGGATTACTGGATGGCCGACGTGTGGTCACGCATTGGACCCGCTGCGACGAACTCACGAACCGCTATCCCAAGCTGCGCGTAGAAACCGATCCAATATTCGTTCGCGACGGCGATATCTGGACATCCGCAGGTGTGACCGCAGGAATCGATCTCGCCCTTGCGCTCGTGGAAGAAGACCTCGGCCGTTCGGTAGCACTGGAAGTCGCTCGTGAACTCGTCGTCTTTCTGAAGCGCCCAGGCGGCCAGTCCCAGTTTAGTGCCATGCTGTCGATGCAAAAGGCAGATGACAGGTTCGGTGAATTGCACGCATGGATGGCGGCACACCTGGCGTCTGATCTTTCCGTTCCTTTGCTAGCCAGACGACTCCACATGAGCGAACGCAGCTTCATGCGTCACTACAAGGCGGAAACGGGCCGGACACCTGCGCGCGCGGTTGAGCAACTCCGAGTCGAGGCAGCACAGCGACTACTCGGCGAGACGTCATGGCCGGTCAAACGCATCGCAAGCCGTTGCGGATTCGGTAGTGAAGAAAGCATGCGGCGTAGCTTCGTCCGGTTACTGCGGGTCGCTCCTCAAGCGTATCGGGAGCGGTTCTCATTTTCCTGACAGGCGCATCGTGCGTGTGCCATGCGATGGAAAGTTTGCCGGTCAGTTCGTTCCATCGGAAAACTGTCTGTCGTGCGCACCCACGCGGAAGGGGAGTCATTGGGGGGCGCTCGATGTCCCGCAATGTCCATCAGTCGCGCATGACCGATGTTGGAGCACGAAACGGCCGCTGGAGCGTCCTGCCGACCGCTGGGTCGAAGGTCAGAAACTGGCCGTCAGCCGCCGCTCCGCATCTCCGACATCTGGCTGATTGGCTATCTTCGCGCGGGCGCGACCTGACCACTGGTAACTCGGGCAACCCAAAGCGACTTTCCCGAGCACCATGAGCACCCAGCCCACCGACATACCTGCAAACGTCACTCCCATGATGCACCGGTGGCACGCCACGCCTCCCTGCAGACCACCACGAGCTACGTGAACGCGGAACAGCAGCGCATGCGTCAGGAAGCGGCGAAGTACCACGCGCGGCTGGCGGACCGTCGGGGCGAGTAAGGTGCGGTAGATTCGGTATTGGGGACCAACCGAAGCTTTTCATTGTTACGCGCCTGCCTTGAGATGTCGCGCCTTTGGACGCCCGTCCAGATCAGGGCTGCAAAAGTATCGAGCCGCTGGTTTCGCCGGCTTCCAGGCGACGCTGCGCTTCAGCCGCCTGGGCCAGAGGAAGCACTGTTCCAATGTTCGCCCTCATGCCGCTCTGCAAGCGCTGGAACGTGGCCAGCACTCCTTCCTCGTAGCGTGCCGGGTCGGACATGAAGCGGAATACACTTGGGCGAGAAAGGGCAACCGAGAGGGTCGAGCCAAGCAGAGCCAGGTCGATCGGTCCCGAGTCTCCACTGACCTGACCAACGCTGGCGACCATTCCGAAGGGACGTACAGTCCCTAGCGTCTCGATGAGGGTCTTGCCGCCGATGCCGTCAATTGCGTAGTCGACTCCGCATCCGCAAGTCAGTGCTTGTGTCGCGGTGACAAAATCCTGTTCGCGATAAAGAATCGCTTCGTCAAGGCCATGCTCTTTCGCCAATTCCGCCTTCGCCGACGAGCCAACCGTGCCTATGACACGGGCGCCCAGCGCCTTGGCCCATTGCACGAGGACGAGGCCCAAACCGCCGGCGGCCGCGTGGACCAATACGGTGTCACCAGCCTTGACGGGATAGACATATGAACACAGCATATGGGCTGTGATGCCGCGCAGCAGAAGACTAGCCGCAGTGTCATCACCTATGTCGTCGGGCAGCGGAAGAACGCGGTCGGCGCAAATATTGCGGACGCTGGCGTAGCTACCGGTTGGTGGGCCTGCGTAGGCCACGCGCTGCCCTAGGTGCAGTGATTCGACGCCAGGGCCGACGGCGTCAATGACACCGGCACCCTCGACACCTAGAACTGTGGGCAGCTCTGGCAGGGCGTAGAGGCCGGTGCGGTGATAGATGTCGACGAAATTGACGCCGATCGCAGTGTGGCGGATTCGAACTTCCCCGGCCACGAGGGCAGGGAGTGCAACCTCGCGAAGGCTCAATTGCGAAGCGTCGCCGTATTGCCCGATTACCACTTGGGCCGCATGAAACGAGGCTGCGTCGGGTGCGGATTTGGAAGTCATACTGTTCTCCTGGCGATTGATCTTGCAAGCTCATGTTGCACTGGGCAAAATGACTCAACAATTCCAGATAAATTGGCAATGAGTGTGCAAAAAAGCACAGGAAGACTGCTCCCGGAAAGCCTGCGTCTGCAATGGGACGATATACGGTATTTCCTCGAATTGGCGCGGGTCGGGAGTCTCTCGGCAGCAGCACGCAAGCTTAGTGTTGAGCATTCAACTGTTGCTAGACGGGTCGAGGCGCTGGAGCAATCACTGGAAATCAGGCTGTTTGATCGCTTGCCTAAAGGCTGGTCGCTAACACCAGAAGGCGAAACGTTGGCGATGCAGGCGAGACGCCTGGACGACGAAGCACAGGCCTTTTCTCGCGCGGCGGTGGGTGTGTCGTCCCTGAAGGGTACCGTTCGCATCTCTGCTCCACCTGTATTGGCTAGCCATCTGCTGGTACCTCGCCTCGCGGGCATACGATCTCAGTGGATGAACATTGATCTGGAAGTCATGGGAGAATCGCGCGACGCGAATTTGGCTCGTGGCGAGGCCGATCTGGCAATTCGCATGTCAAGGCCAACCGCTTCAGGTTTGGTCGCGCGATGCATAGGGCAGATGAGCTATGGCCTCTATGCTGCCTACGGATATGCGAATCGACCAGAGTCAGAATGGGAATTCTTGGGGTATGACGAAGGTCTTAGTCAAGTACCTCAGCAGCGCTGGCTAAACCAGATTGCTGGAGACCGTCGCTTTGTATTCCGGAGCAATGATCTGGTCGCATTGCTCAATGCCGCACGAGTTGGTTTGGGGATTGCCGCATTTCCGCATTTTCTTGCGACGAATGACACAGCCTTGTGCTTACTGCCAGATCATGCTTGCTCGACTGTTCGGCAGTTGTGGCTCGTGATGCACCCGGACGTCAAACATTCGCCCCGTGTTCGACTGATTGCGGACCTGCTTATTAATCTGGTTGGCGAAACCCCGGAGTTGTCACTAAAAGCTAGTGTCGCTGCAGCTGATCGAGCAGGTGGCGGGCAGCTGGGCCCGGGCGGCGCCGGCGCCCGATGACGCAATCGCGCGCTGGTTCCGGCCGCTCGTCGCCCTGCAGCTGATCGAGGTCGATGTGCGCACCGTCGGCAGCTGGTCGCGTACTGCAACCGCCGCGGCGGTAGCTGGTGGCGGTCGGTGCCGCGCATTGGCGTCGGCCGCGCCCGAATCGTGGTCGGGTGGCTGCGCCGGCATGCCGAGATGATCGGTGATACGGTCGTGCTCGACGTCGAGCGCGTCGAGCGGCTCGCCGCCGCGCCGGAGGCGCGCGTCCCGCTGCGCCGCGACCAGCTGGTGCCGATGCATCGCTTGGCGATGCCGACCGACCTGGACGGTTCGACCGGCACGAATCGCGCACCGGCGTTCTCGTACATCGCGGCCGCGCACGACCTCGACGCCGTGTTCGCGTACCTGCATCGCTACGACGGCCAGGCGGCCACGCAGCGCGCGTACTGGCGCGAGCTCGAGCGCTTCGTGCAGTGGTGCGTGCTGGAGCGCGGCCGGCCGATGTCGTCTGTGCTGGTTGACGACTGCGAGGCCTACAAGGCGTTCCTGGCCGCGCCGTCGGATGCGTTCCGCGGGCCGCAGGCCTCGCGCGCGTCCGGACGTTGGCGGCCGTTTTCGTTGAAGCCCCTGTCGCTCGACAGCCAGCTCTACGCAGTGCGCACGCTGCGCGCGGCCTGCGACTAGCTCGTCAAGGTCCGCTACCTGGCTGGCAATCCCTGGGGCCGTCGCCGATCCGAAGCCGCTGAAGCGCGCGACCAAGCTGCAGGTGCAGCGGGCCCTGCCGATGGATGTGTGGGCGATGGTGCGCGCGCGGCTTGCCGAGCACGGCGAAGGCGTCGGGCCGCAGGGCCCCGACTGGCGCGTCGCGCGGGCGCTGGTGCTGCTGATGGGTGACGCCGGCTTACGCATCGAGGAGGCGGTGACAGCGAAGCGGGGCGGCCTGCAGTGGTGGCCGACCGAGGACGAGACACCGGCGACTTGGATCCTGCGAGTGATCTGCAAGGGCAACAAGGAACGTTTCGTGCCGGTGACCGAGGACGCCATCGATGCGCTACGCGAACACTGGCGCGATCGCGGGCTGGACCTCGACGCCGGCGGTGCCGACGTGCCGCTCGTCGCGCCGACGGTCGTGCCGCCGATGCCGGCGAGACGCGACAAGCTCGGCGTGAATGTGAGCGGAGAGGTGACCCGGGTGGCGGGCTACACGTCGCGCGGCGCACGGCGCGTCGTGCTTTCAGCGTGCTGGCGAGCGTCACCAGCGCCTCGATCCGGACCGTTTCGTAGTCGGTGCGGCTCCATGCGTCCACGCGCGGCTCGGCCCCGCCCGGCCCCTCGGACTGCACCAAGCGCGAGGTCAATTCCACCGCGAGCTCCAGCTTGACCCGGACCACCACCTTGCCGTTGCGGTGCTCCACCGCCACGAACAGGCATGCATCGTCATTGCGCCGCCAATTGAGAATGCGTTGCTCGATCCGAGCAATCTGCTCATCGAGCGCACGGAGTCGCGAAAGCTGATCCTGCAGGCTGTCTAGCAACTCGTCGGCCAGTGACGCCAGCGCGGCTTTGGCGGCGTCGATCGATGCACGACGGCCTTGAGGCAACACGACGCCGAACTCGTAGAGCAATTTCAGGATTGGAGACCAGGCCAAGATCGACGTCGATCCGCCTCTCGCCATGTGGAACGACTGAGATGACCAGGACGGCTCCATCCGATTACCTGGCACGAGCCACGGCTACCGCCGACCGCCACGAACATCCGTTGGTACACAAATCATCCCATGCAGATGGGTCTTCTGCATGGGATGCGCTTCGTCGAGCTACCTATCGCCCCGCATGAAACGGACATTGCCTGCCCGGATCCACTTTCACCTCCTCCGGCAAGGAAACGGGACGCCGCCGATGTTGCTCCTGGATCACCGGAAACACCGATGTGAAGAAGTTTGTCCAGCCGCCGGTGCGAACGCGAAGCAAATCGTATTTCTCAGGCGAGCCGATTGCATCGGCGAAGGTGTCCGGGTTCGCCACGGTCACGGTCAAAATGTTGGATCCCTTTCCTTGCGCAAATTGACGCAGAACTTGCTTCAATTTCTCGGCCGGGAAATCCTCGGCGATATTGAAGTCGCTCGGTGCGCCATCGGACATCAGGCTCGAGCCGCTCCCTTCAAAGCCTGCCAATGCTTCGGCGAAGCCGGCGTACTGATGCTCGACCGGCAAATCCGTCGGACTCGGCGCCGCGCTCATGTCGGAGGCGACCGTCGTGCCCGTTCGTCTGCCGTCCGCGCTGGCGCCGTTCCAGGCTCCCATCTCCACATGGTTTTCAAATGTGCCGACGCCGGGCTGAATCTGAATTCCGAACGGATGATCGGCCGTCCCGTATTTGCTCGCGAAGCTCTGCAGGGTGTCGCGCAGCTGCGGCCAAGGCTGGGTAAACGTCTCGATCGAAATCTGCGCCACCAGCTCGACGATGGTATTGCCGAAGGCGTCGATTTCCGCATGGCCGCGGCCGTAGCGGGGCAGTGACAACGCCACTTCGCGCAAGCGCTTGAAACGGTCGGCGCGCGCCGTGATCCGGCTTTCCCCTGCGAGCTTGCTGATGAAGGGCTCCGTCATCTTGTAGCCCCAATCGCAGCACAGGCATTCCAGCAACTCGGGCAAGGTGGTGACGGCGGTCTCGTCGTCGAACACCAGGCGCTTGATCGCGTACAGGGAGTTGATGGTGGAGCTGAGCGCAATATAGCAAGGGCCATAGATGTTGTACTTGGCCCCACCGCTGTAGAAATCCAGGCCTTTGGCCAGGCAGTCGTCCATCAACGCATTCAGGATCGGAGACGGGCAATACTGGGTATTGTTGCCGTAGCTCATCAACTGGCCGTTGAACGCCTTGCGGTTGAGCCATTCGAAATGCTGCCGATACAACGCCAGCAACGCGTCGAAGCTTTCGATCTGCTCGGCCGGCCTCGTGGTCAGCGATACCGTTTGGCCGAACAGATAGCTTTGGCCCGCGCTGGAATAGGTCCTGCCTTGATTGAGCGCGCACTCCAGCGGCTGCAACGTGGAAAAGCCGCCTAACGAGAACCAGTTTTCGCCGGGGAACTGGGGCTCGTAGCAGCCGTCGCACGCATAGTTCTGCGCCGATTTCATCTCCACGGCCGACCGCCACGCCTTGTTGCCTTGCAGCGGCTCGCCGCCGACGTCGTCGCCGCTGCGCCACAGGCCCTCGATGAGCGTCTCGTCGTTCAGCAGGATAGGATGCGCGCCGCCCGATAGTATCGCGTGCGCGGCTTCTTCCAGGATCTCGTCCGGGATGTCCTTGCGGGTGCGCAGCGACAGGCAGGGCGCATTGAGCGGCAAGCGGCCGGATGCGCGGATGAACAGGCGGGTTACGTCGTTGTAGGCCGGCTTGGTCTTCGCCATATCCGTCTCGCCGTCCGCCACGGTCCCGCCGACGGTGATCTGCTGGATCCATTGACCGAGCGAAGCGCCCTGCGGATAAGGTCCGGAGCTGCCGCCCATCGCCAGATTGCCGAACGGCTGATGGTCTTCCATGAAGATGCGGTTCTGTTGGATCTTTTCGTCGAGCTTGATGTAGAAGGCGTCGATGATCTCTTGCGCTTCCTCGAGCGTGATGGCGTCCCGGTCGAGATAGGGTTGCAGCAGTTGGTCCATGCGGCCGAATGCCGTCGGCTCGCCGTTCAAGTGCAGGCAGGTGTGCAACGTGAAAATGAATTGCACCGCTTCGACGAAGCTGCCGGGTTTTTCCGTCGCGAGCTTGCGCATGCGCCGTTCGATGGCCGTCAGATTCTGCTGCTCCCACGCCTGGCCCGGCTGCATGTCCTGCGCCATCTGCTTGGCCAGATCGGCATAGTTCATGAAGTACTCGGAAATACCTTGCAGCGCCAATGCCGTCGATTGATAGAGATCCCGCTGCTGCTGGGTGGCGGCCTTCCTTTCGTATTGCGCGACCTCGTTCAACAGCCCGCTAAGACCAAGGTCGAGGGCTTTCCGGTAATCGGGAATGACGTGGCCGACGCCGGAGGCTTCGCTCAAGTTGGCAAGGAACCCGTTCAAGCGCTCGGCTTCGCTCAGGTATTTCATCACGTAGCGGCCTTCGCCCAGCGTCAGGTTCGGCATGGCCCCGACGATGATTTCCTCGGGGAAGATGCGGAAGGTGTCGGAGCCGTACACCACGGTCCCTTCTTCTTCCTTCGCTGCGGAATACGGGATCAGGCGGCCGTCGCTCAAGTGGATGCGCCGGCCGCGGAAACCGTATTCCGGCGACGTGAACAGGTGAAGGCTCAGGCGGATCGCCCAGCCCTTGCGCAACATGATGGATTCCCGCATAACGTCGGCCGGCTTGCCGGGCAAGTCGAACTGCGCCATGTAATACGCGATGTCATGCTCGATTTCTTCCTGCTTGCGGTTGAAGTACCAGTTGTCTTGCCACAGCGAGAAAGCATTCTCGAGCAGGCTCAGTATCCGGTTCGATGGCGCCTCGAAATAGTCGCTGCGTTTATTCAGCTTGGTCGCCATGTTGAACAGGTAGTTGCTGTGGTTGTAGTACATCAACCCGTTCTCGGAGGCGACCGTGAAGTGGCGATCCACCCTCGACCAGTCGACGCCCGGAAATTTGTCCCACGTGCCGCGATTCAGCGCATCGAAGTTATTGGCATAGGCGTCGTCGTCCAGCAGCCCGAGATCCTGCAGGCTGGGAACGTAGAAGAATCCTCCCAGGTCCGAGCGCAGATGATTGAACAGACGGTCGTTCATGAAACCATGAACGGCGCCGATCTGGTTTTGCATGACATCCTCGAGGATGCCGATCTCCTTGGCAAAGCCGGCAAAATAGATGCCTTCCTCATCGGCGGCGGTCACGGACTTCGGGTTGCGAAAGGTCGTGCCGGTTTGCGCATTGCCGAAAGGCAGGCCCAGGCGCAGCACCGGCGTGGTGTTGCCGAACTCGTCCTGCACGCGCGACGCCTTGATGTGCGAGCGGGTATCGCGGTCGGGGATGATGGTGTCGTCGGTTTTTCTGCCAATCAGATCTTCGATTTGATCTTCCGACATCATGTTGATTTGATCCCAGTTGATCAGGAATCGCTGCGACAGAACGAACGACGCGCCGAAGTGCTCGACATCGTCCACGCCGACAATCGAATGTTTCGCGAGCGAGATCGGATCGGACGGATTGTTCAGGTTCTCGGCAAAGCGGCAACCGAGCACTCTGCCGCCGTTCGGCTTGTCGCTGCCGCCCGATTTGCTGGCCGCGCTTTGATGAAACGAATCACGGGTGTTTTCGCGCAGCCAGTTCTCGGTCAATTCCAGCACGATGTCGCACGCTTTAGCGTCGTCGCTCTTAATGTGGAACCAGAGGTTTGCCTCCGAATCCTTGAAGTTGCCGTTGGACGCGTCGAAGACCTTCGAGCGGAGGGGATGATCGTCCTGCGGGTAGCGCAGTCGCATCCCTTTGGGCAGGGGCATCTTCTCCTGCTCGCAAATCAGGGCCCAGTTTTCGAAGGACACGCCGGCAACCAACGTAGTGTTCTTGCTGCCGAGCCGCGGGTCGGTGTTGATCTCGCGCCGGACCTCCTGCATCAGCATCGCAAGCTCGCTTCGGGTAATCGGATTCTTGAGCCAGAAACTCGAAAAAATCGCGAAAGGCGCGGGGTAGACCAGGCCGCGTTGCGTATGTTTCCAGACCTCGGTGAAACGCTCATTGAATGTCAGTTCGCTCATGATCGTATTTTCTGATTAAGGTGGATGCTTGTGGGAACCGTTCGGAGTTGCTGCCGCGCCTGAGACAATGGGTTTTGTCGCGATAGCCCACTTCGGGGCGAGCACGGTCGATATGAGAAGGAATGCATTACGAACGCAGCGGGTAAAACAGTTCAGCAGAAGTTTGTTGGGCGCCGTTTTTTTTCATTTGCCCTTTTCCGAAGAGGAACGAACAACGTGGTTGCACCGAGATCCCAGCACGGGCCTCTTAAAGTATGGAAGAAATATTCTGACCTTACCCCGCCGAGTACACCATTCGTAATTTAGTGGGCACGCCGGCTTTCGGTTGATGCAGTTGCCGGAATTGGTCCGGAGCCAGTTGCCCTAAGGCGCTATGCGGGCGCACTGAATTGTAGTCAGTGCGCCAGGCTTCGATTCGCATGCGTGCATCAGTCGATGACTGACGAACGCATGCTGGTTCAAACATTCTTCACGCAGTCGGCCGTTGAAGCTTTCGATGTGCGCGTTTTCCACCGGCTTGCCTGGACGGATGAACTGCAGCTTGACGCCATGTTCGTGCGCCCAGGCATCGAGCGCCTTGCTGACGAACTCCGGCCCGTTATCCACCTGAATCAGGTTGGGACATCGTCCTCGTTGTCGCAACTGCTCGAGCACACGCGCCACGCGTACCCCCGTTAGCGAGAAGTCGACCTCGATGTGCGGGCACTTGCGGTTCCACGCGTCGATGATCGTCAACATGCGTATGCGTCGGCCATGCACCAGCGCGTCAGCAACAAAGTCCATCGCCGAGCTTTCGTCTGCGCCGTTGGGCGTCGGCATGACTACGCGTAGATGACTCGGGCGTTTCTTGCGACGTTTCAGGCGAAGCGATAGGCCTTCCGACACGTCCATGCCGCCGTAACGGCTACGCCAGTTATAGAACGTCGCATCCGATATGCCGTGTTTGCGGCACAGGTCTGCGACCTTCCTTCATGCCTGCGTCGGCTTCCTTCAGCACCCCGATAATCTGCTCTTCGCTGAACCGCGACTTCTTCATGACAAGGGTTCTCCTGCCGCCTTGCCACTAACTTTACAGTGGGATACTTCAGAGGGGAAAGGTCAGACGCGCCCCGGTTCGATCGAACGGGGGGCGCACCGCGACGTGACAACGGATCGCCCCCGATCCATCGCATGCAACGATCAGCTCAGCGCGTGAATCAGCGCCTGATCGGCGACTTGCACCGGCTTGACGCCGATCAGCTGGCTATAGAGCGGCGGCAGCGTCGAACAAAAATCCTCCAGTTGGGCTTGAGGAATCGCGGGCCTCACGTATTGCAGCGGCGAAGGATTTTCGGGGACCAATTCGCCCTCCATCGTCGAGCCGTATGCGCCGAGATCCATGATGCTTTGCGAACTGGTGTCGGGGCCGATCGACATCACAAACGTGCAGTACTTGGGATGGCCCAGATATTTCAACGTATCGGCTACCCCGAGTCCGACGAGCTTGCTGCGAATCTGCGCGTAAGTCCGTGTGACTTCGAGATACGCGCGCCGGATGCGCGACTGGCCTTCGAACCCCGGCAGGCATAGCAGCAGATAGCCGCGATTGTCGAGCATCGCGACGGCGTGGCCCGTCCCGCCGTTCTTCTTGTCCTCGTTCATCGCCGTTTGCAGGAATGAAGCCAAACCCTTATCCGGAGCAAACGGACGCGCTGACTTGTATTGAAGCGCTTGGGGATAGCGCGCCTTCAGTTCCTGGACGATCGGGTTGTTTGGCGGCAGCTTGCCCAGATCGAGGAGATCCTTCAACGGCAGATCCCGATTGATCTTGTCCCTGATGTCGGTCAGCGTCGATGTGAAGATGCTGCTGCAAAGCGCAACGGTGCTGCCTTGCAATTTGCTCCCGCCGGACAACGGCGGAATATTCGGCTTGCCCTGCCGCGCCCGGTTGAAACAATGGCCGTCTTCCACTTCCGGGTAAGCGAACGTCTCCAGCGCCTGCGTTTTCTGCGGGCTGCGCAGCGACGGAAAGTCGAATTTGGTGTTCCAATTGATTCCGGCATAGGTATCGAACGCCGCCACCACGACCTTGAATCCGGCTGTCAGGATCGCCCCCGTGCACATGCAGCAAGGATCGAGCGAGGTGATGACGGTGATCTGCTCCGGGGGGGGCAGATGCAAGGCATCCTTGTTCGCGTAGTACCAATCCACCAGTTGCCGCTCGCCATGGGCGGTGGGATCGTTAATGCGTTCGTTCTCGACGACCCGGTTCGATAAGGCATGCAGCACGTTGCCGTTATCGTCGACGAGCGCGCCGCCCACGCCGAACGTCCCTCTGCAATTCGCCGATACCGCTTCGAGCGCGGCGATCGACATGGCGGACTCCACGGATGTGACTTTCGTTTCGGGCATTTACCGACCTCTCTCGCGTAGGTTGAAACATCGACAAAGAAGCGATGACTCGACGGAAAGACCTGGGTATCGGGAAGCGGCCAAGAGGCGTTCCCTGCTCGCGATGGGCAAACGGATCGCTGCGGAAAAGCAGAAGCCTTGGCATCGATGATGCCAACCATATTCTTTTCCAAACGATTCTGACACCTACCGGAACTGACAGGATGCGCTTATCGTGCGAAGCAAGCGGCTGCCGCGCCCCTCAATTCCACTCCGCCTTGACGTTGACCCTGCCCGTCGCGTTGATGGTTCCGAACCCAATCCGGCCGTTGGCGTTCAGGTTCAGGTTCTCGACATTCAACGGAAAGGACAGATCCGTGTCGAGGTACGACTCATACGCGTATTCGGACAAAGCCGGAGCCGATCAGAACCGCGGGCAGTTTGTCTCGATGGTTGCCCACGCACTCAATGCGATTCCCCGCGAGTTGTGGGGGGAAGCGACGATCGACTTCTTGAATCACAAGGCTGGCAATCCGTACAGCAATCGCTAGGAAAACGTATGAGCATGGTTTTTTACCTCGTCTCGCTGAAGACGATGTCAGCGGGAATCGGTGTGGCGGGGACGCGGTTCATGATGGGCTCCGGAGCGGACGAGATGGGGGTGGCCTACTGCCAGAATCTCTCGGGTTGAGTTGCCGTCAGCCCCCAGGGTCGTCGGCCGGGATCCCGAGGCGGGCCAGCAGCGCCGCTTCAGCCTCATGGCACGCGAGCATAGCGTCGATGTCCGCCGCGTCATCTTCCGGCTCTTCCAGCGCGTCGCAACCGGGCGGGACCGGCCCGATGTCCTGGCCGCGCCGGAGCGTGTCGATTAGCTGCTGGAAGTCCCGTTCTGACGTGAGGAACCCGCAATGATCGATGCCGTAAGCGTTGGTCAGCGACCAACCGCCGCGGTCGGGTTCGTGCCACAGCGTGTAGCCCTCGAAGTTGAATGACGTCCCTTCGCCGTTCGCGTCGACCGTCACGGATTGCATCAACTCGGCCGCGGACGGTAGCGACGCCTCCCAGGCCGCCTGACGCGCGGCAGCGGCGGCCCGTGCCGCATCCTGCGCTGCGGTCGCCGCAAGATAGACGGCAACAGCCGGATTCACCGGTGTCATCTGTGGATGCGGGACGCGTCTCGTGTTTGCCGCCCAGATGCGTCGCCGCGCTACGATGACCTGCTGATTTTCTCTACGCGCGCGCGCAGCGCCGCTCCGCCGCTTTGCACGGCGTCAAGCCAGCACATCAGTCTACGCTTCAGTGGTCCTGCCAGAGGCTTCTCCACGGCAACATGTAGCACCAGCGAAAGGCCGATTGCGCCAACAATGACACCCCAGAACACCGCATCGTGATCAACCGTGTCGCCGAATTGATTGAACAACATGTAGCCAATGTTCTGATGGAGCAGGTAGAGCGGATAGCTAACCGCACCGAACCAGATCCATCGAGGGCTCGCCAATACCGAGGTGCGCCGTAACGCAAGCGCAAGCATCACGGCAAAAAAAGCAGTCATCACAACAGCGATCGTCCATGCATTCAGATTCAATCCGAAGTGCTCGCTGAAGTACGGCAGGAGTTGGAGTTCGCGGTAGAGCGACAGCGCCCACGCACCGCATACGAGCCCGATACGGGACCGCGATAGTCCGTGCCTGCGGATAAGGAAGAGCGCAGCGCCAGCAATGAAGAAGCCCGCGTAGTCCGTCACCAGGAAGGTCTTGAGCTTGATGAACGGGAATGTCTCGACGAGCACCGTAGCGGCCAGCCATACGAACAGCCATCGCTCCGTGCGGTCAATCTGGCCGAGGATCAGCAAAATCGCGACTAGGCGGTAGAATCGTAGCTCCGCACCGAGCGACCAGTACGCACCGTCAATCGGGTCCGAGCCGAACCCGCCGCCAAGCGTCACCATGTTCACTAGGTATTGCGACCAGGTCGCGCTGAAGCGATCGCCGCCTATCGCGAGCGTCACGAGGAAGGTCATCGTACAGCAAACCCAGAACGCCGGTGCCAGGCGTGCCGCGCGCGACGCGATGAAGTTCTTCACGCTGCCGTCGCCAGCCGTCATCAGGATGACAAAGCCGCTGATCATGAAAAACAGGTGCACGCCTAGGAAGCCATATTTTGCGATCGGCTCAAGCAGCGGATAGTGCATGACGGTCAGATCATCAGCTGCATAGCCCCGGAATGCGTAGTGAAAAAACACGACTGCAAGGGCAGCGATGAATCGAAGCAGATCAAGCTCAGGGATTCGTGAATGCTTCACTGTCTACTATTGTTGAGAATTTTTTGTTTTTGCCGCCGGTCGGCCGGCAGTTCAAACCCAGGTCAGCCAGATTGTAGCGTAGCCCCCATACCCGGTCTGCTCGGCAACAAGTGCGTTTAATGCGCGCGTGGGGCCTCCGGCCACTCTACGTTGAACGGGAACCCTGGCTGGATCGTGACGTCGCGCAACTTTTGGCGATACTCCACCCAAAGCGCAGCTTGGTTCTGTACAGCTACTGGAGCATCCGGGGGGGTGACAGTGCGAGTGTCGGAGTCGCGCAGGCACGCGTCGCGCTGCTCACGAATGACAGCCGCCCGATAGTCTGCCTCATTGGCTGTGAATTCCTTGTGAATCGATTGGTCATCCGGCTGCGGCTCAGGTCGCTTCCATCATGCGATCCATGGTAGGCCAATAAACTCGCCAGTTTTCGGATCGAGCGGTTGATCATCGATGTGAGCCTGCGCCATCTTCAGCACGTCGTCCGAAGGCAGGTCATCATCCGTCACGATCACAACGTCGACGGTACCAAGGCCGCGACGCAAGGGATGGACGAACGCGGCGGTTACGCCCGGCACTTCCATCGCCCACTGCCGGTAGTCGTATTTGTTGCCGCCCGCCGGTGGCCGGCGAATGCGCTGCAGCAGACGCGCGAGCAGACTGTCGGGCGTCTCGATCGCTGTACCTCCGCGCAGGCTCACAATCGTCAGCATCGCTTGGCATCCAGACCAACTGCATGTCCTGCCACGGTGCCGCGTCGGTGTCGTTCGGCAACGGCGCGAAGGGCCTCCGCTACCTCATGAACTTCTATCTGTCGCGTACCGATCCGGCGTTCAAAGGCAATTTGCAGACCGAATTTATGTGGTCCATCGACGACAAGAGCCGCTAACGGATGTTTCGCGAGATAGCGTGTGCCGGTGGGGGAGCCCGCCATCGAATCGGTTAGCCGCTTGGCTGAGTTCGGGTTTCCCTTCCAGCACCGCTCTCGCGTGCGGCTCCTCCATGCGGGTCGCGATTTTGTTGCACCAACGCGGAAAACGCAGGCTGTCTTGTCGGTGATTCTCGAGGACGGCTCGTGCCTCATTCCGCTGGCAGGTTCCGCTGACGGCACACCTGCTGATGGCGTGCAAGGAAGCGATCGAGATCGTCACCTTCTTGGTATTGATCCGCCGTGAAGTTCGAGAACTCTACCTCTCGACGTTGGATGGCCGTCGGCGCGATGCCGAGCAATGCCTTCTTGTAGAAACCCGAAAATGGCGCGAATGTGCGGATCCGCTTATTGGGAAAAATGCAGCCGGACGCAAGTCGGTTTCGCCATCAAAGAAGCGAACTGAGCCGGTGATGATGCCCGGCCATTGTGGATTCAGAATATTGTCGATCGAGATGATGCCGTGAGGCGCGAGCATTTCAACCGCGAGGCGGAGGTCGTTGAGCAGCACGTCGAGCGTATGGCCGCCGTCGAACGAGAAGAAACGTACCTTGCCGCCACGCTGGAGAATATCCTCCGCTCTCACATCCAGTGACGATCGCCGGATGATCGCGATGTCCGCATTCGGGCGATAACGCTTTGCGTTATCTGTTGTGTCAGGTCGTGAATTCCGGTCGAGCCGACTTCGTTATACCCGACGAGATCGGCATTCGTCGACTGATCATCGAACACGTCGATGGCAATCGCCTTTTCCCCAGCATGGAGAGTCGTCGCAAGCCCCGTCAGGCACTGCAGTAGTAGGCTCCGATTTCAGCGATGTAGCCGTGGTACCCGTTTTCGGCCTGTATCTGCACGAGACCTGTCGACATGAACGTCGTACTGGGCGACAGCCATCCAGGAATGGAATCGAAAGCCACTGGACGAGGTTAGGCTCCGGCTTGATGGTGGACGACGAGGGCAATTCAGATTTTCCTACGTTGCCCCGCGTCCGCTGGCGTGCAATAACGGCGGCCCGCTTCGAGAATTCCTCGGTGCCTGCAATGTCCATCATCAACTCATCGATGGTGCAGCATGAGCTAAGTCAAGACGAGATGGTGGCATCGCTTTCCGGCTCCGGGCCCGGAAGGAGTGAATAGACGGAGATGACGTCGTCGATTGGCGGCATCGAATCGCAGGCATGAGGTCGGCTCCTCGAGAGCATGGGGATGGCTAACATGCCCGGGAGCGTCTGTCTCGGATGTGTGAGCGCGCCGTTAGCCGCTCGGGTTGCTTGAGTGCATGGTGGCCCGCGTCGCTCCAACCAGGCGCAAGTCGAGCAGTTGGATGCCAAGTGGGTTCTCCACGAAAGATCGGTACGAAAACGGCAAACCCAAAGAACTGCTGGCGACGCAAGTGCGACGGAATGACATGGTTGAGGCTCACCGGATCGCGACCCCGGGGTGGGACTGCATGACTCAAACGGCGGGCGTAGCAGTCCATCGATGGTGTCGAAGGATGGCTGCCGAAGAACGAACTCATCTACGGGCTGGTGTGATGCGCCCGATGCCCCGATCCAGCGGAATGTCGTGCGCAGGACGCGTTGATGGCCGTGGTTGGTTTGTCGAGCATCGGGCCGTTATTTGCTTTCGTCATAAAAACAAGGAATCCATATTGTCGAATAGTGCATGTCGTTAGTACTTCTTCTCGCGACTTATGGAGTCATCGTAGGCTGAATCGTATTGGTGTGGATGGGGGAATTGAAAAAATATTTGGAGTATTGATTGATTTTTATTAAAAAATAATAATTTTATATGCTAAATACTTTTATTCGGATGGCGGTATATTTGGGGATTGGGTTGGCCTGGTGGATCATGGGTGGAAGTCCAGAGATCGCTGCCTTTTCCTGGCGGTAAGCGGGTCGTACTTTGTCGCGCTCTCGTCAAGCCACTCGGGGCGATGCGCTTTTCAAACTTGACCTTTACAAAATCATTAAATTAGAATTGCGCCGACATAAAATACAAACGGGGAATTCATGAAAAAAATCACCATCGCTACGATTGCCGGCTCGATGATTCTGGCCGGTTGCGCAACGCCCGGTATGGAAAATCGCGCCGATTCCTATAGCGCGACTGAAGTGAACCAGCGTCAGGAAGTGCGCACGATCGAAATTCTGACCATCCTGCCGGCTCGCGTGCAGGTCAGCAACGAGCAGAACAAGCAAGCGGCGCAACTGACCGGTACGGTTCTCGGCGCGCTCGCAGGGGCGGCCGTCGGCGGTGCGACGGGGCCGGGAGGCTGGGGCCGTACCGGCGTGGGAACGGTCGCCGGGGGCGCGGTCGGCGCCGCAGCGGGCTCGATGGTGAGCGACAAGGTGATGGTCGACGGTGTGCAGATCGCCTATCGCGACGGCAAGAAATCGTACATCAGCGCACAGGTGGGCCGCGTCTGCGAATTCAAGCCGGGTATGGCGATGATGATCGGCTCGGACACGACGACCCGTGTCCAGCCGAACGCGCAATGTCCGGCTCAAGCGACGGAAGCGGCGAAATGAAGCGGGCCGTTTTTCTTTCGCTGCTGATCCCGACGGCGGTAGCCGCGCAGGGGCAGCCGCCCCAGACCGCCGTCAACATGGATGCGGGTCTTGCCCGCATGCAGCAGCTTGAATCCAATGCGGTAGCCGAACGCGACGCGCAGCAGCGCGCTTACGAAGCCGAGCAGCAGCGGCAGCAAAAGGCGGCGGCAGCGGCTCAGCAAAAGCGTGACCGTGCGCAAGCGGCGATGGCGTCGCAGCGTGACCGTGAACGTCGCGATGCTGCCGGCAGGCAACGCAGCATCGAAGATCAGGACCGCGCTTACGAGAACCGCTACAAGGAACTGCGCCTGAAGCAGCTCGAAACGCAGGTCAATCGCGAGAACGACAAGATCAACGCTGATCTGGCACGCTCGAAAGCCGAAACGGACGAGGTGCAATCGAAGGCCGAGGCCACGCGAAATGTGAGCAAGGGCGTTCAGAAGAACCTTCAGGACGCCAACCGCCACTGGTGGGAAAAGTAAGGCTCGTCAGCGGATCGACCAACGGACGGGGCGCCTGGATTGTGTGAGCGGTCGAATGGCCGGAGCAAGCGTCACGATATCTCGGAACAAGGCTTGTTCGTTGGCGCAATACGTTCGGGGGCAGGGTGAGGCCGGCGCCCGTCGGCCGAGGATCGGGCGTCCGAGCGCGAGCGGCTCAAACGCATGATCGCGGCGCGGACCGGACTCGCAGCCGCTTAGTCCGGCGACATGGCGTCGATGCCGGGTCGTGGAAGTTCGGGCTCGCGCAGGCTGTCGGTGTCGATACCCAGACTGGACTTCAGCATGCGCGCACCCTCACGGGTCAGCCTGACGGCGCGCGTGCCCGCATTGCGCTCGAGCCAGCGATGCTCGACCATGCACCTGAGCATCGCGACGCCCAGCGGCCCCGCCAGATGATGCCGGTGCTCGGTGCGATCGAGGCAACAACGTGCAATACGCGTGAGCGGCCCACGCAACGCACTCGTGTCCACGCCGAGATCGGCGAACCACGCGATGCCGCGTCGTGTCACCCGCCAGTGTCGTTGATCGTCCTTGCCCGTCGGCTTGGACAGGAATCCTTCGCGTCTCATCGCATCGGCAAGCGCCACGCCCAATGTACCGGCGAGATGGTCGTAACAGGTGCGCGCGTAGTGGAGCGTCCGGTCCACGCGGCCATGCAGTCGGGCCGGCAAGGGCGGCGCGAGCACCGCCAGAAGTTCCAGGACCCGTGCGACCTCCGGATTCGCCAATCGATAGTAGCGATGCCGTCCGTCACTCCGTACGCAGACCAGCCCCCCCTTCACCAGCCGAGCGAGATGATTGCTGGTGGCCTGCGGCGATGCCGACACGAACTGGGCAAGCGAGCCGGCCCGTTGCTCGCCCGCGCACAACGCCATGAGAATCCGCGCGCGGTTGGGTTCGCCGATCAACGACGCCGGAAACGCTACATTGGGTTCGAAACGACTCATGGCACCTCTCCGGATAGCGTGCTGCCTCTAGGACTGGGACTCCAGGACGCGCGCCACGCATGATTGTTCATCTTTTAGTGTAACGTCAATCCGTCATCGGCTCTTAAACTGCCCCGATGATGAACCGTTCGCCTCTCCTTTTGACCATTGCCGCCACGAGCCTCGGCTTTGTGATCATCCAGCTCGACGTCACCATCGTGAATGTGGCGCTGGTTCGGATCGGCGCGAACCTCGGCGCCACGATCGCCGGACTCCAGTGGATGATCGATGCCTACACGCTTGCCTTTGCGACGCTGCTGATGTCCGGGGGCGCGCTGGGAGATCGCAGCGGCGGACGTCGCGTCCTCGTTGCCGGTTTTGTCGTCTTCGCGCTCGCATCGGCCATGTGCGGACTCGCGCGATCCGGTGCAGAACTGGTCGCCGCGCGCGCAGTCCAGGGCCTGGGCGCGGCGCTCATCGTGCCGAACTCGCTCGCGCTCTTGAATGACGCCTGCGCCGACAATGCCGCCGTCCGAGCGCGTGCTCTCGGGCTCTGGAACGCGGCGGGCGGGCTCGCCGTCGCTGCGGGGCCGGTGGTCGGCGGGCTGCTGCTCGCGGTATCCGGATGGCGCGGCATCTTCCTGGTCAACCTGCCCATTTGCGCACTCGGCATCTGGCTCGCCCGCTTCATCAAGGAGACGCCGCCGCACGCGCCGAAAACGTCCATCGACATACCGGGCCAACTCTGTGCGATCGTCGCGGTACTTGCCATGACCGCCAGCATCATCGAGTGCGGCGCGAGCGGCTGGCGGCAGCCTGTCGTGCTGGCGGGCGCCGCGGCCGCGCTCGCGGCAGGGCTCGTCTTGATCGTCATCGAGCGGCGCACGCCCAATCCCATGCTTCCGCTGCACCTGTTTCGCCGGCCGTCGTTCTCGGCGGCGACCTGCGCGGGCTTTCTCAACAATTTCGCGTACTACGGCCTTGTCTTCATCCTCGGTTTCTATTTCCAGACGGTTCGACACTATTCGACCATTCAGACCGGGCTGGCATTCGTGCCTCTGACGGGCACCGTCACCGTATCCAATCTGCTCGGCAGCCGCCTGGCCGCCAAGTCGGGGCCGCGTCTGCCGATGGTCCTCGGATTTGCGATCGCGACGTTCGCCTACGCCGCGCTGCACGGGATCGGCGCCGATACGCCCTATGTGCGGATGCTCGTTCCATTGGCCGCGATCCCGTTCGGCTTGGGGTTGGCCATCCCAGCCATGACCGCGGCATTGCTGACCTCGGTCGAGCGCCGACGCGCCGGCGTCGCCTCGGCGATCTTCACGACCGTACGGCAGATCGGCGGCGCGGTGGGCGTCGCGGTGTTCGGCGCAATCGTCGCGGCTGGAGGGAAGGCTGGCATGGCGGGTATTCACAGCGTGTTCTTCGTGTGCGCGTGTTCGAGTGCGCTGGCCTGCGCGGTGTCGGCCATCGGAATCAGGCAGGGAGGCAGTCTTGCCCGCGAGGCGCTGTCTGCCGCGTCGGAGGAATAGGCCGTGGTTCGGGTTTCGCGACGAGCGCTTGCGCGATCGGCTGCTTGCTGTATCGATCGATCATGCTTCGTCGAGGGGCTCCTAGCAGGCTGTTGAATTTGGATACGGTGTAAACGGGCCCTGAGGGCGGTGCGTTAGAGATATCGTGTTCATGATCTTGAGCAGGCGAGAGCGATGCGCGGAATGGACGAGATGCAAGAACCGCTGTTCACGACGGTGAAGCTGGAAGACTTCGTGCCGGCCGATCATCCGTTGCGACCGCTTCGGTTGCTGGTCAATCAAGCGCTGAAGCGACTTAACGGATTGTTCGGCACGATTTATGCGGACAGCGGCCGTGCGTCGATTCCCCCCGAGAAGCTGCTGCGTGCGTTGCTGCTGCAGGTGCTGTACTCGGTGCGCAGCGAGCGCATGCTGATGGAGCAGATGCGCTACAACCTGCTGTTCCGCTGGTTCGTCGGACTGGCGATCGAAGACGCCGTCTGGGACCACTCGGTGTTCTCCAAGAACCGGGATCGTCTGCTCGAGCACGAAGTGGTCGAAGCGTTCTTTACCGAAGTCATGAGCTTGGCCGACAAGCAAGGGCTGCTCTCCAGAGAACACTTCTCGGTTGATGGCACGCTGATCCAGGCGTGGGCCAGCCACAAGAGCTTCCGGCCCAAGGACGGTTCGGACGATCCACCGGCCGGCGGTGGCCGCAATGTCGACACCGACTGGAAGGGCAAGCGGCGCAGCAACGACACGCATGAATCGAGCACTGATCCGGATGCGCGCCTGTTCCGAAAGGGGCGGCAAAGCGGAGCCATCCTTTGTTATCAGGGGCACATCCTGATGGAGAACCGCTCGGGCTTGGTGGTGGGCGCAGTGGTCAGTCACGCGGACGGTTTCGGCGAACGCGCGAGTGCATTGCGCCTGCTCGATTGCGTACCGGGTCGTCACGCCAAGACGCTCGGTGCCGACAAGGGTTACGACATGCGCGACTTTGTGCGGGATTGCCGAACGCGCAAAGTGACGCCGCACGTCGCGCGCAACGACACGCATCAAGGCGGCAGCGCGATCGACGGACGGACGTCGCGGCACGCCGGTTATGGCATCAGCCAAGTGATTCGCAAGCGCATCGAAGAGCACTTCGGCTGGGGCAAGACCGTCGGCAGGATTCGGCAGACCGCGTATCGCGGCATCAAGCGGGTCGACCAGCACTTCAAGCTGACGATGCTGGCGAGCAACCTGACTCGAATGGCCCGAATACTGGCAGCGGTGCCGCAAGGAGCCACGCGATGAGCCGCCCGAGCGCAGCAGTTGCGTGGCAACGCGCCGGCCGGTCCGCTCTCCAGCGGCGCATCCGGCACGATCCGTCTGCAACTCAGCGGCCAATCGCATACGAAACCCTTTTAAACCGTGCCCCGATCGCCAAAGCGAGGCGCTTTTCAACAGCCTGCTAGGTGCCCCTCGACATCGCATCGCGGGGAAGCTGGATTTCTCCGGGCCGGTGCCGATTCTGCGGCGGGAAGCGGCATCACGGTTTCAGATGATCAGATCGACTTTGCTGCTCGACAACATCGTCAATCAGGCGAACCTGCCGGAGCGCATCAATTCGATGCAATGCGGCGACTGGCGCCGGACCGGGCGGCCCGCGACCGCGCTCGCCTGGGCGAGCGATTCGCGGACCTCGGAGTGTCATTGGTTTTTGCGGCCAATCGCAAGACTATTCATCCACGGCATTGCGCGGCCGGCTCTCCATACCGGAGCATCGTTCCGGCTGGGCATGATCGCTTTGCGTGCGTCATTGCCGGCATGTCCGCGGGCATGCAACTAGTCCGTCACGAAGATTTGCGTCGCGGTCGTGTTGATCTGGAATTCGTTGACCCGGCGTGCACGGACATCGAGCAGCAGGCGATCCAATGCTTCGAGCGCGGCGTGGTCGGCAAGCGTCTGCTTGCCGGTCGAATGCCCGATTTTGTCCACGGCGGTTTGATGTGCCTTGAGCAGCAGTTCGAGTGCTTCCGTTCGGGTCATGAAAATACGATCCATGGTATGACACCTCAGGTTCATTGATGGTGAGTGCGCACGGCGGCGGAAGCCGGAAGCAATCGGTATGGCGTTCATCGCGCCGCTTGCGGGGGACGTCCCGCGGCTGCAGCAAGTTTATCCAGTCTTGCGCCAAGATTCACGATTGAAAGCAACGGCAAGTCACACCGTTCATCCAGAACCGGCGCGCCGCAGCGTTGCTCGCATTCCGCCTTGATGACGATCAACAGGTCGATCGTCCCCTGTGCGACCATCTGCCGCGCTGAAACATTCGGGGTGAGCGTTTCGATGAATCGAAGGATCGAGGTGTTGGGTTGGTTGACCGTTGCAGGCATGGCGCTTCTGTGCGCAGCGGAGTTTGCGTGGCATGCGTGGGGATGGCGGTAGGGGCGAAGGCGGCGGGCGTGCCCGGGCGCGACACTCGCGCTAGCTGTGAAGCGTCAAGAGGTTGTTTCTCGATACGGGAAGTCTGGCCATCGGCGCAACGCCGCCGATGGCGCTATGAGCACGATGCCAGTTGTAGTGATGCTGCCAACTCGCCAGGGCTTCGACGCGATGGGCTGAGCTTTGGTACGTCCATGCGTAGGCCCACTCACGTAACGCTGACTGGATGAAGCGTTCGGCCTTGCCGTTGGTCTGAGGACGGTACGCCCGTGTAAATTTGTGCCGGATCTCCAGTTCCTGACAGGTCCGAGCAAACTCATGTGAACGGAACGCCGAACCGTTGTCGGTTAGCAATCGGCGCACACGCACGCCAAGTCCAGCGTACCAAGCCACGGCATCGCGCAGGAATTTCACGGCACTCCCTTTCGTCTCGTCTGGATGCATTGCTGTGTAGGCAATCCGGGCATGGTCGTCCACGGCGACGAACAGATACTCCCAGCCAACACCATCGACCGTATCGCGCCGATTGCCGGTCACACGATGGCCAGGACGCGCGATACGGCCGAGCTTCTTGATGTCGATGTGCAGCAAGTCGCCCGGTGCCTCGTGTTCGTAACGCTGAACCGGCTCTCTTGGTTGCAGGTCGCTCAACCGGGACAGTCCGGCACGCGCCAGCACCCGACTGACGGTCGAGGCCGACACGCCCACCTGTCGAGCGATCTGACGTTGCAGCAAGCGCTGCTGGCGCAACTCCACGATCAACAAGGCAGTCGCCGGGTCAATGGAGCGTGGAGAGCGAGCCGGTCTCGATGAGGCGTCTGCCAGCGCGAGTGCGCCGCCGACCAGATAGCGCCCAAGCCATTTGCGTACCGTCGGTGCTGTCACGCCATGATCGACTGCGGCTTGCGGCACGCTCGAACCGGATTCGGTGATCTCCTGAACCATCTCAAGTCGACGCGCGAAAGTGAGTCGGGCATTCTTATGGGTGTTCATCCGGCTGGGTTCCTGGAAGGTTGGGTGTTTGGCGACTTCCAGTCTCCCAGACTCAGTCCGGATGAACCATCGATACAACCTATTGAAGCTTCACAGCTAGCGGACGCGGAGCGGGATGCCGCGCCGCGCATCGGCCGACGGTTGGGTCGTGCCTGCTCGGCCAGGGCTGACGAGGCCGACGTCGAGCGTGAACGGGCAGCATGCGCGGGGTGGGCCCGACGAGGGCTTCATGGCCCGAACGATTCGGGCGGGCGCTGAGATGCCCGTTGCGAGGCCGCAACCGCTCGGGAATGGTCGGCGGCCCGGCATGTGCAATGACGCGCGTGAGCCGGCAAGTACCTGTCGCATCGAGCATGCGACCACAGTGCTTGCACATGCAACGGATTGGGATGAACGAAGCGTAGAGGGCGATGCGTTGAAGCAGGGCGCATCTGCGGCCGATTCACCACATGGGCCCGCCGGCCGGGCCTCCCGCGATGGCGGCGGTACGGTGCCATCGCGGGGCCGGGAGAGCCTCCGTCAATTCCCGCCCGCGGGCCCCGATCCCGACCGGTACATCACTTCCCCGACGATCTGCAGGCTGATCAGCTGATCGCCCGCGACGATCCGATCCGGATATTCCGGGTTGTACGAATGCAGCCGGAGGGCGCCTTTCGGCTCCTTGAAGATCTGCTTGACGAGCGCCTCGTCCTCGAAATAGACCGCATAGATGTGCCCGTCGCGGACATGCGTCTTGGTTTCGCAGATCATCATCATGTCGCGGTTGAACAGATACGGTTCCATGCTGCGGCCGTGGACCTGGGCAAGCTTGCACTCATGCGGCTTGACGCCAAGCGCCTTGAAGAACCCGACATCGAAAGGCAGCGCTTTCTTCTGCCTGATTTCCCACTGGATCAAACCTCTCCCCGCGCTGAATCTGTAGTCGAACCTGTCCAGCCAGACCCGATCGCTGTCGGGCGGCAGATCTTCCGGGTGCTCCCAGACCAGGACGTTGCCTTGGTCCTTCGGCAGTTTCTCGGCGCGCGGCTGATCCGACTCCGTCGACGCCGCGCCGAACCAGCCGGCCATGCCGGGCAGACTCTCGATCGCACGGATCGTCTTTTCGGATACGGCGCGCTTTTCGCTCAGCATTTGCCGGACGAACGCGCCGTCCTTGTAGCCGAGCCGCTTGCCGAATGCGGTCACATTGCCGCCCTCTAGCTGCTCGACGGCGGCCCGCAGGCGCTCGACGCGGACGCGATGGAGTTCTGTTTCGTTCATGGCGAAAGCGTAGCACATGCTACGGATAGCAAATGCTACTTGTTGATGGTAGCGAATGCTACTATACTGCGAAGCATGATCCGCACGCCAGCTTTTCGCCGATTCGCCGATTCGCCGATTCGGCGGTACGCCGGCGATGCGGTGCATCCGAGCGGTTCGGGGCGGGGTACGCCGCCGGCCGCTCGGATGCCGGTCCGGGATGGTCTGGCCGATGCCAACCCGGAGCCCGGTCATGCACATATTTCGTAAAACTAATTGAATGACAATGAAGGGGAATCTTGCATGACAGCACTTTCCCGCCCGCAAGCCGGGCTTCAAGCCTCCGGGGTATATCCGCACCGTCGTCTTTCGCCAAGCGAGCGCGCCTTGTCGACCACCCAGCGCATGGTGCTCGATTGCTTCGAATCGATCGATGTATTGCTCACGCGGGAAGACCTCGCGGCGCTCACCAATCTCAAGTTGTCGAGCGTCTGCGGGCGCGCCCGGGAATTGCTCGACGCCGGGCGGCTGGTGAAGCGCGGTCGGCGCGAGTGCATCGCGACGGGCAAGTCCCAGGAACTGCTGGGTTTGCCTCTTCCGATCAAGCGGTAACGCGTCAACGAACATACCGGAATGACGGGGTGTGCCTCCTTGGGGAAGGGGGCGGTAGGGCGTGGCCGCGGTAGCCCGGGCGCAGGCAGGCAAGCCGGGCGCGCGGCAATGGGATCTGAGAGCGTTTGTCCGACAGGGCGGATAGACGGAGCAGGCAGCGGGCAATACAGGAGAACACAAACAATGAGCAATCTGGATGATCGTCTTGAGAATTGGGCCAGGGCGCAGCGATCCACGGCGATGCGTGGATCGCGGGCGGGGTCTGCCGAGGGACGCTATCGGCCGGAGGGACAGTTGCGGCGCGCGGATGCGAACCGCATCGATGAAATCGACGCCGAGGATGTCGAGCGGGCATGGCGCAAGCTGATGCCGTTCGATCGCGACGTGTTGAAGCTGCACTACATCCTCAACATGGATCCGCGCGTGATCTGCCGGAAGCTGAAGATTCCGCATCGACCATCGAGCGCGTTCAACATGGCGCTGGCTCACGGCAAGTCCGAGATCGGCAAGGTTCTGGAATCGATGGCGGAAGCGCGGCGCGCGCAGCGCGCGCGCCGCCATGAAAGTGCGGCACAAGCCGTTCACGGCCCGCGTATCGATGCGCTCGCGCATGTGCGGCGAGTGATCGAGGTGTCTCGGCAGTACTTTTGCTAGGTGTCCTCCGGAACGGAGTGGCGCGCCATCGCGCGCCGCCCGCTCCATTCTTTTCCGAGAACAGGCTGACAAGGGACGGCCCGCCCGGTGCGGGCCTTTGCTCGGCAGTTGTCGATCCAGGCTCCGTTTTCAATGTGAATGTCTGTAAATCAATAAAAAATAATTCATTAAGATTAAGATATCGAATGTGAATTGTTGAAAATTAATGGTGGCGGCTTGATATCTTGATTTTCTCTTCCGGCTACTTGTCGAGTCAAAAGAGTTGCATTAAAGTGATACTCAGATTACCGAACCCGCTTAAGTGCGCGACTGATTCCTTCCCGGGGGAGAGGTGCGTCGGGAGGACGGCCTGCCTTGTGCAGGCTTTTGTTTTTCGGGGTTGGTGTTGATGCGGTGTGCTCGCCGCATGCCGTATATCCGATGAGAGTGGCAACATTAAAAATCATGCCCATGCAATATGGAAGAGTGATGATTGCGGTCTTGTGGAAATATAAAAATATTTTCGACAGGCGCTTGCAGGCAAATTTTTAATGAATTAAATTAATATCCAGATGACCGAAACCGCTTAATTGCGCGACCTGTTCCCTTCCGGGAGGTCGGCATATGTAGAACGCCCGCCTAGTGCGGGCTTTTTGTTTTGCTTCTCGCATTTCTGCTGCATCCGATGTCCCGCGTCGCGGATTCGTCGCAGCGAAATTTCTGATTCACCGGCTGGAACCGGCACACGAACCTGACACCAGGAACGCGTCCGCGGCCGATCTCGCTTGCTTGCGATCGGCCGCGATGTTCCCGCCTCGCCTCCGGACAACGTGCGACCTCGCGCGCTGCCGGATAGGCATTCCTTCGGAATGAACTCCATGAACGACAACTCAACGGGCGGCTACCTCGCGTCAGGCAATGGCGCGCCTCCGGAAAACGACGACGCCTTCGACGCGCAGCTGCATGCCTTGATCGCGGGCGTCACCGGCCTGCCGGACGCGCAGATCAAGTCGCACCTGCAGATGGCGGGCCAGCCCGATCCCGATCCGACCGTCGACGCGTGCGTGTTCGGCGTGACCGCGCTGACCCAGGACGCGGCGCCGTCGATCGTGCACGACGGCGCCGGCGATGGTCAGGATCTTTACACCCGGCACCAGTCGATCGACGTGCTGGCGACGTTTTATGGCCCCCGCGCCCGAGGTTACGCCCAGCGTTTCGTCGATGGCTGCGCGGTGCCGCAGAACCGCGAACAGCTGCAGGCACACGACCTGGCGTTCGTCGGCACGAGCGAGATCCGCGCGGCGGCGGATCCCGCGAGTCAGCAGTGGGCGCGGCGCTGCGACCTCACGGTCACGCTGCGCCGCAAGCTTGTCCGGACCTATGCGGTCCGTCACCTCGAATCGGCCACGCTGGCGACGACGACTGATGCGTCGAATCCCGTGGCCGGCATTTGCAACATCCACCACTAGGAGTCCAGCATGTCCAATGGATTGCCGGTATCGCGCCTGATCAATGTCTCGATCAACATGTCGCCGCTCGCGGCGCAGGGCGCGAACCTGAACACGGCACTGATTCTCGGCGCGTCGGCCGTCATCGATACCACCGAGCGTCTGCGCGCCTACGGCAGTATCGATGCGGTGACGGCCGACTTCGGCACCAATGCGCCCGAGTATGTCGCGGCCGCCCTGTACTTCAACCAGACGCCGCAGCCGCGCGCCCTGTGCATCGGCCGCTGGGCCAAGACGGCGACCGCCGGTTCGTTGCGCGGCGGCGTGCTGTCCGCGGCGCAGCAGGACATCGGCGCATGGCGCGCGATCACGGCCGGCGCGTTCAAGATTTCGGTCGACGGCGCCGCGAAGAGCGCATCGGGTCTCGACTTCTCGGCGCAGACCAACCTGAACGGCGTCGCCACGGTGCTCAACACGGCACTGCCGGGCGTGACCTTCGCCTGGACCGGCCAGCAGTTCGTCGCGACGTCGGGCACGACGGGCGCGAAGTCGACGGTCGGCTATGCGTCCGCGCCGCAGGCCGGCACCGACGTGTCGGCGCTGCTCGGCCTGACGAGCGACGTCGCCGGCGCGCCGGTCACCGGCATCGCGGCCGAGCAGCCGACCGATGCCGTCGCGCTGTTCCTCGATCGTTTCGCGAACCAGTTCCTCGGCCTGTCTATCGCCGACGCGTCGGTCGCCGACGATCAGCACATCGCGGTCGCGAACCTGATCGAGGCGGACCAGCGTCACCTGTACGGCGTCACGACGCAGAATCCGCAATCGCTCGACGCCACGGTGGCGACCGATCTCGCGAGCCGTCTCAAGACGCTCAAGCTCAAGTACACGATCGCGCAGTATTCGAGCGCGTCGCCGTATGCGGTGGTGTCGCTGCTCGGCCGGCTGTTGACCGTGAACTTCAACGGCAACAACACGACGATCACGCTGATGTTCAAGCAGGAGCCGGCCGTGGCGGCCGAGGCGCTCACCACGTCGCAGGCAAACGCGCTGCAGGCGAAGCGCTGCAATGTGTTCGTCGCGTACAGCAACGACACGTCGATCATCCAGCAAGGTGTGACGCCGAGCGGGATCTTCGCGGATTCGGTCTACAACGCGATCTGGTTCCGCAACCGCATCGAGACCGACGTCTACAACCTGCTGTACCAGAGCCCGACCAAGGTGCCGCAGACCGACGCCGGCAACGCACAGATCGCCGCGCAGATCTCGGCTGCCTGCGAGGCGGCGGTGAACAACGGCTATCTCGCCGCGGGCGTGTGGAACAGCGCCGGTTTCGGCGCGCTCGCGCAGGGCGACACGCTGGAGAAGGGCTACTACGTGTACGCGCCGCCGATCGCGACGCAGTCGCAGGCCGATCGCGAGGCGCGCAAGGCGGTGCCGTTCCAGGTCGCCGCCAAGGAAGCCGGCGCGATTCACAGCGTCGACATCCTCATCAACGTCAACCGGTAAGGAGAGGAAATCAACATGGCAACCTACAGTTTCCAGGACGTCACCGCGACGCTCGTCGGCCCCGGCGGGGTCTTTTCGCTGGGCTCCGGCTCGGGCAACGCGGACGAAGGCATCACCATCGCGGCCGCGGGTGACAAGAACACGATGACCGTCGGCGCCGACGGCGAGGTGATGCACACGCTGCACGCCGACAAGTCCGGCACGGTGACGATCCGTCTGCTCAAGACCTCGCCGTCGAACGCGAAGCTGATGTCGCTCTATCAGGCTCAGTCGCTCGACAGCCGCCTCTGGGGCAAGAACCTGATCGCGATCGGCCAGGCGGCCGCGGGTGATGTCGCGACGGCGCGCACCTGCGCGTTCAAGAAGGTGCCGGACATCAAGTACGCGAAGGATGGCGACGTGCTCGAGTGGGTGTTCGACGCGGCCAAGATCGACCGGATGCTCGGAGCGTACTGACCATGGCGACGGAAATCGAATTGAACGGCGAGCGTTACGCCGTCGGCAAGCTGAGCGCGCTGCAGCAGTTTCATGTGTCGCGCCGGATTGCACCGATCATCCCGTCGCTGATCCCGGTCCTGATGCGGTTCGCGACCGGGTACGACGCGCTCGTCCCGGTCCGCGGGCCGGCCGACGCGCCGGAGGCGGCGGGCGCTGCGGACGCCCGGGAGGACGCGGGCGCGGTGCGCGACGTGCTGCGGATGGTCGATGTCGTGACGCCGGTGCTGCAGCCGTTCGCGGATGCGCTCGCGGGTCTGCGCGACGAGGATGCGGAGTATGTGTTCGGCACCTGCCTGTCGGTGGTCGAGCGGCGCCAGGATCACGGCTGGTCGCGCATCTGGTCGCCGGCCCAGCAGACGGCGATGTTCGACGACCTCGACCTCGGCGTGATGCTGCCGCTCGTCGCGCGCGTCGTGATCGCCAATCTCGGCCCTTTTATTCGCGGGCTGCTTACCAGCCAAACGAGCAGCCCGGCGGCGATCTAGGCTGGATCCGGACGCTGCCCGGGGGCGAGGACTGGATCCTCGCTCCCGTCCTCGAGGGGCTCTGCACGTTCGAGAGCCTGAAGGACGGGACGCTGGATCTGGCCGACGTCGCGTTGCTGAACGACGCGCTCGCCGTCCGGGCGGACAACCACGCGGCCCTGCGCCGCAAGCTGGAGCGGGAACATGGCTGACACCTATGAGATGAGCGAACCCCTGGTCATTCCACGGTTCCGGTTCGACGACAAGGGCGACAAGAAGAAGCTCGACGACTTCAAGACGAGCGTCGAGGAAATGGCCAAGAGCGTCGGCGATCTGTTCAAGAAGGTCTCGGACGGCGCGAAGCAGGCCGGGAACGAGCTGGTCGCGCTGACCGCGAAGGTCGAGAAGCTGAACGACGCGGCGGGACGCAAGGGCACCGGAACGAAGCGCCAGAAAGTGCTCGATATTGCGGCCGGCGGCGTCGAGCAGATCTCGGAAGGCGCGAAGAAGGCGGGCGAGGGCCTGGTCTCGGTGGCCGAGAAATACGAGACCCTGTATTTCGCGTCGCGGCGCGCAGGCGCCTCGGCGGCGAACCTGAAGGCGTTTGAATACGCGGCGCGCGACGTCGGCGTCACCACCGAAGAGGCGGAGGAGGCCGTCGGAAACCTGTCGGATGCGTTGAGCAGGACGCCCTCGAACGAAGGTCTCTTGAAGAAGATGGGCATCCAGACGCGCGATGCCAAGGGCCAGCTGCGCGACTCGGCGGAACTGCTCGCTGAAATGGCCGCGCGCATGGACAAGCTGCCGGCCGGCGAAGCGAGGAAGCTGGGCGAGACCTTCGAAATCGATGACAAGACCTTGTCCGCGCTGCGCGACGGGGATTTCGCGAAGTCGTTCGCGCGCAATCGCGAGGTGATGCGGAAGACCGGCCTGAACCAGACGGCGGACGACGCGCATCGGGCGGCGGCGGAGCTGCGCGAACTGGGCGTGACGTACGACAACCTGGTGCTGCAGGCGCAGGGTGCGCTGCTGCACGGCGCGGGGCCGCTGATCAAGCAGTTCCGGCAATGGACCGACGAGCATCGCGAGGTGATCGAGAAGCGCGGCGGCGAAGTGGCGGGCGTGGTCGGAAAGGGCACCGAGGCGGTGGGCGGCGGGGTGCTGTTCGTCGCGGACCAGTTCGCCGCCCTCGATACGGCCACGGGCGGATGGTCGACGCGCCTCATGCTGCTGATCGGTGCGTTCAAGGTGCTGGGCGGGAGCAAGCTGATCGGCGGAATCAAGGAGCTGGTGGAGGCGCTGGGTTCCGTGGGCGAGGCGATCGAGGCAACGGAAGGCGGCGCGGCAAAGGCGGGCCTTGCGAAGCGGATCGGCGGCGGCGTCAAGCGGATGGCCGGCTGGGTCGCCGAGAAGGCGGGCACCCTGCTGGAGCGGGGGCGCGGCGCGGCCGGACGGATGTGGACGGGCGCCGGCAAGCTGATGGAGCGCGCGGGGCCGGTCGCGCGCGGAGCGATGGAGCGTACAGGGCTGTTCGTGCGCGGGGCGGCGGGCGTGCGGGCCGCTCGTACGCGGGGCGCTGGGTGAGATCGGCGGATTCGCGGGTCGGGCCTGGCCGTGGGTGGGTGGGCCGTTGGCGGCGGGGCTCGAATTGATGCTGTATAGCGGGGGAATGAAGAAGGACGAATTCGAGGACGTCCGCGAGTGGCAGGCCAAGGCGAAAAAAATCTGGGATGCGAAACAGGCGTCGCCGTCGGGTGATCCCGGCGCGGGGCGCGGTCTTGCCCATTCGATGTTCGCGCAACTGATCGCACGCGGCGAGGGCGACTATGGCTCGGTCAATCGCGGCAAGGCGCATGGCTACAAGTCGGGCGCCGAGGACCTGGAGAACATGACGGTCGCGGAGGTCATGGCGGCGCAGCGCAGCCACCGCTTCAACGCGGCCGGGCGCTACCAGATCATCGGCGACACCTTGTCGGACGCGGCCGCGTCGCTGGGGCTGAGCGGAAGCGAGAAGTTCGACCGCGGGATGCAGGACCGGATCTTCGAGGACTACCTCGTCAAGACCAAGCGGCGCGGCATCATGGATTTCGTGACGGGGAAAAGCGGCCAGGTGCGCGATGCCGTATACGCGACGGCGAAGGAATGGGCAAGCGTGGCGGTCCCCGCCGGCATGCGGACCGAATCCGGACGGATTTCGGATGGCCGGATGACGTTCTACGACCGTCAAGGCAAGAATCGCGCGTCGATCACGGAAGCGCAGATGACCCAGGCGATCGAGAACACGCGGGCGATGTACCAGATGCCCGGGCTCGACGGCGCGGCGGGCTTCGGCGACGCGGCGGGCCCGCGCCCGGTCGAGATCCGGCAGAACGTCACGATCGAGATCAACGGCGTGCAGGATGCGGGCGCGACCGGCCGCGAAGTGGCGCGCCACCAGGCGCGGGTCGCCAACGACCTGGCCCGACAAGTGGGAGGGGTGCTGCAATGATGTTCGACATGGTCTTGCTATCGAGCAAGTGGATCGACAACATCGAGATCGCAGTCTCGATCGAGGAGCAGTACAACGACGAGCTGACGATCGTCGATCATCCCGTCGAGAACGGGGCGCAGATCAGCGATCACGCCTATCGCCGGCCGAGCGAAGTGATCCTGCAGTGCGGCTGGTCGAACGCCGATTACAAGGCACTGCTCGGCGCGTCGCAGACGAATTTCAACGGCACGCTGTCGAACCCGGACTACGTGAACGGCGTGTATTCGCGCCTGCTTGCGCTGCAGCAGCGGTGCGAGAGGTTCAACGTCACGACGAGCCGGCGGCGGTACAGCAACATGCTGATCGCGGGGCTCGCGGTCAGCACCGACGTGAAGAATCGCGCGGCGTTGATCGTCAAGGCGACGCTGCGCGAGATCCTGGTGGTCGACACGAAGGCGACGACGCTCGCGCCAAGGGCGAATCAGGCGCAGCCGGCCGCGACGTCGGAACTCCAGGACCAGGGCACGAAGCAGCTCGCGCCCGCCAACCCCGCGCCGGGCGGCGCGTCTCCACCGGACCAATGGCGATGACGATCTATGAAATCCCGCTTTCGGGCGACAACCAGACCTTCAAGATCTCGCTGGGCGGCGTGCTGTACCGGCTCACGCTCGTGTATCGCGGGCCCGGCGGCTGGGTGCTCGACATCGCGGATGTCAACGGCGGCCCGCTGGTGGCCGGGATTCCGCTCGTGACGGGCATCGACCTGCTCGCGCAGTACGCACACCTCGGCTTCGCGGGCGCGCTGCGGGTGCAGGGCGCGGCGCATCCCGACGATGTGCCCGACTTCGACAACCTGGGCGCGGGTGCGCGCCTGTACTGGGTGACCGACCAATGAGCACGACTCAATTCGGCCGCAAGGCATCGCTGGTCGTCGGGCCGGCGGCGGGCGATGCGCTCGACCTGTCGGCGCTGCGTTTCAGCTTCGAGATCCGGCGCGACGACATCCAGACGCTCAACCGCCTGCATGTGCGGATCTTCAATGTGTCGGACAACACCGCGAACCGGCTGCAAGGCGAGGAATTCACGCGGGTCGTGCTGCAGGCCGGCTACGCGCAGGGCGCATATGGCGTGATCTTCGACGGCAACATCACGCAGACGCGGCGCGGCCGGTCGAGCCCGACGGAAACCGTGATCGAGATCGACGCAGCGAGCGGCGATGACTGGTACACGAACGCCGTGGTCGAGCAGACCTTCGCGGGGGGCTCGACCAGCATGGATCACGTGCAGGCGGCCATCGAGACGATGAAGCCGTACGGCCTGAGCGTCGGCTACCTGCCGGCATTCGAGGTGAAGCCCGCTGCCGCGCGGCAAGCTCGTGTTCGCGATGGCGCGCGATGTCCTGGAGAACGCCGCGCGCAACCTGGGCGCGGACTGGTCGATCCAGGACACGCAGTTCCAGATGGTGCCGCAGAACAGCTACATCCCGGGCGACGCGCTCGAATTGAGCTCGAGCACGGGCATGATCGGGATGCCGACCCGGGAGCAGAACGGGGTCACGGTCAAGTGTCTGTTGAATCCGAAGGCAAGCGTCTCGGGCCTGGTTCGGATCGAGGAGAAGAGCCTGTCGAAGACGGTCGTGAAACCCGGCGAAAACGGTGCCGGTTCGCCGGCCAGGACGACAGGCGCCGATCCGGCGAAGCCGCGCAGCGATGGTCTATATAAGATCGTGAAGGTCGAGCATGAAGGGGATACGCGCGGCACCGCGTGGTATTCGACGCTGACGTGCGTGGCTGTCGATCAATCGATTTCGCCGTCCGCGACGGGAGGCGGTGTGTGGGGCCCGTGAAGCCAAGAGGCTGAGTGCGGTCCGCAGGGCGGATGATCGAGCGGTTCCGGTTATGTCGATCATGATTCGCACTGCACATTACTGGGCGACGCACGACCCGTCAGGCGCACTGCCGGCCGACCAACCAGCAATTCGTTCTTTTTCTTTCAGCGATGGACAAACTTCAGAAATACGGCGATTCGGCGGCCGCACTGCGCGCCATGCTGCGTACGTCGCGCAGCGATCTCTGGACCGCGCTGCCGGCCATCGTCGATTCGTTCGACGCGGCCCTGCAAACCTGCGCGGTACAGCTGGCGATCAAGCCGCAGCGCCAGGCGGCGGACGGCGCCGTGGCCTCGATTCCGTTCAAGGTGCTGGTCGATTGCCCGGTGCAGTTTCCGGCGGGCGGCCAGTGCGCGTTGACCTTTCCCGTCATGCCCGGCGATGAGTGCCTGGTGGTGTTCGCGTCGCGCTGCATCGACGCCTGGTGGCAATCGGGCGGCGTGCAGGATCAGGCGGAACTGCGCATGCATGACCTGTCGGACGGCTTCGTGCTGCTCGGCTACCGCTCGCGGCCGCGCGCGCTGGCCAACGTCAGCGGGCACTCCACGCAACTGCGCAGCGACGACGGCGCGACCTATATCGATCTCGATCCGAGCCGGCAGAAGGTGACGATCGTCGCGCCCGGCGGCTTTGACGTGATCGCGCCGCAATCGACGTTCTCGGCGGCGGTGACGATCCAGGGCCTGTTGACCTTCGTCGGCGGCATGGTCGGCAGCGCGACGAGCGGCGCGGCCGCGAGGATCAGCGGCGCGATCGACTTCGTCGGACAGGTGCTGGCGAACGGCAAGCGCATCGACGATACGCATACCCATGGCGGTGTCCAGCCCGGCGGCGGCAACACCGGCAACGTCAACTGAGGCATTTCGATGCGATACCGAAAACTCGATACCGATGGCGATTACGTGTTTGGCGGGCAATCCGCCGATTTCCTGGCCGATTCTCCCGAGGCCGTCGCGCAGGCCGTGCTCACGCGCCTGAAGCTGCTGCGCGGAGAGTGGTTCCTCGATACGTCGGCGGGGATGCCGTGGACGACCGAGGTGCTCGGCAAGTACACGGGAGGCGCCTACGACGCGGCGATCCGCCAATGCATCCTCGGCACGCAGGGCGCGGCGGAGATCACGGACTACGCGAGCACGCTGGATTCCGGGCAGCGCACGCTGACGGTGACCGCGGCGCTCGACACCCTTTACGGCCCCACTCAGATACAGGTGACCTTGTGACGCTTTCCACCCTTGCACCCACGATCGACGCGAACGGCATCACGGCGCCGGCCTATGCCGATGTGTTGGCGTACCTTCAGGACAAGTTCCGCGCGATCTACGGCGTCGACGCCTACCTCGAACCCGACAGCCAGGACGGCCAGCTGCTCGCGGTGTTCGCGAAGGCGATGAGCGACGTCAACGCGACCGCGATCGCGATCTACAACGCCTTCAGCCCGGCCACGGCGCAGGGCGCCGCGTTGTCGAGCAACGTGAAGATCAACGGCATCGCGCGCAAGCTCGCGTCGTACTCGAGCGTCGACCTGCGGCTCGTCGGACAGGCGGGCGCGACCATCACGAACGGCACGGCCCGGGACGAGAACGGCGAGAAGTGGCAGTTGCCCGCGAGTGTCGTGATTCCGCCGAGCGGCGAAATCACCGTGACCGCGACCTGCGCGCGGATCGGCGCGGTGGCGGCGCGGGCCGGCACGGTGGCGCAGATCGCGACGCCGATGCGCGGCTGGCAGAGCGTGATCAATCCGGCGGATGCGGCCGTCGGCGCGCCGGTCGAGTCGGATGCGGCGCTGCGGCTGCGGCAGACCATCTCGACCGCGCTGCCGTCGATGACCGTGCTCGACGGGATCATCGGCGCGGTCGCGAACGTGGTTGGCGTGACGCGCTATGTCGCCTACGAGAACGATACGAGCGACACGGACAAGAACGGCATTCCGCCGCATGCCGTGTCGCTGGTGGTCGAGGGCGGCGACGCGCAGCTGGTCGCGCAGGCCATCGCCTCGAAGAAGACGCCGGGAGCGGGCACCTTCGGCCAGACGGCGGTGGTCGTCAAGGACGTCTACGACCGTCCGATCACGATCCAGTTCTTCCGGCCCGCCGCGGCGCGCATCGTGGCCACCGTCAATCTGAAGGCGCTGGCGGGATATACGACGCAGACCGGGCAGCAGATCCGGCAGGCGGTGGCGGACTACGTCAACGCGCTGCCGATCGGCGGGGGGCTGTCGGGCAGCGTCGAGTGGGGCGATGCGCTGACGGCGGCCAACGGCGTGGGCGGCGGGCGGACCTTCAAGCTCGCGGGTCTCGCGTTGTCCGGACCGCGCGGGAGCGGCGCGCCCGATGTTCCGCTGCTGTTCAACGAAGCGGCGGCCTGTTCGCCGGACGACGTCACGGTGGTGATCTGATGGCCGAACTCGAGGAGTACATCGGCCTGATCACCTCCGAGCACCGGGAGCGGCCGCGCTTCTCGTCGACCGTGGGCGCGCTCGTGGGGCCGCTCGTGGAGCAGCTGAATGCCATCGGGTCGATGCCGGAGAAATTCGATCTCGATGTGGCGAAAGGCGTGCAGCTCGATGCGATCGGGATGTGGGTGGGGGTGTCGAGACGCATCAATGCGCAGCTCGCGAACGTCTACTTTTCGTTCGACCTCTCGGGCATCGGCTATGACCAGGGGATCTGGAAAGGGCCTTACGACCCGGACATGGGCCTGGTGATGCTCGACGACGACACGTACCGGCTCGTGATCCGCGCGAAGATCGGTGCGAATCATTGGGACGGGACGCTGGCGTCGAGCGCGGCCATTCTGAACAGCATCTTCGGCCCGGATACGCATGCGTTTTTCGAGGACAACCAGGATATGTCGATGACGATCGGCATTTCGGGGAGGGTGCCGTCGGCGGTGTTCCTGGCGTTGCTGGCGGGCGGATACATCCCGTTGAAGCCGGAAGGCGTGCGCGTCAACTTCACACTCGTCACCACAGCAGACGGGGAGCCCCTCTTCGGGCTCGACATGGATAACCAATACGTCGCCGGGCTCGATCGCGGAGCATGGGGCGTTCCTGCATAGGAAGACAAATGGCAAACAATGATTTTCTCGTGTTCGGCGGGAATGGCGCGGCCAATGTGATCGATCAGGCGAGCTATTCCGCGATGGATGCGCGCGCGGGCGGGTTCTCGATCGGGATCGCGAAATCGGCGCAGGCGAACAAGGTGTGGCGGCAGAGTTCGATCATGGCGGCGGTGCTGGCTCAATTCATTGCGGACTGCACCGGCAAGGATGCGCGCGACGACGGCACGACGCAGGCGCTGCTTGCGAACCTGAAGCAAGCCGTTCCGGCGGCGGTGAATGACGCCGGCGTGAATTCATCGCAGAAGATCAACGGCGCGAATGCGGCGAACCTGCTCTTCAACGGGTCGGGGGAGTTCGGCAACGTGGGATGGGGCAGCAGCAATTTCCCTTCCGTCGCCGATGCGAAAGGTGGAGGGACGATTTTCCTGAACACGGCAGCAGTCTCCGTGGCGACCGAGGACGTGTCTGCAGTCGTTATGTGCGGTGCCGGCGTCCCGATGACGGTTTCAGGCGAGATGACCACGGGGGGCGTGAGTGCAGGTCGCGCCTATGTGATGCTTGAAGCGTTCACGTCGGGCGGCGCATCGCTCGGCGTTTTCGCCGGACCTGCGACGGTATCGAATGGTTCGTCATGGACCTTCGCGAACGTAAGCGGCGTTACGCCGACGGGGACGGCTCAAGTCGTCGTACGCCGGGGCGTCGACACTTCCCCCAACGTGCGGCCGTTCGGGCTTGGTTTCCGCCGAATCAAGATCGAGCGTGGCAACACCCCATCGCTCTACTCGCAGGAGGCGAGTATTGCCGCGGCCCCGATGCCGGTCGTCGGGTCGGTTCGGAATCTGACGATGTCCGTCGTTTCGCCGAGTGTGTCCGCAGCCATGACGGCCGATGAAATCGTCGTCGGGACTGCCCTCGGCGGCTTCGGCTACAAGCTCGCGAACTTCAATCAGACGATCAATCTTGCCACGACAGGGCTGGGCGGGATGGATATGGGCAGCGCGCCGGCATCGGGCTATGTCGCGCTCTACGCGATCTATAACCCGGCGAACGCACGGCAGGCCTTGTTGGCCACGGACGTAACCCGGACGTTGGCGCCTGAGGTCTACTCGGGCGTCAACCTGCCGCCGGGCTATACCGCATCCTCGCTGGTCAGCGTAGTGCGGACCAATGCAAATGGGCAATTTCTCCCGTTCCGGCAACTGGATCGCGCTGTCTGGGTGCCTCCCGTGGGAATCCTGGGCGTGGCGGTGGACGGCGGGCCGCAGTGGCACGCCGTCGATTGCTCCGGACTGTGCCCGAGGAACGCAAAGACATTCCGGGGATACGCGACAGCGGGGAACGACAGCGCGGGCGTATTCAACATCAGCATGGCAGGGGATGCGATCGGCAGCGGGAGCTTGACGTCGAACGTGGCGTCGACCGGCAGCTCGGCACAGTTTGTCAATGTACCGATCCTCACGCCTCAAACCATTTTCCTTTGGTATCGGTTCTTGGGAACGCCTGCTTCATTGGGGTTCACCTATATCGGCACGGGGTATACGTTCTAAGGAGAGGATCAATGGGATCTTTGCTTGTTGCGTTTCGCGATGCTGACGAACGGGAGATCATCGCATTCTTCACGTCGCCGCAGCCGATCGAAACTTTCCCGCATCAGGGCTCGATCGAGGCGCGAGATGAGCGCTACGCCGCGTTCTACGCCGCCTATCCTGAACGGTCGATGATTCTTCCAGATCCGGTATCAGTCTGATGGAATTCGTTGAGGATGCCGATCTATATGAGGGTGAGGTGGGCCGTTCGGCTTCTTAGTGCATTCGAAATACGCGGGAAGGGTAGGCGCCATGCGGTCGCGATCGATAGCAGCCGGCTATCTGTATCTGCATGGTCGGTGTCCGTGGCCCGTCCGGATCAATCTAGGTGAATTTAATTATGCAAAACAACGAATTTCTCGTTTTTGGCGGAGGACTGTCAGCCAGCGTGGTCGATCAGTCGACGTATGCTGCACTCCCTGCCCGCGTTTCCGGATTCCAGTCCGGGCTTGCTCAATCCAGGCAGCTGAACAAGGTTTGGCGACAGAGCTCGATCATGACGGCGGTACTGGCGCAATTCATCGCTGACTGTTCCGGCCGCGATGCGCTCGACGACGGTACGACGGAGACGTTGCTCGCGAACCTGAAAACAGCGGTGCCGGCAGCGGTGAACGCGGTTGGGGTGAACAGCGCGAAGAAGCTGAATGGCGTAAACGGGGCGAATCTGCTGTTCAACGGCTCCGCCGAGTTTGGCAATGCCGGATGGACGTCGAATATTTTTTTCGGCAATGGCGTCGCCGAACAACGACACATATTTTGCGAATGCGTTGGCGTTATCGGGTTCTCCGGTCGATGACGCGTCCGTCCAATTTCCACTGAGCGCGGGTATCCCGGTGACGATTTCCAGCGTGGTCTATACGTCTGGGATGAGCGGCGGTACGGCTCAGTTTCGCATCGAGGGCGTGAGCGCGTCGGGAGCGTCGCTTGGCACGATCTGCGCATCCGATACGTTGGCGGGGGGCTCGGGTTGGACATACCTCAGCGCCACCGGCATCACCCCCCGCAGGATGCGTTCGCGCCCTCGTCCATCGATATGTGAATGGCTCGCCATCGGGCGTGGCGGGTTCGGTCGGGTTTGGCCGCATGAAGGTCGAACTTGGAAATCAGCCATCGCTCTATTCGCAAGAAGCTGATCTTGCCGCGCTCGGCGTGGGCCCGAATGCCGCGCCGATCTTTGTCGGCGCGGCGCGCCAGCTTGGCCATGCGATGCAGTTCGGTCAGGCGGGAAGCTATCGAGGCATCGTGGCCGTGTCCGGCGACTATACGATTTCGAGCAGTGAATTTGGCTACCTGTTTCAGCCGCCGACCGGAAACGCCGGTGGATTCACGATCACGCTGCCGAGTGCCGTTGGCAACGGCGGGATGTGCCTTGCTTTCTACAACTCCAGTCCCGGCAACCTCACGCTCAATGCGGGTAACTTCAATACCTCATACGGAAGCACCCGGTCGATCGTCTTGCCGCCGAACTCGACGGCGATGCTCTGTTGCGACGGTTTCTCCTACAACGGCATTGGCGGGTCCGCCGGAATTGGATCAGGTGTCCGCCCAAGCAACCTGGGAGGCGTCGGCCAGTGGACGAACATCATGACGACGGGCGGTGGCGCGAACTGCTATTTCACGCTGCCCAGCGGCGGCGCGTGGGCGTACTGGTGTTCGAATGCAGGTTACAGCTTCTCGGGGATCGCAGCGGGAGGTTCGAATGTGGCGGGGCCTTTCACGGCGTCCGCTAGCGTTGGCTTTTGCTGGAGAATCGCATGATGGAGACCACGACTATGAAGCAGGATTCGATCACGTTCGCGCAACTGGGCTTCGGCCCTACCGTTACCGCCTCGTCCGCGTCGCCCGCGACGGATGGCTACGTCACCACCTTCAACAACCTCCCGTATCACATTCATCCGGTCGCAACACCCGATGCCTACTCAATGCTGGAAGCGGCGATCGCCTCGGGCGAAGTGAAGGTCAATCCTTACGTCGCGCCCGTCGTGACGCTCGCCGAAGCACGCAGCGCGAAAACCGCGGCGCTTTACGCGGCCTGCCAGACGGCGATCACATCCGGATTCGCGTCGTCGGCGCTCGGCAGCGTGCACACCTATCCGAGTGCGCTGACCGACCAGCTGAATCAGTCGGCCGTGGCGCAATACGCGATGGGCGGCTTGCTCTACTGCGAGGATTCCGCTGGAAAATGGGCATTGGTCGCGCATACGCAGACGCAGGCCCAAGGCGTGATGGCCGGCTTCGCGATTTGGGTCAATGCCTGCCAGTCCAGACTCGCTGCGTTGATGAGCGAGGTCGATGCGCAGCGCGCCGACGTCGCGTCGGTGCTTGGAATCACGTGGGAGTGACCGAACCTGTGCCGATTGGTTGATTCGGCGATGCCGGGTGTGCTCCGAGCGCTCGGCGCGCGTGTTTTCTTGAAACGCAGCGGCACGAATATCCGACGGTGCATGAACGACCAAGGGATCGAAGCGGATCTTGCTGTGCAGGGAAGGGCGTAGGAGATCGAGATGAAGGTCGTCATGCCGCCGCTATCGGCGGCGGACGGGCCGTGCTTCCCGCCCGATTCACGTCGAACAGGAATGACCGATTGTTCATCTTCGCCACCTTCGGGTGGCGGTTTCTTTTCGAGGGCGCGATGAAGAGCGAAATCATTGCAAGTGCCGTTAAGGCTGCGCCTGCCGTGGGCAGCAATTTCTGGCTGTGGCTGACGAGCCACGACATCAACTGGTATGTCGCGTTGGCGACACTGGGTTATATCGGCCTGCAGGCGGGCTACCTGATCAAGAATAAAGGAAAGCGGGAGTTCGCCGATGGCTGACAGGCCGAGCAAGACACTGGTGAGCATAGTGGGGGCTGCGACTGCAGCCCTTCTTTTTTCCACGGTTCCACAGCACGAAGGCATTCGACTGGTCGGTTATCTCGACCCGGTCGGGATTCCCACGAAATGCATGGGCGACACGACGAACGTCGTGGTCGGTCGACGATACAGCGACGCCGAATGCCGTGAGTCGCTCGAGCGTCAACTGATCGCGCACGCCGAACCGGTGTTGCGTTGCACGCCCGCCCTGAAAGGACACACGTATCAGCTCGCGGCTGCAGTCAGTTTCGCCTACAACGTCGGCGTATCGGCGTATTGCGCGAGCACGTCGGCCAAGCGTTTCAATACAGGGGACTGGCGTGGGGCCTGCCGCGCATTGAACCAATCCGACAGCGGTCAGCCGCAATGGGTGACGGCCAACGGGCGTGTGTTGCCCGGGCTGGTGAGGCGTCGCGCGGACGAGCGCGCATTGTGCGAGCGCGATCTTTGAGCGAAGCGGCGACGCGTGTGTTCGCAGTGTCGTCGGGTTGACGGCAGTAGATCGTGAAATTGCCAGTGCATTCAAATGATATAAATGTGGAATCCTACAAATGAAAGATTGGTTGATAGCCGCGTTGTTCAGCATCGCCCTGACTCAAGCGCCAATTTCCCACGCCGACCAGAATCTCGCGGTTTCCACGCTGTCCGCGACCGCGAGCATCTCTGGCCCCAGCGTGCAAACCACCCTGCAAGGCTGGCCCGACCAGCCCGGCACATACTGGCAAAGCCAGTTTCACGCGAACTGGAACGTCGTGCAAAGCCAGATCACCGACAACCCGACCGAATGGCAGATCTACACGCACGGCGCGCAGGGCATTGCGCGCACGCAAAGCGGAACCAACCAGGTGACGCTGCAAAACGGCGCGGCATTCAATCCGTCGTGGGCCGGCTTGCCGTACTTCTATCTGGACGGGACGCGCTACAAGGTCGCGTCGGTTCTCGATCCATCCCACCTGACGGTGCAGACCGCGACCGGCGGCCCGGTGACCTTTGCCGCGACCGAGGACGAGACCTACTACTTCGTCGCGACGTCGACGACGTCCACGGTCAACGTCAACGGCACCTCGGTCACCTACGTCGGCGGCCAGCCGTTTACCTCGGTCTTCGACAAGGGGATGGTCTACATCAACGGAATCGCGTATCCGGCGACTTTCCGGAGCCCGGTCAGCCTGACGCTCGGCGTCGACGCAGGCACGCTGACGAACGCGACCCTGCAGCAGTACGCGAACATCAACGACGAACTGGCCACGCTGCGCCTGCAAGGGCTGATGGGCGCGAACGAGGAGAACGTGGCATTGACGCTCCGTCCTGACGGCGCGTGGCTGCAGACGCTCTATGCCGGCCAGGGGCGTTATCGCCCGATGTTCCTCTCGGTCGGTGAGAATCCGGCTGGAACGATTGCCCCTTTGATCGGCTTGTATCCGAATGCGTCGATCGGCGGCCCCGGTACGTTGAGCCTGGGCGGGGCCTTGGTGAATCAAGCCGTTCGCATCGACCAGAACAGCAATAACGTCAACTATCTGTATCAGCAGGGCGGTGCACGCGGCTATTCTCCCTCGATCGCGGCGCGCGGCGCCGATGCGTCGGTGGGGCTCGCATTCGACGTCCAGGGCGCGAGCACCGCGAGCTTCACGTCGCATGCATTCTCGAATATCGAGTTTCAGGTGTTCGGCGTGGGCGGTACATCGTGGCTTGCTGTCGGCAGCAGCGCATTCGCGGCGCCAACCTTGTCCGCGAATGGCGCGGCCAACGACGTCGACGTCGTGTTGGCGCCGAAGGGATCGGGCCGGGTCGTGACCAACGGCGGGATTCGACTGCCGGTGACGACCGTTGCGGCATTGCCCGCATGCAACGGCGCGTCGAGAGGGCTCGTGTATGCCGTTTCCGACGCGGCATCGCCCACTTACGACAATACGTTGACAGGCGGCGGCGCGATGTCCGTGCCGGCCTATTGCAATGGGGCGAACTGGCGCGCGCACTGACCGGCGCTTGGCTGTCTGCCGCTATTCGAGCGGATACCCATTGCCCGGCTCGGCGCAATGAACGCGCGCCGCACGAAATCGACGGCGTGCGCGCACCCCCTTCCTTCACCATCCTGGCTCCCCCATGAACCTTCTCGCGCCTATCTGGCGCTACCTGCTTGTCGCCTGTCTCGGCGCGGCGCTCGGCGCGGGGCTCGCGCATCAGAGCGGCGCGCGCCGGCTGGCGCAGGAACAGGCGGCGCGCGCCGACGACGCGCGTCGTCACGCAAGCGAGCTGAATACGCTCAATCAGGCCGCGCTGATCAACGAGCAGCGCGCGGTCACAGCGCGAGACGCCGCCGCGAAGCAAGTCGCGACCGTCGATGCGCAACTCACGCAGGAACGCATGACCCATGAACTCGACAATCGGAACTATCGTGCTGGGCTCGATACTGGCGCTGAGCGGTTGCGCATCGCCGTCTCGGCCTGCTCAACCGCTCGCGACGGCGTGCCCGGCAGTCGCGCTGCCGGCGCCGCCGGCATGGGCGATGACACCGCCGCCTACGCTGACCTCGACCGAACGGTTGCGGAGCGCGTTTTCGGGGTCGCCGGCGACGACGACGAACAGATCGACAAACTGAGGGCGCTGCAGGGATATGTCTGCGCCATTCGTGCGGACACGCCGGGATGCCGCTGATGCCGCGGCGCAACACCGCGAGCATGGTGCGCACACGGATGTGTGTATCGCCCATGCCGACGGCCTTGTTTGTGCGGGCGAGGCCTGAATTCCCCGATGTCATCCGGACGGCCTGAACAGGGCGCGGCCGAGGGGCGATGCCAGGCGATTTCGGCGGGTGGGCGGCACCTGCGCAGCGACGATATGTGTGCTGGCCTACATATCCCCGTCGGAGGCATTGCGGGCACAGCCCGCCTCCCTGACCATGCACCTCGCAAGGTTACACAATCCTCGTGCCTTGCACTGCTGACTCCGTCATGTACTTCGATGACGGAGTTTTTTTTCGGCGCGGCGGCCGCCGCTCGTGCGGGGCCCATTTGGAACCTATTTCACGGTCGGGCCCGGCGCAGGGATCAGCGCTCCATCCCGCCATCCTCCGCTTCCTTCCGCTCCCGTCGTTCCTCGTTGCCGCGCCGCGCGCGCAGCCGTTGGCGCGACAATACGACGATCACCTCGGTGGTGGTGGCGTTGGGAGGGACTTCGTTGCGGATGACCTGCGGCACCATCGGCAGCCCCGCGCGCTGCCGTTCGACCGCGCGGGCGATCGCGCGCCGGCAGGCTTCGCCATGGCAGTCCCATTCGTCGCGAATCTTGTTGCAGTAACGGCATGTGTCCATGCGAAATAGTCTAACTCCAATCGCCGGCCCGCTGCTGAGAGTGCGGCATCGCGCGGCCCTTTACCAGAACACGTCGAGCGTCGGAAACGACGCGGTGCCGTGCAGGCAATCCCACAGATAGACGGCGAAGCCGGGGTCGCCCGTCCATAATGCGTAGCGCAACTGACCATACTTGCGCTCGGCCGCGCGGGTCTGCGCGATCCCGTGCATCGCGAAGGCGCGCGCACGCGCCAGCCACATCGGATCGCCCGTTCGCCGATGAAGCGCGAGAAACGCATAGCCGTTGCCGCCCGTGCCGTGGCACAGATTCGAGCCCTTCGTCAGCGGTCCGGCCGCCCAGATCGCTTCACCCGCGGCCTGCAGCAGCGGATCGAGCGCATCGCCGGGCATCCGGGCGAGGCAGATCACGAATCCCGGCGCGCCGTGGCAGAACTGCATCATCCAGGGCGTTGCCGCACCCGGCTGCGCGTGAAGGCGGACGGGCCAGTTCGCGTGCCCGTCCTCGATGCGCGCCGCGCGCTGCACGGTGTTCACGATGCAGGCTTCCCAGCGCCGCCAGCGCTCGTCGCCCAGCAGACGGCGTCCGGCGATCAGCGGTACGGCCGTCGCGACGAAGCCATGCGCACCGCCGAGATAGCTCGCGCGGCGTCCATACAACTCGTGCACCCAGTAATGGCACGCGTGTTCGGGGCACCATTGCAGCACATCCCACAGCGCGTCCGCCCCTTGCCTGAACAGTTCGGCCCAGCGCGCTTCGCCGGTGCGCGCATGCAGGAAGCGCGCCGCGAGCAGCGTGCCGGGCGCACCCCACATCAGTTCGCGCGTGGGATGCGCGTGATTCGATGCGATCAGCACCGCCAGCTGGTCCGCGAGTTCAGGGCGGGGGCGGTGCGCGTACTCGAGCATCAGAATCGGCGTGTCGCCCATCAGGTACGACGCCGCCGGTGCGTCGGGTTCGGCTGAAAGCCAGGTGCGATTGCGCGCGAGCAGTGTCGCGAGATGTGCGCCCTCGGTCGCGCGGGTCGCGCCGATGCCCCGCGCGGCGAAATGGCCGAGCGCCCAACTCGTTCCGCATGCGCCGTGATAGAGCGGCGTGAGGCTGGGCGTATCGTCGCCCGGATCCGCGTCGAGCGGATGGACGGGCCAATAGGCTTGCGCGTCGAAGCGCGCCTCGGTATCGGCGACGATGTGCCGGATCAGGTCGATGGCCGCTGTCGGATCCCAGGCGGCGTCGATCAGCGGTTCGTGGCGGGCGGGGTCGAACAGCACGGATGGCTCGTCGGTGGGGCGCGGTGGCGAAAGCGTCATGCTAGCGCGGATTCGCGGCCGGGCGAACGCGCATCGCGGCGCGCGTCCGAATCCGTATCGGGCGGATCGCGGGGCCTGCATGGTCGGCGCGCCGCGCGATGCGCCGCGCAGTCACGCGGCCACAGGGCGAAGGCCCCGACCGCTTTTGCGACCGGGGCCTTCTGGCATCAAATCCTTTGGCACGAGGAAGGGATGCGTGGCGAAGTATAGCGGCGATACAGTCGGTGTCAAAGGCGATAAATAGAGGAAATCGTTTGCGAATCGAAAAAGAAATAGAGGGATCATGTCAAACGAAATCCGGCATGACTCGCCTGGGCAAATCGGCACGGACGGATGGCATGGTCGTGCAATGCGGAAGGTGGGCCGGCGGCGCCGAAATGTGTGGTTTCAGGGCAAGGTAGGAATAGCGGGCGGCCCTGATCGCAGGGCGTTGCGAACCCACGGCGATCGGACGTCGTCTCCGTCAGGCCCGGATATTTCCTTCGCAATTAAATGCGAAAGTGTCTGTGTGTCCATGCCGGCCAGACGGAATGAACGCCGGCACACCACCGGCGTATCGCGGGCCGAATATATGTTTTCAGTCCTATCTGATCGCCGACCACTGACTGTTGCGATCCTGTATGCCACCGACCTCGGCCCTGTAGTCGATCGCGTCACCGCTGAAGGTGCAACTTCGTATCGCATGGCTTCCATCGAAGTCGAGACGGCGTGATCTGCCGCCCCGAATTCGCAGCGTATGCAGGAGACGCACCTGTTCTAAGACGTACCCGGTAAGGTTCCGATCTTATTGCTTCATTGGTTGCCGTGACACGGATATCGGCTCTGAAATCGCCCGTACCAGCCTGTACCGCAGCCCCGACGTGCCACTATTGTCGTAGCGGATGTCATCGATTTTCCACTCGCCGAGCTCTTTCTTTAAAACGAGCACATTGGTCACGCTTGGCCTGGTATCGCCAACCAAGACATAACGGATCTCGACTTCAGGATGACTCCGCGTGCCGGAAACCGATCCCAACAAGCAGGTGGACGCTGCATCGGATACGCTTGTCCAGACTTGGTCTCCCATTTCGGGTTTGCCGCCAGTCGCAGCCTGTACCGCTGCGCTTCTGGCCACTGCGCGACTGTATAGATCCGCTGCTTCCGAGGTCAGGACCTGTCGATAGATTCCAGGCGGATCAGCGGAATCCATTGCTGATTTCGCAGTGACAATTTTCCCGCAGAAATTTTTGACGACTCGCCCGGCCTCGCTTTTGGACAGCGGCGAAAAAGCCCAGGCGACACTTGAGCTTGCAACGAACATCGCAAACCCGATCATCAGGAAGTGTTTTGCTTTACGCATAATAAATTGCATCGATATAAGGATTTCCACTCGCGGCATCTCGCGCGTATGCGGGCATATGCCCAGCGTCAGTGCGCTTGCGCAACTGCAACGGAACGAAATTCGTCAGGGAAATAATATTTGATATGTGCATCGCGTCACGGCGATGCCGGAGTATAGACGCACCTTGCCGGCTACAGGCTTCGCTAACATTTGTTGACTTCGCGATGGCTTCCCCGCGGGCGGATTTGCATGCTGTCGGCACTTATATGAGGCACATGCATTTCCCATTCGCCGCATCGCGAAGTCCGTATGTTCCGAACGCGTCGCCCGTTCCTCGCTGACCGAAGCGCCTGTCATTCGGCGTGCCAGTCGGCTGCATTGCCACAATTTTTTGAGAATCCATGCGGGTTGCGATCCGGCGCGCATGCGCAGTCGCCCTCGTGTCGGGGCTGAACCAACCACGAGCGTAAACCCGGACGTCATTTCGGTTGTCTATACAATTTGACGCGATTAGGGTGGTGTCCGGAACCGTTGCCACTACCCACTCGACGCCATGCCCAATTCTCCCGCTCCGACCCGCCGCCCGCTGCGCGAGCGCCGCACCATCGATTACATTCCGGACCACGAGCGTCATGGCAGGCTGTCGAGCCAGTTCACGCTGTGGCTCGGCGCGAATCTTCAGATCACGGCGATCGTCACGGGCGCGCTCGCGGTCGTCTTGGGCGGCGATGTGTTCTGGTCGCTGATCGGCCTTGCATTGGGCCAGCTGCTGGGCGGCGCGGTGATGGCGCTGCACGGCGCGCAGGGGCCGCAGCTCGGCCTGCCGCAGATGATCTCGAGCCGCGTGCAGTTCGGCGTGTACGGCGCGGTGATCCCGCTCGTGCTGGTGTGCCTGATGTACGTCGGCTTCTCCGCGAGCGGCACCGTGCTCGCGGGGCAGGCGCTTGCCCAGCTGTTCGGCATCGACGACGCGGCGGGCATTCTCGCGTTCATCTCGGTCGTCGTGGTGCTCGCGGTGTTCGGCTATCGGATGATCCATGCGCTCGGCCGCGTGTCGAGCCTGGTCGGCGTCGTGGCGTTCGTCTACATGTTCACGCGCCTGCTGTCCGGTCACGATATCGGCGCGCTGCTTGCGATCCGCGCGTTCACGCTGCCGAACTTCCTGCTCGCGGTGTCGCTGTCCGCGTCGTGGCAGATCGCCTACGGCCCCTACGTCGCCGATTATTCGCGCTACCTGCCGCGCACGACGCCCCCGCGCCGCACGTTCTGGGCGGTCGGGCTCGGCTCGGTGCTCGGCGCGCAGGCGTCGATGGTGTTCGGCGTCTTCGCGGCGGCGCTCGCCGGGCAGCAGTTCGCCGGCCATGAGGTGCGCTTCATCGTGAGCCTCGGCGCGAGCGGCGCGGCGGCGGCCGCGCTTTATTTCGCGATCGCGTTCGGCAAGCTGACGATCACGACGCTCAACGCGTACGGCAGCGTGATGTCGATCGCGACGATCGCGACGGGCTTCTCCGGCCGCAACCAGATCTCGCTGCGCGCGCGCATGGCCTATGTGCTGACGATGGTGGTGGCGGTCGCATGGCTCGCGCTCGCGGGCCGCCATGCGTTCCTCAAGGAGTTTTCCGCGTTCATCCTGTTCCTGCTCGCGTTCTTCACGCCGTGGAGCGCGATCAACCTGGTTGATTTCTACTGCGTGACGAAGGAGCGCTACGACGTGCCGGCGCTGTACGATCCGAATGGACGCTATGGGCGCTGGAACGTGCCCGGGGTGGCGATCTACGTGATCGGCGTGCTGGTGCAGATGCCGTTCCTGTCGACGCATTTCTACACCGGCGCGCTCGTCGAGCGTCTGGGCGGCACCGATATCTCGTGGATCATCGGCCTCGTCGTGCCCGGGCTTCTGTATTATGTGGCGGCACGCAGGAAGGCCGCGCACGTTCCGGAGCGGCTGATCCTGCCGGACGAACCCTCGTTGCCATGACCGATCCTGCTTTACCGCGCGTCGCCGATGCGGCGCGCGCCGTCCCCGATGCCGAGTCGCTCGACGCGCTGCATGCGTTCGTCGAGCGTCATCCGCGCCTGTTCGTGCTGAGTGGCGCGGGCATCAGCACCGAATCCGGCATTCCCGGCTATCGCGACGGCGAAGGCCGATGGATGCGCTCGCAACCGATCCAGCTGCAGGAATTTCTCGGCTCCGAACACGCGCGGCGGCGCTATTGGGCGCGCAGCATGCTGGGCTGGCCGGTGGTCGGCCGTGCGCGGCCGAATGCCTCGCATCGCGCGCTGGCGGCGCTCGCCGACACCGGGCGGATCGCGCGGCTCGTCACGCAGAACGTCGATGGCCTGCATCAACGCGCGGGCAGCCGCGACGTGATCGAGCTGCACGGCGGAATCGACGGCGTGACCTGTCTCGCCTGCGGCGCGCACCACGCGCGGGCAGCGATCCAGCTGCAACTGGAAGCCGACAATCCGGCGCTGCTGGAGGCGGAGGCCGAACCCGCCGCCGACGGCGACGCGCACCTCGAATGGGCGGCGCTCGACACGTTCCATGTGCCGGCGTGTACGCGATGCGGCGGCATGCTGAAGCCCGCCGTGGTGTTTTTCGGCGAAAGCGTGCCGCGCGAGCGCGTGACGGCCGCGGCCGATGCGCTCGCGTCGGCCGATGCGATGCTGGTCGTCGGATCGTCGCTGATGGTGTATTCCGGCTATCGCTTCTGCGTCTGGGCCGAACAGCAGCGCAAGCCGATCGCGGCGCTCAACCTCGGGCGCACGCGTGCCGATCCGCTGCTGGCGCTGAAGGTCGACGCCCCATGCGGTGCGATGCTCGCCGCGCTGGCCGAGCGCATCGGCGCGGCGCTGAACGACGACACGGAGAATCCATGACGACCGCCCCTCATCTTCCCGCCGGCGGCGATGCGGCGCGGCAGTGGTCGCCCGCCGCCGAGCGCAATCGCGAGCCAATCCTCGCGGTGCTGCGCGAGATCCTGCCCGCGCATGGCACCGTGCTCGAAATAGCGAGCGGCACGGGGCAGCACGCGGTGCATTTCGCCGCCGCGCTGCCGACGCTCGCCTGGCAGCCCAGCGATGCGGATCCGGCCGCGCGCGCGTCGGTTGCCGCATGGGCGGCGCAGGCGGCGCTGTCGAACCTGCGCGCGCCGCTCGCGCTCGACGTGTGCGAGACGTCGTGGCCGCTCGCGTCCGCGGACGCGCTCGTGTGCTGCAACATGATCCATATCGCGCCGTGGCGCGCGGCCGAGGGCCTGTTCGCGGGCGCGGCGCGCGTGCTGCCCGGCGCGGGCGCCCCGCTGGTGCTGTACGGCCCGTTCCGGCGCGCGGGCGCGCATACGGCGCCCTCCAACGCGGCCTTCGACGCGCAGTTGCGCGAGCGCGATCCGGCCTGGGGCGTGCGCGATCTGGAAGCGGTCGTCGCGCTCGGCGACGCGGCCGGCTTCGCGTTCGACGCGGCCATTCCGATGCCCGCGAACAACTTCTGCGTGGTATTCCGGCGGCTGCCGGCGCACCGCGGCGCGTGACCCAAAGCAGCGCTGCTCCGCAGTTTCCCTTATCCTTTCGCCTGTGCGCGCGGCTCGAGTGGGTCGCGCCCTGTTTTTATCCGGAGAATTGAATAATGGGCAAGCAAGCAATCGGTGTGGTCGGACTGGCGGTGATGGGTCGCAATCTGGCCTTGAATATCGAGAGCCGGGGTTATGCGGTGTCGGTCTACAACCGCAGCCGCGAGAAGACCGATGAACTGATCGCCGAATTTCCCGACCGCAAGCTCGTCCCGACGTACTCGCTCGAGGAGTTCGTCGCATCGCTCGAAACGCCGCGTCGGATCCTGATGATGGTGAAGGCGGGCGCCGCGACCGACGCGACCATCGCGGCGCTCAAGCCGCTGCTCGCGAAGGGCGACGTGCTGATCGACGGCGGCAACACGCATTTCACCGACACCGTTCGCCGCAACCAGGAGCTGGCGCAATCGGGCCTGCATTTCATCGGCACCGGCGTGTCGGGCGGCGAGGAGGGCGCATTGCACGGCCCGTCTATCATGCCGGGCGGCCAGCGCGACGCCTACGATCTCGTCGAGCCGATCCTCAAGCAGATCGCCGCGAAGGCGCCGGCGGACGGCGAGCCCTGCGTCGCCTATATGGGCCCGGACGGCGCGGGCCACTACGTGAAGATGGTTCACAACGGCATCGAGTACGGCGACATGCAGCTGATCGCCGAGAGCTACGCGGTGCTCAAGCAGGTCGCGGGGCTGACGAACGAGGAACTGGGCCGGGTGTACACCGACTGGAATCAGGGCGAGCTGGACAGCTACCTGATGGAGATCACCGCGAAGATCTTCGCCAAGAAGGACGACGAGACGGGCCAGCATCTGGTCGACGTGATTCTCGACCGCGCCGCGCAGAAGGGCACCGGCAAGTGGACGAGCCAGAACGCGCTCGATCTCGGCGTGCCGCTGCCGCTGATCACGGAATCGGTGTTCGCGCGCGTGCTGTCGTCGCTGAAGGAGCAGCGCGTCGCGGCGAGCAAGGTGCTGAGCGGCCCGGCGCCCGCGCCCATCGAGGGCGACCGCGCGGCATTCGTCGAGGCGGTGCGCCGCGCGCTGTACTTCAGCAAGGTGATTTCGTACGCGCAAGGTTTCGCGCAGCTCGACACGGCCTCGAAGGAATACGGCTGGAGCCTGGATCTCGGGACGATCGCGAAGATCTTCCGCGCAGGCTGCATTATCCGTGCGCGGTTCCTGCAAAAAATCACCGACGCGTACGTGAAGGCGCCGGGATTGGCGAATCTGCTGCTCGATCCGTACTTCCAGGACATCGCCGCCAACTACCAGTCCGCGCTGCGCGACGTGGTGATCGCCGCGGTGAAGGCCGGCGTGCCGGTGCCGGCGTTCGCGTCGGCGATCGCGTACTTCGACAGCTATCGTTCGGCCCGCCTGCCCGCGAACCTGGTGCAGGCGCAGCGCGATTTCTTCGGCGCGCACACGTTCGAGCGCACCGACAAGCCGGGCAGCTTCCACGCGAACTGGTCGTAACACGGCATGGCGCTCGGCGGTAATTGTTGCAAGTATCTATTCTATTAGTAGGGTTTTGGGCGAATGGATCTTCGATTGTTATCGCCGAGGAAACAGAGTTTTCGTCGATACATGGTTTTCCCTAGGTGACCGGATGGCTAGACTGTAGTCAATCGCTGCAGACAATGGTGTGTGCGGCGAACAAGAAGGTCACGGAGGTTTGATCATGAAATCGCTTATCGCTGCTGTCGCTACCGCTGCTGTCTTCGCTGTCCCCGCCGTTTCGTTCGCTCAACAAGCGAATGGCCCGGTGACCCGCGCCCAGGTGCAGGCTGAACTGACGCAACTGCGCGCGGCCGGCTACAACCCGAGCAACGACCGGGTGAACTACCCGACCGAAATCCAGGCCGCGGAAGCCCGCATCCACCCGCAACAAAGCGTGGCGAACGCCGATACCAGCGGTTATGGCGCACAGCCCGCCGCCGCCGCCGAAGCAGGCGCACCGGCCAAGGTGAAGCGTATCGCCGACGGCGCGCCGGTTTTCAAGGGTCACTGATTGACCGCGCGGTACGGTCGCACCAGGCGCTCACGCCTGACGCGACACCAGCCTGACGTCACCCCGAGCAGCCCACGGTTCCGTACGACGGAGCCGTGGGCTGTTTGCTTGGGTGCATCCGTCCGGGCACGAACGGCACGTTGGTCGTCGCGGCGAAAGGCGGATTGCGTCGGCGCGCCTGCGACCGTTTCACGGGTTTCCGTCGCATGCGTTCCCGTTGACGGAATGACAACGCACGCGCCGTCGCGCGGATAGCGTTCGAGACAAGAAGGTTGCCGCTGGCACCGGGGCGACTGCGTCGCCGTGTTCCGTAATCCCGTTTCAGCGAGTACCATCCGTCGGGCATGGGGCCAGGGTTGTCGTTACGCCTCCGGGCGTCGGTCACGCTCACCCCGCGGCTGTCGTTGTGCACGGCCGAGCCGTGGCGGGTCGATTTCGTGGCGCCGATCCAGGGCGCCGCGCCCGGCGACGCGAGATGCGTCGGCCGCGAACCCGAGCCGCCGGACAGCGGCCATCCCGGCGGCGCGAGGCGTGCGCGGGAAACCTCGTGCGCTTTCCGGGGTCCCAGAGGACGCCGCTGTGGCGAACCGGTGCGACGCGCGGCGACCGCGCCGATCGGAAACCAACGGAGGTTTGCTTGATAAAAACGCGCTTCATGACCTATCAGGACGCGGGCCGCATCGCGTGCATGCTGGCTGCGGCGGCGGGCATGGTGCTGGCGGCCGGCTGCACGATGACGCCCTGGACCGATTCGTGGCAGCCTGCCGCGCGCGCGACGCCGTCGCCGTCATCCGCCTCTGGCGTGATGGCCGGCTACTACCGCGTGAACCCCGGCGATACGCTGGGCGGCATCGCCACCGCGTTCGGCCAGCGTCCGCAGGATGTCGCGTACTGGAATCATCTCGCGGTGACGGACATGGTCGCGCCCGGCCAGGTGCTGCGGGTCGCGCCGCCGCCCGCGATCACGTCGCTCGCGCCCGCGCCCGCGCCATCCGCGCCGGCGGCGCTGGCCTGGCCTGCGCAGGGCGCGGTCACGTCGGGCTTCGCCGGCGGCAAGAACCAGGGCATCGTGATCACCGCGCGCGGCGGCGACCGGACCGTGCGCGCAGCCGCGGCCGGGCGCGTGGTCTATGCGGGCACGGGCGTCGCGGCCTATGGGCCGCTCGTGATCGTGAAGCACGAGAACGGCCTCATTACCGCCTACGGCCATGCGGGCAAACTGCTCGTCAACGAAGGCGACGCCGTGAGCGCCGGGCAGCCGGTCGCGGAAATGGCCACGGATGCCGGCGGCCGCGCGAGCTTCGAATTCGAGGTGCGCCAGAACGGCAAGCCGGTGGATCCGCTCGGCTTCCTGCCGCGCAACGGCGGCTGAGCGCGGCGGCCGGGCGCTAGGCGCCGCCGATGCGGATCGCCCGCGCGCCGCGCGGCCGGTTGCCGAGCCAGACCACCAGCGCGGCGAACGCGATGCCGCCGATCGTGATCGCGCCACAGTGCGCGGCGACGTTCAGGTAGCCGTGAGGGCGCGGATCGACGAACGGATACGGATACCAGTCGACGAGCGGCCCGCGCACCAGCGTATAGACGAGATAGGCGATCGGGAACGCGAGCCAGCGCAGCATGTGGGTCCAGTCGAGCCGGGTGCGGGGCGCGAGGTAGAGCCAGTCGAGCAGCAGCGCGACCGGCATGATCCGGTGCAGGATCCAGTTGCTGTAGGTCGGCGTGCCATGCACGAGCGAGTCGGCGTGCGCGAGCAGCACTTCGTAGACGATGCCGGTGATCGACATGTACAGCACCGCCGCGCCGCGCGCGGATTCGTAGAACGGCGCGGGCGGACGGCGCGCGAACCACAGCCCCGCCAGCAGCACGGCGGCGGCGTACAGGTTGCTGAGCTGGGTGAAATAGCTGAAGAAGTTGCTGAGGCTGAAGGTGGGGAAGCCCCATTTCAGTGCGATGCTGTAGCCGGTCGCGGACAGGATCAGAGCCCCGGCCAGCACCCGGTAGGCGGTGACGAAGGTGGTCTTGTTCATGCGGCTTCCATGGGGCGATCGAGAGGGCGGGGCCGCGCGACGGGCAGGCTGACTTGTCGAGAATAGCGCATCCGTCAGGGCCTCGCGGCGATTTTCGGCGGGCGGCGCGCAGGGCGGCGCGCAAGCTGCGCAAAATCTGACGAATCCATGCGAATCCGGCGCGCGGGCTCGCTACAATCGGGGCCGAGGTCCGGCCACGCCGCCGGTTGCCCATTCCCCCATACGCACCACGAGCCCGCCATGAAGCCGATCCTTGCGAAGCCTCAGCGCTACACCCCGCCTGCCATCTTCTTTCACTGGGCCATCGTGCTGCTGGTCGCGCTCGCCTATCTCGCGATCGAGATCCGCGGGCCGAAGGGCAGCGACAGCCGCACGTTCTGGACCAACGTGCATTTCTGCGCCGGGATGCTCGTGCTCGGGCTGTCGATACTGCGCGTCCTGTGGCGCTTCGCGAGCCGCGCGCCCGCGCCGCTGCCGCAGCCCGCGCCGCTCATCTGGCTGTCGCGGCTCGTGCACGTCGCGCTCTACCTGTTCATCCTCGTTCAGCCACTGCTCGGCATCCTGTTCGTTAACCTGGGCGGCAAGCCGGTGCCGCTCGTATGGATCAACGCGTCGCTGACGCTGTTCGAGCCGAATCCCGCGCTGCGGCCGGCGGCCAAGGCCGCCCATCTGTTCATCGGCAACCTGTTCTACTACGTGATCGGCCTGCACGCGCTCGCGGCGCTCTGGCATCACTTCATCAAGCGCGATGCGACCTTGCGTCGCATGACGTTCTAGTTCCCCGGCCGCCACGCCCGCGCGACTTGGTTGTCCCGGCAACCATGTCGCGCGGCGCGCGCCCGGGCCCTGTGCAGCGGCGCATCCTTTCTGTACCATTCCGGCTGCTTTACACCTTCCCTCCACTAGCCGCCGCCGATGCCGTATCGCTTTCGCAAACTGACCGTCTGGCTCGGCATGCTGGCGATCTGGCTCGCGGTCGTCGCGCCGCTCGTCTCGCAGGCGAGCCTGCGCGCGCATGCGCTGCCCGACGCGGTGGTCTGCGGCACCGGGCACGAAGGCGAGCCCGCCCCGATGGGCGCGCATCATGCGCTGCATCTCGATGCGTGCGGCTATTGCGCATTCTTCGCGCACACCCCCGCGCTGGGCGGGGCGACGCCGGGCGCGCGCGCGGCATCGCTACCGGCCGGCGGCGTGCTGGCGAACCCCGCCGGCGTCGTACCGCGCGAATTCGCCTATCGGCGCGCCCAGGCGCGTGCGCCACCCGAAACTGCCTGACACGTTTCCCGTTTTTCGTTCATGCAGCCCCGTATCCGTTCGATGCACGCATCGCGCGGCGGGGATACTTTTGGGTGTCGATTCATGTCTATCAAATCCTCGCGCGGTACGCGCACGGCTGGCGCGACCGCTTCGCGCCGTTATCGCCGACTGCTCGGCGCGACGATGCCGGCGCTCGCCGCAAGCGCCTTCCACGCCGCGCCGGCCGCCGCGCAAGTCCCGCCGGCCGCGCCCGCGCCGGCCGCGCATGTGCACGCCGACGCGCCGCTCGTCGAAGCACCCGTGTCGCCCACCATCGAGGTGGTCGCGTCGCCCGACGTGACGCCGCTCGTGGTCGTCACTGATCCGAAGACGCCGCGCCAGCCCTTGCCCGCGAGCGACGGCGCGGACTATCTGAAGACCATCCCGGGCTTCGCCGCGATCCGCAGCGGCGGCACCAACGGCGATCTCGTGCTGCGCGGCATGTTCGGATCGCGGCTGAACGTGGTCGCGAACGGCATGTCGATGCTGGGCGCGTGTCCCGGCCGCATGGATGCGCCGACGTCCTACATCGCGCCGGAAAGCTACGACAAGGTGACCGTGGTCAAGGGCCCGCAGACCGTGCTGTACGGTCCCGGCGCATCGGCGGGCACGGTGTTGTTCGAGCGCGTGACGCCGCGCTTCAAGGCGCCCGGCATGCGGTTCGACGGCAGCCTGGTGGGCGGCTCGTTCGGGCGCAACGACCAGAACCTCGACGTCACCGCGGGCACGCCCGATTTCTACGGCCGGGTCACGGCCAATCACGCGCATTCGCAGGACTACAAGGACGGCAACGGCGATACGGTGCCGTCGCAATGGGACAAGTGGAACGCCGACGCGGCGCTCGGCTGGACGCCCGACGACAATACCCGCCTCGAATTAACGGCGGGCACGGGCGACGGCTACGCGCGCTACGCGGGGCGCGGCATGGACGGCGCGCACTTCCGACGCGAGACCTTCGGCCTGCGCTTCGAGAAAAAGCATATCGGCAAGGTGCTCGAGCGCATCGAGGCGCAGGTCTTCTACAACGAAGCCGATCACGTGATGGACAACTACACGCTGCGCAGTCCGGATCCGACCAGCAGCATGCCGATGCGGATGGCCTCGGAGGTGCGGCGGCGCACGCTGGGCGGGCGGGTGGCCGCGACGCTGCGCTTCGCGGACGATTTCAAGCTCGTGACCGGCGTCGATGCGCAGTCGAACCGGCTCGACTCGCGCGGCGCGATGGGGCGGCAGAACTACGGCGACAAGCCGTGGAATCCGCAGGCGAACATGTGGAACCTGGGCGCGTTCGGCGAACTGACGTGGTATGCCGACGAGCGTTCGCGCGTGATCGGCGGCGCGCGGCTCGACTACGCGAGCGCGCGCGACAAGCGCGCGGCGATGAGCGGCATGAAGATGACGATGGCCAATCCGACCTTCGACGACGATCGCACGCGCGTGCTGCCGAGCGGCTTCATCCGCTACGAGCGCGATCTCGCCGCGCTGCCCGTCACCTGGTATGCGGGCGTCGGCCATACCGAGCGCTTCCCGGATTACTGGGAACTGTTCTCGGCCAAGCGCGGCCCGGCCGGGAGCGTGAACGCGTTCTCGGCGATCAAGCCGGAGCGGACGACCCAGCTCGACGTCGGCGCGCAATACAAGGGCGATCGGCTCGACACCTGGGTATCCGCGTACGCGGGCTATGTGCAGGACTTCATCCTGTTCGACTACGCGGCGGGCATGATGGGCCCGACCAGCCGCGCGACCAACGTCAACGCGCAGGTCATGGGCGGCGAACTGGGCGCGTCGTGGCGGCCGGTCGCGCCGTGGCGCTTCGAGACCTCGCTCGCCTACGCGTGGGGCCGCAATGCGACGAGCGGTGACCCGCTGCCGCAGATGCCGCCGCTCGAGGCGCGCTTCGCCGCCGAGTACACGCGCGGCGCATGGTCGGCAGGCGGCCTGTGGCGCGTTGTTGCGCCGCAGCGTCGCTATGCCCTGAACGAGGGCAACGTGGTGGGCCGGGACTTCGGGCCGAGCGCCGGCTTCGGCGTGCTGTCGCTGCATGCGCAGTATCGGATCAACAAGGCGGCGCAACTGTCGATCGGCATCGACAACGTGCTCGACAAGGCTTATGCGGAGCACCTGAACCTGGCCGGCAACGCGGGCTTCGGTTATCCGGCCAACGCGCCGGTGATGGAGCCCGGGCGCATCGCATGGGTGCGCCTGAGCACCCGCATGTGACGATCGCGCAGGCTGACGCCGCGGCGCAGCATGCGTCATGGTGGACGGCGCCCCGCCGGGCGCCGTCCACGTCGTCAAGAGTATTAGAAATCCCGTTCTAAACGCGACAAATGATCATTAGGTGTGCTTCACTCCGTCAGTCGGCGCACGGGCGTTCGTTTTAATCGTCAAACTCTGTCAAGCAACGCATCCGGGCGCGCCGTACAGGGCAACATCCCTACACATAAGGAGACGAAGATGGCCAGATCGATGCGTTCGAGGGTGGTGGCGGGTGTGATGGCGTGTGCGATGAGCGCGGCGCCGGCGGCAGGGATCACGGCATTGCTGTCGCTGGCGGCGCCGCAGGCGGCGGTGGCGGCGACGGCGACGGACAACTACGCGGCGACGCGTTACCCGATCATCCTCGTGCACGGCTTGACGGGCACCGACAAGTACGTGGGCGTCCTCCCGTATTGGTATGGCATCCAGGAAGACCTGCAATCGCACGGCGCGACCGTCTACGTGGCGAACCTGTCCGGCTTCCAGAGCGACGATGGCCCGAACGGGCGCGGCGAACAGCTGCTCGCCTACGTGAAGCAGGTGCTCGCGGCCACCGGCGCGACCAAGGTCAATCTGGTCGGCCACAGCCAGGGCGGCCTGACGTCGCGCTATGTCGCGGCGGTCGCGCCTCAACTGGTCGCATCGGTCACGACGATCGGCACGCCGCATCGCGGCTCCGAATTCGCCGACTTCGTGCAGAACCTGCTCAAGGTCGATCCGACCGGCATCTCGTCGACGGTGCTCGCGGCCTTCGTCAATGTGTTCGGCATTCTGACGAGCAGCACGCACAACACCAACCAGGACGCGCTCGCCGCGCTCCAGACGCTGACCACCACGCAGGCTGCGAGCTTCAATCAAAGTTATCCGAGCGTGGGCCTCGGTGCGCCCGGCTCCTGCCAGACCGGCGCGGCAACCGAGAACGTCGGCGGCAACACCCACCTGCTGTATTCGTGGGGCGGCACCGCGATCCAGCCGACCTTCTCGGTGCTCGGCGTGACGGGCGCAACCGATACCAGCACGATTCCGCTCGTCGATCCGGCGAACGTCGCCGATCCGTCGACGCTCGCGCTGCTCGGCACCGGCACCGTGATGGTCAACCGCGGCTCGGGCGCCAACGACGGCGTGGTGTCGCGTTGCAGCTCGCTGTACGGGCAGGTGCTCAGCACGAGCTACAAGTGGAACCACCTCGACGAGATCAACCAGTTGCTCGGGGTGCGTGGCGCGTATGCGGAGGACCCGGTCGCGGTGATCCGCACGCACGCGAATCGTCTCAAGAACCAGGGCGTGTGAACGATGCCGGGTGATCGTCGCGGGACCGCGCGCCGGGGCGCGCTGTATGGCGTGGCGGGGCTCGTCGCGGCGGGCGCGGTCTGGTATTTCGCGGCAGCGCCGCGGGCGCCCGCGCAGGTGGCGACGCCCGCGTCCGACGTGGTTGCGGCGGCGTCCGCGCCGCCGGCCGCCGCCGTCGGCGCGAGCGGGGCCGGCGCGCTGCCGGCGTCGCTCGCGGGCTCCAGCGCGCCGCGCCTGCCGCTCGACGCGCAAGGCCATCTGGCGAAGTCGCGGGCCGTGCGCGATTTCTTCGACTATTGTCTGGCCGCGCAGAGCGACCTGACGGCAGCGGAGCTCGACGCGCTCGTGAAGCGCGAGATCGCCGCGCAGCTCGACGGTTCGCCCGCGCAACAGGAGGCGCTCGACGTATGGCAGCGCTACGGCCGTTATCTCGCCGAGCTGGCGCGCCTGCCCGATGGCGGCGGGGTGCCGGACAAGCTCGATACGGGGGCGATGCGGCTCGCGCTCGACGCGCGCGCGTCGCTCGCGAGCCGCACGCTGGGCGACTGGAGCGAACCGTTCTTCGGTGCGGAACAGCAACAGCAGCGCCACGATCTCGCGCGCCTGAAGATCGCGCAGGACCCGAACCTCACGCCGGCGCAGAAGACGGCGCGCCTCGCGGCGCTCGACCAGGAACTGTCGCCCGCGCAGCGCGCGGAGCAGGCGCGCATCAAGCAGCAGCAGGATGCGATCGGCCAGATCGCGCGCCTGCAGCAGTCGGGCGCGTCGCCCGACGAATTGCGCGCGCAGCTCGCGCAGACGCTCGGGCCGGCCGCGGCCGAGCGGGTCGCGCAGATGCAGCGCGACGACGATGCATGGCAGGCGAAGTACCGCGACTACGCGGCGGCGCGCGCGCAGCTCGATGCGCAAGGCTTGTCGCCGCAGGACCGCGACGCCCAGCTCGCGCAGTTGCGGCAGCGTTACTTTACCGAGCCGGGCGAAGCGCTGCGCGCGGCGTCGCTCGATCGCGGCGGCGACGCGGGGCCGCGTGCGCAGTGAGCTTCAGGCAGCGCGCGGCGAGGTGTGGATCAGGTGGGTGTCGATGATGCGCGCGAGCGTGTCGAACGCGGGTGCGATGCGCGCGTGCGGCACGCAGGCGTACCCGAGCAGCAGCCCCGCGCGCGCGGTCTCCGCCTGGCTGTAGTAGATGGTCAGCGGCCGCACGATCACGCCCGCGTCGAACGCGGCCTGCGTGACCTGTCGATCGTCGCAGCGGTCGGGCAGCCCCAGCACCAGATGCAGTCCCGCCTCGTCTCCCATCACCGGCAGCACCTCGCCGTAGCGCGCGCGGATTGCGTCGATCAGCAATTGGCGACGCTCGCCGTACAGCGCGCGCATGCGCCGGACATGCGAGGTCAGGTGGCCGTCCAGGATGAATTCGGCGAGCACGGCCTGCTGCATCAGCTGTCCCTCGCGATACAGCTCGGACAGTCCGATCCGGAAGGTCTCGACGAGATGCTCGGGCACGACCATGTAGCCGAGCCGCAGCCCGGGGAACAGCATCTTGCCGAGACTGCCGACATAGATCACGCGCCCGGCGTCGTCGAGCCCCTGCAGTGACGCGAGCGGACGGCTGCCGTAGCGGAATTCGCTGTCGTAGTCGTCCTCGATGATCCAGCACTGGTGCTGGCGCGCGTATTCGAGCAGCATGCGTCGCCGCGCGAGGCTCATCACCATGCCGAGCGGGTACTGGTGCGACGGCGTGACGAGCGCGAGGCGCGGCGGCGCCTGCATGTCGTGCGCGCGCGGCGCGAGGCCCTCCTGGTCGACCGGCACCGGCGACAGGTGCAGCCCGGCCGCCTGCAGCACGCTGCGCGCGCCCCAGTAGCAGGGCTCCTCCACCCACGCGCGGTCGCCGACGTCGGCGAGCAGGCGCACCGCGAGATCGATCGACTGATGGATGCCGGTCGTGATGATCACCTGGTCGGGCGAGCACTTGACCGAGCGCGCGACCCGCAGGTAGTCGGACAGCGCGCGCCGCAGCGGCCGGTAGCCGCCGCCGGGCGCGTAGGTCAGCAGGTCCGGGTTCGCTTCCTTCCACAGCCGCGCCTGCAGCCGGCTCCAGGTCCGCGCGGGGAATTCCGCGACGTCCGGTACGCCCGGCATGAAGGCGCCCCATTGCCGCCTCGACACCCCGGCGTGCTCGATCAGCCGCCGGCCGCGCGTCGACAGTCCGCCGCGCGCGCCGGGCCGTGCGCGCGCATCGTCGGGATGCGGCGGCGCGGCATCCGGCGCGTGCAGCGCGGCGGCGTCGGGGCGGGTGTCGGCGACGTAGGTGCCGCTGCCCGTCGTGGTCAGCACGTAGCCTTCGGCCGTCAGCTGATCGTAGACGTGCAGCACCGTGTTGCGCGCGATCGCAAGATCGGTCGCGAGCGTGCGCGAGCTGGGCAGCTTGGTGCCCGGAGCCAGCTCGCCCGTCAGGATCGCCTGCTGCATCAGCCGCAGCAGCTGCCGGTACATCGGTTCGGCGGACCCGCGTTCCAGCCGCGTGGTCAGCCAGTCGGAAAGGATCACGGTGTCCAAAGTGGTTCTACCGGGAATATTGAAATGGCTCCCTATTGTAGAACCGTGCCCGTCTTATAGTGAAACGCAACGCAAAAATGTTCCGCGCACGAAGAGGGGAAGTCACGATGTCCACCGATGATGTGATCGTCAGCTTTCGCGGCGTGCGCAAGACTTACGACGGCGAGACGCTGGTCGTCAAGGCGCTCGACCTCGACATTCGCCGTGGGGAATTCCTGACCCTGCTCGGGCCGTCCGGCTCCGGCAAGACCACCTGCCTGATGATGCTCGCGGGATTCGAATACCCGACGGGCGGCGAGATCCGCCTCGACGGCGCGTTGCTCAACCGGGTGCCGCCGCACAAGCGCGAGATCGGCATGGTGTTCCAGAACTACGCGCTGTTTCCGCACCTGAGCGTGGAGCAGAACGTCGCCTATCCGCTCGCGGTGCGCCGGGTGCCCGCGCCCGAGCGCGCGGCGCGCGTCGCGGACGCGCTGCGGATGGTGCAGATGGAGCGGTTCGCGAAGCGCCATCCGGCCCAGCTGTCGGGCGGCCAGCAGCAGCGCATCGCGCTCGCGCGCGCGCTCGTGTTCGCGCCCAAGCTCGTGCTGATGGACGAGCCGCTCGGCGCGCTCGACAAGCAACTGCGCGAACACATGCAGTACGAACTGAAGGCGCTGCACGAAAAGCTCGGGCTGACCTTCGTGTACGTGACGCATGACCAGGGCGAGGCGCTGACGATGTCGGATCGCGTCGCGGTGTTCGACAAGGGCGTCGTGCAGCAGCTCGACACCGTCGATCGGTTGTACGAGACGCCGTGCAACGCGTTCGTCGCGAATTTCGTCGGCGACAGCAACCGCCTGCGCGGCACGGTCGCGCGCGTCGACGGCGAACGCTGCGAACTGCAGCTCGACGACGGCACGCGGCTCGTCGGCAGCCCGGTCGGCGCGGTGCGCGCGGGCGCGCCCGCCGTCGCGTGCATCCGGCCCGAGCGGATGCGCATCGCGCCGGCCGGCTCCGCGCGCGATAACGCGCTGAGCGGCGAGGCGCGCGGCCTGATTTATTTCGGCGACCACGTGCGGATGCGCTGCGCGGTGCCGGGGCAGGACGAGTGCGTCGTCAAGGTGCCGCTCGGCGCCGTCGCGCTCGACGATTTTTCACCGGGCGCGCCCGTCGCGCTCGCCTTCGCGCCCGAACACCTGCGCGTATTCGCGTAGGCGCGTGGGCGCTTTCGCCGCACTCGCACGATTCATCCCGCGGTCACCCGTCCTCAGAGGAGTCACCATGAAGCCTGCATTCTTCGCGCCGCGCCGCGCGGCCGTCGCGCTCGCGCTCGCCACGTGCGGCGCGTCCGCGTTCGCCGCCGAACTGACCGTCGTCAACTTCGGCGGCGCGAACGGCGATGCGCAGAAAGCCGCGTTCAACCAGCCGTTCGAGCAAGCCACCGGCAACCGGGTCACGGCCGTCGAGTACAACGGCGAGCAGGCCAAGGTGAAGGCGATGGTCGAGGCGAAGCACGTGAACTGGGACGTCGTCGAGGTCGAGTCGGGCGACCTGAATCGCGGCTGCGACGAGGGGCTCTACGAGAAGCTCGACTGGGCCCGGATCGCGAAGAAAGCGGACCTGATTCCCGAGTCGCCGCAAACCTGCGGGGTCGGCTTCTTCGTCTGGTCCACCGCGCTCGCCTACAACGCCGACCGCCTGAAGGGCGCGCCCGCGGGCTGGGCCGATTTCTGGGACGTGAAGAAATTCCCGGGCAAGCGCGGCATGCGCAAGGGCGCGCGCTACAACCTCGAATTCGCGCTGATGGCGGACGGCGTCGCGCCGAAGGACGTCTACGCGGTGCTCGGCACGAAGGCGGGCCAGGACCGCGCGTTCCGGAAGCTCGACCAGCTGAAGCCCTACATCCAGTGGTGGGAGGCGGGCGCGCAGCCGCCGCAGTTCCTGGTGGCGGGCGACGTGGTGATGTCGACCGCGTACAACGGCCGGATCGACGCGGCGCAGAAGGAAGGCAAGAACCTCAAGGTCGTATGGAGCGGCAGCATCTACGACCTCGATTACTGGGCGATTCCGAAGGGCTCGCCGAACAAGGCGCTCGCGGAGCAGTACATCGCCTATTCGCTGACGCCGAAGCCGCAGCAGACCTATGCGCAGCACATCGCCTACGGTCCGGCGAACGTCGCGGCGATCCGCGCGCTCGATGCGAAGACGCTCGCGAACCTGCCGAACTCGCCCGCCAACGGCCGCCATGCGGTGCTGCAGGACATCGGCTTCTGGACCGATCACAGCGACGAACTCGAGCAGCGCTTCGCGGCCTGGGCGAGCAAGTAGGCGCGGCCGCGCCGTGCGCGGTCAACGGTTGCGCGGGCTGCCCGTCGGGGCGCCGCGCGCTGTCGCCGGCCTCGCGCCGGCAGGAGGGGGAGAGTGGATACGATGACGATCGCGACCGGGCCGAACGGTTCGGCGCCCGCGCTCAAGCGCGAGCTGAAGGCTGCCGGCGCGCGTCGGCGGGCGCTGGCGCTGCTGCTCGTCGCGCCGCTCGCGGTGTTCTTGTTGCTGGTGTTCGTGGCGCCGATCGGCGTGCTGTTGACGCGCGCGGTGCAGAACCCCGAGATCGCGACGGCGCTGCCGCATACCATCGCCGCGCTCGCGGGCTGGGACCGCCGCGCGGCGCCCGGCGATGCGGCCTACGGAGCGCTCGCCGCCGACCTCGCGGTGGTGGCCGACAGCGATGCGATGGGCGCGCTCGCGCGCCGCCTGAACACGGAGATTCCCGGCTATCGCTCGCTGGTCGCGAAGACCGCGCGCGCGATGCCGCTCGCGGCGGACGGCGGCGGGGCGCTCGCGCCCGCGCAGGCGCGCGCGAAGCTGATCGAACTCGATGCGCGTTGGGGCGATCCCGCGTACTGGCAGGTCATCGCGAAGAACGGCGGCCGCTATTCGCCGTTCTACCTGCTCGCGTCGCTCGATCACCGGCAGGACGGCTTCGGCCGGATCGCGCCCGCCGATCCCGACCAGTCGATCTATCTGGCGATCTTCGGCCGCACGCTGCTGATCGGCTGCGCCGTGACGCTGTTCGCGCTGGCGCTCGGCTATCCGCTCGCCTACTGGATCTCGACCTTGCCCGAGCGGCGCGCGAACCTCGTGATGATCGTCGTGCTGATTCCGTTCTGGACCTCGGTGCTGGTGCGGGTGGCCGCATGGATCGTGCTGCTGCAGAACGAAGGGCTCGTGAACCGCGCGCTGCTCGGCGCGGGGCTCATCGACGCGCCGCTCGCGCTGCTGTTCAATCGGACCGGCGTATACATCGCGATGACGCACATCCTGCTGCCCTTCATGATCCTGCCGCTCTACAGCGTGATGAAGGGCATTCCGCGCACCTGCCAGCGCGCGGCGGTGTCGCTCGGCAGCCATCCGTTCGCGGCGTTCTGGCGCGTCTACGTGCCGCAGACCTACCCGGGCGTCGCCGCGGGTGCGCTGCTGGTGTTCATCCTCGCGATCGGCTACTACATCACGCCCGCGCTGCTGGGCGGGCCGAACGACCAGATGGTCAGCTACTACGTCGCGTACTTCACGAACGTGACGATCAACTGGGGCATGGCGTGCGCGCTGGGCGGCCTGCTGCTCGCCGCGACGCTCGTGCTGTATGCGCTGTATGGCCGCTTCGCACGCAACCGGCCCGGGCTCGGTTGATGCGCACTGCTTGGGGATGCCGATGAAATTGCCTGCCGGACCGTGGTTTGCGCCGCACCTGACGCCCGCCGAACGCGCGTGGCGCGTCGCCCAGCGCGCGTTCGTCGCGCTGACGCTGCTGTACCTGATCCTGCCCGTGCTGGCGATCGTGCCGCTGTCGTTCTCGTCGAGCACGTTCCTGGTCTACCCGATGCCGGGCTGGTCGCTGCGCTGGTACGCGAATCTGCTCGGCTCGGACGAGTGGCGCACGGCGGCGAAGAACAGCTTCATCGTCGCGCCGGCCGCCACCGCGCTCGCGACCCTGCTCGGCACGCCGGCCGCGGTCGGGCTCACGCGCGCCGAATTCCGCGGCAAGGGCGTGCTGATGGCGGTGCTGCTGTCGCCGATGATCGTGCCGGTGGTGGTGGTGGGCGTCGGCATGTATCTGTTCTTCGCGCCGCTCGGGCTCGCGAACACGTACACCGGCCTGATCTGCGCGCATGCGGCGCTCGGCGCGCCGTTCGTCGTGACGACCGTGTCGGCGACGCTGCAGGGCTTCGATCGCAATCTGGTGCGGGCGAGCCAGTCGCTCGGCGCGGGGCCGCTGACGACGTTCTTTCGCGTCACGCTGCCGACGATCGCCCCCGGCGTGATGTCGGGCGCGCTGTTTGCGTTCGCGACCTCGTTCGACGAAGTGGTGGTGACGCTGTTCCTCGCGGGCGCGGACCAGACCACGCTGCCGCGCCAGATGTTCACCGGCATCCGCGAGAACATCAGCCCGACGATCGCGGCGCTCGCGACGATCCTGATCGTGTTCTCGACCAGCCTGCTGCTCGCGCTCGAATGGCTGCGCGGCCGCCAGGTGGCGCGCGCGGTGGCCTGAGCGCGCGGCGCGGGGCGGATGGGCCCGGCGCCGCGCCGCAGGCTTAGCGGAAGGTGCCCGCCTGGATCGCCTGGTTCAGGTTGGAGATGTCGATGCTGCCCCAGCCGGTGGTGTAGTCCCAGCCGGCGCCCGCGTTGTAGCCGTAGCCCTGGTAGCCGTTGTTGCCGGACACCACGTCATAGCGCACGAGCGACGGGTTGGACGGGATCGAGCGGTAGAAGCTGCCGGCCGGGAAGCCGAGGTTGCCGCCGTTGGCCGCCAGGATGCGCGCCCAGAAGCCCGTGAACAGCGGCGCGGACAGGCTCGTGCCGCCGATCTGCTGCTGCTGGCCGCCGCTGTAGATCAGCGCGCCGGTGCTGGACGCCGCGTCGAACGCCACGTCCGGCAACTGGCGGTTGCTGCCCGACTGCCACGACGGATTCGGCGTGATGGTGCTGACGCCGCCGCCCGTCGACCACAGCTTGCCGTTGCCGTCGAGCCCTTCGTTCCACACCGTTTCGCTGCTCAGCGCCGAGCCCGACGTGTAGAGCGTCGTGCCGCCGATCGCGAGCACGTGCGGCGACGAGGCTGGCCACGACACCGTATAGTTCGAGCCGTCCGGATAGCCGCGGTTGTTGCACTCGTACACGCCTTCGTCGCCCGACGACACCGAGAACGTCTGGCCTTGCGCGACCGCCTGCGTGAAGATCTGTTCCTCGGCGCTCAGCGTGCCGTCCGCGTTCGCGTCGGTTTCGCACCAGCCGAGCGACACGTTGATGACCTTCGCGACGTTGTCCGACACCGCCTGGTTGAACGCCTGCGTGAGGCCGGTGTTGCCCGTCGCGCCGTCGTCGGCCATGTAGAAGATCAACTGGCCGACCTGGCCGCCCGCCGCGCCGACGATCGACTGGCTGTCGAGATCCCATTCGCCCTGACCCTCCGGATCGTCGGCGTAGTTGCCGTTGGGGCCGTTGGTCTGGATCGCCTGCGTGTTGACGGACGCATAGCCGTTCGCGCTCGTGAACTGCTGCAGATCCTGCAGCGCCTGCGACACGCCGCCCTGCGTGATGATGCCGACCGTGGTGTTCGCGGCGGCGGGCACGTTGGTCGCGTCATAGATCGCGGGGAATTCGGACGGCTGGTGGGCGGTCGCCGTGCCGTCCGCGAGCCTGGTCGGCTTCGAGATCGCGGTGACCTTGAGCAGCGGATGGGCGCGCGCCACGCTCTGCAGGCCGAGCACCGCGCCGACCGTATCGCCGAGCGCGCGCGGCACTTGCGCGCTCGCCGAATTGGCGAAGCCCGCATGGCCCGCGTATTCGAAGTGCACGAGCGGCGTGTTGAATGCCGCCTTCACGGTGCCCGCCGTGCCGCGCGCCGATACCAGCAGGCGGTTCGATGCGACCTTCACGTCGATGAAGCCGTTCTTGCGCAGATAGGCGCTGACGGCCTGCACTTGCGCGTCGGTCGGCGCATAGTCGGCGAGGAATTGCTGGTGGGTCAGGAAGTGGCGGTACTTCGGGCTGCGCGGATCGTTCACGTCGCGGGCCAGCGCCTGCAGGCGGGCTTCGTTGCGCAGCTTGAGGCTGAGTACGACGTGCGTGCCTTCGCCGGCGGCCAGCTCGGTGGACGCCGGGTGGGCGCCCCTCGCCAACGTTTGCAACTGCGCGCCGGTCAAGAAAGCTTTGGTGTGCGTATCGACCCAATCCGTCGTCGCTCCGTGCGCCACGCCTGCGGCGATGACGAGCGGCCACGCGCAGGCCAGTCGCCTGCACAACGGGGAGAGGGAGAGTGCAAATCTGACGTTCCTGTTCATCGAGTGTCCCTTTGAGGAATTGCGACGTTTTATGTGGCCCGGATCCTTTTGAAATCACGAGCGAGATGAGCGTATGCGAACGAAATAGCAGTCGGTAGCTGTTACTGTTGACAGAAAAATGGTGGTCAGCGATTTCAATATCTGGGTATGCCGTGAAAGGCTTGGGGCGGGGGAGAGCGAGGAATGAAGCGTGCGGAAAAGTGCATAAATCCCGTTAATGATTCGGGATCCATAGAATGAAAATAGGCGCTATATGAAGCCAATGGAAGATGAAAAATTCGTGACGGAAAATCGATAAGATGGCTTCGGGGTATATCGAATCGCGGCTTGGCGGTCGGGCCCGGCCGCGAGCCTCGCGGGAGGCCGCGCGATGCGGTGTGCGCGGGATGGCGTTCGGCGACGAAGGTGTGTGTCGACGCGGGGTCCGCCGGGCCGGGCGCGCGCGATGCGCGCGAATACGGTGCGCGCCTTTTCTCATCGAGGCCGGTCGAGGCGCGACAAAGCTTTCGATTGGCTGACGCGCGATGCGCGCGTCTGCACGTCTCGCGCGGCTCTGCAACAATGGCGGGACGGCGGCGCGCGCATCGCGCGCCGCCGGGTCGTTCAACCTGTCATCCGGAGCCGGCCGGCGCGCGTCATCGCCGCAACCGCTTCCGCGTGCCCCGCCGTAGAGTTCCATCTTGTCAGATACAGTCCTTCCCGCCGGCGTCGCGCAGCCGGCGTTCAATTGGCGTGCGATGGCCGCGATCCTGCTGGCCGTCGCGCTCGCGACCGTCGATACCGCGATCGCGAACACCGCGCTGCCTGCGATCGCCGCCGACCTGCACACGGCGCCGGCCGCGTCGGTCTGGATCATCAACGCCTACCAGCTCGCGATGGTCGCGACCCTGCTGCCGCTCGCGGCGCTGGGCGATATCGTCGGCCACCGGCGCATCTATATCGGCGGGCTCGTCGTGTTCACGCTTGCCTCGCTGGCATGCTCGCTGGTGTCGACGCTGCCGATGCTGACCGCGGCCCGGGTGGTCCAGGGGCTCGGCGCGAGCGCGATCATGAGCGTCAACACCGCGCTGATCCGCTGCCTCTACCCGCCGCACCGGCTCGGGCGCGGCGTCGGCCTGAACGCGCTGATCGTCGGCGTGTCGTTCGCGATCGGTCCGACTCTCGCGTCGCTGATCCTGTCGCTGGCCGATTGGCCGTGGCTGTTCGCGGTCAACGTGCCGCTCGGCCTCGTCGCGCTCGCGGTTGCGATTCCGTCGCTGCCGCAGACCGCGCGCGGGACGCACAGCTTCGATCCGCTCGCCGCGCTGTTCAACGTCGTGACCTTCGCCGCGCTGATTTTCGCGCTCGGCGAGGCCGCGCAGCGCGGCCCGCTCGTGATCGTGCTGGCCGCCGCCGCGCTCGCGCTCGGCTTCGGGCTGCTGCTGGCCTGGCGCGAGCGCGGGCGGCCCGCGCCGATGCTGCCGGTCGACCTGTTCCGCCGGCCGGTGTTCGCGCTGTCGGCGCTGACGGCGGTCTGCGCGTTCAGCGCGCAGGGGCTCGCGTTCGTGTCGCTGCCGTTCTACTTCGAAGAGGTGCTGCATCGCTCGGCGGTCGAGACGGGTTTCCTGATGACGCCGTGGTCGGTGGTCGTCGCGCTGGCCGCGCCGATCGCGGGCCGGCTGTCCGACCGCTATCCGCCGGGATTGCTCGGCGCGGTCGGGCTCGCGCTGCTGTGCGTCGGGATGGCGCTGCTCGCGGCTCTGCCGCCGTATCCGCACGTGGTCGACATCGGCTGGCGCATGGCGCTGTGCGGCGCGGGTTTCGGGTTCTTCCAGTCGCCGAACCTGAAGGCGCTGATGGCGAGCGCGCCGCCCGAGCGCAGTGGCGGCGCGAGCGGGATCATCGCAACCGCGCGGCTGATCGGGCAGGCGACGGGCGCGGCGCTGGTCGCGCTGAGCTTCGGCCTTGCGGGCCGGCATGGGTCGACGCTCGCGCTGACGCTCGGTGCGCTGTTTGCCGGCGCGGCGAGTGTCGCGAGCGGCTTGCGCCTGTTTGCGCGGTCGCATCGGCAGGGACAGCCGGTGGCGGCGCGGGGAGGAAGGGGCCGGGCGTGAGGGCCGGCGCTCGTCGGGACCGCCGAGCATGCGGCGCCGCAGGCGCGGACAGATGCATTGCCCCCGGGGCGGCGGCCCGGCGCGCCTTGCTGTCGAGCGTGTTCCGTGGCGGATCGATCCGCGAGCCTGGGCGCTGCCCGGCTCGCGCGTACCGCGCGTACCGCGCGTACCGCGCTCAACGCGCTCAACGCGCTCAACGCGCTCAACACGCTCAACACGCTCAACACGCTCAACACGCTCAACACGCTCAACACGCTCAACACGCTCAACACGCTCAACACGCTCAACACGCTCAACGCGACGTGCCCGGCTTGTCCGCTGCGTGAAGCTTCGTGGTCGCGCGCAATGCCGTCGCCCTGTCGCGCAGGAACGGATTGGCTACGGCGGTCGGCATGGGCATCGGCTCGGTGTGCTTCAGCGGCATCGCCCTGGCGGGGCTTTACTCCCTGTTGAGCCGCGTGGAATGGTTGTACGTGGGGCTCAAGGTGGCGGGCGGCGCTTACCTGCTTTATCTGGCGGTGAAAATCTGGCGTGGAGAGGCCGCGCCGCTGTCGATCGACCCGGCATCGCCAACGACGACGGCGAGTCTGGGCAGTTCGTTCCGGACGGGCTTGAGCACGCAACTGACCAACCCGAAGACCGCCATCGTGGATGGCCGCATCTTCGCGGCGCCATTGCCGCAGACGCCGCCTCTCTGGTGCTACATCGCATTGCCGCCGCTCGTGTTCGCCGTCGAATGCGGCTGGTATGCGGTCGTCGCGCTGTGTTTCTCGAACCGCGCGCTGGGGCGGTGGTATCTGGATGCGAAGCAATGGATCGACCGCGCCGCGTCGGCCGCCATCGCGGCGCCCGGGTTGCGCCTGATGCTTGCCGCGGGGCGGGGATAGCGTCCGCATCCACCCAGGCGGCGTGGGGGCGGTGCGCGATGCCGCGCGCCCGGGCCGTCCCGGGGCGGCGGCCCGGGCCCTCGCCGCGTCGACTTCATCCCTGCGGGTTCGGGGCGGCGCGCTTCACCTTGGCCTGCCGCCGGGCTCTCTCGTTGAGGATCTGGTGACGGCGATGGCCGGTCATTTTCTTCCAGCCGCGAATTTCATCGCGCGTGCGAAAACAGCCGATGCAAAGTCCGGATTTGCCGTCGAATGCGCATACGTCGATGCAAGGCGATTTGAGTCCCATGGTTCAGCCGGCGGCGTGCGCCGGATTCACTTCGACCGTCAAGTGCGACAGCGTCTTGAAGCGTTTGAGCGCGGCATGGTAGTAGCCGGGCGTTCGCTGCGACGCCGCCGTGGCCACCGAGATCGCGGCGCTCATGTGGCCCGGGCCCACGCGCCATACATGGAGGTCGAGCACGGTATCGCCGTTGTCTTCGATCACGTGGCGCACGCTCTCGGCCATGCGCCGGTCAGGGCTCATGTCGAGCAGGATGCGGCCCGTATCGCGCATCAGGCCCCACGACCAGTTCGCGATCACGAGAGCGCCGATCACGCCCGCGAGCGGGTCCATCCACAGCCAGCCGAACGCGCGCGCCAGCAGGAGGCCGACGATCGCGAGCACGGATACCGCGGCGTCCGCGATGACGTGAATGTACGCCGAGCGGATGGTGTGGTCGCGGTTTGTCGCGGCGTGAACACCCTCGTGCTCGTGCGCGTGCTCCTCGAACGCGATGCGGTGCTCGTCGCCCGCGAGGTGAACGACGGCCTCGAATGCGTGAGGTTCGGGAATCTCCTCCTTCGACTCCAGATAACCCTCGCGTTCGGCGAATGCGAAGGTCTGGCGTGTGCCGTCGGGGCGGACCGTCGTGACGGAAGCCTCGTCGGCGCCGAGTTTGGAAGGCGGTGCTTGCGGCGTGATGCGGAACACGGGCGGCACGCCGTCCTCGAAGACCGTCACGGCGAATGTGCCTGCGCGGCCGACGATGCGATGCTCCGCTGCGTCGTGGGCGTGCCCGTGACCGTGCGCATGGTCATGGCCATGACCATGGCCGTGATGGCCGCCGCTCAGCAGCCAGACGCTCGCGAGATTGACCAGGAGGCCGAGCACGGCGATGGGAATCGCCTGGGCGAAGTGGATGGGCACGGGCGCGAGAAAGCGCGAGACGGCTTCGTATCCGATCAGCAGCGCGATCATGGCGAGCACGATGGCGCTGGTGAAGCCCGCGAGATCGCCGAGCTTGCCCGTACCGAATACGAAGCGCGTGTCGGCCGCATGCCTGCGCGCGTAGGTGTACGCGAGCGCGGCGATCAGCATCGCGCCGGCGTGCGTCGACATGTGCAGGCCATCGGCGACGAGCGCGAGCGAGCCGAACAGGCTGCCGCCGACGATCTCGGCCACCATCATCGCGCTGCACAGCGCAATCACCATCCAGGTCCGGCGTTCGTTGTCCTCGTGGGCGGCCCCCAGGAAGATATGGTCGTGGCCTGCCCCGAAAGCGGAATCTTCGAACGGGCTCATGTTTTCCTCTTACTTGAAGTAGCTGTGGACGACTTCGATCAGCTGCTCGGTGCCGCTGCCGTGCTCGTCGTCCGGCTCGGCGTCGACGAGATGCGTCCGGATGTGGTCCTCGAGAACCACGGCCAGCAAGCCGTTCATCGCGCCGCGGCTGCTGGTGATGAGTTGGAGCACATCCATGCAGCCGCGCTCTTCTTCGAGCGCACGCTCGATCGCCTCGACCTGCCCCTTGATGCGGCGAACCCGGTTGAGGAGCTTCTGTTTCTCGCGAATCGTATGGCTCACGGCCTGCCTCCTGAATACGATAGGGGGCAATCTTACTTCGGATAGGGTAGGGGGGTATACGTTTACTTCGTGGATTCCGATTCCGCGCCTCGCGACACCTGAGGGCAGCCCGAATCGATGACGTGACGTTCTGCGAGGGACCGGGTGGGTGTCACCCGATGGCGGTGACGAGAGAGGCCCTGAGGATTGATCGGAAGGCGATGCTCGGCCTTGCAGGGGAAGCCGAGGTGCCTGCCGGTCACGCGGCAGGCGTCATCGATCGATTGTGCGACGTGGTCGGCCAGTTTGCCGCCAACGCCGAGAACCAGTTTCCGCGAGCAATCGCCGGAGATGCCCTGCGGACCATTCAAACTCGAATCGACGAGAACATCGACCTGCTCCGTTGAAGCAGCGCGGCCTTTCGATAGGGCTATGGGGGTGTCGGCAAGCGAAGCGTTCGAGGGTGGGCGGGTCAACGCCATCAAGGTCGTCGAACGCCGGGCTCATTGCCGACGCGACACGTTCTGTCTGAAGATCCGCGCTGCCTTCCCCGGTAATCCGCGATGAACCAAAAAAAAGGTTCATCGCGGATTACCGGGGAAGGCAGCGCGGATCTTGAGGAAGAAGTATTCCTCATCCCGGTAGCCGTAGGCCCGACGCTTGATGACCTTGATGGTGTTGTTGATGCCTTCGACGACGCTGGTATTGAGCGGGTGTTTGCAGCGAGCCAGAATGCCGTGCCAGTAGCTTTGCAGGCGTTCAGCGAACAGTTTGAGCGGCGTAATGCCGCTCTGCTGAGCCTGCCTGATCCATTGTCCCCATGCCTTCTGAGCCCAGGCGGGTCTCTGGTAGAACCAGAGTCGCTTGAGTTCATCGCGTAGCAGATAGACGCACAGCAACGGCTGGTTGGCTTCCAGCAGTTCATTCAGATGTACCGCCTGATCTGCCCGCAAGTTCTGGCGATTGCGCAGCAGCAGCCAGCGGCTCGACTTCAGTACTTTGCGCGCAGGACGGTCATGCCGAAGCTGATTGGCCTGATCGACTCGTACCCGGTCAATGACTTCACGTCCGTACTTGGCCACCACGTGGAACAAGTCATAGACGACTTCCGCCTGCGGGCAGTTCGCCTTGATTTCCAGCTCATAGGCGGTCGTCATATCGATGGCGACCGCCTCGATGCGCTCGGCAACGCCTTCGGGAAGCTGCTCGAAGAAGGCTCGGGCGGTTTCGCGTGAGCGGCCCTGGCCGATCCATAGCACTTGCCGGCTGATCGGCTCAACAACCACGGTGGCATAGCGATGGCCCTTGTGGAGCGCAAACTCGTCCATGGCCAGATACCGCACCTGTTCCCAATCCGGCTCAACAATGCTGGCTTGCAAACTGGCTTTGTCGATCGATTTGACAGTGTGCCAATTCAGACCATAGAACGCAGCAACAGCCTGTACGCTGGCGGACTTCAGCAAGATCTCGCAGGCCTTGGCAAAGCGGGCAGTGACCCGTTGGTAACGCCCCAGCCAATCCAGCCTCTCCAACCGAGGGCCGCCGCAGTGGTCGCACCAGACTCGTCGGCGCGGCACATGGAGCACCACCCGGTATTCAAATAAGGGCAGATCCCGCACCCGCCGAACGGTCGTCTCGTGAATCTGCTGGCACCGTTTGCCGCATTGCTCGCAGACCATCACTTTGCTGACCGGCTTGAGATACAGCGACAGGGTTCGGCTTGCCTCCGACGGCCATTCCACTCGCTCAACCCGGTAGCCCGTCCAGCATCCCAATGCCTGTAGTGCTTTGCGATCCAGCAATTTGGCCTCCAACGCCCGTTTCCACTGGCGTCAGATTACCAACTGCACCCAAAGCTTCCACGGTTTCCCGCGATGAACCAAAAAAAAAAAGCCCGGCGGAGCCGGGGCGTCAAATCGGCCGCGCACCGCCTTGCGGAGGCACGCGGCACCTGCAAAAGCAGGGCGCTTAGGCTGCGAGCAGCGAGCGCAGCACGAACGGCAGGATCCCGCCGTGCTTGTAGTAGTCGACTTCGATCGGCGTATCGATGCGCAGCAACACCGGCACGCGCTTCGTTTCGCCGTTCTTGCGATGGATCACCAGCGTGACGTCCTGCTGCGGCTTGAACGCGTCGCCCAGATCCTCGATGTCGTAGGTCTCGTCGCCGGTGATGCCGAGCGACTGGATGCTGTCCGCACCCTTGAACTGCAGCGGCAGCACGCCCATGCCGACCAGGTTCGAACGGTGGATCCGCTCGAAGCTGCGTGCGATCACGGCCTTCACGCCGAGCAGCTGCGTGCCCTTCGCCGCCCAGTCGCGCGACGAGCCCGTGCCGTACTCTTCGCCCGCGAACACGACGGTCGGGGTGTCCGCGCCGACGTACTTCATCGCGGCGTCATAGATCGACAGCTGTTCGCCGCTCGGCTGGTGGATCGTCAGGCCGCCCTCGACGCGCGAACCGTCGGCCTTCGCCGGGATCATCAGGTTCTTGATCCGCACGTTCGCGAAGGTGCCGCGCATCATGACGTCATGGTTGCCGCGACGCGAGCCGTAGCTGTTGAAGTCGGCCTTCTGCACGCCGTTTTCCTTCAGCCACTTGCCGGCCGGCGAATCTTCCTTGATCGAGCCCGCCGGGCTGATGTGGTCGGTCGTCACCGAGTCGCCGAAGATGCCGAGCGCGCGCGCGCCCTGGACGGCGGCGATCGATGCGGCCGGCTCCATCGAGAAGTCGTTGCCGAAGAACGGCGGCTCCGCGATGTAGGTCGACTTCGGCCAGTCGTAGACTTCGCCCGTCTCGCCTTCGATCTTGCTCCAGAGGTCGCCCTTCTTGGTCAGCTTCGCGTAGTTCTCCTCGAACTTCTTCGGGTCGAGCGCGAACTTGAGCAGCGCATGGACTTCCTCGCTCGTCGGCCAGATGTCGCCGAGGTAGATGTCCTTGCCGCCCTTGCCCTGGCCGACCGGCTCGGTCATCAGGTCGCGCGTGATGTTGCCCGCGATCGCGTACGCCACGACGAGCGGCGGCGACGCGAGGAAGTTCGCGCGGATGTTCGGGTGGATCCGCGCTTCGAAGTTACGGTTGCCCGACAGCACGGCCGCCGCGACGATGTCGTTCTTGACGATCGCTTCGTTCAGTTCCGGCGTCAGGTCGCCCGCGTTGCCGATACAGGTCGTGCAGCCGTAGGCCGCGACTTCGAAGCCGAGCTTCGCGAGGTAGGGCAGGAGGCCCGTCTTCGTCAGGTATTCGGTGACGATCCGCGATCCCGGCGCGAGCGAGGTCTTGATCTTCGGGTCGACCGTGAGGCCGGCCTCGACCGCCTTCTTCGCGAGCAGGCCGGCCGCGAGCAGCACGCTCGGGTTCGACGTGTTCGTGCACGAGGTGATCGCCGCGATCAGCACGTCGCCGTTCTTCACCTTCACGTTGTTCGAGGTTTCGTACTGCGCGCCGAGGTCGTTGGCCTTCTTCGCGAAACCGTTGTCGGCGACGGGCTTCGAGAACAGGTCGGTGAAGGTCGACTTCACGTGGCCGATCTCGATGCGGTCCTGCGGACGCTTCGGGCCCGCGAGCGACGGCGCGACCGTGGCGAGGTCGAGCGTGAGGGTCTTCGTGTAGTCGATCTCGCCGGCCTTCGGGATGCCGTACAGATCCTGCGCCTTGAAGTACTTCTGGAACGCGTCGATTTCCGCCTTGGTGCGGCCCGTGCCCTTGAAGTAGTCGATGGTCTTGTCGTCGACCGGGAAGAAGCCCATCGTCGCGCCGTATTCCGGCGCCATGTTCGCGATCGTCGCGCGGTCCGGCAGCGCGAGCGTCTTGGTGCCTTCGCCGAAGAATTCGACGAACTTGCCGACGACCTTCTCCTTGCGCAGCATCTCGGTGATCGTGAGCACCAGGTCGGTGGCCGTCACGCCTTCGCGCAGCTTGCCCTTCAGCTCCACGCCGACCACGTCCGGCGTCAGGAAGTACACCGGCTGGCCGAGCATGCCGGCTTCCGCCTCGATGCCGCCCACGCCCCAGCCGACCACGCCGATGCCGTTGATCATCGTGGTGTGGCTGTCGGTGCCGACGAGCGTGTCCGGGTAGTACACGGTGTCGCCGCTGTCAGCCTTCTTGTGCACGCCGCGCGCGAGGTATTCGAGGTTCACCTGGTGGACGATGCCGACGCCCGGCGGCACGACCTTGAACGTGTCGAAGGCCTGCATGCCCCACTTCATGAACTGGTAGCGCTCGTTGTTGCGCTGGAATTCCAGCTTCATGTTCAGGTCGAGCGCGTCTTTCTGGCGGAAGTAGTCGATCTGCACCGAGTGATCGACGACGAGATCGACCGGGACCAGCGGCTCGATCTTCTTCGGGTTCTTGCCCGAGCGCTCGGCCACGCCGCGCATCGCGGCGATGTCGGCCAGGAGCGGCACGCCGGTGAAATCCTGCAGCACGACGCGCGACACGACGAACGGGATTTCGTCGACGCGCTTGCCGTTCGGCTTCCAGTTCGCGAGCTGCTCGATATGTTCTTCCGTGATCTTCTTGCCGTCGTAGTTGCGCAGCACCGATTCGAGGACGATCCGGATCGAGACCGGCAGCCGTTCGATCTTGGTCTTCAGTTCCTTGCCGAGCTTCGGCAGCGAGTAGAACTTGCCTTTACCGGAACCGGTGTCGAATTCCTTGAGGGTTTTGTGGAGGTTGTGGGCCATGGTATTTTCCTGGGTTTAAGGCGAGGAAAGAAACTCCGTACTGTTGACGGCTAGATCACGTACAGATCGACGTATTCATTGACCGGCATCGCTTCGAGCTTTGCCTGGTCCAGCGACACGTCGAGAATCGCTTGTTGCTGCTTGGGTGGGAAACGGCGCGCGAGGTTGGCGCGGAACTTCCCGACCAGCAGCGGGATGCCTTCCGCACGTCGCCGGCGGTGGCCGAGCGGGTACTCGACCGTCACCTCCGCCAGCGTCGTTCCGTCGTCTAACTCGATCGTCAGCGCGTTCGCGATCGAGCGCTTGTCCGGATCGTGATAATCCTTCGTGAACTGCGGGTCTTCCACGCAGGTGATCTTCGCGCGCAGCGCGTCGATGCGCGGGTCGCGCGCGACCTCGTCCTCGTAGTCGGCGGCCGTCAGGCGGCCGACCAGCAGCGGCACCGCGATCATGTACTGGATGCAGTGGTCGCGGTCGGCGGGGTTCGCGAGCGGCCCCGTCTTGTCGATGATGCGCAGCGCCGCTTCGTGCGTGCGCACGGTGATGCGCCGGATCGTCTCGGCCGGCCGGCCGAGCGCGGCGAGCTGCGCATGCAGCGCGAGCGCGGCTTCGGCCGCGGTCTGCGCGTGGAATTCGGCCGGAAACGCGATCTTGAACAGCACGTTCTCCATCACGTAGCTGCCGTACGGGCGCTGGAAGCGGAACGGCTGGCCGTCGAACAGCACGTCGTAGAAGCCCCAGGTCGGCGCGCTCAGCGCAGACGGATAGCCCATCTCGCCCGTGCGCGCGATCAGCGCGAGGCGCACCGCGCGCGCGGTCGCGTCGCCCGCGGCCCACGACTTGCGCGAGCCGGTGTTCGGCGCGTGCCGGTAGGTGCGCAGCGCGTGGCCGTCCACGATCGCGAGCGACACCGCGTTCAGCAGCTCGTCGCGGGAGAGGCCCAGCAGCTGGCCGACCACGGCGGTCGAGGCGAGCTTGACGAGCAGCACGTGGTCGAGGCCGACGCGGTTGAATGAATTCTCGAGTGCGAGGCAGCCCTGGATCTCGTGGGCCTTGATCATCGCGAGCAGCACCGCCTTCATCGCGAGCGGCCGGCGGCCCGCGGCGACGGCGCTGCGCGACAGCCAGTCGGCCGTCGCCAGGATCCCGCCGAGGTTGTCGGACGGATGACCCCATTCGGCGGCGAGCCAGGTGTCGTTGTAGTCCAGCCAGCGGATCATCGCGCCGAGACTGAAGGCCGCCTGCACCGGATCGAGCTGGTGCGAGGTGCCGGGCACGCGCGCGCCGTGCGGCACCACGGTGCCGGGCACGACGGGCCCGAGCAGTTTCGTGCAGGCGGGGTAGGACAGCGCCTCGAGCCCGCACCCGAGCGTATCGATCAGGCAATGGCGCGCGGTTTCGAGCGCGAGCGCACTGTCGATACGGTAGTCCAGCACGTAGTCGACGAGGTCGACCAGCACCGGGTCGAAATCGGGACGCACGTTCGGAAGCGGGGCGGACATCGGGCGGGCCGGCGGCTTAGTTGCCCGGCTTCAGTTCGTTCGACTGGGTCGGCGCCGGCGTGCCCTGCGCCATCTCGGCGGTCTTGCACTCGTCGGCGAGGCGGCTGTCGTCCTTGTCGCTGAACAGCATGCCCTTGGTCGGGATCACGACCAGCTTGAGGCCGCTCGCCGGATCGTAGAACACGTCCGCGCCCGTCGTGGTCGTCTGGCGCGGCAGCTTGTAGTTCTTGTTGGCCCAGTGCACGGTTACGATCTGGTCGCGCTTCATGTCGCCGGCGAGGTCGTACGACAGACCTTCCTTGCACGACCACTTCACCGCGCCTTCCGGCATCGGATCGACCTTGGCCGCGGCGGCCGCGCGAGCCTTCTTGCTGCGCGGGATCAGCTGCTTCTTCGGCGCCGGACGCTTGGCGGTGGCTTTCTTCGTCGCAGTCGTGGACGATGCCTGCGCGAATGCGCTCGGGGCCGTGACCAGCATCGTGGCGGACAAGGCGCCGATGGCGGTGGCGATCAGCAGTTTCTTCATGGAGTCAGAACCTTTCGTTTATCAGTTAACAAGGGCGGACGGAACGCGTGCCCGCCGGGTTGAACTGCACGCGCCCCGTAAGCGCGCAGCGGCCGCTATTTTCGCCTATTTGGCCGCACTTACAGCAAGTTTTCGACCGGTTATCGCATGCGCACAACGCCTGTCTCAACCGTGCCCGCCCGCCGCCGCGCCGAACCATGGCGCGGCCCCTGCGGGCAGCGGCCGGCCCGCCGCATGCGCGCGGCGCAGCACCGACCAGTAATAGCGGTAGCTCGCGCGGTCGTGCAGCGCGTCGCCGTGGCGCGTCGGGCCCCAGTCGGCCGCCTGCGCGGCCAGCAGGATCGCGGCGGCGAGGGCGACTTCGTCGTGGCGCGGCGCGAACGCGGCGACGATCTCGGGGATCTGCGCCGGATGGATGCTCCACATCCGCGTGAAGGCGAATTCGTCGCGTGCGCGCCGCGCGTCGTCGGCGACGACCCGCATCTCGCGCACCTCGGTGCTCACGTTGTGCGACGGCGTCTTGCCGTGCGCATGGCAGGCCGCGGCGATCTCGAGCTTCGCGCGGCGCACGAGCGGATGCTCGAACTGGCCGGGCGAGCGCATCGCGCTGTCGGGAATCGCGCCGTGGTGGGCGGAGACGAAATCCATCAGCCCGAAGCTCAGCGTCGAGACGCCCGGCAGCGCGGCGATCTGGTCGACCTGCCGGAGCGCGCCGTGCGTCTCGATCAGCACGTCGATCGGGATCGGCTGCGCGATGCCCAGCTCGCGGCGCGTGCCTTCGATGAACGCGCACATCTCGGCGGCGTCGGCCGCGCCGCCGACCTTCGGCAGCGCCAGGTGGGCAGGCGGGCGGGCCGCGCGCAGGATGGTGCGGACGTCGTCGCGCCAGTGGGGGTGGGTGAAGTCGTGGATGCGCGCGCCGACGCGGCCGAACCGGTTCGCGTCGCTGCCGAGCAAGGCGGCGACCCGCTCCGCATGGGCGGCTTCCTCGCCGACGGCGGCGCCGTCCTCGCAATCGAGGGTGAGGTCGAAGATCGGCCCCAGTTCCGCCTGCAGCGCAAGCGACTTGAGCATCAATTTTTCGCTGCCCGCGTAGTGATCGCAGCAGGGCAGGATCGTGGGGGGCGAAGCGCCGTCGTACAGCACTTCAGCGGGGGTGAGCGCGGACATCGTTGTGCTTCGGATCTAGACCAGCGTGAAAAAATCGGATTCGGGCGGGCTCTGGCGGGCGCGAGGCGCCGGCAAAGCCCGTTCGGATCGGATCGGGGGCGGCGCGCCCGGGATCGCCCGGACGCGCCCGGCTTGCAACCGGCTTACTTCAGCAGGTGCGCGACGCCGTCGCGCTCTTCGAGCAGCTCGGCGAGCGTGCCGTCCATCTTCTCGCGCGAGAACGCGTCGATTTCGAGGCCTTCGACGCGCTTGTATTCGCCGTTTTCAGAGACGACCGGCACGCCGTAGATGATGTCTTCGGGGATGCCGTACGAGCCGTCCGACGGGATGCCCATCGTGACCCACTTGCCGTTGGTGCCGAGCACCCAGTCGCGCACGTGGTCGATCGCCGCGTTGGCCGCCGACGCCGCCGACGACAGGCCGCGCGCCTCGATGATCGCCGCGCCGCGCTTGCCGACGGTCGGGATGAACGTATCGCGGTTCCACACGTCGTCGTTGATCAGCTTCAGCAGCGATTCGCCCTCGGCGCTCGCGAAGCGGAAGTCGGGGTACATCGTCGGCGAGTGGTTGCCCCACACGGCGAGCTTCTCGATCGACGCGACCGGCTTGCCCGACTTGGCGGCGAGCTGCGACAGCGCGCGGTTGTGGTCGAGGCGCAGCATGGCCGTGAAGTTCTTCTTCGGCAGGTCCGGCGCCGACTTCATCGCGATGTACGCATTGGTGTTGGCCGGATTGCCGACCACCAGCACCTTCACGTCGCGGCTGGCGACTTCGTTCAGGGCCGCGCCCTGGACCGTGAAGATCTCGGCATTGGCGGACAGCAGGTCCTTGCGTTCCATGCCCTTCGAGCGCGGGCGGGCGCCGACCAGCAGCGCCACGTCGGCGTCCTTGAAGGCAACCTTGGGATCGTCGGTGATCACGACGCCCGCGAGCAGCGGGAACGCGCAATCATCGAGATCCATCACGACGCCTTTGACGGCGGCTTGGGCTTGCGGGAGGTCGAGCAGTTGCAGGATGACCGGCTGGTCCTTGCCGAGCAGGTCGCCGTTCGCGATGCGGAACAGCAGCGAGTAAGCGATCTGACCTGCGGCGCCGGTGACGGCAACGCGCTTTGCGGGCTTAGCCATTGAAAATCTCCAGGACGATGAGCGTGGGACGCTAGGAAAAACGCCATTCTATGCGCGTTATGTGTCGCGTTGCTTTTAAAGCAGGGCGGAGGAGTCGCGGATGCTGGCGCGATACGCCTGAAGACAGGACGAGGCGCGAGGCCCGGGACGCGCTTTGCAGCCCGCGAACCCTTGCTCGCCCCGGAGTGTAGGAGCCGGGCCCGCCAAAGTCAAACGGTATCTTATGTCTTATATAAGACAGATGTTTTGCCGGGAATGAACTGGACGTAAAACCCGGGTTTATGTTGAAATGCGCGCCATGACATCGAACCAGGCGAACACGGCAAATCCGGGCGGCGCGGCCGCCACGGGCGCGGCGGCCGGCCAGGGCGGCGGCGAAGCCGCGCCCGCGCCGTCGCCTTCGCCGACTTTCAGCCCACTCTACCAGCAGATCAAGGCATTGATCACGCAGGGCCTCGAGACGGGCGAGTGGAAGCCAGGCGAGATCATCCCGAGCGAGGTCGAGCTGGCGGCCCGCTACAAGGTCAGCCAGGGCACGGTGCGCAAGGCGATCGACGAACTGGCGTCGGACAACCTGCTGGTGCGCCGGCAGGGCAAGGGCACCTTCGTCGCGACCCACAGCGAGGAGCGCGCGCAGTTCCGCTTCCTGCGCCTGCTGGCCGACGACGGCGTCGAGCACCCGCACGTGAGCCGCCTGCTCGAGTGCCGCCGGATGCGCGCGCCCGCCGAGATCGCCCGTCAACTCGACCTGAAGCCCGCCGACCCGGTCGTGCAGGTGCGCCGCCTCCTCGAATTCGACTCCGAAGTCACCGTGCTCGACGAAATCTGGCTGCCGGGCGCGATGTTCCGCGGCTTGACGTTCGAACGCCTGAGCGAGTACAAGGGGGCCGCTCTACGCGATGTTCGAGAGCGAGTTCGGCACGCGCATGATCCGCGCCTCGGAGAAGATCCGCGCGGTGGCGGCGGAGCCGTGGGTGGCCGAGATCCTGAGGGTGCCTTCGGGATTTCCGCTGCTGTCGGTCGAGCGGGTGTCGTATACATACGGGGATCGGCCTGTGGAAGTGCGGAGGGGTTGGTATGTCACAACCGGGTACTACTATCAGAACGACCTGAGCTGATTCGGGTGCGGGCCGACGGCGTTCCCACGCGCCAAGCAGGTTCCGGGCCGCCTTTGTTCCGCGTCGCGCAACGATCCCGAGCGGGTTTTCGCTGCAGCGCGGTATGAAAAGGCGCTAAAATTACAGATTAGTGTGACAACATAGTAGGGGGTCTAGCATGACTGATGCAGTAAGAAAACCGAGACCGGAGTACCGGAACATCGGCTTCGGCGACATCACGCTCAATTATCGGTTGCCGCTCGCAGCCAAGCTTTCGATTCTTCACCGGGTCAGCGGCGCCTTGCTGTTCCTGGCGCTTCCATTCCTGCTGTACCTCTTCGACCAGAGCCTCACCTCCGAACTCAGCTTCGAGGTATTCAAGGCCTTCCTCTCCAACATCGTCGTCAAGCTGATCGTGCTCGCGCTCGCATGGGCGTTCCTGCATCACTTCTGCGCCGGTGTCCGCCACCTGCTGATGGACGTCAGCCACGATGCGGTCACGAAGGAAAGCGGCAAGCGGACGGCGGTCGTCGTGTTCGTCGTGTCGATCGCCCTGACGGTCGTCGTCGCGCTCAAACTGTTCGGAGCATTCTAAGAATATGTCAGCCCCCAATCGAATCGGTTCGAAGCGCCTCGTCGTCGGCGCGCACTACGGCCTGCGCGACTGGCTCGCGCAGCGCGTCACCGCCACCATCATGGCGATCTACACGGTGATTCTGCTCGCCTGGTTCTTCACCGCGCGCGACTTCTCGTATGAAGGCTGGGCGTCGATCTTCTCGACCCAGTGGATGAAGCTCGCGACCTTCGTCACGCTGCTCGCGCTGTTCTATCACGCGTGGGTCGGCGTGCGCGACATCTGGATGGACTACGTGAAGCCCGTCGGCGCGCGCCTCGTGCTGCAATCGCTGACCATCGTCTGGCTGCTCGCGAGCGCGGGCTACGCCGCGCAGATTCTCTGGAGAGTTTAAAAGAATGGCTGCAATCAAAACTTCCCTGCCGCGTCGCAAGTTCGACGTGGTGATCGTCGGCGCGGGCGGCTCGGGGATGCGCGCGTCGCTGCAACTGTCGCGCGCGGGCCTGTCGGTATGCGTGCTGTCCAAGGTGTTCCCGACCCGTTCGCACACGGTTGCCGCGCAAGGCGGGATCGGCGCGTCGCTCGGCAACATGAGCGAGGACAACTGGCATTACCACTTCTACGACACGATCAAGGGCTCCGACTGGCTCGGCGACCAGGACGCGATCGAGTTCATGTGCCGTGAAGCGCCGAACGTCGTGTACGAGCTGGAACACTTCGGCATGCCGTTCGACCGCAACGCGGACGGCACCATCTACCAGCGTCCGTTCGGCGGCCACACCGCGAACTACGGCGAGAAGCCGGTCCAGCGCGCGTGCGCGGCGGCCGACCGCACCGGCCACGCGCTGCTGCACACGCTGTACCAGCAGAACGTCGCGGCGAAGACGCAGTTCTTCGTCGAATGGATGGCGCTCGACCTGATCCGCGACGCGGACGGCGACGTGCTCGGCGTGACCGCCCTCGAAATGGAAACGGGCGACGTCTACATCCTCGAAGGCAAGACCACGCTGTTCGCCACGGGCGGCGCGGGCCGGATCTTCGCGGCGTCGACCAACGCGTTCATCAACACCGGCGACGGCCTCGGCATGGCGGCCCGCTCGGGCATCGCGCTGCAGGACATGGAGTTCTGGCAGTTCCATCCGACGGGCGTGGCGGGCGCGGGCGTGCTGATCACCGAAGGCGTGCGCGGCGAAGGCGGGATCCTGCGCAACGCGAACGGCGAGCGCTTCATGGAGCGCTACGCGCCGACCCTGAAGGATCTGGCGCCGCGTGACTTCGTGTCGCGCTCGATGGACCAGGAAATCAAGGAAGGCCGCGGCGTCGGTCCGAACAAGGACCACGTGCTGCTCGACCTGTCGCACATCGGCGCCGAGACGATCATGAAGCGTCTGCCGTCGATCCGCGAGATCGCGCTGAAGTTCGCGAACGTCGACTGCATCAAGGAACCGATTCCGGTCGTCCCGACCATCCATTATCAGATGGGCGGCATCCCGACCAACATCCACGGCCAGGTGGTCGGCACGTCGCGCGACCACAAGGAGCCGGTCAACGGCTTCTACGCGGTCGGCGAATGCTCGTGCGTGTCGGTGCACGGCGCGAACCGCCTCGGCACGAACTCGCTGCTCGACCTCGTGGTGTTCGGCCGCGCGGCCGGCAACCATATCGTCGAGCACGTGAAGAACCAGCGCGACCACAAGCCGCTGCCGGCCGATGCCGCCGACTTCGCGCTCGAGCGCCTGAACAAGCTCGACAAGTCGTCGTCGGGCGAGTACACGCAGGATATCGCGAACGACATCCGCGCGACGATGCAGAAGCACGCGGGCGTGTTCCGCACCTCGGCGCTGCTCAAGGAAGGCGTCGACCAGATGGCCGGCCTGAAGGAACGTGCCGAGCACGTCCACCTGAAGGACAAGTCGAAGGTGTTCAACACCGCGCGCGTCGAGGCGCTGGAACTGGCGAACCTGATCGAAGTGGCCCGCGCGACGATGGTGTCGGCGGAGGCCCGCAAGGAAAGCCGCGGCGCGCACGCGCACAGCGACTACGAACACCGCGACGACGAGAACTGGCTGCGCCACTCGCTGTGGTACAGCGAAGGCGACCGCCTCGACTACAAGCCTGTTCAAATGAAACCGCTGACGGTCGAATCCGTGCCGCCGAAGGCACGTACGTTCTAAGCCGAGTCCAAGGAATCCGAAATGGCCAAACGCATTTTTGAAATTTACCGCTACGATCCGGACAAGGACGCCGCACCGCGGATGCAGACGTACGAGCTGGATCTCGAGCACGAGCGCATGCTGCTCGACGCGCTCGTCAAGCTGAAGGCGGTCGACGAGACGCTGTCGTTCCGCCGCTCGTGCCGCGAGGGCGTGTGCGGGTCGGACGCGATGAACATCAACGGCAAGAACGGTCTTGCCTGTCTGACGAACCTGAACGACCTGCCGCAGAAGATCGTGCTGCGCCCGCTGCCGGGCCTGCCCGTCGTGCGCGACCTGATCGTCGACATGACGCACTTCTTCAACCAGTACCACTCGATCAAGCCGTACCTGATCAACGACGCGCCGCCGCCCGAGAAGGAGCGCCTGCAGTCGCCGGAAGAGCGCGACGAACTCGACGGCGTCTACGAGTGCATTCTGTGCGCGAGCTGCTCGACGTCGTGCCCGAGCTTCTGGTGGAACCCGGACAAGTTCGTCGGCCCGGCGGGCCTGCTGCAGGCTTACCGCTTCATCGCGGACAGCCGCGACAACGCGACCGCCGAGCGCCTCGACAACCTGGAAGATCCGTACCGTCTGTTCCGCTGCCATACGATCATGAACTGCGTCGATGTGTGCCCGAAGGGCCTCAATCCGACGAAGGCGATCGGCAAGATCAAGGAACTGATGGTTCGCCGCGCGGTTTGACATGGACGATCCGTCGCACCAGTCCAACCCGCACCGCCGCGCGCGCCTTCGCTGGCGCGCGCGGCGCGGCCTGCTGGAGAACGATCTCATTTTCGAGCGTTTCTTCCGCAGCCACGAGCATGACCTCACCGATGCAGACGTGGGCGCGCTCACGCGCCTGCTCGATCTGAGCGACAACGACCTGATGGACTTGCTGCTCGCGCGCAGGGAACCAGAAGGCGACCTTGCAGGCCCGGATGTGTCCCGGCTGCTGGAGATGCTGCGCAGTGCCTGACCGCGCTGCTCCGTTATCGAATCCCGTTTCTAATTTTCGATTGAGGATGTGCCATGACTCCGTCTGATGTAAAAGCCACGCTATCGTTCAGCGATAACTCGCCGAGCGTCGAACTGCCGATCTACAAGGGCACGATGGGCCCGGATGTGATCGACATCCGCAAGCTGTACGGCCAGACCGGCAAGTTCACGTATGACCCGGGCTTCATGTCGACGGCGTCGTGCAATTCGGCGATTACCTATATCGACGGCGACAAGGGCGAGCTGCTGTATCGCGGCTACCCGATCGACAACCTCGCGCAGAACGCCGACTTCCTCGAGTCGTGCTACCTGCTGCTGAAGGGCGAACTGCCGAACGCCGCGCAGAAGAAGGAATTCGTCGACACGGTCACGAAGCACACGATGGTGCACGAGCAGATGCACTTCTTCTTCCGCGGCTTCCGCCGCGACGCGCACCCGATGGCGATCCTGGTCGCCGCGGTCGGCGCGTTGTCCGCGTTCTACCACGACTCGCTCGACATCAACGATCCGCGTCACCGCGAAGTGTCGGCGATCCGCATGATCGCGAAGCTGCCGACGCTCGTCGCGATGGCGTACAAGTACAGCACCGGCCAGCCGTTCGTGTATCCGAAGAACTCGCTGTCGTACAGCGCGAACTTCATGCACATGATGTTCTCGAACCCGTGCGAAGAGTACAAGGTCAACGACGTGCTGGTGCGCGCGCTCGACCGCATCCTGATCCTGCACGCGGACCACGAGCAGAACGCATCGACCTCGACCGTGCGTCTCGCCGGTTCGTCGGGCGCGAACCCGTTCGCGTGTATCGCGGCCGGTATCGCGTGTCTGTGGGGCCCGGCGCACGGCGGCGCGAACGAAGCCGCGCTGAACATGCTCGAGCAGATCGGCTCGCCGGACAACATCCCCGAGTTCATCAAGCAGGTCAAGGACAAGAACTCGGGCGTGAAGCTGATGGGCTTCGGTCACCGCGTCTACAAGAACTACGACCCGCGCGCGAAGCTGATGCGCGAGACCTGCTACGAAGTGCTGAACGAGTTGGGCCTGCACGACGACCCGCTGTTCAAGCTCGCGATGCAGCTCGAAAAGATCGCGCTGGAAGACGAATACTTCGTGTCGCGCAAGCTGTACCCGAACGTCGACTTCTACTCGGGCATCGTCCAGCGCGCGCTGGGCATCCCGACCTCGATGTTCACCTGCATCTTCGCGATGGCCCGCACGGTCGGCTGGATCGCGCAGTGGAACGAGATGATCGCCGATCCCGAGCAGAAGATCGGCCGTCCGCGCCAGCTGTTCATCGGCGAGGCGCCGCGCGAAGCGAAGCCGATCTCGGCGCGCTGAGCATGAGCGGGCCGCGCGCGAGCGCGGCCGGTCGCGAACACCCCGACGGTTCACGCCGTCGGGGTGTTTTTTTTGCGCGCGGCGGCGCGGTCGAGCGAGGGCGGGCGCCTGTCGAGATCGGCCGGGCCGGGCTCGGCGGCGTGCGCCGCGAAGCTCTGGCGGTAGGCGCGCGGAGTCATGCCGCGCGTCGCGCGGAACTGGCGGTTGAAGTTCGCGAGGCTCGGAAAGCCCGAGCGCGCGGCGACGAGCGCGATCGGCCAGTCGGTCGCGCTCAGTCGCCGGGCCGCGTGCGCGACGCGAAGGCGTTGCAGGTAGTCGCGGATGCGCGTGCCGACATGCTGTTCGACGCGGCGTTGCAGCGAGCGCGTCGAGCAGTGCGCGGCGGCCGCCAGTTCGGCGAGGCACAGCGGCTCGTGGAAGCGGCGCTCCAGCACGTCGAGCACGCGCTCGAAGCGTTCCGCTTCGGGCAGCGCGTCAGGCGCGCAGGCGGCCGCGAGCGGCGTGGCCGCGGCGTCGGCCAGTTCGGCGAGCGTGTCGAGCGCGGCGGCGAGCCGCACGCGCGGCGCGGGCGAGAGCAGCGCGGGCGAGAGCAGCGCGGGCGAGAGCAGCGCGGGCGAGAGCAGCGCGGGCGAGAGCAGCGCGGGCGAGAGCAGCGCGGGCGAGAGCAGCGCCGCGCAGGCGGCCGGATCGAAGCTCAGGCCCGGCGCCGCGCGCCGCAGCAGGCTGCCCAGGCCAGCGTACTCAGGGCAGCAGTCGGCGACCCGGCGCGCCCGGTCGCCGGTGAACCACAGCGCGAGGGCAACCTGCGGCGCGGCGGCGTCGAGGCGGGCGTTCGAACGCCAGGTATGCGGCAGGTTGGGCGGGACCAGCACGAGATCGTCGCCCGTGTAGTCGGCGACGTTGTCGCCGACGAAGCACCGCCCGCGGCTGTTCAGCGTGAGCGTCAGTTCGTACTCCGGGTGCTGGTGCCACTCGAACGGGATCGCCGCGAGCTTGCGGTGATAGATGCGGATCGAGCAGTCGTCCGGAATCGCGACGCGTTCTTAGGCGGTTTCATCGGCCCGGATTCCCATGACGGTTCGGATTGGGCGTGGCCTCATCGTGGAGGACCCGCGCGCGGGGAGCAATGCCGATGTTGTCATGGGCGTGCATGGGAGTCACCGACCTGGAACGGGCGTATGCGTTTTATGCGCCTTTGATCGGCGCGTTGCAACACGTGCTCGAATGCCGCGGGCCGGGCGGCATGGCCGGCTGGCTGGCCGCCGGCGCCGAGGGGCCGCTGTTCGTGAGCGGCCGGCCGTTCGACGACCGCGCGAGTGCGTCCGGCAACGGCACGGCGGCGGCGTTCGACGCGGCGTCGCGCGTGCAAGTCGATCCCGGCCATGCGCCGACGTGGGGCCGGCCGCCGGGGCCGCACGATCATTTGAAATTCCACGACGCGTGTTTTCGCGATCCCGACGGCAACACGCTGCGCGTATGCTGGCATTCACCGCAATGAAGACGGCCGGCCATCCGGCCGCGCCGACCGACAGGAGACCCGCCATGCCCGTGACAGGCTTCAGCCATTTCAACCTGCGCGCGCCGCGCGCGCTGCTCGATACGCTGTGCGCGTTCTATCGCGACGTCGTGGGGCTGGAAGCCGGGCCGCGCCCGGCGTCTTCCCGCTATGGCTTCTGGCTGTACGCGGGCGGGCGCGACGTGCTGCATATGAGCGAGACCTCGCCGGGCGACGTGCGCGCGGTCGATGTGTCGACGACCTTCGACCATATCGCGTTCGCGGCGACCGACCTCGCAACCGTCGAGCGCGTGCTGGCGGAGCGCGGCATGGCTTATCGGCGCATCGTCGATGCGACGAGCGCCCGCGTGCAGCTGTTTTTCCGCGATCCGGCGGGCAATGGCGTCGAGCTGAGCTTCGACGCGTGAGCCTCGGCGGCGCGCCACAAATCCGCACAGTCCGGGCCGGGGCGCCTGATTAGAATCAAAACATTACGATTTCATTTCAACGAATGGGCAGTCGTCATCGCGCGGCAAGGGCGACGTCCGGCTCGCGCCCGAGGGGAAGCGCGATCAGGGCGCCTCTCCGTCGCGCGCCGACGGGCCGCGCCGCTCGCCGCCAGCCTGTCCCCGCCTGTCCTTTACCCGCCGGTGCTCACACCATGACGATGAATTCCCCTCCCGCGGACGCCGGCCTGTCGCCGGGCCGTCTGCTGCGCGCCATCGCGGCGCGCTACCGCTCGCGCCTCGCGCTGACCTACGGACTGACTGGCGTCGAGAACATCGCGGAACTGCTGTATCCGTCGGCGATCGGCCTCGCGATCGACGGGCTGCTGTCCGGTCGCCCGCACGGGCTCGTGCCGCTGATCGCACTGTGGTTCGCGCATCTGGTGGTCGGGCTGTGCCGGCATGTGTACGACACCCGGCTGTTTACGCGCATCTATGCGCATCTGGTCGGCGACATGGTCGAGCGGCAGCGCGGCACCGGGGTCGACGACAGCCACGTGGCGGCGCGTGTCGCGCTGTCGCGCGAGGTCGTGAGCTTCTTCGAGGCCGACGCCCCCGCGATGGCGACCCACCTGATCCGGATACTCGGCGCGGCGGCGATGCTCGCGTACTACGACTGGGTGGTCGGCGCGTTCGCGCTTGCGATGCTCGTGCCTGTCATCTGGATCAACAAGCGTTTCGCCGCGCGTGCGTACCGGCTGAACAGCGCGCTCAACAATCGCCTGGAGCGCGAGATCGGCATCGTCGTCCATGCGCCGCTGCGCGTCGTGCGACGGCACTTCGAGAAGGTGCGCTTCTGGCGCGTGCGGATCTCCGACGCGGAAGCGAGAACCTGGGGCGCGGTCGATCTCGTGATGATGGCCTTCACCTTCAGCGTGCTGCTGCGCATCGGCCACGGCGGCGCGACGGTCGGGTCGATCTATGCGGTGCTGTCGTATGTGTGGATGCTGTACGAAGCGGTCAGCCAGTTGCCGATGATCGTCCAGAGCGTGTCGCGCGTGCGTGATATCGGCGAGCGGATCGCGCACGCGCCGGGCGGCGAATGAGCGGGGCGCGTCGGCGAACGGCTCGACGCGATGCGGCGGGCACGCGCTCCAACGTGCGGTATGCCGCGCGGGCGCGCCATGTGCGCGCGCCGGGCGGCGTAACGCCATGCGACCGGCACCCGCGCCAACGTGCGGCCGGCGCGCCGTGCGGGCCCCTCGGGCGTCGGGGCGATCACGTCACGGCCGGGCCGCGCGCGATTCGCGCGGGACGCCCGCCCGCGCCGTCCCGGGCGGTGGATGCGCCGATCCGGCGGAAAAGGATCGAAACTTGGCGTAAAGCGCGCCATGCGAAGCCCCGGCATGATCTACCCTGCATCGTCCCTTGGACGACCTTCAGGAGGAGATCGACATGCGCTTCGACATCGAGGATGTGCCGGCGGCCATCCGTGCGACCAAGCAGACCTTGCGCGCCGCGCTGCCCGAGCGCACTCGGGTGTTCCGCGAACTGGAAGGCGAACTCGCGCGCCAGGTCGACGAGATCCGCCGCGATGAGGCGCTTGGGCGCGACGTCATTCCCGTGCTGCATTCTGCCGACATCGCGTCGAACCGGGTCGCGCCCGGCGCGCCGGCGGCGATCCGTCGTCGCGGCGCCTGCGTGATCCGAGGCGTATTCGACGCGCAGCAGGCGCGCGACTGGAACGACGAGATCGATGCGTACGTCGACGCGAACCGCCTCGACGCGCGGCTCGCGCACCGGGCCGAGGATCGGTATTTCGGCGCGCTGGCGTCGAGCCGGCCGCAGATCTACGGCATCTACTGGTCGCGGCCGCAGGTCCTCGCGCGGCAGTCGGTCGAACTGACCCGGGTGCGGGCGTTCCTGAACGGCCTGTGGCGCGCGCACGCGGGCCTCGATCCGTCGCGCGTGCCGGCCTACGCCGATCGTCTGCGTCGCCGCCCGCCCGGATCGGCGTCGCTCGGCTTGTCGCCGCACGTCGACGGCGGCTCGGTCGAGCGCTGGCTCGGCCCGAACTTCCGGCAGGTCTACCGGCATGTGCTGGCGGGCGATTGGCGCGGCTACGATCCGTACGATCCCGCATTCCGGCCCGAGGCCGAGGAGATTCCGTCGCCCGCCGTGTGCTCGATGTTCCGCACCTTCCAGGGCTGGACCGCGCTGACGGCGCAAGGCCCGGGCGATGGCACGCTGCAGCTGATCCCAGTGGCCAATGCGATGGCCTACGTGCTGCTGCGCGCCCTGCAGGATGACGTGGCCGACGACGACCTGTGCGGCGCCCGCCCGGCGCGCGCGCTGTCGATCCTGCCCGAATGGCATGCGCTGCTGCTCGACGCGCTCGTGCCGATCCCGGCGATGCAGCCGGGGGACGCGGTGTTCTGGCATTGCGACGTGGTTCATGCGGTGGAGGACCAGCATCGCGGCAGTGGTTACAGCAACGTGATGTACATCGCGGCCGCGCCCGCCTGCGCGAAGAACAGCGCCTATGTGCGCCGCCAGTGGGCGAGCTTCGCGCGCGGCGAGAGCCCGCCGGATTTCCCCGCCGATCATTTCGAGACTGATTTCGCGGGGCGCGGCATGGCTGTCGACCTGAGCGCGCTCGGCCGCGAGCAGATGGGCGCCGAGCCGGCCTGATGCGCCGCCGGGGCGCGGGAAAAGCGGGGCGGGAGATGGTTTTAATATAAGTACTAAATCGAATTTTATTAAATCGATTAAATCCTAAAAATCGCGCCAATATGCAATCGGACTGCGTTGTCCGGCAAGATTCGGGCTTGCCCGGCGCTGCGCTTGTTCGGACTCGAACGTGCGGCCAGGCACCCGACCCGCCGCACCGGCGGGGTGCGCGTCGCAGGCGCGGCGTCGGGATTTTCCAGGCGGGGCCCCGGCGCTATATCATGCGGTGCAGGGCCCGGCCGTGCCGCTCCCGTCCCATTCCATTGGCCCGGCCCTTCGAGGCGGGCCAATGGAATGGGCCATAACAATCAGAAGAGGAACCCCGTACATGCTGCCCAGATGGTTCGATCGCATCGCGCGCCGGGTGTCCGGGGGCCGTCCATCCGGCTGGCTGCTCGCGCTGGTCCTGCTTGCGTTGACCGCGCTCGGCTATACGCCGTCGGTCGAGACGCTGTTCGCGCCGCTCGATCGCGTGCACTGGGATCTGGTTTCGCGCCACGACAACGCTGCGCACCGCGGCAAGGTCGCGGTGGTGGTCGTCGATGCGCGCACGATCGCGGCGCTCGGGGCGAGCGCCAGCTACGCGCGGGCGACGCATGCCCGCCTGCTCGAACGGCTCGACGGCGCGGCGAGCGTTGCACTCGATTTCACGCTGGTCAGCCCGAATCCGCAGGACGCGGTGCTGGCGCGCGCGATCGCGCGGCACGGGCGGGTCGTGCTGACCGAGCAGTCCAACGCCGTGGCGGGCCGCACCGACGTCGTGCTGCCGCCGGCGGCGCCGCTCGCGCGGGCGGCGGCGGCGATCGGGCAGCGCAACCTCATGCTCGGCGCCGATCACGCGGTGCAGGGCATCGTGCCGTTCCTGAAGGTCGACGCGTCGGGCACCGAGGAGCCGCACGTCGCGCTGCAGATGCTGCGCGTCGCCGGCCTGCCGTTGCCGCTCGGCGACGTGCGCCACTACGCGCAGGACCACGTGACGACGATGGGGCACATCGTGCACGATGCGCTCGCGCTGTCGTTGCCGCGCCAGTTCGATCTTCAGCAGTACTCCTATGTCGACGTGCTGGACGGACGCGTGCCGGCTTCCGCGTTCGCTGGGCGCGTCGTGTTCGTCGGCGACACCGCGACGGATCTGTCCGGCGGTCCTTACGTGCTGTCTGCGGCGGGGCGGCCCCTGAGCCGGGTGCAGGTCGATGCGCTTGCCACCGACGCGCTGCTGGGCGGCCATCTGATCCGGCGCGTGCCGTACGCGTTGCAGGTGCTGATCGGCCTCGCGGTCGCGCTCGGCATGATCGTGATCTGCACGCGCGCGTCGGGGGCCCGGCTCTACGGGCTCGCGCTCGGATGGGTCGCGTTGTTCGTCGCGAGCGCGATGGCGGTGCCGCTGGGGTGCGGCTACTGGATGCCGGCCGGCCCGACCGTGGTGATGTGCGGCGTGATCTACGCGATCTACGGCTGGCGTCGCGCGAGCGCGACGCACAGCTTCCTGCGGCGGGAGTTCGATGCGCTGCGCGCGGGCGGCGGCCGGCATCTCGCGAACCTGGCGCCGGCCGCGACGTCGGAGGCCGCGAGCCCGGCGCCGATTGACGGGATCACCGAGCTGATGCAGCAGATCCGCGCGTCGCGCACCGCGTATGTCGACCTCATCCGCGCGCTGCCTTATCCGGTGTTCGTCGAGCAAGGGGCGCAGCTCGTGCTCAGCAACGAACAGGGGCAGGAAATGCTCGCCCGCCTCTCCCGCCTCGCCGGTGCCGACGGTGACCGCGCGATGCTCGCGCTCGCGCGCGACGAGATCCGTGCGGCAAAGGCGGCGCGCGCGATCCGGACGGTCGAGCTGGAGATCGACGGCCGCATTCACATGATGATGGTGACGCCGTTCGGCGACGGCGGCGATCACGGCGATGCGGGCAGCATGATCTGCTTCGTCGACGTGCACGACATTCGCGCCGCGGCGGAGAGCGACCGCCTGACCCTGCGGAGCATGGCACACGATCTGCGCAACCCGCTCGCGACGATGCTGGCCTTGCTCGAGGAGCGCAGTGCGCGCGGCGCGGGTGCGAGCGCGGATGCGGATTTCCTCGGCGATCTGCACCGGCTCGTCGACTACAGCCTGCGCGTCGCGCAGGACTTCACGCAGCTCGCGCGCGCCGAGCATCTCGATGCGCGCAGCTATCTGCCCGTGTCGCTGAACGATCTCGCGGCGGAGGCCGTGGATCAGGTCTGGCACAGCGCGACCGCGAAGCGGATCGAGGTCGGAGGGCCGCACGACGAGGGCGAGGAACTGTTCGTGCTCGGCCATCGCGACATGCTGCTGCGTGCGCTCGTGAACCTGCTCGACAACGCGATCAAGTATTCGAGCGAAGGCACCGAGATCGACGTCCGGATCCGCCGGCAGGGCGACGAGGTTGCGCTCGGCATCGAGGATCACGGATTCGGGATTCCAGCGGCAGCGCTTCCGCGCCTGTTCGAACCGTTCTTCCAGGTCGACGGCGCGCGCGCCGATGCGAGCCAGGGCGTCGGGCTCGGCCTGCCGTTCGTGCAGACCGTGATCACGCGTCATGGCGGGCGGGTGGAGGTGGAATCGGTGCTGGGCGAAGGCAGCCGCTTCACGGTGCGGCTCGCGCGCACCGAAGCTGCACGGCTCGAGGAATGAGTGAGCCGGGGGGACGCGGCGCGTGCGGCCGATCCGCGCAGCCGGTCGGGCGGGACCCGGGCCGGATGCGCGGGCGGCTATACTGGCGCGCTTTATTGGATTTCACCCGAAGGATCGCCGATGAGCACATTGCCCCCTTGCCCGAACTGCCAGGCCGACTACACGTATGAGGATGGCGCGCTGCTGGTCTGCCCGTCCTGCGCGCACGAATGGTCGGCGCAGGATGCCGCGCCGGCCGAAGCGGCCGGCCGCGTCTATCGCGATGCCGCCGGCAACCTGCTCAACGACGGCGACACCGTGACGGTCATCAAGGACCTGAAGCTGAAAGGCGGCTCCGGCGTCGTGAAGATGGGCACCAAGGTCAAGAACATCCGCCTCGTCGACAGCGATCATGACATCGATTGCAAGATAGACGGGTTCGGCGCGATGAGTCTCAAGACGGAATTCGTGCGGAAGGCGTGAGCGCGACGGTTCGGGCGTGCCAGGCGGACGGCAGGCCGCGCAAGCGCTCGCGACCCTGCCGGGTGAGAACGCTTGCATGGATTGCCCCGGGCGTGCGGGAGCCGGCTGGGCCGGCTCCCGTCTTTCACGCTGGATCATCCGTATGCACGGATGGCATCGTCATTTGCCGTTGTAGACCTCCCATGCCTGATTCCAGGCGCTGCCCTTGCCGGGTTCGTATGCCCACTTGGCCATCGAGCACCAGCCGCTGAACGGCGCGGGCTTGCAGCGGTAGAGCTTGCCGTCGTTCGACACGATGTCGCCGGCGTTGTAGCTGGCGCCTTCCTGGTATGCGGGGTGGTTGCCGCCGCCGCTGCCGCCGCCGTTGCCGCCGCCGTTGCCGTTGCCGCCGCCGTTGCCGCCGCCGTTGCCACCGCCGTTGCCACCGCCGTTGCCGCCGCCTTCGCCCACCAGCGTCCACGCATCGTTCCACGCGAAACCCTTGCCAGGTTCATAGGCGCTCGGCGCACCCGAGCACCAGCCGCTGTACGGGAACGGCTTGCACTGGTACAGCTTGCCGAGGTTCGACACGATGTCGCCCGCCCGATACGGCGTGCCGGACTGGTATTGCGGATGCTGGCCGCCTGCACCGCCGCCGTTGTCCTGCGCCTTCACGCGCACCGCGTGCCTGGCCGTCGACGCGAGCTTGCCGTCGCTGACCGTCACCGCGAACTCGAAGGTCTGGTCGGCCTTCAGCGCCGGCGCCGTGAAGTTCAGCGTCGCGCCGTTCGGCTGTGCGCCGATGCCGTTGGGCACGGTCCACTTGAAGCTCAGCTTGTCGCCGTCCGGATCGCTCGACTTCGCGGCCGACAGCGTGACCGGCTGGTTCGCCCCGGCCGTCGTCGGGCCGCTCAGGTCGGCGACAGGCGGGCGGTTCTCGCCCGGCCCGGTCACGGGTTCCGCCTTCGCGACGATGGTCACGTCGGCGCTCGACGAGAGCCCGGCCGGATCCTTGACCGTCACGCGGAACGCGAAGCGCGTGTCCTGTTCGACCGCGGGCACCTTGACCGTGGTCTTCGCGCTGGCCGGGTCCGCGATCGTCAGCGCCGCGCCATGGATCTGTTCCCACTTGTAGGTCAGCTGGTCGCCATCGGGGTCGCGCGACTTCGATGCGTCGAGCGCCACCGTCTGCGCGCCCGTCACCGTCGCACCCGTGCCCGCGTCCGCGAGCGGCGGGCGGTTCGGCGTACCGCCGCCGCTGCCGCCGTCGTGGCCGAGGCCCTCGTGCATCGCGTTGAGGATGTCGCCGTTGTCCGCGTCGATCTCCCACGAGAACATGCCGCCCAGCCGATGCTTGCGCACATAGTCGCCCTTCGCGTGCACCGAGCGCGCATTGTCGTACGTGACGAGTTCGCCCGTGCTCTTGTTGAACACATACGGCGCCTCGGCCTGCTGGTCGTAGTGGAACTCGAAGCCGTTGATGCCCGTTTCGTTCGGCCCGATCATCTTCGCGACCATGGCCTTGTAGTCGAGGATGCCTGGCTCCCAGCCGCCGCCGATCGGCCCCGTCGCCTTGCCGGTGAACGGGTTGCCGTCGGTATAGCCGGACACGCCGGTCCAGCCGCGGCCGTAGGCCGCCGCGCCGACCACGAGCTTCTTCGGATCGACGCCCTGGTCCAGCAGGGCCTTGATCGAGTTGTCCGTCGTATACGCGGTGTCGGGCTTCCAGGCCGGCGCGTAGAGCGCGGTCTGGTGTCCCAGCTCCGTCATGCTGAACGCACCGTAGTAGTCGTACGTCATGTCGAAGATGTAGTCCATGTACTGCGTGGCGTTCTTGTAGTTCACCACGTCGATCTTGTCCTTGCCCGCGCCGATCGCCGAGGTCAGCTCGTAGGTCTTGCCGGTGTCCTTCGACACGCGGTCGAGCATCTGCCGCAGTTCCTTCATCAGCGTCACGTACAGCGCGCCGTCCGTCTGCGGATTGCCGAGCGCGCCGTTCGCGCCCTTGCCGCCGGGGAATTCCCAATCGATGTCGATGCCGTCGAAGAACTTCCAGGTGCGCAGCAGCTGCTCGGCGGAATCGACGAACACCTTGCGCTTGCCCGCGTCGTGCAGGTGGAAGAACGGATCGGACAGCGTCCAGCCGCCGATCGACGGCAGGATCTTCAGGTTCGGGTTGCGCTTCTTCGCGGCCATCATCTGGCCGAGCACGCCCTTGAGCTGCGACTTGGCGGTCTGGCCCGGCAGCGTCATGCCGATCTCGCCCCAGGTGTCGTGGATCGCGACGCTGAAGTCAGGCAGCCCCGCGCAGGTCTGCTGCAGCGCGCGGAACGAATTCGGCACGTCGCGCGCGAGCGAGGCGTTGATGTCGGCGCCGCCGCAGATCGGCACGAAGCCGTACAGGATGTGCGTGAGGTTCTCGACCGGCACGTTGTCGACGTTGAACTTGCGGTCGTACACGGACCAGGTCGCGAAATAGGTGCCGACCACCGAGTCGGAGCGGTTCGCGAACGGCTTGTGGTTCTTGCTCGCGTTGTTCGGCAGCGGATCGGCGAGTTCCGGGATGGTGTCGAACACGATCACGTCGAGCGGCGCGCTGTCGGTCGAGGCGCCGTTCGCATCGACCACGCGAACCTGCATCTTCTTCACGCCCGGGGTCTTGACTCGGGTGACCACCTTGCCGCTTTGCGTGCCGCCCGGGGTGAGCTTGATCTCGGAGTCGGCATCGACGACGCCGTCGACCACCGCGAGCGCCTTCACGGCGGTGCCGTTGCTCCAGATGTCGAAGGGCAGTGGGACGTTGACGTTCTTGTTGAGCTTGACGACGTCCTTGTACGGGGCGCTGCCGGCCTTCTGCAGGTCGATCTCCACGAAGCCGTGCGGCTGCGAGGTGATTTCATAGGCCTTGAGGCTCGGCGCGCCGGGCGCGGCGAGCGCGGCGTTCGCGAAACACAGCGCGCTGGCCGCCGCGATGGTCGCGCAGATCAGCGTCTGCGCGCGCTCGTTCGTAGGCGGGTAGTGCGACGGCGAGCGAGGTTGCATGTTAAGTATCTTCAATTTGCGGGTCATCCTTGAGTGATGAAAGGCGTGTCTGGATCGACCCGCGCATTCTTTTTCAATGCGCATGCGCCGGCAAAGAATCTCAACGCTTGCTCAATCGCGGCGCCGGACGTTGATAAATCATTCAGGATGGTTGGGCGGAAGCGGGATGGCCCGCACACTGCGATCCGCATCCGGGCAATGCAGGAATGCGCGATGCATGGGCGCCGGGGCTTGCCGCCGGCATTGAGTCACGCCCGAACCCATTTCCGATCAACCGATTCCTTAAATCCATCTCATGAGCAAGCATTCAGCGAGTCGTACGCTATTCAAACTTTCGCCGTTCGTCGCATGCGCAACGATGTTCTTCGCGCAACATGCGTTCGCGCACGGCTACCTGTCCGATCCGCCGTCGCGCAACCTGCTGTGCAGCTCGAAGGCAGGCTCGCCGCAGAACGCCAACTGCGGTTCCGTCACCTACGAACCGCAGAGCGTCGAAGGCAAGCAGGGCTTCCCGCAAGCGGGCGCGCCTGACGGCCAGATCCCGAGCGGCGGCGTGGTGCAGTTCAGCGAGCTGAACGAGCAGAACGCCGTGCGCTGGAAGATCCTCGACCTGAAGCCGGGCCGGCACGATTTCAAGTGGACGTTCACTGCGCCGCACGTCACCAAGGAATTCAAGTACTACATCACGAAGCAGGGTTGGAATCCGAACGCACTGTTGACGCGTGAACAGTTCGACCTGACGCCGTTCTGCACGATCGACGGCGGGATGAAGAAGGCCAACGAGATCGGGCCGCACGGCTGCACGATCCCGTCCGATCGCACCGGCCATCACGTGATCCTGTCGACGTGGCACGTCGGCGATACGGCGGGGATGTTCTACAACGTCGCCGACGTCAACATCACGAAGGACGGCGGCGGGACCGATCCGGGCAAGCCGGGCTGGAAGGACGTCGGCGACATCATGCCGTCGCAGCACGACCTCGGGGTCGGCGACAAGGTGCATAACCGCGTGTTCGGAGCCAGCGGCGAGATCGCCGGCATGAAGACCTCGATGACGATCTCGTCGGCGCAGAACGGTGAGAAGAACATGTGGCCGATGCTGCTCGCGAAGGAAATCAATCGCACCCAGTCGGCGAAGCTGATGGCGGGCGTGAAGAACGGCGGCGCGATCGAGCCGGTGCCGGGCATGAACGACGTGTACGCGAAGGACGGCAGCGGCGTCACGCGCACCGAGACCACGGTCGAGAAGAAGCCGGAAGGCGGCATCGACGAGGGCTTCAGCATCTCCAACAACAACGAATTCAAGATCGAGAACGGCAAGGCGACCGCGAAGTTCTTCCTCAAGTTCAACCACGCGAAGGAAACCGACGTCGGCCTCAAGGTGTTCGACGGCAGCCAGAAAATGGTTGGCTCGACGAGCGCCAAGATGAAGTCGCAAGGCGATCTGTCGGTCGACATCGCGAACGCGAAGGCCGGCCCGCACACGGTCGTGGCGACCTCGCAGATCCAGGGCGGCAAGCTGGTGCAGGAATCCAGCACGTTCAAGCTGGTCGGCGATTCGGGCGGCGGCGAAGGCGCGCAGTGCGCGTCGGCGTGGGCGCAGGCCGCGGCCTACACGGGCGGCGCGAAGGTGCAGCACCAAGGTCGCACCTACGAGGCACGCTGGTGGACCCAGGGCGAGATCCCGGGCTTGCCGGCGACCACGGGCGCCGATTACACCGGCAAGGTGTGGAAGGATCTGGGCGCGTGCGCGAAGTAAGCCGCAACCGCTGATCCGGCCTGTCCGACGGGCCGCGCATCCCTGCGGGTGCGTGGCCCGTCCCCTTCCGGCGGCGCCGCGTTGAGACTTCTTTGAGCAAGTTTGAGGCGAACGCGGCGCCCCCGGAAAATAGCCTTTTCTCGTCAACCCTCGTTCACTTGTCCGGCGTGACGCATGCAACGACAGCGGCACGCGCCGCGATTCGAACGCCGGATTCCACGCGACCTCGCTCGCGTCATCACCCAGGACATCTACCGTGAAATTGAATCGTGCCGTACGTCGCGGCGTGCAACGCGGCTTTACTCTTTTGGAATTGCTTGTCGTACTTCTGATCATCGCGCTGCTGGCCGGCTACGTCGGCCCGAAGCTGTTCTCCCAGGTCGACAAGGCCAAGGTGCGCTCGACCGAGGCGCAGATGAAGACGCTCGGCGATGCGCTGACCCAGTTCCGGCTCGACACCGGCCGCTATCCGAGCGCCGACGAGGGGCTCGATGCGCTGGTCGCGCAGCCGCAGGGCGCGGATGGCTGGAGCGGGCCGTATCTGGCGAAGGCGGTGCCGAAGGACGCATGGGGCCGCGCCTATCAATGGAACGTACCGGGCCGCGACGGCGAGGCGGAAGTGGCCTCGCTCGGTCGCGACGGTCGCACGGGCGGGAGCGGCGTCGATGCGGACCTCGTTCACGGCATGTAAGAGCGGCCTGCGCGCCGCATGCCGCCGGCTGGTCGCGGCGGCGCTGCTCGCAGGCTGCGCGCCGAGCGCGCTGGCGCAGGACTGCTGGTCCCGCGCGGGCGATCGCCACGGTCTCGATCCGCTGCTGCTGGTGGCGATCGCGCAGGTTGAATCAGCGATGAATCCGCGCGCCTTCAACCGCAACCGCAACGGCACCTACGACATCGGCCTGATGCAGATCAACAGCACGCATCTGCCGCGCCTCGTGAAAGTCGGCGTGACGCGCCAGCGCCTGGTCGACGAGCCCTGTACCTCGATCGACACAGGCGCGGCGATTCTCGCGGGCTTCGTCGAGCGCCACGGCTACACCTGGAATGCGGTGGGGGCGTACAACGCCGGTTCCGCGGCGAAACGCGCCCCCGCGCGCAAGGCCTATGCGACCCGGGTGTGGGAGGTCTACCGCGAGCTGACCCTCGATCGGGCCGGCAGTCTCGCGCTGCTGGCCGAATGGCGGAGGTGAGCATGCACGCGTTCCAGGTTCGCCTGCTCGACGGCGGCAAGGTCGTCGAGCGCACCGTGCAGGCCACGGACGAGGCCGATGCGCGTGCGCAGGTTGGCGCGGCCGGCGCGGGCGCGGCCGGCATCGTCCTGCAGGTCCGGCGGCGCGGCCGCACCGGCGCGCGCGGTCGGCGGCCGGCGTTCGAACTTGCGCTGTTCCTGCAAGAGCTGTCGACCTTGCTCGATGCGGGGCTGGTGTTGATCGAGGCGCTCGAAGCCCTGCGCGACAAGACGGGCGGCGGCAAGGGCGCGAAATCCGTGATCGACCGGATCCTCGCCGTGATGGTCGAGGGCCAGCCGTTCTCGAAGGCGCTCGCGAAGCAGCCGGACGCGTTTCCCGCGCTGCTGGTCGCGACGGTCGAATCGTCCGAAGGCAGCGGCCAGCTGCCCGTGGTGCTCAAGCGTTACCAGCAGTACGAAACGCGCATCGCGCAGATCCGCAAGCGGGTGACGGGCGCGCTCGTCTATCCGGCGCTCGTGATCGGCGTCGGGGTCGGCATCCTGATGTTCATGGCGTTCTTCGTGATCCCGCGCTTCTCGGCGGTGTTCGAGACGATGAACACACTGCCCGCGACCGCGCAGGCGATGCTGTGGTGGTCGCGTCTGCTCGAGGCGCGGGGCGCCGTGATCGGCGCGGCGCTCGTCGCGCTCGCGGCGGCGGCCGTCGCGGCGGTGCGCGGCGGGCTCGCGGGCCGCATCGGCCTGAAGCTGCTGTGGCGTCTGCCGAAGCTGCGCGACATCGCGGCGCTGTTCGCGCTGACCCGTTTCTATCGGACCGTCGGCCTGCTGATCGGTGGCGGTACGCCGGTGCTCGCCGCGCTGGAGCTGGCGGGGAAGATCCTGCCCGCGCACTTCCATGCGCGGCTGGCCGCCGCGCTCGCGGCGCTGCGCGCCGGCCGGCCCGTATCGGCCGTGCTGGCGGGGCAAGGTCTCACCACTTCGGTCGCCGAACGGTTGTTGCGGGTCGGCGAGCAGAGCGGTGATCTCGGCGGGATGTGCGAGCACATCGCGCAATTTCACGACGGCGCGCTCGATCGCGCGATCGAGATGCTCAGCAAGGTGCTCGAACCCGTGCTGATGCTGGCGGTCGGCGCGACGGTCGGCGCGGTGGTCGTGCTGCTTTACATGCCGATCTTCGAACTGGCGGGCAGCATCGGCTGACCCGGCGGGATGCGCGCGGGCCGCGCGCCATACGAAACAGAACAGGAAACACTGCACATGAAAGCGAACTCTATCGTGGAAAACTGGCGCGGCGGGGCGGCGGACGCCGGGCTCGCGCTGGCCGACTACCTCGGCCGGCAACTCGCGGCCGAGCCGGCGGGCCTGGCCGACGCGGCCGCGTCGCTCGGGCTTGCCGCGGTCGCGTCCGACGCCTTGCGCAGCGCGCCGACGCGCTTCGACCTGCTGCCGCTGCACGATGCGCTGACCCTGCGCGTGTTGCCCGTCGAACTCGAGGGCGAACCGTGCCTGGTCCTCTCGGACCCGTTCGCGCGCCGGGTGCGCGATGCGCTGTTCGCACGCTTCGCGCGCCGCGCGGTGAGGCTCGCGATGAGCCTGCCGGGCGAGGTCGAGCGGCTGCTCGGCGAAGCCGAAGCCGGGGAGCGCCTGATGGACGGTGACGTGACGGTCGACGGTCACGGCGACTCGCTCGCGCAGGCGATCGAGTCGATCACGCTGACGAGTATCGCGAAGGACGAGAGCCCGGTGATCCGGCTCGTCAACATGACGCTGTACGACGCGCTGCAAAGCCGAGCGAGCGATATCCACCTGGAGGCCGTCCCCGACGGGCTGTCGATCCGCTACCGGATCGACGGCGTGCTGCAGCCGATTCGCCGGATTCCCGGGGTGGAGGTGGCGACGCAGACGCTCGCGCGCCTCAAGGTGCTCGCGACGCTCGACATCGCCGAGAAGCGCGTGCCGCAGGACGGTCGTTTCAAGGTGGTGCTGCAGGGCCGCGAGATCGATTTCCGCGTGTCGGTGATCCCCGGCACCTACGGCGAGAACGCGGTGCTGCGGGTGCTGGACAAGTCGCAGCGCGGCGACCAGGTGAGTCTGGACATACTCGGCTTCGATGCGCGCACGGCGCAGCGGATCCGCGCGCTCGCGCATCTGCCGTACGGACTGATGCTCGTGACCGGTCCGACCGGCAGCGGCAAGTCGACCACGCTCTATGCGGTGCTGTCGGAAGTGAATACCGGCGACGACAAGATCATCACGATCGAGGACCCGGTCGAATACGAGTTGCAGGGCGTGCTGCAGATCCCGGTCAACGAGCGCAAGGGGCTGACCTTCGCGCGCGGATTGCGCGCGATCCTGCGGCACGATCCGGATACGGTGATGGTCGGCGAGATCCGCGACGAGGAGACCGCGTCGATCGCGGTGCAATCGGCGCTGACCGGCCACCGCGTGCTGTCGACGGTGCACGCGAACGACGGCTTCAGCGTGATCGATCGCTTCATCTACATGGGCGTCGAGCCTTCGACGTTTCTCGAGGCGCTCAACGGCGTGGTGTCGCAGCGGCTCGTGCGACGGATCTGCCCGGACTGCGGCGCGCCCGCGGGCGAGGGCGAGGGCGCGTCGCTCGCCGGCGCGTCGCTCGACGACCTCCAGCATCTGGTGCGGCCGGGAGCGGGTTGCGAGACCTGTCGCGGCACCGGCTATCAAGGCCGGATCGGACTGGCCGAGATCCTGCCGATGGATGCGTGCATGAAGGCGGCCCTGCTCGAACGTTCGCTCGAGAAGCGTGCGCGTGCGCTGGCCGACAGCCTCGAATACCAGTCGATGCGGGCGGCGGGCCTCGCCGCGATCCGCCAGCGCCTGACCACGTTCCAGGAGGTGCAGCGTGCGATCGCTCTTCAATGACGTCTACGTGATGGTGGACGCCGACCAGCTGCGCGTGTGGGCCGGCCCGGACGCGGATGCGCGCTGCGGCGGCGCGCCGTGCTTCGCGGCCGAGCATGGCGGCGAACCGGCCGAACTGCTCGCGCGGGCATTGGCGGACCTGCCGAAGGCGCGTCCTGCGCTGCGCAACCGCGTGCAGGTGCTGCTTGCCCATCCGTGGGCGCAGGGCGTCGTGCTGCCGTGGCAGGATGGTCTGTGCTCGTCGACCGGGTGGGACGCCTATGGGCGGGCGCTGCTCGAACCTCATGCGCCGGGCGTGCCGCTCAGCGTGCGCGTCGCGCACGTCGGCTTTGGCCGTGCGCGGCTCGCGATCGCGGTGCGCGAGGATCTTTTGGGCGCGCTGGCCGAGGCGAGCCGCGCGGCGGGCTGGACCTTGACGCGCTGTCGCGACCTGTTGTCGTTCGTGCTGCGCGAATACGCGGCGCGGCGGGTCGACGCCGACTGCCGGATCGCGCTGTTGCAGCCGGGCGCGCTGACCTGCCTGTTCCGGTGGGGCGGCGAGTGGGCCGATCTCGTCACCCTGCCGAGCCTGCGGGGCCAGCGCGTGAGCGACCTGCTCGATGCGGCGGCGCTCGTGAGCGAGGCGGATGTGACGGGGCCGATCTATCTGTACGCGCACGATGCCGCCCGCGTGGCGCCCGATTGCGGGGACGCCGTGCTGCTCGGCGACGTCGCCGACGAGGTGCCGGCATGAGACGCGCCGAAACGATCGATTTCGCGACGCCGCGCCGTCGGCTGACGCCGTGGGGCGCCGCGGCTCTGGGCGCGGCGGCCTGCGCGGCGTTGCTGGTCGCGCAAGCGTTCGCGGAGCTCGGCGGGTTGCGCGACGAGGTCGAGCGGATCGAACAGCGCATCGAGCAGCGGCAGCGCGCGGCGGAGCGCGAGCAGCGTCGTCAGAAGCAGCTGACGCCCGAGCAGAAACGCATCGAGCGCGTGATCCGCGAGCAGCGCATGCCGATAACGGGGTCCGGAATGCCGGTGGTCGACTGGATCGAACAGGCCTGGACCCCGCAGATCGCGCTGACGTCGATCGTCGTCGACAAGGCCGGCACGGAAGCGCGCATCGAAGGCGCGGCGTCCGACCTGTCGCATATCTATCTGTTCGTGTCGCGTCTGAACGATCGGCATGCGGAGCGCCGCACCGGTCTGTTGCAGCACCGGACCAAGGTGATCGACGGTCGTTCCATCTATCTCTTCAGCTTGAGCGTGGAGTCGCCATGAAACGTCTGAGTGCGATCGATACGGGCGCGCTGCGCGCGCGCCTGCACTGGGCCGTCTTTGCGGCGGGCCGCCGGCTCGGGCCGCTCGGGATGCTCGCGGGCGCCGTGCTGGCGGTGTCGCCGCTGCTGTATACGGCCCATCTGGGCCCGGAGACGGAGCGGCTCGAAGCCGCGCGCGCCGAGCACCGGCGCACGCTCGCGGCGTTGCCGAGGCCGGACGTCGCGCGCGGCGCGGGCGGCATGACGCTGCGCGACGTGCAGCAGTTGCGCAGCAGCGAGCAGGCCTATTCGGTGTTCGAGATCCTGATGAAGCATGGCGTCGAGCGCAAGCACGCGACCTACCGCCGCGAGGCCGAGGTCAAGGGCCAGTTGCGACGGCTGACGATCGGCATCGCGGCGTCGGGCACCTACCTGGCCGCGCGCGAGGCGCTGCGCGCGATCGCCGATCAGCCGATGGCGCGGATCGAGAGCGTCACGTTCGAGCGCGAGAAGATCGACAGCCCGCTGCTCGACATCACGTTGCGCATCAGCCTGCTGGGGCCGGACGCATGAGCGCCGCCATCAGGGCCTGGCGTGCGGCTGCGCTGGCCGCGCCCTTGCTGCTCGGGGCGGCGACGGGCCAGGCCGAGCCGCCGGACGCGCCGTCGCGCGTGGTGATCGAGGTGTTTCCGGCGCAGAACTGGGCCGGACTGGGCGCCGATGCGCCGCCGATCGCCGAGCCGACGCTTGCGCCCGAACTGCCGGCGCAAGTCGATCCCGATTCGTTCGGCGCGGCGGATGCCGCGCCGCCGGCCGCCGCGCCGCTGCCGTTCCGGCTGAGCGGCGAGTGGCGCGACAACGGCCGGCGCATCTTCGTGCTCGACGGCGCGCCGGGCCTGCGCCTGCTGTGCGAGCAGCGCTGCGCGCTGCGCGACGCATTGCGGCCGGGCGACGAGATCGCGCCGGGCTACCGCTTCGAAGCGGTGCGGCCGGCCGGCGTGCTGATCCGGACCGAAGACGGCGCGACGCATACGCTGCCGATGCCGGGCCGCGCGCCCTGAACCCCATTTAATCGCGTCGAGCGCTTCGGCGCATCTGGAAGACATCATGAAACGAACCGTCAGTTTGCTCGTCCTGGTCGCCGTGGTTGCGCTGACCGGTTGCGCGGGTACGCCGTTCAACCCTGCGCCGGACGCGGCCGGCTCGCCCGCGGACGAACTGGCCGCGCTGCGCACGCGGCAGCAGGCCGAGCCGGAGGACATCGATGCGCAGCTTGCGCTGGAGCGGCGCAAGCCGGACTACGTGCGCGCCGAGTTGCGGCGGGCCGAGGACGAGGCCGCGCAAGGCAATTATTCGGCCGCGATCGATCATCTCGGCAATGCGCTGGCGCAGGACCCGGGCAACCTGAAGGTGGAGCAGGACCTGCGGCGGCTCGAACGGCGCCAGCAGATGCGCGTCGAGCTGGCGCGCGCGGAGCGGCTGCGCGACAGCCGCCCGCAGGAGGCGCTCGAGATTGCGCGCGGTGTCCTGGCCGAACAGCCGAACCATGTCGAGGCGCGCCGCCTGCGCGACGCGCTGCTGCGCGAATCGCAGGCGAGCCGCACGGCGCGTCCGCAGTTGTCGGACGCGCTGCGCAAGCCGGTCTCGCTCAATTTCCGCCAGCAGCCGCTGTCGAGCATCTTCGAGGTGATCTCGCGCGTGTCCGGCGTCAACTTCGTGTTCGACCGCGACGTGCAGGTCGACCTGCCGGCCACGCTGCTCGCGGAGCGCACCACGGCGCAGGACGCGATCAACCTGCTGTTGCGCACCAACCAGCTGGACAAGAAGGTGCTCGACCGGCACACGCTGCTGATCTATCCGGCGCAGGCCGACAAGGCGCGCACCTACCAGGAGTTCGCGCTGCGCACGTTCTTCCTGTCGCACGCGGATGCGAAATCGGTGATGGCCGCGCTGCGCCAGATGATCAAGCCGAAGGACGTGTACGTGGACGAACGGATCAACGCGGTCGTGGTGCGCGATACGCCCGAGACGATCCAGGTCGCGGAACGCGTGGTGATGGGTCTCGACATCCCGCAGTCCGAGGTCACGCTCGACGTGCAGGTGCTCGAGGTGAACGTGAACGACAAGCTCGACCTCGGCGTCGAGTACCCGGGCCGGATCCAGTTCGATGCGCTCGGTGCCGGCGGCGGTTCGTCGCCGATGACGCTCGGCGACCTGCTGCGGATCAACCGCGACCGGATCGGCGTCTCGGGCGACGCGGGCGCGCTGTCGGCCGCGATCAACATGTTGCAGAAGAAGGGGCGCACCAAGACGCTCGCCAATCCGAAGATCCGGGTACGCAACCTGGAGAAGGCGAACATCAAGATCGGCGAGCGCGTGCCGATCGTCACCACGACCAATGCGAACGGCGTGGTCAGCGAGTCGGTCAGCTACCAGGACGTCGGCCTGATCCTCAAGGTGGAGCCGCGCATCAGCCTCAACGACGAAGTGAGCGTGAAGGTGAACCTGGAGGTCAGCAACATCCTGTCGAAGGAAACCACCAAGACGGGCCTCGTCGCCTATTCACTGGGCACCCGCAACGCGGAAACGCTGATGACCGCGAAGAACGGCGAGACCCAGATCCTCGCGGGCCTGGTCAAGCGCAGCGAGACCGCCGACATGGTGGGGCTGCCGGGCCTGTCGGGCCTGCCGGTGGTGGGGCGGCTGTTCGGTTCGAAGGCGACCAGCGACGAGAAGTCCGAGATCGTGCTGCTGATCACGCCGCACATCGAGCGCAATCTCGACCTGCCGGAGGCCGCGGTCTCGACCTTCCTGTCGGGCACCGAGACGCGCGTGACCACCGAGCCGCTGACGCTCGATTCGAGCTTCGAGCAGGCCGCGCCGCGGCGGGCGTCGGCGCCGGATCTCTCGGCGCCGATCGTGCCGGCCGATGCGGCCGCCGCGCGGGACGGCGGCGCGAATGACGAGGCGAATGACGACGCGGCATCGGAGCGTGGAGCCGGTCAGGCCGGCGCGGCGGGAACCACCACCGAGGTGGGAACGGCCGCCGAAGCGGGGGCGGGCATCGAGGCGAAGATGACCGCCGAAGCGGGGGCGGGCGCGGTCGCAGACGAGCCGGTTGGCAGTACGCGCGGCGCGGGCATGATGCGGATGCGTGCGGATCTGCCGCTGCGCGTCACGAACGCGCGTGCGCCGCGTGTGTTGCGCACCGGCGGCGCGGCTGTCGCCGCCCGCGCGGCGGCGGTGCTGCGGACCTCCGGCGCGATGCGGGCGGTTCCGCGCGACCTGGACGGGGCGACCGCGCGGGCCGTGGCGCGTGACGGCGCGGGCGACCGCGCGACGCCGGCCCGGGACCTGCGTGCCGCAGGCCGGGACGCGACGGCGCGCGACGGCCTCGATGCGGCGCAACGGCGGCTGCGCAGGGGGGGGCTGCCGGAGGCCATCGGCGCGCTGCGCCATGCGCGTGACGCGGCGCAGCCGGAGCCCGCGCAGGTTGCGCGAGGCAACCCGGCATCGGCACGACGTCGCGCCGTTGCCCTGCACGACACCACTGGCGCGGCGAGGTTGGCCGGGGGGTGTGCGCCGGCGTTGACCGCATGCGCGGCCGTGGTTCGGGCGGCGCGGCTTGACACGATTGGCAGGTTTGCCTCGATCGACGCGGGCGGCTTCGCGCGCATCGAGGCAGGGCCGCTTGCCGAGCCATCGACGCCGGTGCGTGCGTGGCGGGGGCCCCGCGCGCTCGCGCGCGCCCCGGCTTTCGGCGGGATCGCTGGCGCGCCGCGCGCCGCGCGCGCCTATGCTGACGCGCCGGCGCTCGCCGCGCGCCTGGGCGTCCTCGCATGAGGCCCGGCGCCCGTCGCCGCACGCGCGGCTTCACGCTGATCGAACTGCTGGCGGCGCTGACCTTGCTGGCGCTGCTGGCGACGGTTGCGCTGCCGCTGACGGAGCTGGTCAAGCGCCGTGCGAACGAGGGCGAGCTGCGCCGTTCGCTGATCGTGATCCGCTCGGCGCTCGACGCCTACAAGCGCGCCTCGGACGCGGGCCGGATCGAGCGCAGCATCGACGCGAGCGGCTATCCGCCCGACCTGCGCGCGCTGGTGGAGGGCGTCGAGGACAAGCAGAGCGCGAACGGCGCGCGCCTGTATTTCCTGCGGCGGATTCCGGCGGACCCGCTGTGCGAGTGCGAGGGCAAGCCGCCGGAGGAGATGTGGGAGACGCGCAGCTACGACAGCGATCCCACCTCGTTTTCATCCGGAGCGGACGTGTTCGACGTACGCTCCCGCAACCGCAAGGAGGGGCTCAATGGCGTGCCATACAACGCGTGGTAGGCGCGGCCGGCAGCGCGGCTTCACGCTGATCGAACTGCTGGTCGTGATGGCGATCATCGCGGCGCTGACGGCGCTCGTCGCGCCGGGCTACCTGAAGCAGGGCGACCGCGCGAAGGAAACCGTGCTGCGCCACAACCTGAACACGCTGCGCGGCGCGATCGACGACTATCGCGCGGACCACGGCGGCGATCCCGACACGCTCGAATCGCTGGTCGACGGCCGCTATCTGCGCGACGTGCCGCTCGATCCGCTGACGGGCAAGCGCACCACCTGGGTGTTGCAGGCGGGCGAGGCGGCGGGCGTGCACGATGTGCGCAGTGGCGCGAAGGGGCGCGCGCTCGACGGGAGCGCCTATGAAACCTGGTAAGCCGCGCCCGGCGCGGCAGCGCGGCATCGCCTATCTTGGCGTGCTGCTGCTCGTCGCGGCGCTCGGCCTGACCGCCACCGAGGCGGCGCGGGTCTGGAAAACGGTCCAGCAGCGCGACCGCGAGGCGCAGCTGCTGTTCGTGGGCGACCAGATCCGGCAGGCGATTGCGAGCTATTACAATGCCGCGCAGGGCAGCCGCTTCCCGACCACGCTCGACGAGCTGGTCGACGATCGGCGCGGGCCGCGTCCGCTGCGGCACCTGCGGCGGGCCTACGCCGATCCGTTGGGCGGCGTCGAGTGGGGCGTGGTCGCCGCGCCGGACGGCGGCGTGATGGGCGTGTACAGCCAGGCGGCCGGCCGCCCGCTCAAGCGGCGTGGTTTTCCGGACGACTACGCGGCGTTTGACGACAAGGCGGCCTACAGCGAGTGGGTCTTCGTCTATCTGCCGTCGACGAACGGCGGCCCGGGCGGAACCGGAGCGGGCGGCGCGCCGCCGGGCGCGGGGCAGTGAATCCAAGGGAGGAAGGGATGATCGTCGGAATTCTGGAAGACATCGTGACCCAGGCGGGCACCGTGTCGGGGTGGCTGAAGAGGGCGGGCTACGAGACCGTCGTGCACCACGACGGCGAGCGCTTCATCGAGCATGTGAAGCACGCGCGCGTGGATGTGCTGCTGCTCGACTGGAACGTGCCCGGCAAGTCGGGCATCGAGGTGCTGCGCTGGGCGCGCGAGGCGTTCGGCGTGGCCTTGCCGATCATCATGATGACGCAGCACGACGGCGAGGAGGACATCGTGTTCGGCCTCGACAACGGCGCGGACGACTATCTCGTCAAGCCTTTGCGCGAGCGCGAACTGGTCGCGCGGGTCACCGCGCAGGCCCGCAAGTATTATCCCGAAGTCCGCCCGGACAAGCGCATCGAGGTGGGCCGGTTCGCGCTGGATCCCGCCGCGCATGCGGCGCTCGTCGACGGCAAGCCGGTGGAGCTGTCGCAGCGGGAGTTCGAGCTCGCGATGATGCTGTTCGAGAGCGTCGGCCGGATCGTGTCGAAGGACGTGATGATCAAGCGCATCTGGGGCGGCGTCGACCGCAAGTACGACGCGACGCTCGCCACCTACATCAGCAAGCTGCGTTCGAGCCTCGGGCTGCGCTCGAAGAACGGCCTCGTGGTCTCGACCATCTACAACTACGGGTATCGGCTGGAACGGGTCTGACGTCACGCGGTCCGCTGATCGGGATCGCTCTGCCGCGCGAACAGGTTCATCTGCAGGAAGTCGACGAACGCGCGCAGCTTCGGCGACGAATGCCTGCCGGAGGGCCACAGCACGCGGAACGTCCCGAGGTTCTCCGTATACGCGGCGAGCACGATCCGCAACTCGTGCGCGGCCACGGCGTCGCGGACCACGAAATCCGGCAGGCAGGCGATGCCTTGTCCGGACCGGGCGACATGCAGCAGGGTGTCGAGATGGTTGCAGATCATCCGCACCGGCAACTGCAGATTCTCGTCGATCGAATCGACATACAACGGCCATTTCCTGAGCTTGCCCGTCGCCGGAAAGCGGTGATGGAGGCAATCGTGGTCGCGCAGCTCGACGGGGTGCTGCGGCACGCCTTTGCGCGCGAAGTAGTCGGGCGAGCCGACGAGCACCTGGCGGAACGAGCCGAGCGGGCGCGACATCAGACGCGAATCGTTCGGGGTTCCGGTACGCACGGCGGCGTCGAAACCCTCGTCGATCAGGTCGACGAGCCGGTCGGAGAAATCGATGTCGAGTTCGATTTCGGGGTAGCGCTGCATGAACGCGGCGACCACCGGCGACATCAGGTCGCCCACGAGCGGCAGGCTGAGGCGGAACTTGCCGCGCGGCGCGCGCAGCGCATGCAGCAGCTCGGATTCGGCCGCTTCCGCCTCCGCGAGGATGTGCTGGCAGCGTTTCAGATAGAGCAGGCCTTCCGCGGTCAGATTCATGCTGCGTGTACTGCGGTGCAGCAGCCTGACCCCGAGGCGTTTTTCCAGGCGCGCGATGCTCTTGCCGACCGCCGATGCCGACAACCCAAGATGCTGTCCGGCGCGGACATAACTGCGCGTCTCGGCGACCTGCACGAAGACCGTGATGCCACTCAGATTATCGATAGCCATGTGTTGCGGAATATTTTTCCGAGGACAAGGGAATCATATGTGATTTTTCAATGCGCCCGAAACTTGTAACCTAACGCGGCACTGAGCGAGGAATTGCCGCTGTCATGGCCAACGCAAACGAGGACGTTGTGAAACGAGGCGCAAGAAACGAAATCACGACGATGAAACGGCCAAGCGGCCGGGCAATGGCGAAACAGACCGGCCCGCAGCGGGCGGGCGCGCGGCTTCCGGGGCCGCGCGCCTGAGCGGGCGGTCGCAGGGCCGGTGCGCCGGAATTGCTTCTGCGATGAATGCCAATCGTGCCGCGCATGGGTTGCGATAAAAGCACGCTGGAAAGCGAATAACGCGGAATGGGTCTTTTCCGTGCCGATGCCGTTCGTCGTGGTTCATCAAATTCACCGAGGCTTTCCATGGGAAAGAATATCGATTTCATTTATTGGCCCGCCTCCACCCGGAACGGCGGGATTCGGGAACATATCGCCGCGGCCTCGGCGGGCGGATTCACCAGCATGGCGATCGCGGCCGATACCTATTTCGACGCGCGCGCTGCCGGGCTGTCGGTGCGCGACATGAAAGCGCTGGCCGGGGACGCCGGCATCGAGATCCGCCACTTCGACACGGTCACCGACTGGGCGCCCGTGCGGTTCCCGGAATTCCTGACCGGGCAGTTGAAGCGCCGCTTCGATGTCGCGCTCGATACCTGCCTGGAGATCTGCGAGGCGTTCGAGCTGAAAACGATCCTGGCCTTTCCGGGCTTCAAGGCGGGCGAGGTGGACGAGGCGATCCTGGTCGAGCGGTTCGCGCGTCTGTGCGATCGCGTCGCGCCGATGGACATCCTGGTTCAGCTGGAGTTTTCCCCGATCTTCGGCCTGCGCGACATCGCGCAGGCGTACGCGATCGTCGCGGCGGCGAATCGCGGCAATGCGAGCCTGTTGCTCGATACCTGGCACTTCCTGAAGGGCAATCCGGATTTCGATCTCCTGGAAAAGATTCCCGCGCAGCTGCTGCGGGGTGTGCAGGTGGCGGACGGCTTGACCCACTTCAAGGGCGGCGATCTGTTCGACGAAACCATCAATAACCGGAAGTTCGTCGGCGAGGGCGATTTGCCGCTCAAGAAGGTGCTCTCGATCCTGAAGGCGCGCGGCGCGCTCGACATGGTCGGCCCGGAGGTCTTTTCCGCCGACGCGGATGTGCTGTCGCCCGAGGCGGCCGGCCGTCGCGACGGCGTCACGACGAAACGGCTGTGCCTGGCGCTGGGCATCGCGTTGTGAGCGGGCGCGAGGGCCGCGGCGCGGATGCGCCGTGAATATTTGTGCAATGAACGGAGGGCCGCACTCATGGAAATTTCAACCGGGATCAAAAGAGAACGAAGCGACGCATCCAGTCTCGCGCTCATCGCGATGGCGATGACCTCGTTCGGCGTCGGCACGACCGAGACCATCGTGACCGGGCTGCTGCCCAGCATCGCGCGGGATCTGTCGGTGAGCCTGTCGAGCGCGGGCTTCCTGGTCAGCGCCTATGCCTGGGTGGTCGCGATCTCCGCTCCCACCTTGACGGCGCTGACGCTGCGTTTCTCGAAGAAGAACCTGCTGTTGCTGCTGCTGCTGATCTTCGTCGTGGCGCACGTCGTCTCCGCGCTGTCCGACAGCTACGAGGTGCTGCTGATCTCGCGCAGCATCGCGGCGGCGGTGCATGGCGTGTCGATGGGGATCGGCGTGGTGGTGTCGGCGCATCTGGTCGATGAAAGCCGCCGGGCGCAGGCGGTGGGCGTGATGCTGTCCGGCATCACGCTCGCCAACGTGGTGGGGGTGCCGCTGGGGACGTTCCTCGGCAACTTCTTCTCGGACTGGCATGCGCCGTTCTGGGCGATCGCGGCGTGGGGCGCGATCTCGATGCTGGCGCTGTGGAAGACCTTGCCCGATGACGTGAACCTGCACGTGACCTCGGTCGCGAAGGAGATGGCGGTTTTCAAGGACTACAAGATGATCATCTCCTATGCGGCGATGATCGTCGGCTTCGGCAGCACCTTCGTGGGCTTCACCTACATCGCGCCGATCCTGGAGGACATCTCGCGGTTCTCGCCGTCCAGCGTGACGTGGATCCTGCTGGTCTTCGGCGCGGGCCTGAGCCTGGGGAACGTGGTGGGCGCCAAATATTCGGACAAATGGCCGCTGCATACGGCGTTCGTCAGCCTGATATGCCTCGTGGTCCTCATGGGTTCGGTGCATCTCGTCTATACGGTGAAGTGGGCGGTGGTCGCGTACGTGTTTCTGTGGGGCGCGGCCTCCTATGCGTTCGTGCCCGCGCTGATCGTGAGAATCCTGACCCGGGCGGGGGATGCACCGAACCTCGCGTCCGCGATGAACGTCTCCGCGTTCAACGCCGGGATTGGCGGCGGCGCGCTGATCGGCAGCCTGGTGGTCAAGAGCGGCGCCCACGGCGTGGCCTTGACGCCCGCGGCGGGGGCGCTCGTGGCGGCCGTGGCGATCGTGCTGCTGTACGGGTCCGTCAAGGCCGGGCGGGATTGAACGGCGGCCTGAGGCGGCCGTGTGTGCGGGGCTTCTACGAGGAGGCGGGATGGGATCGATGCTGGCGGGCAGGACGGCGATCATCACGGGCGCCAGTGCGGGAATCGGCCGCGAGGCGGCGAAGCTGTTCGCGCGGGAGGGGGCGGGGCTGGTGCTGGTCGCGCGCCGCGCCGAACAGCTGGCCGTGCTGGTCGACGAGATCGGCCGCGAAGGCGGGGTGGCCGTCGCGATGGCGGGCGACGTGAAGGACGAGCGTTGCGCGCAGCAGGCGGTCGAACTGGCGGTGGAGCGCTTCGGCGGGCTGGATATCGGCTTCAACAACGCGGCGACGATGGGCGTCATGGGAGCCGTGACGGAACTCGCGGCGGACGACTGGCGCGAGACGATCGAGACCAATCTGACCGGCGCGTTTTTCGCCGCGAAGCACCAGATTCCGGCGCTGCTGGCGAGCTGGCGCGGGTCGCTGATCTTCACCTCGTCGTTCGTCGGTCACTCGGTGGGGTTTCCGGGCATGGCGGCTTACGCGGCCAGCAAGGCCGCGCTCGTCGGCCTGGTGCGGACGCTGGCCGCCGAATTCAGTCCGCGCGGCTTGCGCGTGAACGCGCTGATGCCGGGCGGCACCGACACCGAGATGATCCGGGGCTCGGCCGCGAGCACCGCCGAACAGCGCGCGGGCATCGAGCAGATCCATGCGCTCAAGCGCATGGCGAATGCCGAGGAGATCGCGAAATCGGCGCTGTATCTCGCGTCGGATCTGTCGAGCTTCGTCACGGGCGCCACGCTGTTCGTGGATGGCGGCGTGTCGACCACGCGGACCTGAGCGCCGGCGGGGCGGGCTCGCGTGCGTGCCCGATCCGTCCCGCCGCTGGGCGCGATACGAGGGCCGGACTGCCGGGTAACGCTGATACAGGTATTGAAACTACCAGCCAACTCACTGTTTTTATTCGGTTTTTTCTTGCGGAGAGCGTGAATCGACGGGTTCTGCGTGGCATAATCGATCGCATCCGAACGGCTTGCAGCCACAACTACCCCGCATACCCATGGCACAGACTCTCTACGACAAATTGTGGAATTCGCACGTCGTCCATACCGAGGAAGACGGCACGACCCTGCTCTACATCGATCGCCAGCTGCTGCATGAAGTCACGAGTCCGCAGGCGTTCGAGGGGCTGAAGCTCGCGCAGCGTCCGGTATGGCGGCTCAGCGCGAACCTCGCGGTGTCAGACCACAACGTGCCCACCACGGATCGCAGCCACGGCATCGCCGATCCGATCTCGAAGCTGCAGGTCGATACGCTCGACCAGAACTGCGACAGCTACGGCATCACCCAATTCAAGATGAACGACGTGCGCCAGGGCATCGTGCACATCATCGGGCCGGAGCAGGGCGCGACGCTGCCCGGCATGACGATCGTCTGCGGCGATTCGCACACGTCGACGCACGGCGCGTTCGGCGCGCTCGCGCACGGGATCGGCACCTCCGAGGTCGAGCACGTGCTCGCCACCCAGACACTGCTGCAGAAGAAGAGCAGGAACATGCTGGTGAAGGTCGAGGGCCAGCTGCCGCGCGGCTGCACCGCGAAGGACATCGTGCTCGCGATCATCGGCAGGATCGGCACCGCGGGCGGCACCGGCTATGCGATCGAATTCGGCGGCTCGACGATCCGCGCGCTGTCGATGGAAGGGCGGATGACGGTCTGCAACATGGCGATCGAGGCGGGCGCGCGCGCCGGCATGGTCGCCGTCGACGACATCACGATCGACTACCTGAAGGGCCGCCCGTTCTCGCCGCAGGGCGTGGAATGGGATCAGGCGACGGGCTACTGGCGCACCTTCCGCTCGGACGACGGCGCGCACTTCGACCGCGTGGTCGAACTGAACGCGGCCGAGATCGTCCCGCAGGTCACCTGGGGCACGTCGCCGGAGATGGTCACGTCGATCGACGGGCGCGTGCCCGATCCGGAGCGCGAGAAGGATCCGGTCAAGCGCGATGCGATCGAGCGCGCGCTCAGCTACATGGCGCTCGAGCCGAACACGCCGATCGAGTCGATCCAGGTCGACAAGATCTTCATCGGTTCGTGCACCAACGCGCGCATCGAGGATATCCGCGCGGCCGCGTACGTCGTGAAGAAGCTCAACCGCCGGGTCGCGCCGAACGTGCGCCTCGCGATGGTGGTGCCGGGCTCGGGCCTCGTGAAGGCGCAGGCCGAGCGCGAGGGGCTCGACAAGGTGTTCATCGAGGCGGGCTTCGAATGGCGCGAGCCGGGCTGCTCGATGTGCCTCGCGATGAATGCCGACCGGCTGGAGCCGGGCGAGCGCTGCGCGTCGACGTCGAACCGCAATTTCGAGGGGCGTCAGGGCGCGGGCGGCCGCACCCACCTCGTGAGCCCGGCGATGGCCGCCGCGGCCGCGATCGAGGGCCACTTCGTCGATGTCCGCAGGCTGGGGTGAGCGCATGAAGGCAAGCAGATTCGGTCTCGCCGCGCTCGCGGGTCTCCTGTTCGCGCTGGCTGGCTGCAACACGGTCGCCGGCGTCGGCGAGGACCTGAGCGCGGCGGGCCACGCGATCAAGAAGGCGGCCGACTGACGTCGCGCCGCCGCCCCCATTCGGCTTTGCCGGCCCGCGCGGCCGGCGTCCAACCAGGTTGACGGATCATGGAAAAATTCACTGTGCATACCGGCGTCGTGGCACCGCTCGATCGCGAGAACGTCGACACCGACGCGATCATCCCGAAGCAGTTCCTGAAGTCGATCAAGCGCACGGGCTTCGGCCCGAACGCGTTCGACGAGTGGCGCTACCTGGACCACGGCGAGCCCGGCCAGGACAATTCGACGCGCCCGCTGAACCCCGACTTCGTGCTGAACCAGCCGCGCTACCAGGGCGCGTCGGTGCTGCTCGCGCGCAAGAACTTCGGCTGCGGCAGCTCGCGCGAGCATGCGCCGTGGGCGCTGCAGCAGTACGGCTTCCGCGCGATCATCGCGCCGAGCTTCGCGGACATCTTCTTCAACAACTGCTTCAAGAACGGCCTGTTGCCGATCGTGCTGAGCGAGCAGCAGGTCGATCACCTGTTCAACGACACCTATGCGTTCGGCGGCTACCAGCTGACGATCGACCTCGACGCGCAGGTGGTGCGCGCGCCGGACGGCCGCGAGTATGCGTTCGAGGTCACCGCGTTCCGCAAGTACTGCCTGCTGAACGGCTTCGACGACATCGGCCTCACGCTGCGCCATTCGGACAGGATCCGCCAGTTCGAGGCGGAGCGGCTCGCGAAGCAGCCGTGGCTGAACCACCGCCTGATCGGCTGAGCCGGCGGCGTCGCACAGATATCCCTCATCCATCCAGGAAATTCGCATGAAGATTGCAGTGTTGCCCGGCGACGGGATCGGTCCCGAGATCGTCAAGGAAGCGGTGAAGGTGCTGAACGCGCTCGACGAGCGCTTCGAGCTCGAAGAGGCGCCCGTCGGCGGCGCGGGTTATGCGGCGAGCGGCCATCCGCTGCCGGAGGCCACGCTCAAGCTCGCGAAGGAGGCCGATGCGATCCTGTTCGGCGCGGTCGGCGACTGGAAGTACGACACGCTCGAGCGCGCGTTGCGCCCGGAGCAGGCGATCCTCGGGCTGCGCAAGCATCTCGAGCTGTTCGCGAACTTCCGCCCGGCGATCTGCTATCCGCAGCTCGTCGACGCCTCGCCGCTGAAGCCGGAACTGGTCGCGGGCCTCGACCTCCTGATCGTGCGCGAGCTGAACGGCGACATCTACTTCGGCCAGCCGCGCGGCGTGCGCGCGGCGCCGGACGGCCCGTTCGAGGGCGCGCGCGAGGGCTTCGACACGATGCGTTATTCGGAGCCGGAAGTGCGCCGCATCGCGCACGTCGCGTTCCAGGCCGCGCGCAAGCGCCAGAAGAAGCTGCTGTCGGTCGACAAGGCGAACGTGCTCGAGACCTCGCAGTTCTGGCGCGATGTCATGACCGACGTGGCGAAGGAGTACGCGGACGTCGAGCTGTCGCACATGTACGTCGACAACGCGGCGATGCAGCTCGCGAAGGCGCCCAAGCAGTTCGACGTGATCGTCACCGGCAACATGTTCGGCGACATCCTGTCCGACGAGGCGTCGATGCTGACGGGCTCGATCGGCATGCTGCCGTCGGCGTCGCTCGACAAGAACAACAAGGGCTTGTACGAGCCCTCGCACGGTTCGGCGCCGGACATCGCGGGCAAGGGCATCGCGAATCCGCTCGCGACGATCCTGTCGCTCGCGATGCTGCTGCGCTACTCGCTGAACCGCGCCGAGCAGGCCGACCGGGTCGAGCAGGCCGTGCGCAAGGTGCTGGAGCAGGGTTACCGGACGGGCGATATCGCGACGCCGGGCGGCACGCGGGTCGGCACGGCCGAGATGGGCGATGCGGTGCGCGCCGCGCTGTAACGGAACGAAGCAGGCGGCCGCCGCGGCCGCGCGGCGCGCCGGCCGGGCCTGAAAACAGGGTCTGGTCGGTTCCACGCGGCCGTTGTGCGGCCAGTTAGGTTTGTGTAGACTCAAGCGATGACGCGATTTTCCCTGATCTCCCCGGTCTTGAAACTCCACGGCGATACGGCCCGTGCGGGTGTGCGCGTCATCGTCATCAGCAAAACCATCACCACGAAAACGATCATTAAACGCTGATCGTCCGTCGTGCCCGCCTGTTTCCCCGCGCGGTCACGCGGGGACGGAAAATGGCGGGGAAGCTCCAGTCAAAGGGTTAGTCATGAACGTAGGTCTCGTAGGTTGGCGCGGCATGGTCGGCAGCGTGCTCATGCAGCGCATGCAGGAAGAAGGCGATTTCGACCTGATCGAACCGGTGTTTTTCAGCACCAGCAACACGGGCGGCAAAGCCCCGTCGTTCGCCAAAAACGAGACTACGCTGAAAGACGCGACCGACATCGACGCGCTGCGCAAGTGCGACGTCGTGATCACCTGCCAGGGCGGCGACTACACCAACGAGGTGTTCCCGAAGCTGCGCGCGGCGGGCTGGAACGGCTACTGGATCGATGCGGCGTCGGCGCTGCGGATGAAGGACGATGCGGTGATCATCCTCGATCCGGTCAATCTCGACGTGATCAAGGACGCGCTCGTCAAGGGAACGAAGAACTTCGTCGGCGGCAACTGCACGGTCAGCCTGATGCTGATGGCGCTGGGCGGCCTGTTCCGCGGGAACCTGGTCGACTGGACGACGGTGATGAGCTACCAGGCGGCATCGGGCGCGGGCGCGAAGAACATGCGCGAGCTGCTCGCGCAGATGGGCGCGCTGCATGGCGCGGTGGCGGCGCAGCTCGCCGATCCGGCGTCGGCGATTCTCGACATCGATCGCCGCGTGCTGGCCACGATGAACAGCGATGCGATGCCGACGAGCGAGTTCGGCGTGCCGCTCGCGGGCTCGCTGATCCCGTGGATCGACAAGGATCTCGGCAACGGCATGTCGAAGGAAGAGTGGAAGGGCGGGGCGGAAACCAACAAGATCCTCGGCAAGCCGGCCGTGGGCGAGCCGGGCTCGATCCCGGTCGACGGCCTGTGCGTGCGGATCGGCGCGATGCGCTGCCATTCGCAGGCGCTGACGATCAAGCTGAAGAAAGACGTGCCGCTCGACGAGATCAACGGCATCCTCGCGTCGGCGAACGACTGGGTGAAGGTCGTGCCGAACGAGCGCGAGGCGACGATGCGCGACCTGTCGCCGGCCCGGGTGACGGGCGGGCTGACCGTGCCGGTCGGCCGCCTGCGCAAGCTGGCGATGGGCGGCGAATACCTGTCCGCGTTCACGGTCGGCGATCAGCTGCTGTGGGGCGCGGCCGAGCCGCTGCGCCGCATGCTGCGCATCCTGCTCGACAAGTAAGCCTGCCGCGCATGGTCCGGCCCACTGGCCGGGCCGCCGACGCAAACGCGCCGCGCCGGCCGTGACAGAGTCACGGTCCGGCGCGGCGCGTTTTTCATGCGCGCGTCAGCGCATGTTGATCAGCGTCTGGTCGACTGCCTGCTGGGTCTTGATGGTCTGCGCGTTGGCCTGGTAGTTGCGCTGCGCGGTGATCAGGTTCACCAGTTCGCTCGTCAGGTTGACGTTCGATTCTTCGAGCGAGCTGCCGCGCAGCGTGCCGTGGTTGGTGCTGCCCGGCGCGGAGATCTGCGGCACGCCCGATGCCGCGGTCTCGATGTACTGGTTGCCGCCGATGCTCACGAGCCCGTTCGGATTGTTGAAGTTCGCGATCGCGACCTGGCCGAGCGTCGTCGTCCGGCCGTTCGAGTAGTTGCCCGTCAGCATGCCGTCCGCGCCGATCGTGAAGTTCGTCAGCGAACCGCTCGCGAACCCGTCCTGCGCGAGGTTGTTGACGCCGTTCTTGCCGCCGTACTGGGTCGTGCCCGTCAGGTTCAGCGTCAGGTTCTGCGGGTTCGCGCCGCCCGTCGTGTTCGGGATCGTGAATGCGAACTGGCCGAGGCTCGGGGTCGGCGCGGGCGGGGTGCCCGTGGTCGTGCCGGTGATCTGGCCCGACGTGTTGAAGGTAATGGTGCCGAGGTTGGTCGGCGTTTGCCCGTCCACGCCCGCATACGCCTGCCAGGTGCCGGCCGGCGCCGCGCTCTTGACGAAGTACATGTTGACCGCTTGCGCGCCGCCCAGCGTGTCGTACACCTGGACCGAGGTGTTGTAGTTGAAGGACGTGCGGGTGGCCGGATTGAACGGCGTCGTGGTCGGCAGCGCATCCTGCGAGTTCAGGTTGAACTGCGCGTTGATGTTGCTGGTCGCCTGCGGCGCGATGTTGGTGGTCGGCGCCCGCAGCGGCACGGTGGCCGACGTGTTGATCACGCCGTTCGCATCGGCCTGGTAGCCTTTCAGGTTCATCTTCTGCGAATTGATGATGTAGCCCTTCTCGTCGCGCGAGAACGTGCCGTCGCGCGAGTAGGTGGTCACGCCGTTGTTCGACATCTGGAAGAAGCCGTTGCCGTTGATCGCGACGTTCAGCGTCGAATTGCTCTGCGTGATGTTGCCCTGCGTGAATTGCTGCTGCACCCCCGCCGTCATCGTGCCGATGCCGATCTGGTTGTTGACCGCCGAGGCGATCGAGTTCGCATACATGTCGGCGAACAGTGCGCGGCTGGCCTTGAAGCCGACCGTGTTCGCGTTCGCGATGTTGTTGCCGATGGTGTCGAGGCTGGTCGACGCCCCTGCCAAGCCGCTTAAGCCTTGCTGATAGCCCATGTTCGGTCCCCGTGACGAGCTGGTGGATCAATGCAGTCATGCGACTGCGTGGTGAAAAACGCCTGGTATCTCGTGACGTCGATGCGCGCCACCGCGTGCCGGTCATTTGCAATGGTGATGGCTGGAATGCGCCGATCCTTGTTTGAATCCGATCGTAGCGACGATTAATCGTTAAATTGTGTAAATTTGTGTAATGCGGATGGATTGTAGTTGAAAGATTGTTCTCGGGAAGATGCAGGTTTGCTCTGGTAGGCTTGAAAGCCTTGCTGGGCGGGGCTTTGGTAGGAGGAATGCCCAATCCTTCGAATAGAGAGGGGAGCTGGCCTCTTATCATTCGATTGAAATTCAATTCAGTGGGATGCGGCTTTGGCCGGATTGATTTTTTTAGTTTGGGCCAGAATTTTATTAACGGCGGGCGCGTCGAATTATTGACCCCCGCCAGGCTGTTTTATTGAGCCTGCGCGGTTGTTTCGAGGCGCGGCTGGCGCGGCGGCGGGAGGTCCGGCGCGTGTCCCGGACGGGACTTCGCTTCGCGACATCCGTAGGCGCAGGACGCGGTGTGCGATGTTTTGGGCGAGATTGCCGGCGGGTAAAGTAAACTGTGCGCTTACGACGCGTAGACAACCCCAAAAGCGTCGCGTGCCGCGCGATGCTTTTTCTATTTGTGCTCCGAATTTTGTGCTCTTCCAAATGTGACCCAGAGCCGCGCCAGCGCGCGGCGATCGAACCGATGACGTCTCGACTCCGTTTCCCCGCCGGCCGCGGTGCGATCGCGCTGGCCGTTGCCGCGCTGACGGCCGCGTCCGCCGCTTACGCGGCGCCTGACGCGGGCCATGCCGGCGCCGCGCCGTCGACGGTCACCGTCACCGCCGGACAATCGCTGAACGACATCGCCGTCGCCGTGACGCAGTCGCGCGATCCCGGCGTATTGGCCCGTACCGGGCGTGCGCTGTTCGACGCGAATCCGCAAGCCTTCATGAAACATGATCCGAGCCGGTTGCGGATCGGCGCGACGCTTACGGTGCCGCCGCTCGATGCGACCGGCGCCGTCGTTGCGCACGGCGCGTCGGGGGCTGCCGGTGTCGCGCCGAGTGTCGGCGCGAGCGCGCCGGCGCTCGCCTCGCATGCGCCGGGCGCGTCCACGCCGGGCGTATCCACGCCGGGCGTATCCACGCCGGGCGCGTCCACTGCCGCCGGCACGTCGGCGCCGACGCCGGGCGGCGCGTCGGCCGCCGTCGCGCGAGGCGCGTCCGCGCCGGATTTGGCCGTGCCGAGCGTACCGGGTTCGGCCGCGCTGGCGTCCGGCGCATCGATTCCGGCTGGCGCCGCTTCGGGCCCGGTCCCTGGCGCGTCCGCGCCGCTTGCGGCGCCGGCCCAGGCCACGGGTGGGGAGAGCGGGCCGCATGTCTGGGCGGGCTCGATCCAGGCCGCGCCGGTCGGGGCCAGCGAGGCGGGCGCCCACGCGAATGCCGCGTCGCCCGCGGCGGATGCCGTGCGCGGTGGGGCTGCCCTGAATGGCGCGGAGGCCGCACAGGCCCGGCCGTCCAGTTTGCAGCAGTTGCTGGCGCTGAAGAATCGCGTGTTGATGGAGTTGCAGAAGCATGGGATCGGCAAGCCCGCGCCCGACGCGGCGGCGGTCGCGCCGCGCGACGCGACCGCGCCGGCGGTGAAGCCGGCAGCGCCCGCCGACATGGATTCGGCCTCGGGCGCTGCCGGGCTGCCGGCGGCGGCCGCGAGCGGCGTAGCTGCGGCGTCTGCGCCCGCGCCGGCCCCGCTGGCCGCGCAACCGGTCGCCGCGCCTGCTGCGCCGTTCAACACGGGCGCGGCGATCGCGGTCGGGGCGGCGGTTGCGGCGCTGATCGTCGGATTTGCGCTGCGCCGTCGCAAGAAGCCGGAGGAGCCGGTCGAGGACGACCGCGATCAGTCGGATTCCGAGGCGGCGCGCGGCCTTGCCGCGCAGCCGGCGTCCACCGCACCGGCGTCCACCGCACCGGCGTCCACCGCACCGGCGTCCACCGCACCGGCGTCCACCGCACCGGCGTCCACCGCACCGGCGTCCACCGCACCGGCGTCCACCGCACCGGCGTCCACCGCACCGGCGTCCACCGCACCGGCGTCCACCGCACCGGCGTCCACCGCACCGGCGTCCACCGCACCGGCGTCCACCGCACCGGCGTCCACCGCACCGGCGTCCACCGCACCGGCGGCGCTTGCCGCGGCAGACGGGGCGGCGCTGGCGGCCGCCGATGAGGCGACACACGACGCGCCGGCGCAACCGGAAGCAACCGAGCCGAACGGGCACGAGATCGCGTCGTCGCTTTCCGGTCGCGACGCGGCTGAAGCAGACGCGCCGCAGCCGGCGTCCGACGTGGCCGACGAGCCGGCCGCCGTGGCGCACGTCATCGATGGCCATGACGTTCAGCCGGCGCCGACGCTGGTCTGGGACGACGAGCCGCGCACGGTCGCGGATGCGCCGGCGCCTGTCGCCCCGGCGCCGAGCGCCGAATTCCCGAGCGACGCGATTGCCGCGCTCGACAGCCTCGACATGCCGCTGCCGCCGCGCGCGACCTCGGACGGTGAGATGGCGTTCGGGGCGTTCAGCTTGAATGCGCCTCATGATGCAACTAACGGTCTAGCCCATCCGCTCCCTCCGAATGAGGGTCGTATCGCTCCCGCGAGCGCCGCCGACCTGACGGCCATGCAGGACGACGAGCTGCCGCCGCTCGACGCGGACGACGAGCAGGGCTCGACGCTTCCGCCGCTGAGCCTGACGCCGCCCCCGGCGCCGCTGGGCGGCGCGCAGTTCGGCGTGCTGAACCTCGATTTCGACCTGGACCTGCCGGCGAGCCCGAGCGCCGTGCTGCCGGCGCTGTCGCCCGAGACGCTCGCGAAGATCGCGCACAACAAGCTCGATCTCGCGTCCGAATATGTCGAGCTGGGCGATCTGGCGGGCGCGCGTACGCTGTTGCAGGAGGTGGTCGAGGCCGGCCACGCCGGCACGGCCGACGAGGCGCGCGTGCGGCTCGCGAAACTCGCCGAATTGTCGTGATGCGGATCGCACTCGGCATCCAGTACGACGGCGCCGCGTTCTGCGGCTGGCAATCGCAGCCGCACGGCAAGACCGTGCAGGATGCGCTCGGGCGCGCGCTCGCGGAATTCGCCCAGGCGCCGTTGCACACCACGGTCGCCGGGCGCACCGATACCGGGGTGCATGGTCTCGGCCAGGTCGTGCATTTCGACACGATGCTCGATCGCACCGAGTTCTCCTGGGTGCGCGGCACCAACGCGTTCCTGCCGTCGACGGTCGCGGTGCAGTGGGCGCGGGCGATGCCGGACACGTTCCACGCGCGCTTCGCCGCCTTCGAGCGCACCTATTACTACGTGCTGTACGTCCACCCGGTGCGCTCGCCGATGCTGTCGGGGCGAGCCGGCTGGGTGCATACGCCGCTCGATGTCGACGCGATGCGCGAGGCGGCCGCCTGCCTGATCGGCGAGCATGACTTCTCGGCGTTCCGCTCGTCGGAATGCCAGGCCAAGACGCCCGTCAAGCATCTGTACCAGATCGACATCCGGCGCGACGCGGCCGGTGCCGCGGGTGCGCGCCACGAGGGCAGCTTCATCCATTTCCGATTTCGCGCCAACGCATTCCTGCATCACATGGTGCGCAACCTGATGGGTTGCCTGATCGCGGTCGGGCGCGGCCGCTATCCGGCCGGCTGGCTCGCCGAGGTGCTCGCGAGCCGCGACCGGAATCAGGCCGCGCCGACCTTCATGCCGGAGGGCCTGTATCTCGCGCACGTCGGCTATCCGGCGGAATTCGCGGTGCCGCCCGCGCAACTCGGCAGCGTCCCGTGGAGCGGGGTGTGGGCCGACCTGGACCTGCAATCATGACCGATACGTCTCTCGATTCCTCCGTGCCGGGCGCCGTCGCGTCGGGCGCCGCTGCGTCGGGCGCCGCCGCGTCGGGCCGCACCCGCATCAAGCTGTGCGGGCTGTCGCAAGCGGCCGATGTCGATCATGCGGTGGCGCTCGGCGCCGACGCGATCGGCCTCGTGTTCTACCCGAAGAGCCCGCGCGCGGTCACGCCGGCCCAGGCGGCCGAGCTGGCGCGCCGGGTGCCGCCGTTCGTGACGCTGGTCGGCCTGTTCGTCAACGCGGACGCCGACACGCTCGCGCGCGTCGCGGACCAGGTGCCGCTGTCGCTGCTGCAGTTTCACGGCGACGAGACGCCCGAGCAGTGCGCGTCGCTCGCGCAGGCCGCTCGGCTGCCCTGGCTGCGCGCGCTGCGCGTTGGTAGTACGACGCGGGCCGCCGATTTGCTAGAATCATCACTTCACTATTCGGCAGCCCGCGGCCTCCTGTTCGACACGCTCGTCGAAGGCTATGGCGGCGGCGGCAAGGTATTCGATTGGTCACTTATTCCCGAAGAGCTCGCGCATCGGGCCGTTTTGAGTGGTGGCTTGAACGCGCAAAACGTCGGTGATGCGATTCGCCAGCTGCGCCCGTTTGCGGTCGATGTCTCGAGCGGCATCGAAGCGCCGGGCGCGAAGGGCGTGAAGGATCACGCCCGCATGGCTGCGTTCGTGCGCGCAGTGCGCGACGCGGACGCCCAATGACGCCAGCCGGTGCGTGACGCCGGGCCGCAGCGCCCGTGCGCCGCACCGCAACCCGAGAGTGACATCATGTACAACCTCCCAGATGATCGCGGCCATTTCGGCCCCTATGGCGGCGTGTTCGTCGCCGAAACGCTGATTCACGCGCTCGACGAGCTGCGCGCCGCCTACGAACGCTTCAGCGTCGATCCGGAATTCGTCGCCGAATACCAGCGCGAACTCAAGCACTTCGTCGGCCGTCCCTCGCCGATCTACCACGCGCAGCGCTGGAGCGAGATGCTCGGCGGCGCGCAGCTGTACTTGAAGCGCGAGGACCTGAACCACACCGGCGCGCACAAGGTGAACAACGTGATCGGCCAGGCGCTGCTCGCGAAGCGGATGGGCAAGCGCCGCGTGATCGCCGAGACGGGCGCGGGCCAGCACGGCGTCGCGACCGCGACCATCGCCGCGCGCTTCGGCATGGAGTGCATCGTCTACATGGGCTCCGAGGACGTGCGCCGCCAGGCCGCGAACGTCTACCGGATGAAGCTGCTCGGCGCGACCGTGGTGCCCGTCGAATCGGGCTCGCGCACGCTGAAGGACGCGCTCAACGAGGCGATGCGCGACTGGGTCACGAACATCGAGAACACCTTCTACATCATCGGCACGGTCGCCGGCCCGCATCCGTATCCGATGATGGTGCGCGACTTCCAGCGCGTGATCGGCGACGAGTGCAAGGTGCAGATGCCCGAGCTGGCCGGCCGTCAGCCGGATGCGGTGATCGCCTGCGTTGGCGGCGGCTCGAACGCGATGGGCATCTTCTATCCGTACATCGACGATCGCGACGTGCAGCTGATCGGCGTCGAGGCGGCGGGCGACGGGCTCGACTCGGGCCATCACGCGGCCTCGCTGATCGCCGGCAGCCCGGGCGTGCTGCACGGCAACCGCACCTACCTGCTGCAGGACGCCGACGGCCAGATCATCGAGACCCACTCGGTGTCGGCGGGCCTCGACTATCCGGGCGTCGGCCCCGAGCACGCGTGGCTCAAGGACAGCGGCCGCGCGCAGTACGTCGGCATCACCGACGAGGAGGCGCTGAAGGCGTTCCACGACTGCTGCCGGATCGAGGGCATCATCCCGGCGCTCGAATCGAGCCATGCGATCGCGTATGGCGCGAAGCTCGCGCCGACGCTGCCGAAGGATCGGATCCTGCTCGTCAACCTGTCCGGTCGCGGCGACAAGGACATGCACACGGTCGCCGAGCGATCGGGCATCGTGCTCTGAAGCCCGCTCCGATGCGCGACCTGATCGACGAACCCGGCGGCGGCGCGGCGAGCCCGGCGCTGGCCGAGCCGTGCGCGCTGCCGAACGGCATCGCGTTGTTGAACCGCGATTTCCTGACCGATGCGGCGAACCTGCCGGATGCGTCGATCGACCTGATCGTCGCCGATCCGCCCTACGGGCTCGGCAAGGATTACGGCAACGACTCCGACAAGCGTTCGGGCGATGATCACCTCGCCTGGACCCGTGCGTGGCTCGAGCTGGCGATCCCGAAGCTCAAGCCGAGCGGGTCGCTGTACGTGTTCTGCACCTGGCAGTACGCGCCGGAGATCTTCAGCTTCCTGAAGACGCGGCTCACGATGATCAACGAGATCATCTGGGACCGGCGCGTGCCGAGCATGGGCGGCACGACGCGCCGCTATACCTCGGTGCACGACAACATCGGGTTTTTCGCGGTGTCGAAGGGCTATTACTTCGATCTCGATCCGGTCCGCATCCCGTACGACGCCGATACGAAGAAGGCGCGCTCGCGCAAGCTGTTCGAGGGCAGCAAGTGGCTCGAACTCGGCTACAACCCCAAGGACGTCTGGTCGGTCTCGCGCCTGCACCGGCAGCACGCGGAGCGCGTCGACCATCCGACCCAGAAGCCGCTCGAGATCGTCGAGCGGATGGTGCTCGCGAGTTGCCCGCCGGGCGGCCGCGTGCTCGATCCGTTCATGGGCAGCGGCACGACCGCGGTGGCTTGCGCGCGCCAGGGGCGCGACTTCGTCGGCTATGAGATCAACGAAAGTTATTGCGCGATCGCGCGCGAGCGCGTGTGCGCGATCGCCGCGCCGGCCGGCGGCGCGTAAGCGGCCGCCGCGCGCCGGTCGCGCGGACGATGACTTTTTATGGGTTAGGAGTAGGCGCTGAAGCGCCAACTCCTATCGACTACCTTGTATGGGACCGGAGTAAGCGCTAAAGCGCTGACTCCGGTCGACAACCTTGTATGGGATAGGAGTAAGCGCTGAAGCGCCAACTCCTATCGACAAAGGAACTTTGCCATGTCCCGTATCCAGAACACTTTTGCAGCACTCGCAGCACAGGGCCGGAAGGGCTTGATCCCGTTCATCACCGCCGGCGACCCCGATCCCGCGAAAACCGTCGATTTCATGCACGCGCTCGCCGCAGGCGGCGCCGACGTCATCGAGCTCGGCGTGCCGTTCTCCGATCCGATGGCGGACGGCCCCGTGATCCAGCGCGCCTCGGAGCGCGCGCTCGCGCGCGGCGTCACGCTGCGCAGCGTGCTCGACGACGTGCGCCGGTTCCGCGAGCGCAACGACACGACCCCGGTCGTGCTGATGGGCTATGCGAACCCGATCGAACGGATGGGCGTCGCGGCGTTCGCCGACGCGGCCAAGGCGGCCGGCGTCGACGGCGTGCTGGTGGTCGACTATCCGCCCGAGGAAGCCGATGTCTTCGCCGCCACGCTGCGCGAGGCAGGTATCGACCCGATTTTCCTGCTGGCGCCGACGTCGACCGACGCGCGCATCGCGGAAGTGGGCAAGATCGCGAGCGGCTACGTGTATTACGTGTCGCTGAAAGGGGTGACCGGCGCCGGAAATCTGGATGTTTCGAGCATTGCGGGTAAAATCCCGGCCATCAAGTCGCGCGTGCCGGTTCCGGTGGGCGTCGGCTTCGGCATCCGGGACGCCGCCACGGCGCGCGCGGTGGCCGAAGTGTCGGACGCCGTCGTGATCGGCAGCCGCCTCGTGCAATTGCTCGAGGAGACCGCGCCGGAAGGCGCCGTCGCCGCGCTGCAGGCGTTTGCCGCCGAGCTGCGCGCGGCGCTCGACGGCGCGGCCCGCACCACGGCGTGAGGCGCCGCGACCTTACGATTCACTGACGGAGAAGCCGGATGCGACGCGTCCGGCTTTCCCACGGAACAGGAAACCATACGATGAGCTGGCTCGACAAACTGTTGCCGCCGAAGATCAAGCAGACCGACCCGAAGAGCCGCAAGGGCATTCCCGAAGGGCTGTGGGTCAAGTGCCCGTCCTGCGAGGCGGTGCTGTATCGCAACGACGTGGAGGCGAATCAGCATGTGTGCCCGAAGTGCGACCACCACATGCGGATCGGCGCGCGCGAGCGCCTCGACGCGCTGCTCGATCCGGAAGGGCGCTATGAGATCGGCCAGGAGATCCTGCCGGTCGACACGCTGAAGTTCAAGGACAGCCGCAAGTATCCGGATCGTCTGAAGGAAGCGATGGACGACACCGGCGAGACCGACGCGATGGTCGTGATGGGCGGCGCGATCCACACGCTGCCGGTGGTGGCCGCGTGCTTCGAGTTTTCGTTCATGGGCGGCTCGATGGGTTCGGTGGTCGGCGAGCGCTTCGCGCGCGGCGCGCAGAACGCGCTCGAGCAGCAGGTGCCGTTCATCTGCTTCACGGCGTCGGGCGGCGCGCGCATGCAGGAAAGCCTGCTGTCGCTGATGCAGATGGCGAAGACGACCGCGATGCTGACCAAGCTGGCCGAGGCCAAGCTGCCGTTCATCTCGGTGCTGACCGATCCGACCATGGGCGGCGTGTCGGCGAGCTTCGCGTTCCTCGGCGACGTGGTGATCGCCGAGCCGAAGGCGCTGATCGGCTTCGCGGGCCCGCGCGTGATCGAGCAGACCGTGCGCGAGAAGCTGCCGGAAGGCTTCCAGCGCGCCGAATTCCTGCTGACCACGGGCGCGATCGACATGATCGTCGACCGCCGCAAGCTGCGCGACGAGATCGCCCAGCTGCTGGCGCTGCTCCAGCGCCAGCCGGCCGACGCGCTGGCCTGACGCCCGTTCCGCAACCCGTCGCGCGTCGCCCGGCCTTGCCGCCGGGCGGCGCGCGTTGTCTTTTCGCGTAAGCTTTCCGCTTCCCGGTTGAACTCGATGAGCACTTTTCCCACCCTCGACGCGTGGCTTTCCCATCTCGAAAGCGCGCATCCCGTCGGCATCGACATGGGCCTGACCCGCATCGGCCAGGTCAAGGACGCACTGAAGCTCGCGTTCGACTGCCCGGTCATCACGGTCGGCGGCACCAACGGCAAGGGTTCGACCTGCGCGTTCCTCGAGACGATCCTGACGCGGGCCGGCTATCGGGTCGGCTGCCACACCTCGCCGCACCTGCTCGATTTCAACGAGCGCGCGCGCCTGAACGGGCAGATCGTCGCCGACGCCGACCTGCTGCCGCATTTCGAGGCGGTCGAGGCCGCGCGCACGAGCCTGCCGGAGCCGGTGTCGCTGACCTATTTCGAGTTCACGACGCTGGCGATCATGCATCTGTTCGCGTCGCGCGGGCTCGATGCGGTGATCCTCGAGGTCGGCCTCGGCGGCCGGCTCGACGCGGTCAACATCATCGACGCCGATTGCGCGATCGTCACGAGCATCGATCTCGACCACGTCGAATACCTGGGCGACACGCGCGAGAAGATCGCCTTCGAGAAGGCCGGCATCTTCCGCGCGGGCAAGCCCGCGATCTGCGGCGATCCGGCCGTGCCGGCGACGCTCGTCGAGCACGCGGCGGCGATCGGCGCGGACCTGTGGCTCGTCGGGCGCGACTTCCGCTACGAGACGCAGGCGGGCAGCGAACGTCAGCAGTGGAGCTACCTGGGCCGCGAGAAGCGCTATCCGGCGCTTGCCTATCCGGCGCTGCGCGGCGCGAACCAGCTGATCAACGCGTCGGCCGCGCTGGCGGCGCTCGAGGCGCTGCGCGACCGGCTGCCGGTGTCGGCGCAGGACATCCGGCTCGGCCTCGCGAACGTCGAGCTGCCCGGCCGCTTCCAGGTGCTCCCGGGCAAGCCGGCCATCGTGCTCGACGTCGCGCACAATCCGCACGCCGCCGCCGTGCTCGCGCAGAATCTCGGCAACATGGGCTTCTTCCCGTACACCTACGCGGTGTTCGGCGCGATGCACGACAAGGACATCGCGGGCGTGCTCAAGCAGCTGAAAGGGGAGATCGACCACTGGTGCGTGACCGATCTGCCGCTGCCGCGCGCGGCCTCGTCCGCCGCGCTGGAGGCGGCGCTGCGCGAGGTGGGCGTCGAGGATGGACCCGATGCGGGCGTGACGCGCTGCGCGAGTCCCGCCGATGCGTTTCGCGATGCGCTAAAAAGGGCGTCCGACAATGATAGAATCGTGGTTTTCGGTAGCTTCCACACGGTAGCCGGCGTGATGGCCTATCGTAAATCGCAGCAACACTGACTGACGGGTAGTTTCGGACCAGCCATTCATGGGCATTTTCTCGTTCGGCAAAAAAGATGACGACGCGCCGGCTCGGCGCGGCTCGCGAACCGGTGGTTCTTCCCGGAACGTTCGCACTGAACGCGTGGAGCGGCGGCCTCGCCGCACCGAACAGCGCCCCGATGCGGACGCTTTTCTCCTCGATCCGACCCTTCCTGAAAAACAACGTGCGCGCCGGCGTCTCGTCGGCGCGATCGCGCTCGTGGTCGCGGCGGTGATCGTGCTGCCGATGGTGCTCGATTCCCATCCGAAGCCCGTGACCGACGACATCGCGATCGAGATCCCGAACCGGCCCGCGCATCAGGCGACCGCCGCGAGCGACGACGACGCGGCCGACGTGCAGGCGGGCGTCGCGCACGACGAGCCGCCCGCGTCGGATGCCACGGCCACCGCGCCCGCGCAGGCCACGCGCACCCAGGCGGCCGTCGCGCCGGCGCAGACGCAGGCGAACAAGCCGGCTGTCGCGGCGAACAAGCCGGCCGCCGTCGCGAACGTCGCGCCGCCGCCCGCGAAGCCGGCGGCCGCGGACCAGGCGCCCGTCACGGCCGCCGCGGGCGACGGCGACGCGTCGTCGCCGGCCTCGCCGCCGGGCGCGCGCTTCGCGGTGCAGCTGGGCGCATTCCCCGACGACGCGACGGCGCGCGCCTGGGCGACCAAATTGAAGGCGGCGGGCGTGCCGGCCTATGTCGAACATCGCAAGCAGACCGACGGGCGGACTTCCGCGCTGTTGCGGGCCGGACCGTTCGCCGATCGCGCCGCGGCGTCCGCCGCGATCGCCAAGGTGCGTGACGCGGGCCTGACCCAGTAATCCGCGATGCTGACTGCGTTCGACTATGCCGTCCTGGCGGTGATTGGCCTGTCCGCGCTGCGCGGCGCGTGGCGGGGTTTCGTTTCGGAAGTATTCGGGCTGATCGGCTGGATCGCGGCTTTTTTTATCGCATGCCGCTTTGTCGGCCTCGTGGTGCCCTATATTCCAGCTAACTGGCCGGGCGGCGCGTTGACCCAGTGGGTGATCGCCTTTGCGCTGCTCGTGATCGGCGTGGTGCTGGTGGCGGGCGTGGCCAATGCGCTGCTGTCGCGGATCGCGCAGGCGAGCGGCCTGGGCGGCGTCGACCGCTCGCTCGGCATGATGTTCGGCCTCGTGCGCGGCGTGCTGCTGGTGCTGCTGCTGGTCGCGGCGGCGGGCCTGACCGAATTGCCGAAACAGGATTTCTGGCGCGACGCGCTGTTGCGTCCCTTCGCCGAACAGGGTGTGCGCGAGCTGAAGCCGCTGCTGCCCGACGGACTGGCCGCGTACATACATCTGTAAGTGCGCGCACGACCGGGACCGAACCGATTTTGCATCCTTGAAGGACACATGCCATGTGCGGCATCGTAGGCGTTATCTCTCAATCCCCGGTCAATCAGCTGATCTATGACAGCCTGCTGCTGCTGCAGCATCGCGGTCAGGACGCGGCGGGCATCGCGACCGTGGACGGCAGCAACTTCCACATGCACAAGGCGAACGGCATGGTGCGCGACGTGTTCCGCACGCGCAACATGCGCAGTCTGCCGGGCACCCTGGGTATCGGCCAGGTGCGTTATCCGACGGCCGGGTCGGCGACGAGCGAAGCCGAGGCGCAACCGTTCTACGTGAACGCGCCGTTCGGCATCGTGCTCGCGCACAACGGCAATCTCACCAATTGGCAGCAGTTGAAGGACGAAATGTTCCGGATCGACCGCCGCCACATCAACACCAATTCCGACAGCGAAGTGCTGCTCAACGTGCTCGCGCACGAGCTGCAGCTCGCCACCTCGGGCCTCGAGCTCGATCCGGACGCGCTGTTCAAGGCGGTGTCGGGCGTGCATCGCCGGGTGCGCGGCTCGTATGCGATCGTGTCGCTGATCGCCGGCTACGGGCTGCTCGCGTTCCGCGACGCCTATGGCATCCGTCCGCTGTGCATCGGCAAGCAGGAAACCGCGCACGGCACCGAGTGGATCATCGCGTCGGAATCGGTCGCGGTCGAGGGCATCGGTTTCGAATTCGTGCGCGACGTGCAGCCGGGCGAGGCGGTCTTCATCGACCGGGACGGCAACTTCCACAGCCGCCAGTGCGCCGAGGCGCCGAGCCTGAATCCGTGCATGTTCGAATACGTGTACCTCGCGCGGCCGGATTCGTGCCTCGACGGCGTGCCCGTCTACAACGTGCGCCTGCGCATGGGCGACTACCTGGCCGAGAAGATCAGGCGCGAGCTGCCGAACGTGCCGATCGACGTCGTGATGCCGATTCCCGACTCGTCGCGGCCGGCCGCGATGCAGGTCGCCGCGAAGCTCGGCGTCGAGTATCGCGAGGGCTTCTTCAAGAACCGCTACGTCGGCCGCACTTTCATCATGCCGGGCCAGGCGGTGCGCAAGAAGTCGGTGCGCCAGAAGCTCAACGCGATGAGCATCGAGTTCAAGGACAAGCATGTGCTGATCGTCGACGATTCGATCGTGCGCGGCACCACCTCGCACGAGATCGTGCAGATGGCGCGCGACGCGGGCGCGAAGTCGGTGATCTTCGCGTCGGCCGCGCCGCCCGTGAAATTCCCGAACGTCTACGGGATCGACATGCCGACGCGCGGCGAGCTGGTCGCGCACGGCCGCAGCGACGAAGAGGTCGCGAAGATCATCGGCGCGGACTACCTGATCTACCAGGACGTCGGCGATCTGCGCCGCGCGGTGCGCGACATCAACCCGGCGCTCGACCATTTCGAGGCGTCGTGCTTCGACGGCGACTACATCACCGGCGACATCACGCCCGAGTACCTCGACATGATCGAGCGCGCGCGCCTCACGCCCGCGTCGCAGGCCGACCGCGACGCCAACGGCGACACGGTCCGCTCGCAAATGAACCTCCAGCTGTCGGTGGAGTGAGCGGCGCGCACCTGATCCGACAGGCGTGATACGATGCAGGCTTGCGTCGATTTGATATCAGCTTGCGGACGCGGGGCAACCCAAAACAGCTAAAGCGAAGGCCGGTACAGTCGCCGTCCCGAGTCGAACGCTGCCGCCGCCCCCAGAAGCCCGCTGATGCCGATGCATGAGCGGGCTTTTTTGTTGCCTCCACGCCCGGAAGGCGATTGGATACGGATGAACGGAACATGGACGATTCACTGAATTTCGACACGCTGGCCGTGCGCGCCGGCACGCTGCGCAGCGAATTCAACGAGCACTCGGAAGCGCTGTACCTTACGTCGAGCTTCTGTTTCTCGAGCGCGGCCGACGCGGCCGAGCGCTTCAAGAATTCCGAGGACTATTACACCTACTCGCGTTTCACGAACCCGACCGTCACGATGTTCCAGGATCGTCTCGCGGCGCTCGAGGGCGGCGAGGCGTGCATCGCGACCGCGTCCGGGATGGCCGCGATCCTGTCGGTGGTGATGGCCGCGCTGCAGGCGGGCGATCACATCGTCAGCTCGCGCAGCCTGTTCGGCTCGACGCTCGGGATGTTCTCGCAGATTTTCAGCCGCTTCGGCATCGAGACGACCTTCGTCGATCCGACCGACCTCGACGCGTGGCGCGCCGCGGTGCAGCCGCAGACCAAGCTGTTCTTCCTCGAGACGCCGTCCAATCCGCTCACCGAACTGGCCGACATCGAGGCGATCGGCGCGATCGCGAAGGGCGCGAACGCGCTGTTCGTGGTCGACAATTGTTTCTGCAGCCCGGTGCTGCAACAGCCGCTCAAGCTCGGCGCGGACGTCGTGATGCATTCGGCGACCAAGTTCCTCGACGGCCAGGGCCGCGTGCTCGGCGGCGCGCTGGTCGGCTCGCGCGCGTTCATCATGGAGAAGGTGTTCCCATTCGTGCGCAGCGCAGGGCCGACCTTGTCGGCGTTCAACGCCTGGGTGCTGCTCAAGGGCATGGAGACGCTGTCGCTGCGCGTCGAGCGTCAATCGGCGAGCGCGCTCGAACTGGCGCGCTGGCTCGAACAGCATCCGGCCGTCAAGCGGGTGTTCTATCCGGGCCTCGAATCGCATCCGCAGTACGCGCTCGCGCAGCGTCAGCAGAAGGCGGGGGGCGCGATCTTCTCGTTCGAACTCAAGGGCGACACGCCCGACGCACAGCGCGCGAACGCGTGGCGCGTGATCGACGGCACGCGGATCGTGTCGATCACCGGCAATCTCGGCGATACGCGCACGACCATCACCCATCCCGCCACCACGACTCACAGCCGCGTGACGCCCGAAGCGCGCGCGGCGGCGGGGATCAGCGACGGGCTGATCCGGCTCTCGGTCGGCCTCGAGCACCTGGACGACCTGCGCCGCGACCTCGCGCGCGGGCTCGACGCCTGACGCAGCCGGGCGCCCACCGCTGCCGGCGAGCCGGCAGCGGGCCGCGCAGCGCTAACGAGGCGCGTCGCGCCGCGCGTCGTACATGCGGCGCAGCGTGGTTTCGAGCGGCGTGAGCGGCTGTGGGCCGATCAGCTCGCGCAGTTTCGCGCGCGACCCCACCAGCTGCCTGACCTCGTTGTCGCGCACGAGCGCCGGGTCGACCCGCACGTCGATCACGTAGCCGGCGATCCGCGCGAGCATCGCCAGCACCTCCTTCAGCGAATACGCGCGCTCCGAACAGACGTTGAACAGCTGTCCGGCGCTGGCGCTCGCATGCTCGATGAGCCGCACATAGGCATCGGCGACGTCGCCGACATCGGAGAAGTCGCGGCTCACGTCCAGATTGCCGAGCGTGATGCGGGCGTCGCCGCGCGCGTAGTGCGCGACGAGCTTGGGCAGCAGGTACGCATCGCTCTGGCCGACGCCGGTGTAGTTGAACGGGCGCGCGATCACGATCGGCAGTGCGTCGCTCCAGAGGCGCGCCGCGTATTCCATCGCGAGCTTGCTGACCGCGTAATCGTTGGCCGGTTGGGGCGGCGTACTTTCATCGAGCCGGTCCCGCCGCGTATTGCCGTAGACGTTCGCGCTGCTCGCGAGCAGCACCGCGCGCGGGCGCGTGGCGAGGCTCGCGAGCGCGGCGAGCAGGTTGCGCGTGCCGACCACGTTGACGAGATAGAGCGCGCGCGGGTCGCTGTGCGCGACGTGCGCGCACGCGGCCAGATGCACCACGACCTCCGGCTGCGCGTCCGCCACCGCGGCCTGCAGCGCGTCGAGATCGAGCAGGTCGGCGAAGCGGTGCGGATGGCGGTGCAACAGCGGATCGTCCAGATGCGTGCTGCCGGGCGCGACCATGCCCCACACCGCGTAGCCGGCCGCTTCGAGGCGCGCGGCGAGATGGCGGCCCGTGAAGCCGGCGAGGCCGGTCACGAGCGCGCGGCGCGCGCCGCCCTCAATACGATTCATGGCGCTGGTTCCGGGCCAGATCCGCGTCGACCATCATCCGGCACAGCTGTTCGAGCGTGGTGTCCGGCTGCCAGCCGAGCTGGTCGCGCGCCTTGTCCGCGCAGCCGATCAGCAGGTCCACCTCGGCCGGCCGGTAGAACTTCGGATTCACGGTGACCAGCACGCGCCCCGTCGCCACGTCGAGGCCGCGTTCGCGCTCCCCGCTGCCAGTCCATTCGAGCTGGTAGCCGGCCGCCGCGAACGCCATTCCCACGAAATCCCGCACGGTCTCGGTGCGCTGCGTGGCGAGCACGTAGGTGTCGGGCGTCTCCGCCTGCAGCATGCGCCACATGCCTTCGACGTATTCGCGCGCGTAACCCCAGTCTCGCTTGGCATCGAGATTGCCGAGTTCAAGCACCTGGGCCTGACCAAGACGGATCTTCGCGACGGTGTCGGTGATCTTGCGGGTGACGAATTCGCGGCCGCGCAGCGGCGATTCGTGGTTGAACAGAATGCCGCTGCAACCGAACAGGCCGTATGACTCGCGATAGTTGACCGTGGTCCAGTGTGCGAACAGCTTGGCGATTCCGTAAGGACTGCGTGGATAGAACGCGGTCCGCTCGGTCTGCGGAATCGCCTGGACCTTGCCGAACATTTCCGAAGTGGATGCCTGGTAGAAGCGCGTGCGCGGACTCACCACCCGGATCGCCTCGAGCAGGTTCAGCGTGCCGAGGCCGGTGACGTCGGCGGTGGTCCTGGGTTGATCGAACGAGACACCGACGAAGCTCTGCGCGGCGAGGTTGTACAACTCGTCGGCCTGCGCGGCTTCGAGCAGGCGCAGGCTCGAACCGGGGTCGGTGAGGTCGTGCTCGACCAGCGTGAGGCGCGGATGCTCGGCGACGCCCAGCTCGGCGATGCGCCAGAAGTTCACGGAACTCGTGCGGCGATAGGTGCCGGTCACCGCGTAACCCTTGTCGAGCAGCAGTTGCGTCAGATAGGCGCCATCCTGTCCCGATACTCCGGTGATGATCGCTTTGCGCGCGTGGGTCATGGCGGTTTCCTCGTCGAGTGATGGGAGTGCGTCAGGCGCGCGTGCCGGCGGCGTCCGGCAGGGAGGCAGGCGGCGCGCCGCGCGTGAGGCGGCGCTCGAAGGCGTGCCAGCTCAGGCTCGCGTAGCCGAGTGTGATGCCCAGCGCGAGCGCTGCGCTCAGGTAGCGGTTCAGCGGCAGCGTCCAGACCACGTACAGCACGCTCAGGTGAATCAGGTAGACCGTGTAGCTGACGGCGCCGAGATAGACGAGCGCCGGCTGCGTCAGCACGCGTTGCACGAGCCCGCGGCCGCGCAGCGCGATCACGACGAGCGAGGTGCACAGCAGCAGCGACACGCTGTACAGCGTCGCATTCGACAGTGGCGTGTTGGCCGCGCGAAAGCGCGGATAGGCGAGGTGCAGCCCTGCAAGCAGCGCGAGCGCGACGCAGGCGAGCGCGAACGCGGGACGGTAGAACCGCGCGAGCAACTGCCGGTCGTGCCGTTGCGCGAGCGCGAGCAGCGCGCCGGCCGCGAGCAGGTCCATGCGGAACGGCGTCAGGTAGTAGATCGGCCAGTACGAAGCGAACCAGGGCGTCGCCGCGGCGCGCAGCAGCGGCGCGGCGATGACGAGCCCGACGGCGACCCGTGCGAGCGCGCGCGGCGAGCAGGCGAGCACGACGAACGGCCAGAACAGATAGAACTGTTCCTCGACCGCGAGCGACCACAGCACGTTGAGGCTGTCGTGACCGATGCTGCCGAGCGACAGGCCGATGTTGGTCGAGAAGAACGCGTACCACGGCCAGTGCGCGAGCCAGTCGACGCCGAACAGCAGCGACGACACCGCGAGCAGCAGCAGATAGGGCGGCAGGATCCGCCGCGCGCGGCGCGCGTAGAAGTGGCCGAAGTACGGGAGCCCGCGCGCCTTGCGATCGAGCAGGATGCCGGTGATCAGGAAGCCGCTGAGGACGAAGAACAGGTCGACGCCGATCCACAGCGGCGCTTTCAGCGCATGCTGGCAGAACACCGCGAGCACCGCGAACGCGCGCAGGCCGTCGAGTTGCGTGATGCGGCCGGATTGCCGGGCGGGCGGGGCGAGAGGCAAGGGGCTGCTGGGCATGGTCGATTCCGTCCGCGGGCGTGAAGGCCGCGTCGCGCGGCCGGTCGGGATGCCGTCGAGGCATCGGGATTCGGCAGTCGGAATCGATTCTAGGAAAAAGAAATCGGCAAAAAAACGCGTGTAAAACGCCTGCAACGTCGCAAAAAATAAACCGGAGCGCGCGCAGTTCCGTTCATTTTCCGTCGGCGCAAGCGCGCCGGCGTCGCGCGCGGTTCCGCGCACGGATCGTTACGGATCACGAACCGGCGCGCGCGCCGATGAACAATATTTGCGGATTTCTTGCGAATATTTTGCCGCTAACCTGCGTCCGATCGTTTGTAACCCCGATCGGCGAGGCGGCCCGACGCGATGGCCGCGCCGTGCCGCGTCCGCGCGGTGCGCGCTTCGCCGATCGTCGACGGCGGAGGCGCATTGCGGCGTTCGATACTGGCTCTCCTGGCGGGTGGCGTCGCGCTGCTCGCGGGCGGCGCGATGGCGGCGGCGCCCGTGCTGCCCGCGACCACGTCCTGGATCGGCAACACCTTCGGCTATGGCGACGGCGCCTGGACCCAGATCGACATCCGCGCGATCGCGGTGACGCCGGACGGCAAGGTCTACACGAACGCGCCCTGGGACGAGAGCGGCGCGGAGGCGAGCGTCTACCAGGACGGCCGGATGCTCGGCTTCGCGGGCGGCACGCACGGCTGGGGCAATACGGGCGGCAGCGCGATCGCGGTCAATCGCCGCTATGCGTACGTCGCGATCGGCGTCGGCAACGAGAAGGGGCATCTCGTGAGCCCCGGGATCTGGCCGTCGAAGGGACGACAGTGGTACGGCATCTCGCGCCGCGCGCTCGGCGACCTGCGCACCGCCGCGCCGTTCCGCGCGGCCGGCGCGTCCGATCCGCGCGCGCGGCTGGCCGCGAGCTTCCTGGTGGTCAACGAGGTGCCCGTCGATACGCGGGCCGAGGTCGCGGGGCTCGCGGCGAGCGAGACGCTGCTGTACGCGAGCGATCCGCTGCATGACAGCGTCGCGGTCTACGACGCCGAGACCATGCAGAAGAAGACCGCCTGGGACGCGCACGAGCCCGGACGGATCGCGCTCGCGGGCGACGGCACGCTGTGGCTGCTCGCCGATACGCTGCACGGCCCGGCGCGGCTCGCGCACGTGCGCCCCGACGGCCGCCTGATCGACGACGCGCCCGCGCTGCCCGACGACGCGCAGGCCGTCGACGTGGCCGTCGATGCGCGCGGCCGCGTGCTCGTGGCCGACAACGGGCCGCGCCAGCAGATCCTGATCTACGCGAAGGCGGGCGAACGCTACGCGCCAGCCGCCACGCTCGGCGCGCGCGGCGGGATTTTCTCGGACTATGCGGGGCGGCCGGGGCCGCAGCGCTTCAACGGGCTGACGGGCGTCGGCGTCGATCGCGCCGGCAACGTCTATGTCGCGATGAACGGCATCGGGCCGCGCCACGACACGATCGGCGCCGGGCTCGGCGCGGCGCTCGAGAGCTACGCGCCCGACGGCCGGCTGCGCTGGCAGGTGCAAGGCCTGTTGTTCGTCGACGGCGCGTGGATGGATCCCGGCCGGCCGAACAGCGTCTATACCGGCAACAAGCGTTTCGATCTCGACTTCTCGCGTCCGCCCGGCAAGGAGTGGACCTACGCGGGCTTCCTGTCGAACCGGTTCCGCTATCCGGACGATCCGGTCTTCCATACCGACCAGTGGCCGGGCATGCCGTTCGCGCGCCGGATCGACGGCCGGACCTTCCTGTACCTGACCGACATGTATGCCGACCACCTGAAGATCTACCGCTTCGATCCGAAGCGGGACGGCGAGACGGCGATTCCGGCCGGCCTGCTCGCGGGGCGCGCGCGGCCCGTCGACGCGGTGCCGAACCGGCCGCCCGGCGGCGACTGGATCTGGCGCGACGCGAACGGCAACGGCCGCTTCGACGACGGCGAGTTCGAGCTGAACACGAGCGGGCGCGGCATGGCGGGCGGCTGGGGCTGGTGGGTCGACACGGCGGGCGACATCTGGCGCACGAGCGACACGCGCGGGATCCATCGCTATCGCTACGGCGGGCTCGATCGCGCGGGCAATCCGATCTACTCGTACGCGAAGCTGACCACGTATCCGACGCCCGCGCCGTTCACCGAGCTGCGGCGCGCGCTGTACGAGCCCGCCACGGACACGCTGTACGTGACCGGCTACACCGCCGACCTGCCGCCGCAGCCCGGCATCACGAAGGAGGTCGGCCGGGTGCTCGTGCGCTTCGACAAATGGTCGACGGGGTCGCCGGTCGCGCGCTACACGCTGCCGCTGCCGTGGCGGCCGGACGCGAAACCGATCCTGACGCTGATCGGCTTGACGGTCGAAGGGCGCTATTTGTTCGCGGTCGAGCCGGTCGGCACCGTGCACGTCTACGACAAGGACAGCGGCAGGGAACTCGGCGTGCTGCGGCCCGGGCCCGAGGTCGGGCGCGCGTCGGGCTGGGTCGACGTGCCGTTCGGCATCAGCGCGTACCGGCGCGACAACGGGGAGTACCTGGTGTTCGTCGAGGAGGACGCGCGCGGCAAGGTGCTCATGTATCGCTGGAGGCCGCAATGAGCGGGAAGGGACGGCGCGCGCATGGATAAGGGGCTGCTCAGGAACGTCGCGATCAATTTCTGCGGGCTGGTGCTGCCGACCTTCGTCTCGCTCGTCACGGTGCCCGCGTACATCCGGGTGCTCGGCGTCGAACGCTATGGCGTGGTGAGCCTCGTCTGGACGCTGATCGGCTATTTCGGCGTGCTCGATCTCGGCATGAGCATGGCCGCGCAAAACCATATCTCGAAGGCGCTCGCGAGCGGCGACGCGCGACAGGGCGCGCAGGTGTTCTGGAGCGCGTGCTGGCTCAATCTCGCGACGGGCGTCGCGGGCGGCGTGCTGATCTATGCGGGCGCGTTCGTCTATACCGCGAGTTTTTCGTCGCTGCCGGCCGGCTTGCGCCACGAGGTGTACGGCGCGCTGCCCTGGCTCGCGTGCGCGATCCCGCTCGCGAACGTCTCGTGGGTATTCGCGGGTGCGATCAATGGCGCCGAACGCTTCGGCGTGTTCAACACGAACCAGACGATCGGGACCTTCCTGTTCCAGCTGCTGCCGCTCGGCGCCGCGTGGCTCGTCGCGCCGACGCTGCCGGTGGTGCTCGCGGCGGCGGTCGGCGCGCGCCTGATCGCGGCGCTGCTGCTCGGCGTCGCGAGCCTGCGCGTGCTCGGCATCCGCCGCGTGGAGCGGCCGCGGCTCGGCGTCGCCAAGGGATTGTTCAGCTTCGGCGGCTGGATGCTGATCGCGAGCACGGCGGGGACGATCGCCGACACGCTCGATCGCGTGATGCTCGGCGCGGCGCTCGGTGCGCGCTACGTCACCTACTACACGGTGCCGCAGAACCTCGTCACGCGCCTGAACATGCTGCCGAACGCGCTGGTGCGCACCCTGTTTCCGCGCCTGTCCGCGCTCGGCCGCGAGCACGCGGACGCGCTCGCGCGCCAGTCGCTCGAATGCCTGAACGCCGCGTTCACGCCGGTCGCGATCGTCGCGGTCTTCGCGCTGGAACCGTTCCTCGCGGTGTGGGTGGGCAGGGACCTCGCGACGCTGTCGGGCCCGGTCGGGCGGCTGCTCGTGATCAGCGTGTGGCTGGTCGGGCAGGCGAGCGTCACGCGGATCCTGATCCAGGCGCAGGTCAATCCGGCGCGCGCCGCCCTGGTCGGGCTCGTCGAACTGCCGTTCTTCATCGCCGCGCTCGCGTACGGAATCCACGCGTTCGGCCTGACGGGCGCAGCGGTGGTCGTGGCCGGGCGCGCGCTGCTCGACTATCTCGCACTGCTGTACCTGTCCGCGATCCGGATGCGATCGATCGTGCTCGACATGGCGGCGCACCTCGCGTTCCTGCTCGCGAGCCTGTATCTCGCGCCCGCGCTGCCCGGCATTCCGGCCGCCGCGATCGGGTGCGCGGCCGTCGCGGCGGCGAACCTGGCGTGGTCGTTCACGACGACGCCCGGCCTGCGCGCGTGGGCGCGCGCGGTGCTCGGGCGTCTCCATTCGAGGAAAAGCGCATGAACCGCGATCTCGCAGCATCCGCGTTGTTTCCGGCCGCGCCCGGGGCCGCCGCGCCCGCCGGCGTCGATGCGCCCGCGCTGCCGCGGACGGCCGAGCGCCCGTTGCGCGTGGCGATCGTGCATGACTGGCTCGTGACCTATGCCGGCGCCGAGCGCGTGCTCGAACAGATCATCGCGTGCTTCCCGAGCGCCGACCTGTTCAGCCTCGTCGATTTCCTCGACGACCGCCGCTGCCTGCGCGGCCGGCCCGTGACCACCTCGTTCATCCAGCGCCTGCCGTTCGCGCGCACCCGCTATCGCAGCTACCTGCCGCTGATGCCGCTCGCGATCGAGCAACTCGACGTATCCGCGTACGACCTCGTGATCTCGAGCAGCCATGCGGTCGCGAAAGGCATCCTGACCGGGCCGGACCAGGTGCATGTGAGCTACGTGCACTCGCCGATCCGCTACGCGTGGGACCTCCAGCACCAGTACCTGGCGCAGTCGCAGCTCACGCGAGGCCTCAAGTCGTACGCCGCGCGGGCGATCCTGCACTACATCCGCAACTGGGACAGCCGGACCGCCAACGCCGTCGACGGGTTCGTCGCGAATTCGGCGTTCATCGCGCGCCGCATCCGCAAGGTTTACCAGCGCGATGCGGCCGTGGTGTTTCCGCCGGTGGATGTCGACGCGTTCTCGCTCCACGCCGACAAGGAGGATTTCTACCTGACTGCGTCGCGGATGGTGCCGTACAAGAAGATCGATCTCATTGTCGAGGCGTTCGCCAGGATGCCCGCGCGCCGGCTGGTCGTGATCGGCGACGGTCCCGAGATGCGGAGGATCCGCGCGAAGGCCGGCGCGAACGTCGAGATCATGGGCTATCAGCCGTTCGCGGTGCTGCACGACCGGATGCGGCGCGCGAAGGCGTTCGTGTTCGCGGCCGAGGAGGATTTCGGGATTTCCGTGGTCGAGGCCCAGGCCTGCGGCACGCCGGTGATCGCGTATGGGAAGGGCGGCGCATTGGAGACCGTGCGCGACGCGGCGTCGGAGCCGCGGCCGACCGGCCTGTTCTTCCCGACCCAGGACCCGGCCGCGATCGCGGCCGCGGTCGAGGCCTTCGAGCGGCACGCGCCGCGTTTCGAGCCGGCGGCCTGCCGGGAGAACGCGGAACGTTTCGCGACCGCCTGTTTCAGGGAGCGCTTCGTCGAGCAGGTCGAGCGCCTCGTGCCGGATGCGCGGCGGCGCGCGCGCCCGCTGCCCGCGCCACGGGGCGCGCCGCCCGGTGGGCCGCGGCCGAGGGTGCTGGTGCTGGATCAGAGCGGCGTGCTGGGCGGCGCGGAGTTGTCGCTGCTCGACGTCGCCGCGAGCCTGGGCGGGGCCGCCGACGTGCTGCTGTTCGACGACGGGCCGTTTCGCGACGCGCTCGCCGAGGCCGGGGTGCGCGTCGAGGTGCTGGCCCGTCCGGCGCTGGCCGGCGCGCGCAAGCAGGGCGGCTTGCCGTGGCGCGCGCTCGGCGCGCTCGCGTCGCTGGTGCGGGCGGTCGCGCGGCGCGCGCGCGATGCGGAGGTGATCTATGCGAATACGCAGCGCGCGATGGTGGTGGGCGCGCTCGCGGCGCGGCTGGCGCGCCGGCCACTCGTCTGGCACGTGCGCGACATCGTCAGCGATGCGCATTTCGGCGCACGCCAGCGGTTTCTGATCCGTCAATGCGCGCGGCGCGGCGTGACGCGGGTGATCGCGAATTCGGCGGCGACCGCACAGGCGTTCCTCGCGCTGACCGGGTTCGACGCCGAGGCGGTGGAGGTCGTGTTCAACGGCATCTCGGCCGAGCCGTTCGTCGCGCTGGAACCGGTGCGACAGGCGGCGCTGCGGGTGCGCTTCGGCTTGCCCGAGGGGGCCTGGCTCGTGGGCTCGTTCAGCCGGCTGGCGCGCTGGAAGGGGCAGCACGTGCTGCTCGAGGCCGCGCGGCTGGATCTTTAGCTGCACGTCGTGCTGGTCGGCGCGCCGCTGTTCGGCGAGGATGCGTATGCGGCGGAACTGGAGGCGTATGTCGCGTGCCACCGGCTCGGTGCGCGCGTGCATTTTCTGGGTTTCCAGCGCGATATCGCCGCGTGCATGAAGGCGGTCGACGTCGTTGCGCATACGTCGATCACGCCGGAGCCGTTCGGGCGCGTGATCGTCGAGGGGATGCTCGCGAAGCGGCCGGTGGTGGCCGCGCGCGCGGGCGGCGTGATGGAGATCGTCGAGGACGGCGTCGACGGCTTGCTGTGCGAGCCGGGCGACGCGGCGGCGCTGGCCGGCGCGCTGGCCGGGCTGCGCCGCGACGCGCGGCTGCGTGAGCGTCTGGTTGAGAACGGCTTCGAGACGGCGCTGCGGCGCTTCGGGCGCGAGGCATATGTCGAGCAGGTCGAGCGGATCCTCGTGGAGACGGCGCGCGGGCAGTGACGGCCTGAAGCGCGCGGGGCGGTGCGTCGTGGGCCGGATAGGGCGAAGGGGCCGTGTTGGCCTCGCGATGCAGGCCGCGCGTGCGGCGCGTGGCTGGCCAGGGGACGATCGATTGGGACGCGGCGTGAGTGGCGCGTTGACGGCTCGCGAAGGGGCGGCGGCGATTTCCCGGGAGGCGGCCTGCGCGATGCAGGGGTAGGGGCGCGTCCGGGTGGTTGATCGAGGGTTTTCGAATCCACTTCCCGAGCCGATCCCTGAGCGATCCCTGAGCGATCCCTGAGCGATCCCTGAGCGATCCCTGGGCGGTTCCTGGGCGGTTCCTGGGCGGTTCCCGGGGCCGATCCCTGGGCGTGGTCCCTGGGCGATCCCTGAGCGATCCCTGGGCGGTTCCCGGGGCCGGACCTGTCCGGGATTTTGTGGGCGGGGCATATCATGAGAGGTAAAAGTCATGGATATGCCGATGCCGAAAAAACGAACAGCCGCTGCGCAGGCGGCGGAGCGGGGCCCGCTGCCGGACCTGCCCAAAGAACTGCTTGACCAGTTGGTTACTGGTCCAATGACGCCAGCCGAGGTGCAGAACCTGATGCTGGCCTTCAACAAGGCACTCATCGAGCGCGCCATGGGTGCTGAGATGAATTTGCACCTGGGTTACCCGTCCGGACAGCCCAAGCCACCTGGACAGGCCAACGAGCGCAACGGTGCCAGCGGCAAGACGGTCATGACGGAGCGCGGCCCGGTCCGGGTCGAAGTGCCTCGTGATCGCGACGGTAGCTTCGAGCCAATCCTGATTCCCAAGCACGAGCGCCGCTTTACCGGTTTCGATGAGCGCATCATCGCGATGTACGCGCGCGGCATGAGCGTACGCGAGATTCAAGCGTTTCTGGCAGAGAGCTACGGTACCGAGGTGTCTCCCGATTTCATCAGTTCGGTAACCGACGAGGTCATGGCCGAGGCTTTCGCCTGGCAAAGCCGGCCGCTCGAAACAATGTATCCGGTGGTGTTCTTCGACGCGCTGCGGGTCAAGATCCGCGATGACGGAATCGTCAGCAACAAGGCCGTGTATCTGGCACTGGGCATCCAGGCTGACGGCCAGCGCGACGTGCTGGGGCTGTGGATCGAGCAGACCGAGGGCGCCAAGTTCTGGCTCAAGGTATTCAATGAACTGAAGGTACGCGGCTGCCAGGATATTCTGATTGCCGTGGTTGACGGTCTGAAAGGACTTCCCGAGGCAATCGGCACGGTTTATCCCCAGACTACCGTGCAGACCTGCATCGTGCATCTGATCCGTAATAGTTTGGAGTTTGCCAGCTACAAGGATCGCAGCGTACTCGCCAGAGCGTTGCGCCCGATCTATGCCGCGGCCAGTGCGCAAGCGGCCCAGCAAGCGCTACAGGATTTCGCCGAGGGTCCATGGGGAAACAAGTATCCGATGATCGTCCAGTGCTGGCAGCGCGCCTGGGAGCACGTCACACCGTTCTTCGTGTTTCCGCCGGACATTCGGCGAGTGGTTTACACCACAAACGCCATTGAGAGTTTGAACATGCAACTGCGCAAGATCATCAAGACCCGCGGTCACTTCCCACACGACGAAGCCGCCGTCAAACTGCTCTGGCTCGCGCTGCGCAACGTGCTGGCCAAGTCGGTACGAACGACCTTCGACTGGAAATCCGCGATGAACCAGTTTGCTATTCTGTTCGGGGAGCGATTTACGCAAGCCCGCTGATCACTGGTTGTTCAACCGCCTCGCCCACAAAAATGCGGACAGGTCCCGGGGCCGATCCCTGGGCGGTCCCCGAGCAATCCCCGAGCAATCCCCGAGCAATCCCCGAGCAATCCCCGAGCAATCCCCGAGCAATCCCCGAGCAATCCCCGAGCAATCCCGAGCAATCCCGAGCAATCCCGAGCAATCCCGAGCAACTTCGCGCGCAATCCGGCGAGGCGCTCACACGGTCATGCGGGACGCCTCCGGCGCGCGGACGCGCCGCGGTTTCAAGCTGGCCGACCAGCGCATCGCGGGCAGTTCGACCGCGCGATAGAACAAATAGGCGAACGGCAGCGCGAGCGCCATCAGGCCGAACGACGGCCAGATCGACAGTTGCGGCGTCGAACGGTACAGCAGCGACGCCATGCAGACGAACAGCGGCAGATGCACGAGATACAGCGAATAGCTGAACGCGCCGCAGCCGGACAGCGCGCGCAGTACCGCGTTGGGACGGGGCGGGTGCGCGAGCGCCGGGTACAGGCAGCACGCGAAGCCGGCCGCCCACAGCTGGAACGCGCCGTACTGACCGTAGCGGAACGCGCCGCAGCCGAGCGCGAGCAGCGCGATGCCCGCGCCGTACCAGCGCGCGGAGGGCCGGCGCCCGGGCGTTCGCGCGCGCGTCTCCGCAATCCACGCGCCGAGCATCCAGGCGAGCCAGTAGGACGTGAAGAACTGCAGGTCATGGCGTTCGAGCCACCACGCCGACGCGACGTTGACGAGCACCACTCCCGCCAGCACGGGCGCGAGGCCGAAGCGGCGGCGCGCGGCGAACACGAGCGGGTAGAGCGCATAGAACTGGACTTCGAGCGACAGGGTCCACAGCGCGCCGTTCGAGCCGTAGGCGGGCCCGGCGACGCCTTGCAGCGACAGCAGGTTGACGGCGAACGCGAGCGGCCCGAGCGCGCGGATCTTGTGGCTGACCGGCTCGTACTGCAGGCTGACGAGATCGAGCGCGAGGGTGACGACGAGCGCGGCGAGCAGCACCGGATAGATGCGGGCGAAGCGGCGCGCCCAGAAATTCGCCGTGTCGAGCCGCCAGGTCGGATCGGCGGCGAGCCGGAGCGCCGCGTTGCGATGAATGCAGTAGCCGCTGATCACGAAGAAGATCGGCACGCCCGCCGAGCCCCAGGCGATAGGAAAGGTCAGGTAGCCGAGCAGCACGTCGGGCCCGATCGCGTGGCCGTGCACCCGATGAAACTGCTGGATGCCGACCCACACGACCTGGCGGCAATGGAAATAGGCGACGAGCAGCGCGGCGAATCCGCGCAGCGCGTCGATCAGGTGCTCCTTCCGGTCGAGGGCGAAGGCATTCGCCCGCGCGAGCGGGGAGAGGGCGGCGACAGACATGCGGTCTCGCTCCTTGCACGAAGAACGGTGTCGATGGGCAGGCCATCGTAATGCGCGAGAAATCGTGCAATGAACGAAAAAAATGCCTCGGCGCGCACGCTGCGCGGCGTGCGGCGGACACCCTGCGCGCCAATTATTTGTCGATTTTTTTCTGATAGCTTGAAGGCTCGCTGATAGACCCAAGGAGCCCACGATGGATATGCATTGGTTGGCGAGTGGCGTCGTTCTGCTCATCCTGGCCGTGCTCTCGGCGTACCGGGACGCGTTGCGCAACGAGCCGATCAGTCGCTTCGATCCGGGTTACGACGGTGCGTCCTATGCCGAGGAGTTCGAATGATCGGCGCGACTCGTGCAGTCCGGTAAATTCTTTGCTTCCCGGCCATTTGATCGGCAAGATCAACCGGATTCAGGCGCGGTCCTGAACGAATGCGAGGATCGACGCGATTCGATGAATGATGGCGTGCGCCGGGCGCGACGATGCGCGGGGCGGCCGGCGTGTGCGTCGGCTGCCGTGCGGCGCGCGGTGCGAGGCCGACAACCGATGCGGAATGCGACCATGCTCAAAGTCACCAAAGCCGTGTTTCCCGTCGCCGGGCTGGGCACGCGGTTCCTGCCCGCCACCAAGGCGAGCCCGAAAGAGATGTTGCCGGTCGTCGACAAGCCGCTGATTCAGTATGCGGTGGAGGAGGCGATCCACGCGGGCATCACCGAGATGATCTTCGTGACCGGGCGCAGCAAGCGCGCGATCGAGGATCATTTCGACAAATCCTACGAGGTCGAGGCGGAACTCGAGGCGCGCGGCAAGGACAAGCTGCTCGATCTCGTGCGCGGCATCAAGCCGAGCCACGTCGATTGCTTCTATGTCCGCCAGCCGGCCGCCCTCGGCCTCGGCCATGCGGTGTTGTGCGCGGAGAAGCTGGTGCACGGCGAGCCGTTCGCGGTGATCCTCGCCGACGACCTGCTGCACGGCGAGCAGCCGGTGCTGCGGCAGCTCGTCGACGTGTTCAACCACTATCACAGCTCGGTGATCGGCGTCGAAACCATCGCGCGCGAGGACAGCCGCGCGTACGGCGTGGTCGAGGGCCGCGAGTGGGAGGAGGACGTGATCAAGCTGTCGGGCATCATCGAGAAGCCGGCGCCCGAGCACGCGCCGTCGAATCTCGGCGTGGTCGGTCGCTACGTGCTGATGCCTAGCATCTTCGAGCACCTGCGCCGGATCCGGCCGGGCGCGGGCGGCGAACTTCAGCTCACCGACGCGCTGCAGTCGCTGTTGACCGAGGAGCAGGTGCTCGCCTACCGCTACTACGGCACGCGCTTCGATTGCGGCAGCAAGATCGGCTACCTGAAGGCCACCGTCGAGCTGGCGCTGCGGCACCCGGAAGTGAGCCGCGATTTCGAGGCGTACCTGCGTACCTGCCTGCCGGCGCTCGCGGCGGTCGCCTAGCATCCCCGTGTTGTCCCGCCGCGAGGCGGCGATGGGCCCGGCCCCGGCGCGTGCGTCGGGGCTGTTTTCTTGGGCGTGGAACCGGTGGACGGCGCGGGGCGGGCGGGTGGTTGGGCCGCCGGTTGCGTCGAGGCGGGCGCGCGAGTGCCGCGTCGCCCGATGCGCGGGCGCCGCGCGCTGCTCGTGTCGACGGTCGTGCGGAGCGACGGCGCGCCGCATGCGTCATGCGCGGCGCGCCGATTTTGCTGCGAGCGGCGCGCGGCGCGCGGCGGACGGCGTGTGCGGTTGCAGTGGAGACGCTGTTTTTACAGGGGTGAAACGGACCGGGAGTGAGTGCCGCGCAACAAAACCTGCGGGAAACCCGGGGATAACACACAAAAGTGCTGCACGAAGCGGCGCGGCGCTTGTAGAATCCGGCCTTGAAGCTTGCGTCGTGCGGGCTTCGTGTATCCAACGACCACACCTGGTAGGAGAAACATGGCGACTTCCGCAAAAAAGGTGGCTAAGAAGGCTGCCGCACCGGCCAAGAAAGTGGCTGCAAAGAAAGCAGCGCCCGCGAAAAAAGTAGTGGCCAAGAAGGCTGTCGCGAAGGCGCCCGCCGCTCTGACGCCGATCAAGGACTCGTTCACCAAGGCCTCGCTCGCAACGCACATCGCGGAACGCGCCGAAGTCGAAGTGAAGGCGGTGAAGGCAGTGCTCGCGGCGCTCGAGAACGTCGTTCTCGGCTCGATCCACAAGAAGGGCGCCGGCGAATTCACGCTGCCGGGTCTTCTGAAGGTCACCGCGCAAGCCGTGGCGGCGAAGAAGAAGCGCTTCGGCAAGGATCCGTTCACGGGTGAAGAGCGCTGGTTCCCGGCCAAGCCGGCAAGCGTTCGCGTGAAGGTTCGTGCGCTGAAGAAGCTGAAGGACGCAGCAGCCTAAGGATTTTGCAGGGGTTGCCGGCTCGTCCGGTCGCTGCCCGCAGTCCGAAAAAATCCCCGCGTGCCGTCGGCGCGCGGGGATTTTTTTATGTGCGCGGCGACGGCGGCGCGCTCATTTTGGGGCAGCGCGGCCGGATCGGCGGCGCGCCGCGCCGGCGCGGCGCACGTGACGGTGGAGCGGCCGCCCGTCAGTGCGGAGGGCGTCCCGGGCGGCAGCGCGCGCGGGCAGGCGCAACGCGCGGAAGGGGGCGCCGCGCGATTGCATGGCGAGTGGAGTGGCTGGCGTCGAGAGGCAGGATTGGCGCGATGGGTGTTCCGAAGCGGGATTCCGGTGTCATGCCGGCGACATGATCGGGACGCGCCAGGAGGGGCCGGCCAGGCGTCGGGTGATGTGACTGGGGTCTTGGACACCGCTCGCCTCGCTCGCCAACCCGTTTTCCCGCCTGCTTGCTATTCCGTTCGCCAACGCGCTCGTCAGCCCGTTCACCAACCGAGCGCCACGAACGCCACGAGCGCCACGAACGGCAGAACGGCAGAACGGCAGAACGGCAGAACGGCAGAACGGCAGAACGGCAGAACGGCAGAACGGCAGAACGGCAGAACGGCAGAACGGCAGAACGGCAGAACGGCAGAACGGCAGAACGGCAGAACGGCAGAACGGCGTCGGTGCGCGCGCAAAAAAACAGCCAAGGGCGCATGCCCTTGGCTGTCTATACCGCGATACGGGGCGCCCGAAGCCGGCGCGCGCCCGTCGACGCGATGCTTAGAACTTGTGGCGGATACCCACGGCGACCATTTCCTGCGAGCTGGTGCCGGCGTAGCCGTACGAGCCGATCGACGCTTGCGCCGTCTGCGTGCTGACGACGCCGCTGCTGCTGACCGTCAGCTGCGTACCGCTCGCGTGCTGGTACGCGCCCACCAGGTACAGGTCGGTGCGCTTCGACAGCGAGTAGTCGCCGCCCAGCGACACCTGATGGTACTTCGCGTCCGTGTTGCCGTTCGCCTTCGTGTACGAGTAGCCGACGCCCAGCAGCAGTGCCGGAGTCGCCTGGAACGCAGCGAATGCGCGGCCCGTGTTGAACTTCTGCGTCGACGTGAACAGCGAATAACCGTCCGACTTGTACTGCGCGTTGCTGTAGCCGAGACCCAGGGTGACGGGGCCGATCACGTACTGGCCGCCGACCTGCGCGATGCCGATCGACTTCGCGCTCTGGTAGCCGCTATTGATCGGGCCGTCGAAGATCGGATCCGACGAACCGCCCCACGAATTGCTGCGCAGGGCTGCCGTCGCCGGCGACGGGTTCGACGCGCGGAAGTAGCCGGCGGCGAGGCCGATCGGGCCGTTGTTGTAGGCGACCGCGGCCGACCAGGTCTGGCCCGCGCCCGTTTGGCCCGCGATGCCGCCGAAGCCGTACAACGCTTCGAACTGGAGGCCCGAGAACACCGGCGACGCGTACTTGACGGTGTTGCTCACGCGCAGGCTGTTATCGTTGTTGTCGACGTCGCCCGGCGTGGCGAACACGCTGCCGAAGTAGTTGTCGGCCGTGACCGGCTGCACCAGGTCGACGAGCGGGTCGTATTGGCGACCCAGCGTGACCGTGCCGTACTGGTCGCTCTGCAGGCCGACGAACGCCTGGCGGCCGAAGATCCGCTGCGTGCTGCTGTTGCTCTGGCCGAGCGCGCCCGTACCCGAGTTGAAGCCGCCTTCGATCTGGAATATCGCCTTCAGGCCGCTACCCAGATCTTCCGTACCCTTCATGCCCCAACGGCTGCCGGACAGGTTGCCGCTGCCCATTTGCCAGGCGTTGTTGCCCTGGCCGTCGTTACCGTGAACATACGTGATCGACGTGTCGATCACGCCATACAACGTGACGCTGCTTTGCGCATGCGCGACGCCGGCCGCGCCCATGAGTGCCAACGAGAGGGTAGATAACGCGAGTTTCTTCATCGGTAGGTTTCTCCACGCGAGTGAGTCGTTATTTGTTGCGTTTTGGAGAATAGCGCACCGCACCAGACGCAAGAACCCGAAAAAAATAAAGTGTCTCCAAAAGGTGACAAGGACCGAAAGTCCTTATATATCAACGACATTACGTAATATTCCTGAAATCGGAATATTGACGGATTGATGCACTGCGATTGTTGCGTTAGCGGATGACGCCGAATGGTGTCGTTCCGCCGCGCACGGTTCCGTCACACGATTTCACGCGCGCGAACGTTTGCGTGTGCGGATCCCGGGGCACGCAAAATTAACGCTGCGTCGCGCGTCGCGTGCAGGATGGCTGGACACGCGCGGCAGCCTGTGCTGCTTTCCATGCGTCAGCGTGCGGGGGCGCCGTCTTGCGCGCGCGCCGCCGCGCCGCGCGCCGCCGCGAATTCCGCGCCGAGCAGCAGCACGGCCGCCGAGAAATACAGCCACATGAGCAGCACCGCGAACGAGCCGGCCGCGCCGAACGCGCTCGCGGTGCCCGCATGCGCGAGGTACAGCGCGAACAGCTTCTTGCCCGCCGAGAACAGCACGGCGGCGACGATGCCGCCCGTGAGCGCGTCGCGCAACGCGATGCGCGCGTCGGGCAGGAACTTCATGAGCGCGGTGAAGGCGCCCGCGAGCACCGCGATGCCGGCCGTGAACTGCAGCAGGTTGCCGATCACCACGTAGGGCGTGGCGCCCCACAGCCAGCGGCCGATGAACGTGATCGCGGTGTCGAGCACGAGCGACACGATCAGCAGGAAGGCCACGCCGAGCACGAGGCCGAACGAGATGAGCCGGACCCGCACGAGCCCGAGCACCGACGAGGCGCGCTTCTCGGTGGCGGGCCAGATGATGCTGAGCGCGGTGTTCAGCGACGAGAAGGTCGCGGAGGCGCCGATCGCGAGCATCGAGAACGAGATCAGCGCGGCGACGCCGCCGCGATTGCCGCTGCGATGCGCGTTCTCGACGATGGTTTGCACGCTGGCGGCGGCCTCGTTGCCGATCAGTTCGTGCACCTGGCTGAAGATCTGGCCGCGCGCGGCGTCGTCGCCGAAGAACCAGCCGGCGACCGCGATCACCATCACGAGCATCGGCGCGAGCGAGAACGCCGCGTAGAACGCGATGCTCGCCGCCATCGTCGTGCAGCGATCGGCGGCGAAGCGCTGGAAGGCGTTCATCGCCCAATTGACGTTGTGGCGGACGAGCTTCTGGGGTTGTTCGGGAATCAGTGACTTCATCGGCAAGGTCGGCTGCGCACGGCGGCGCGGAGAGGGACATGGTTTGTCGGACGCATCTTTCGCGGAAAAGTTTAGATCGGGATGCGGCCGGCCGGGCTCGGCGCGCATCGTCAAGCAGATCTCGTGCCCGCTGTGGACGGGTGCGCGCTGATATCGATGTGACGAGCGATTGTTGGCGGGCGGCGCGCCGGCCCGCTAGTATCGGACACGCCCGGGCGCGCGCAAACCAGCGCGCCGCCGCCCCGAACCGCGTCCCTGCGAACACGCGCCGTCCGGCCCTTCGCCAGGATGCCTCCACGCGATGCCGACCATGACCGAACCTGCCCGCTTGCGCAACCCGATCCACTGCGAAATCGATCTCGACACCGACGGCAAGCAGGTCGGCTATCTGCGGGTGCCGCATTCCGTGCACCGCTCCGCGTACGGCTGGATTCCGGTCCCGATCGTATCGATCCGGCGCGGCGACGGCCCGGTCGTGCTCGTGATGGCCGGCAATCACGGCGACGAATACGAAGGTCAGATCATCGTGTCGGAGCTGATCCGCGAGATCGAGCCGAGCATGCTGACGGGCCAGCTGATCCTGCTGCCGATGGCGAATTTCCCCGCGGCGGACGCGGGCCTGCGCGTGTCGCCGCTCGACGGCGGCAACCTGAACCGGAGCTTCCCCGGCGATCCGGCGGGCGGCCCGACCGCATTGATCGCCGACTATCTCGAACGGGCGCTGCTGCCGCGCGCGCAATACCTGGTCGACCTGCATTCGGGCGGCAGTTCGCTGCGCTATCACGGCGGCAACCTGCTCGCGCTGCTGCCGCGCGATGAAGCGGAAACGGCGCGGGTGCGCGCGCTGCTGTCGGCGTTCGGCTTGCCGAACGCCTTCCTGCATGCGCCGAATCCGGTTCATGCATCGGCGGCGGCGCGTCGCCAGGGCGCGCTGTCGATCCTGACGGAGCTGGGCGGCGGCGCGACGGCGGATCCGGCGCTGCTGCGCCAGGGCCGCCACGGGCTGCTGCATTTCCTGGGCTTCGTCGGCGCGCTGAGCGGGCCGCTCGTGCCCGCCGCGCCGCCCGTCGTCACGCGCTTCATGCGCATCGACGGCGCGCGCCATCATGTCTACGCCTACGACAAGGGGCTCTACGAGCCGCTCGTCGCGCTGGGCGATCAGGTGCGCGAGGGGCAGCCCGCCGCGCGCCTGCACTTTCCCGACACGCCCCTGCGCGAGCCCGTCGTCTACCGGTTCGCCGGCAGCGGCGAGGTGGTATGCCAGCGGCATCCCGCCCAGGCGCAGCGCGGCGACTGCCTGTTCCAGCTCGCCGAGCCGCTCGACGCCGGCCGCTGAACGCCGCGCCTCGGCGCGCGCGGCCCGATGAAGGCGCGCGGCATGTCTTGTGCAGCGTCGCCTCGATATTCTTATCGAAATTGCTTGGTTAGCCGTTACGCGCGCGGCCGGTAAGGTGCTGATCAGGGCCGCGCGGCGACGCGTCGTTGTCGCGGGCGGCCGGTTGATTGGTGAAAAAGAACGATGGCGTCGCGACGCCGGGCGGAGCGGTTCCGCTCCCGTCTCCCCACGACGCCCGAACCGAGCTTGCGATCATGGCTGACAGCATCATCGATGTCTCATCGGAGGACCCGCGTGCCCGCCCGCTGGTCGACGCGTTGACCGATGAATACGCGACCCGCTACCACGACTATCGAGACAACAGTCGTGCCCGGGCCGAGCAGGAGCTGGCGCGCTATCCCGCCGCGCTGTTCGCGCCGCCCGACGGCGCGTTCATCCTGCTGATCCGCGACGGCGAGACCATCGGCGGCGGCGCGTTCAAGCGCTACGACGCGCGGACCGCCGAGCTGAAGCGGATCTGGACGCGCGAAGACCTGCGTCGCCAGGGGCTCGCGAAGCGCATCGTGGCGGCGCTGGAACAGCGCGCCGCGCGACTGGGCTACGACCGCCTCTATCTGACCACCGGGTTCCGGCAGCCCGAGGCCTGGGCGCTGTATCTCGACTCGGGCTACGCCGCGCTGTACGACCCGGACACCGCGCCCGAGATCCACGAGCACCTGCCGTTCGGCAAGGATCTCGCGCAGCCGGGGCGCACCAGCACGCTGGCCGACCTATGGGCGCCCGAGCCGGCCGCCGCGCCGCGCTGAGCGCCGCCGAGCGCGTGCAGCGCGCGCCTTCCGATCATTCCAATCCGCGCAGACAGGGGAGTCCGATGAACGTCACCCATATCCTGAGACGACGCATGCGCGTCGCGCTCGCCGCCGTGCTGGTCGGCGCGAGCGCGGCCGCGTGGGCGGTCAGTTTCGATTTGAGCCCGGAGCAACCGGGGCGGCCGCGCGTCGCCGCCGATCCGGCCGCGATCCGCACGGTGCCCGCATCCTTCAAGTTCGTCGAGGCGGGCACGCTGACCGTCGGCATTTCGCCCAGCGATCCGCCGCTCGGCACGTACGCGACGGATGCGCGCACCGTCGTCGGTTTCGACGCGGATCTCGCGCAGCTGATCGCCGACAGTCTCGGCAAAAAGCTGCGGCTCGTGCCGCTCGCGTGGCCGGATTGGCCGCTCGCGCTCGACTCGGGCCGGGTCGACGTGGTGCTCTCGAACGTGACGGTCACCGAGGAGCGCAAGGAGAAATTCGATTTCTCGAGCTATCGGCAGGACCTGGTCGGCTTCTACGTGAAGTCGGACAGCCGGATCGCCGCGATCCGCGAGCCGAAGGACGTGGCCGGGCTGCGCGTGATCACGGATTCGGGCACGAACCAGGAGAAGATCCTGCTCGAATGGAGCCGTGAGAATGTCGCGAAGGGCCTGAAGCCGGTCGCGGTCCAGTATTACGACGACCGCGCGACGGCGGGCGTCGCGCTGCAGTCGGGCCGCGCGGACGCGATCTTCAGCGTCAACTCGATCTATGCGTACCAGGCGGCGGTGCAGCACGGCCGGATCCGGCTCGTGGGCACGCTGAGCGGCGGCTGGCCGCGCACCGCGGACATCGCCGCGACGACGCGCAAGGGCAGCGGTTTCGCCGCGCCGCTCACGCAGGTGGTGAACGACCTGATCCAGGGCGGCACGTACCGCAAGGTGCTGGACCGCTGGAGCCTGGGCTCGGAAGCGATCGATCGCGCCCGGACCAATCCGCCCGGCTTGCCGAAGCGCTGACCCGCCGCGACCTTCTCCCCGACGCCCATGACCTACGCCCTCTCATTGCTGGACAAGAGCCCGCTCGCCGACGGGGCGAGCGCCGCCGATGCCTTGCGTTTCACGGTGGCGCTCGCGCGGCGCGCCGAGCAGCTCGGCTATCGCCGCTTCTGGGTGGCCGAGCACCACGGCGCGGCCGGCCTCGCCAGTTCCGCGCCGGAGATCGTCGTCGCGCATCTGCTCGCGCATACCTCGCGGATCCGGATCGGCTCGGGCGGCGTGATGCTGCAGCACTACAGTCCGTTCAAGGTGGCCGAGACCTTCAAGCTGCTCGCCGCGCTCGCGCCGGGCCGCGTCGATCTCGGCGTCGGCAAGGCGCCGGGCGGGCTGCCGCTCACCACGCGCGCGCTGCAGTCGCGCCACGACAAGGCCAGGAAAGCCGATTTCGACGCGCAGCTCGCCGAGCTGAACGCGTTCCTCGACTGGGGCGTCGACGAGAACCATCCGCTCGCCGGCGCGCTCGCGATGCCGACGCCGCCCGAGCCGCCCGAACGGATCCTGCTCGGCGGCTCGCCGGACAGCGCGGCGCTGGCGGCGCGGCTCGGCTGGCAGTTCTGCTACGCGGGCCACTTCAACGGCGACGAGGACACCATCGCGCGCGCGCTCGACACCTACCGGCAGGCGAGCGGCCGCTCGCCGCTGCTCGCGCTGTTCGCGGTGGTCGCGCCGACCGAGGCGCGCGCGGCGCAGCTGATCGGCGCGCTGCGCATCTACAAGCTGAAGCTCGCGGGCGGGCAGAGCTTCAATCTCGGCAGCGCGCAGGCCGCCGCCGAATTCGCGCGGCAAAGCGGCGCGGCCGACTATCGGATCGACGAGCTGCGGCCGCACATCGTCGCCGGCACGCCCGACCACGTGCATCGCGAGCTGGCGGCGCTGAGCGCGCGGCTCGGGGTCGACGAATTCGTCGTCGACTCGCCGGTGACCGACTATGCGGCGCGTCTCGAATCGGTCGAACTGCTGGCGCATGCGCGGCAGTCGGCGCGCGCCTGACCCTCTTCTTGGCAAGCGGACCTCATCATGACCCAGCAATCCATCCCGTTCGGCATCATGCTGCAGGGCGGGGGCAGTCACATGAACGCGTGGAAGCACCCGAGCAACCCGCCCGACGCGAGCATCAATTTCGCGTTCATCGCGGACATCGCGCGCAAGGCGGAGGCGCTCGGCTTTGCGTTCGCGTTCGTCGCCGACGGCCTGTACATCAACGAGAAATCGATCCCGCACTTCCTGAACCGCTTCGAGCCGATCTCGATCCTGTCCGCGCTGGCCGCGCTGACCTCGAAGATCGGGCTGGCCGGCACGGTGTCGACGTCGTACAGCCAGCCGTTCACGGTCGCGCGGCAGTTCGCGTCGCTCGACGTGATCAGCGGGGGGCGGGCCGGCTGGAACGTCGTGACGACGCCGCTCGAAGGCACCGCGAAGAACTACGGCGCGACCCATCCTGAGCACGCGCTGCGCTACGAGATCGCCGACGAATACCTGAGCGTCGCGCAGGGGCTGTGGGACAGCTGGGACGACGACGCGTTCGTGCGCGATCGCGCGGGCGGCCGTTTCTTCGACCGCGACAAGCTGCATACGCTCGATCACGCGGGCCGCTTCTTCCAGGTCGCGGGGCCGCTCAACATCCAGCGCTCGCCGCAGGGGCAGCCGGTGATCTTCCAGGCCGGCTCGTCCGACGACGGCATCGCGCTCGCGGGCAAGTATGCCGACGCGGTGTTCACGCATTCGCCGTCGCTCGACGAGACCCACGCGTTCACGCAGCGCGTGCGGCAAAGCGCGCGCGATCATGGCCGGCGGGGCGAGGAGGTGAAGATCTTTCCGGGGATCGGGCCGGTGGTCGGGCGCACGGCCGCCGAAGCCGAGGACAAGTACCGCGCGATCCGCGACCTGCTGACGATCGACGAGGCGCTGGCCTACCTCGGCCGCTTCTTCGATCACCACGATTTCACGCAGTACCCGCTCGACGCGCCGTTTCCCGAACTGGGCGAGCTGGGCCGCAACAGCTTCCGCTCGACCACCGACCGGATCAAGGCCGACGCGCGCGCGAAGGGGCTCACGCTGCGCGAGATCGCGCTGGCCGTCGCGACGCCGCGCCCGGATTTCATCGGCACCGGCGAACAGGTCGCGGACGAGATCATCCGCTGGGTCGACGCGGGCGCGGCCGACGGCTTCATCCTCGGGTTTCCGGTGCAGGCGCAGGGCGTCGACGATTTCGCCGAGCTGGTGATCCCGGCGCTCGAGGCGCGCGGCCGCTACCAGCGCACGCTGCCCGGCCGCACGCTGCGCGACCACCTCGGGCTCGCGCGCAAGACGAGCCGCCACGCGGACTACGAACCGGCCTGAGCCGGTCGACAGGAGGGAATGGACGATGAGCGACACCACCCGGATCGTCGGCGGCGCGCTGCCCGCCCTGGGCGCGACCGCATCCGCCGACGCCGCGCGCTACCGGATCGTGCCGGCCCGCCATCGCGCGCGCACCGCCGGCACCGTGTTCGGCGTCGTGCTGATCGCGCTGGTGCTGCATTCGCTGTTCGGCAACCCGAACTGGGGCTGGCCGGTGTTCGCCGAATGGTTCCTGTCGGAGCCGGTGCTGTCCGGCCTCGCGCGCACGCTGTGGCTGACGCTGCTCGGCGCGCTGTTCGGCGTCACGCTCGGCGTGCCGCTCGCGCTCGCGCGCGCGTCGCGTTCGCGGGTGCTGGCGGCGAGCGCGTGGATCTTCATCTGGCTGTTCCGCTCGATCCCGTTGATCGTGCTGCTGCTGGTGCTGAACAATCTCGGCTACCTGTACGAGCATATCCGGCTCGGGGTGCCGTTTACCGACCTCACGTTCGTGGATATTTCCACCACCGAACTGGTGGGCCCGTTCCTGGCCGCGGTGCTGGGCCTCACGCTCAATCACGCGGCGTTTTCCGCCGAGGTGATCCGCGGCGGGATCCTGTCGGTCGACCAGGGGCAGCTGGAGGCCGCCGCCGCGCTCGGCCTGCCGCGCGCGCGCCAGGTTTGGCGGATCGTGTTGCCGCAGGCGATGCGCGCGATCCTGCCGACCGCGTTCAACGACCTGATCACGCTCGCGAAAGGGACGTCGATGGTGTACGTGCTGGCGATGCCGGAGCTGTTCTACACGGTGCAGGTCATCTATCGCCGCAATCTCGAAGTGATTCCGCTGCTGATGGTGGCGACCGTCTGGTATCTGATCATCCTGACCGTGCTGTCGGTGATCCAGGCGCAGGTCGAGCGCCACTTCGCGCGCGGCGCGCTGCGCAATCCGCCGCCGTCGCTGCTCGACGCGTGGCGCGCGCGCCGCGCTGCGGCGCGGCGGCCGGCCGCCTTGGCGCCGGCCCCGACACCCGCGCGCGGGTCGGGCTGGCAGTCCGGCGCGCGGCGGCCGGGCGGACAGGTCGCGATCCATCGCGTCTCGAAGAGCTTCGGTTCGCACAAGGTGCTCGACAACCTCTCGTTCGTCGCGGCGCCGGGCAGCGTGACGGTGATCCTCGGGCAGTCCGGGTCCGGCAAGTCGACGCTGCTGCGCACGATCAATCACCTGGAGCGCGTGGACGACGGCTTCATCGACATCGACGGCGAACTGGTCGGCTACCGGCGCGAAGGCGACACGCTCTACGAACTGAGCGAGCGCGAGGTGCTGCGGCGGCGCATCGACGTCGGGATGGTGTTTCAGAGCTTCAACCTGTTTCCGCACCTGAGCGTGCTCGGCAATCTGATCGAGGCGCCCGTCGCGCTGGGTCTCGCGACGCGTGACGACGCCGAGCGCGACGCGCGCGAGCTGCTGGCGCGGGTGGGGCTGGCGGCGAAGGCCGACGCGTATCCGCGCCAGCTGTCGGGCGGCCAGCAGCAGCGGGTCGCGATTGCGCGCGCGCTCGCGCTGCGGCCGAAGGTGCTGCTGTTCGACGAACCGACGTCGGCGCTCGATCCGGAGCTGGTCAATGAAGTGCTGGACGTGATCAAGGAACTGGCGCGCTCCGGCACGACGCTCGTGATCGTCACGCATGAAATCGGCTTCGCGCGCGAGGTGGCCGATACCGTGCTGTTCATGGAGCAGGGGCGCATCGTCGAATCCGGCACGCCGGCGCAGGTGCTGGGCGCGCCCGCGCATCCGCGCACCCGCGCGTTCCTGTCGAAGGTGCTGTGATGCGGCGCGCGACCGGGGCCGCCGAGCCTGCGCAGCCGCGCCGGCGCGCGTGGCTGGCGGCGCTGCTCGCCACGGGCGTCGCGCCGGCGTCGGCGTGGGCGGCGGCGACGGGCGCGCGTGCGGTGGACCTCGATCCGCGCCAGGCGGGCCGGGTGCGCGCCGAACCAGATCCGCGTGCGATCGACGCGGCGCGCGGCTATCGCTGGGCGGCGGCGGGCGCGTTCACGGTCGCGATCGCGCCGCATGCGCCGCCCGTGGCGACCTACGCGACGGACGCGCGGACGGTGGTCGGCGCGGACGCCGACTACGCGCAACTGATCGCCGACGCGCTCGGCCGGACGCTGCGGCTGCTGCCGATCGCGTGGGCGGACTGGCCGCTCGGCCTCAGTTCCGGGAAGTACGACGCGGTGATTTCCAATGTCGGCGTGACGGAGCAGCGCAAGGAGAAGTTCGATTTCACGACCTACCGGCTCGGCTTGCATGGCTTCTACGTGCGCGATGCGAGCCCGGTCAGGCGGATCGCCGGGCCGGCGGACGTGGCGGGCCTGCGCATCATCACCGGAGCGGGGACGAGCCAGGAGCGGATCCTGCTCGAGTGGAACCGGCGCAACGCCGCGCAGGGGCTGCGGCCGGCCGTGCTGCAGTACTACGACGACGATGCGGTCGCGCGGGTCGCGCTGCTGACGGGGCGCGCGGACGCCGAGCTGAATCCGGATGCGTCGCTCGCGTACGCGGCGGCGCAGGGCGCGGGCATCCGGCGCGTGGGCGGCGTGAACGCGGGCTGGCCGGCGAACGCGGATGTCGCGATCGCGACGCGCAAGGGCAGCGGTCTGGCCGACGCGCTGACGATCGCGACCAACGACCTGATCCGCGACGGCCGGTATGGGCGCGCGCTCGCGCGATGGGGCTTGCAGGACGAGGCGGTGGCGAAGTCGGAGACGAATCCGCCGGGCTTGCCGAGGTTTTGAGGGGAGGGGCGAGCGAGCCGCTTATCGGCACTCGGATTCGACGTCCGGGTTCGAAGCGGTGCGGAGGGCGCCTGGCGTTTGCAATGTTGTGTTTTGGGGTTGAGGCGATTATCCATATCCGCAGAAGCCCAGGTCGGCGATGGCGAGGGAATTCCGGGACGGACGGGGTGATTGGCCGAGATTGAGGTTGAATGGGGCTTCGCCTATATGGCGGTCCCGTCGCCATGAGCATCACGTCTCACTCGTGCGCGCCGTACGCCATGCCTTCCAGCCGCACCGACACCTTCAATTGCAGATCGCCGATCGACTGCTTCGACACCTCGGTCTCACCGCTGCCGGCATCGAGCGCCGTTTTCATCTTTTCCACGTCGGCGGGTGTGTAGCCGGCGTCTACCGACGCGAAGCAGAAATGAGGCGTCGGTCACGCATCAATTCCTGCCTGCGCCGACACCGCGATTTCGCCCCGCCGAATGCTCCGGATTCGTCCGATTCAGCGTGCCCAGGCGAAATTTCGCACCCGCATCTGATAAGCTTACGGCCCTGTAAGGCCGCCGTTCCTAGCCATCGTGCCCCTGTTGTCATATAACAGAAGGGCGTGCAGGCGAAAGTGCCGGCGGCCCGCCGCAGCCCAGGCTGCACGGCCTGGAACTTCGTCGAAGCGCAGCAGCAAGCGCGCAGCCGTCGTAGAATCCGGCCGGCACCGTAGTTTTAAGTGTCCCCCTAATACACCAGCCGAGACCACCATGCTACACATGTCCCGGCGCCAGTTCATGAAGGTGACCGCCACGACGCTCGCCGGCTCGAGTCTTGCCCTGATGGGCTTCTCGCCAGCCGAAGCGCTCGCCGAGGTGCGTCAATACAAGCTGGCGCGTACAGTTGAAACCCGCAACACCTGTCCGTACTGCTCGGTCGGCTGCGGCATCCTGATGTACAGCCTCGGCGACGGCGCGAAGAATGCGCAGCCGAGCATCATCCACATCGAAGGCGATCCCGATCACCCGGTCAATCGCGGCACGCTGTGCCCGAAGGGCGCGAGCCTGATCGACTTCATCCACAGCCCGAGCCGCCTGACGCAGCCGGAATACCGCGCGGCCGGCTCGGACAAGTGGGAGCCGATCTCGTGGACCGATGCGCTCGACCGCATCGCGAAGCTGATGAAGGAAGACCGCGACGCGAACTTCGTCGAGACGACGGAAGACGGCGCGAAGGTCAACCGCTGGCTGACCACGGGCATGCTCGCCGCGTCGGCGGGCAGCAACGAGGTGGGCTATCTGACGCACAAGACCGTGCGCAGCATGGGGATGCTTGCATTCGACAACCAGGCGCGTGTCTGACACGGCCCGACGGTGGCAGGTCTTGCCCCGACGTTTGGCCGCGGCGCGATGACGAACCATTGGGTCGACATCAAGAACGCTGACGTGATCCTGGTAATGGGCGGCAATGCCGCCGAAGCGCACCCGTGCGGTTTCAAGTGGGTGACCGAAGCGAAGGCGCACCGCAAGGCGCGGCTGATCGTGGTCGACCCGCGTTTCACGCGCACCGCCTCCGTGGCGGACTACTACGCGCCGATTCGCACCGGCTCGGATATCGCATTCCTCGGCGGGATCATCAATTACCTGCTGACGAACGACAAGATCCAGCACGAGTACGTGAAGAACTACACGGACTTCTCGTTCATCGTGCGCGAGGATTTCACCTTCAACGACGGCATCTATTCCGGCTACAACGCGGAGAAGCACGCGTATCCGGACAAGTCGAGCTGGGACTACGAGCGCGGCGAGGACGGCTTCGTGAAGGTCGACCCGACGCTCGCGCATCCGCGTTGCGTCTACAACCTGCTCAAGCAGCATTACTCGCGCTATACGCCCGAGATGGTCGAGAAGGTTTGCGGCACGCCGAAGGACAAGTTCCTCAAGGTGTGCGAGATGCTCGCGACCACCGCCGTTCCCGGCCGCGCCGGCACGGTGCTGTATGCGCTCGGCTGGACCCACCACTCGATCGGCGCGCAGATCATCCGCACGGGCGCGATGGTGCAGCTGCTGCTCGGCAACATCGGCATCGCGGGCGGCGGCATGAACGCGCTGCGCGGCCACTCGAACATCCAGGGCCTGACGGACCTCGGCCTGATGTCGAACCTGCTGCCGGGCTACATGACGCTGCCGTCGCAGGGCGAGCAGGATTTCGAAGGCTATATCCAGAAGCGCGTGCAGCAGCCGATGCGGCCGAACCAGCTCAGCTACTGGAAGAACTACCGCGCGTTCCACGTGAGCTTCATGAAGTCGTGGTGGGGCGACGCGGCCACGGTCGACAACAACTGGGGCTACGACTACCTGCCGAAGCTCGACAAGCCGTACGACCTGTTGCAGACCATCGAGCTGATGGCGGCCGGCAAGATGAACGGCTACATCTGCCAGGGCTTCAACCCGCTCGCGGCGGCCCCGTCGAAGGTCAAGACGGCGGCTGCGCTCGCCAGGCTGAAGTGGCTCGTGATCATGGATCCGCTCGCGACCGAGACGTCCGAGTTCTGGAAGAACCACGGCGACTACAACGACGTCGACGCGTCGCAGATCCAGACCGAGGTGTTCCGCCTGCCGACCACCTGCTTCGCGGAAGAGCGCGGCTCGCTGGTGAGCTCGTCGCGCGTGCTGCAATGGCACTGGAAGGGCGCGGAGCCGCCGGGCCAGGCGCGCAGCGATCTCGAGATCATGTCGGGGATCTTCCTGCGGATGCGCGAGGCCTACAAGAAGGACGGCGGCAAGTTCCCCGATCCGATCGTCAACCTGACCTGGCCGTACGCGGACCCGGAAAGCCCGACGCCCGAGGAACTCGCGATGGAGTTCAACGGCCGCGCGCTCGCGGACCTGCCCGACCCGAAGGATGCGACCAAGACGCTCGTGAAGAAGGGCGAGCAGCTGGCCGCCTTCGCGCAGCTCAAGGACGACGGCAGCACCGCGAGCGGCTGCTGGATCTTCTGCGGCGCGTGGACGCAGGCCGGCAACCAGATGGGGCGGCGCGACAATTCCGACCCGACCGGCATCGGCCAGACGCTCGGCTGGGCGTGGGCGTGGCCCGCGAACCGGCGGATCCTGTACAACCGCGCCTCGTGCGACGTGAGCGGCAAGCCGTTCGACCCGACCCGCAAGCTGATCGGCTGGAACGGCAAGACCTGGAGCGGCCCGGACGTCGCCGACTTCAAGGCGGACGAGCCGCCCGAGACCGGCATGGGCCCGTTCATCATGAATCCGGAAGGCGTCGCGCGCTTCTTCGCGCGCGCGGGGATGAACGAAGGTCCGTTCCCCGAGCACTACGAGCCGTTCGAGACGCCGCTCGCCGCGAACCCGTTCCATCCGAACAACCCGCAGGCGCTGAACAATCCGGCCGCCCGCGTGTTCCCGGACGATCGCAAGATGTTCGGCAAGTCGGACAAGTTCCCGTACGCGGCGACCACCTACCGGCTCACCGAGCACTTCCACTACTGGACGAAGCACGCGCGCCTGAACGCGATCGTGCAGCCCCAGCAGTTCGTCGAGATCGGCGAGGATCTCGCGAAGGACGTGGGCGTCGTGCACGGCGATCGCGTGAAGGTGTCGTCGATGCGCGGCTACATCATCGCGGTCGCGCTCGTCACGAAGCGGATCAAGCCGCTGATGGTCGACGGCAGGAAGGTACAGACGGTCGGCATTCCGTTGCACTGGGGCTTCAAGGGTCTGACGAAGCCCGGCTATCTCGCGAACACCCTGACTCCGTCCGTCGGCGACGGCAACTCGCAGACACCGGAATTCAAGTCGTTCCTGGTGAACGTGGAAAAGGCGTAAGGGGAACGAGATGGCATTGCAATCGCTTGATATCAAACGGGTCTCCGCCACCACCACCCCGCCGCCCACGGTGCGGGAGCCGGTGACGGGGAGCGTGGCGAAACTGATCGACGTGTCGAAGTGCATCGGCTGCAAGGCCTGCCAGACCGCGTGCATGGAGTGGAACGACCTGCGCGACGAGGTGGGCACGAACGTCGGCGTGTACGACAACCCGGCCGACCTGTCCGAGCATTCGTGGACCGTGATGCGGTTCTCCGAATACGAGAATCCGGACGGCAACCTCGAATGGCTGATCCGCAAGGACGGCTGCATGCACTGCGAGGATCCG